>NZ_JH976122.1:481087-602740 GCF_000305755.2 Vibrio sp. HENC-03 | reverse complement strand
GTGGCGGCTATTGTGATAGCCGCCACTCGTAAACTCATTGATTTTAAAGATTTAGGCATCAAACACCTGAGAGTTACCATCGTGATCGTTATCATTTTGCTGTGTCGCTACGATCTTTAACTTGATACCAAACATTTCGCGGTACAGGATTCCCTTCAAATGGAAGAAGAACGGTAGCACGAAGATCAAGCCAATTCCGTAGAACATTGCAGCAACAATAAACATCAACATCACGCCTAAGTAAAGCCCTGCGACCACAAAAAGCTTCTTGTTGATTGCACGAAGTGACAAAAGAAGTGACTGCATTGGAGGCACTCTTTTCTCACAAATCAATAAGATAGAATGACTAAACGCTAAAGAAAGATACAGAGACAGCAATGGGAAAATCATTCCCGCTACACCCTGCATCATCAAGCTAAACAGCGTTGCTAGAATCACTGGTACCGTAAACTGAAGACCTTTGCCCACATGACGGATCTTGGTTCGTAACCCTGCAACGTGGCTCATCGCCATTAAGCTGATACCAGCATAAATCGGCGCGCTGATCACTTCGTAACTAAAGTTAGCCACATAAATAGCGGAAACGATGTCAGTGGTAAAAGATTCTGGGTCTTGAATAGCATCAAGGATTACGCCTGGATCACCCAGTTGAAGTTGCAGTGCGATATAGAAGATACCCAACTGTACGAAAAGCAAAAGAATAATCGCAGGTGAGAAGGACAAAAACTGTTGAATGGTGGTGCGCCAAGCTTCACTAAAAACGGCTGCTGCTTTTAGTTCATACTTGCCAGAAAGAGCTCGCTCTACACTCCCTCCAAGATTGAAATCTTTCTCAAAATCGTTGTTCATATTTAATCCAAGGCTAACTTGTAAGATTTTTTCTGGAAAACCAGTTAATTAATAAGGGCGTCATTATAAAGAAATCTTTCCGCGTCTAAAATCATAAGTCGGCCTCAATACTTGCAAAATCTGCTATTTGGTCGATAATTAACCACTCGCAAATCCATGAAATTGAAAACATTTGCTGAAGAAATTAATGCCTTGCTTATGTATAGCGGAAAATTGAATACCCCCATAAAAACAGTATGGTAAGGAATGTTTACTTTTTCCTGCAAAATTTTTTCTGTTTCAAGATAAGAAAATGCTTTGATTTCACAATTTTGGTGATTATGATGCGCGCCTCAAAAGTGAATGACTAATGTCACATCAATTGGTCGAAACCCAATTTGAACGTGGGAGAAATACAGACGTTGAACGCTAAACAGCAAGCAGGAAAGCCAGTAGTTCGTCTATCTGGTATTAGCAAAAGTTTCGATGGCAAGGAAATCATCGGTAATTTAAATCTGGATGTTAATCATGGTGAGTTTCTGACGATTCTTGGTCCTTCTGGTTGTGGTAAAACAACGGTTTTACGCATGATCGCGGGCTTTGAGACGGCAGACAACGGTCAAATCGTATTAGATGACCAAGATGTAACACAGGTTCCTGCAGAGCAAAGGCACGTCAACACGGTATTTCAGAGTTACGCACTCTTCCCTCATATGACCGTATTTGAAAACGTTGCTTTTGGTCTTCGCATGCAGAAAACACCTGCTGCAGAGATCGAGCCGCGAGTTATGGATGCGCTACGCATGGTTCGCCTAGAAAAAATGGCACAGCGTAAGCCTCACCAACTTTCTGGTGGTCAGCAACAACGTATCGCCATTGCGCGTGCGGTTGTGAACAAGCCAAAAGTACTGCTGCTAGATGAATCTCTATCTGCGCTTGATTACAAACTACGTAAGCAAATGCAAATCGAGCTTAAACAGCTTCAGCGTCAGCTTGGTATTACCTTTATCTTCGTTACGCACGACCAGGAAGAAGCCCTATCGATGTCTGACCGCATTATTGTTATGCGCGACGGTGTTATCGAACAAGATGGCTCTCCACGTGAGATCTACGAAGAACCTAAGAACCTATTTGTTGCTCGCTTTATCGGTGAGATCAACGTATTCAACGCAACCATGCTAGATCGTATCGACGAGAAACGTATTCGTGCAGAGATTGAAGGCGTTGAATCCGTTGTTTACTACGATCAAGAAGCACAAGCTGGTGACAAACTACAAGTACTACTTCGCCCAGAAGACTTACGAATCGAAGAGATCAAAGAGTCTGAAGAAAAAGGCATCGTAGGTCACGTAACTGAGCGTACCTATAAAGGTATGACGCTTGATTCTGTTATCCAATTGGATTCAGGCATGCGCGTGATGGTAAGCGAATTCTTTAACGAAGATGATCCAGATGTGGACCACTCTCTCGGCCAGAAAGTCGCTATTACTTGGGTTGAGAGCTGGGAGGTAGTACTAAATGATAAGCAAGAAGCTTAATCTTCAGAACGCGATCATTACCCTAATCGTTGGTTGGTTAACACTGTTTGTGTTAGTACCAAACCTAATGATTATCGGTACAAGTTTCTTGACGCGTGATGAAGCGAACCTCATTGAATTAACGTTTACGTTCGACAACTATCTTCGCCTACTTGATCCTTTGTACGCAAAGGTGCTGATGCACTCTTTCTACATGGCGATCATCGCAACTTTGTTGTGTTTGGTGATTGGTTATCCATTTGCTTACATCGTAGCGAAAATGCCTGAAAAATGGCGTCCGTTCATGTTGTTCTTGGTGATTGTACCGTTCTGGACTAACTCTCTTATCCGAACTTACGGTCTGAAGATTGTTCTAGGTACTCAAGGCATTTTGAACAAGTCGTTGATGGCGATGGAAATCATCGATAAACCGATGCGTTTAATGTATACCGAAACAGCAGTAATGATTGGTCTTGTGTACATCTTGCTTCCATTTATGATTTTGCCGCTTTACTCGGCAATCGAGAAGTTAGACAACACATACATCGAGGCAGCAAAAGACCTTGGTGCGAACAAGTTTCAAACCATTACACGCGTTATTCTACCTCTGACAATGCCTGGCATTATCGGTGGCTGTTTGTTGGTTCTGTTACCTGCACTAGGTATGTTCTACATCTCTGACCTTCTTGGCGGTGCGAAGAACCTACTGATCGGTAACGTCATTAAGAGCCAAGTATTGAACGCTCGTGACTGGCCATTTGGTGCTGCGACCAGTATCGCTCTCACCTTCGCAATGGCTGTGATGCTTTACGCTTACTACAGAGCTGGCAAACTATTGAATAAGAAAGTGGAGCTAGACTAATGGGACGCACAGTTAGATTTAGCTTTATGGCGCTGGTATATGCATTTTTGTATCTGCCAATCATCGTCTTAATTGTTAACTCATTTAATGCCAACAAATTTGGTATGAAATGGGGCGGTTTCACCACGAAATGGTACGAAACTTTAGTAAATAACGACAGCCTAATGCAGGCTGCATGGCATTCATTGAACGTAGCGGTATTTTCTGCAACTGCTGCTACAATTATTGGTAGTTTGACAGCAGTTGCCCTATTCCGTTACTCGTTCAAAGGTAAAGGTGCGGTAAACGGCATGCTGTTTGTCGTAATGATGTCTCCAGATATTGTAATGGCGATTTCATTGCTTGCTCTGTTCCTAGTATTAGGCGCACAGCTTGGCTTCTTTACTCTATTGATTGCTCACATCACCTTCTGTCTACCGTTCGTTGTGGTAACAGTGTACAGCCGTTTAAATGGCTTTGATGTGAAAATGTTGGAAGCTGCAAAAGACCTTGGCGCAAGCGAATGGGTTATCTTGAAACAGATCATCCTTCCTCTTGCTAAACCAGCGGTTGCTGCAGGTTGGCTACTGAGCTTTACCCTGTCTTTGGACGACGTAATTATCAGCTCGTTTGTAACAGGTCCAACATATGAAATCTTGCCATTGAAGATTTACTCAATGGTTAAGGTGGGCATTTCACCGGAAGTGAACGCCCTAGCAACGGTGATGTTGATTGTTTCTTTGGTCTTGGTAGTGATTTCTCAGTTGCTAGCAAGAGAAAAAGTAAAGTAGAATCCGCACCCGTTAACATCGCGAAACAGAATGGTTACATGCCATTCTGTTTTACTATCTATCGTCCAAAATTGGACAACGTTTGGTTTGGAGCTAACGTCAATGAAAAAATGGGCTACTCTATTAGCTGGTAGTGCATGTGCGCTTTCTCTGTTCTCTGGTACAGCGGCAGCGGATGATAAAGAATTAGTATTTATGAACTGGGGTCCTTACATTAACAGTAATATCCTAGAGCAATTTACTAAAGAAACTGGCATCAAAGTAATCTACTCGACTTACGAGTCGAACGAAACTTTGTATGCAAAGCTAAAAACTCATAACCAAGGTTATGACCTAGTAGTACCTTCAACGTACTTCGTAGCGAAGATGCGTGACGAGGGCATGCTACAAAAGATCGATAAGACTAAGCTGAAAAACTTCGGCAACCTAGATAAAAACTACCTAGACAAGCCTTACGATCCAAATAACGACTACTCTATTCCACACGTTGTTGCGATTACAGGTCTAGCGGTTAACGCGGACATGTACGATCCAAACGACTTCCAAAGCTGGGCTGACCTATGGAAGCCAGAGCTTGAAGGTCAAGTAATGCTGATGGACGACACTCGTGAAGTGTTCCACATTGCACTACGCAAACTGGGTTACTCAGGTAACTCTACGGATCCAAAACAAATCGACGAAGCGTACGCAGAGCTACAAAAGCTAATGCCTAACGTTCTAGTATTCAACTCTGACAACCCAGGAGCACCATACATGTCTGGCGAAGTTGGTGTTGGTATGCTTTGGAACGGTAGCGCAGCTGCTGCTCAAAACGAAGGCATGAACCTGAAACTAGTATTCCCTAAAGAAGGCGGTATCGGTTGGGTTGATAACTTCGCAATCTCTTCTGGCGCGAAGAACGTAGAAGCGGCTCACAAGATGATCGACTTCCTACTACGTCCAGAAATCGCAGAGCAAATTTCAGCGGATACGGGTTACCTAACAGCGGTTGCAGAATCTAACGCTAAATTCAAAGACGTTGCACCACTGTTCCCTTCTCAAGAAGACCTTGACCGCGTTGAATGGCAAGACTCTGTTGGCGACATGACAGTGAAGTATGAAGACTACTTCCTGAAGCTAAAAGCGGGTCAATAATCTGATCTTGCTTAATAAGCCATCTACTAAATGAAAATAGGCAGCAATACGCTGCCTATTTTTGTAATTGACTGATATAATTGTATGTTGCTAGGTTTATTTGACTCGAGTTCAAGCATTACTGCCTATTTTGGTCTTAATGTCAGTTTTTGTCGCTCAAATAAACAGGATTGTGCTTATCGCAATTTGGCGCAAACCAGTATCTGTTACTAGTATTGATTTGTCCTGTTGCTGAACAAAACGGAAATAAAATGAAAAGTAAATTCTACGCAAGCGCACTGTGTGCGGCGACGCTAATCGCTACCCCTGCAATGGCTGCTGATCAAGAACTGTATTTCTACAACTGGTCGGAATACATTCCAAATGAAGTTCTTGAAGACTTTACAAAAGAAACCGGCATCAAAGTTATCTACTCTACGTACGAGTCTAACGAAAGCATGTACGCGAAGTTGAAAACTCAAGGTTCTGGTTACGACTTGGTAGTACCGTCTACCTATTTCGTATCTAAAATGCGTAAAGAAGGCATGCTGCAAAAGATCGACAAAGAGAAACTTTCTCACTTTGCTGATCTAGACACTAACTTCCTGAACAAGCCGTTCGACCCGAACAACAACTACTCTATCCCATACATTTGGGGTGCGACCGGTATTGGTATCAATGCTGATATGCTAGATAAGTCTTCTGTAACTAAATGGGATGACTTCTGGGATAGCAAGTGGGAAGGTCAACTAATGCTGATGGATGATTCTCGCGAAGTATTCCACATTGCATTAACTAAGCTTGGTTACTCACCAAACACAACTAACCCAGACGAGATCAAAGCGGCTTACGAAGAACTGAAAAAGCTAATGCCAAACGTATTGGTATTCAACTCAGACTTCCCAGCGAACCCATATTTAGCAGGTGAAGTATCACTTGGTATGCTTTGGAACGGTTCTGCTTACATGGCTCGTCAAGAAGGCGCGAACATCGACATCATCTGGCCAGAAAAAGGCACTATCTTCTGGATGGACAGCCTAGCAATTCCAGCTGGCGCGAAAAACGTTGATGCTGCTCATAAGATGATCGACTTCCTTCTACGTCCTGAGAACGCAGCTAAGATTGCACTAGAGATTGGTTACCCTACTCCAGTGAAAACAGCTCACGATCTACTACCGAAAGAATTTGCTAACGATCCAAGCATCTTCCCACCACAAGAAGTGATGGACAGCGGTACATGGCAAGACGAAGTCGGTGAAGCTAGCGTGCTTTACGATGAATACTTCCAAAAGCTAAAAGTAGACAACTAATCAGTCTGTCGAAATAGTTTAGAAAAGCGGCTTCGGTCGCTTTTCTTGTATCTGAAACTTACTCTTTGTATCTCCAGCTATCCAGCTATCCAGCTATCCAGCTCAGATTACCAAATGCCATAATACGAAGTTTCAAAATACAAAAAGGCATCGAATCACTCGATGCCTTTGCTAAACCAAGGTCCTGTCCGTCTGATTAAGCGCTGGTTTCATTTTCCAGAGCAAGAATCTCTTCAACAAGCTTCGGTACTTCGATGCTCGCCTTACCGTAACGCTTCTCTTCAAACTCACTCTCTACAGCACTTGGCTCTAAGTTGATTTCAATCGTATGTGCACCATGCATCTTCGCATCATGTACAAAGCCTGCGGCTGGATATACCACGCCAGAAGTACCAATAGAAATAAACAAGTCTGCTTCTTCCAAAGCCGCATAGATCTCCCCCATGCGCAGTGGCATTTCACCAAACCAAACAATGTGTGGACGCATTTGAGCTGGAATTTGGCAGCAATGACACAACTCGCCAGTTTCAATGTCTTCTGAATGCTCGATGACTTGATTAGATTCACTACAACGCGCTTTAAGCAATTCACCGTGCATGTGAATAATATTGGCGCTACCACCTCTCTCGTGCAGATTATCGATGTTTTGAGTGATGATAGTCACTTTGCCTTCCAACTGATCCTCTAAGCGTCCTAGCGCGATATGAGCAGCATTAGGCTTGATATCTTCGCCCTGCAGTTTTTTGCGACGTTGATTATAGAACGATTGAACAAGATCGGGATCGCGAGCAAACCCTTCAGGTGTTGCGACGTCCTCTATGCGGTGATTCTCCCAGAGACCATCTTGAGCTCGAAATGTTTGAATACCAGACTCAGCCGAGATGCCTGCGCCAGTAAGTACTACAATATTTCTATAAGGGAAATCCATAACCTATCCTTGTTGTTCTTTTTCATTAGCTTAACACTGAACGAATAACAACAGTAGTAATATGGATTAGACCATGGTCGTAGTGGTCCTAATTAGAATGATAAATTGAGAGGCAAAGCAATGAGACGTGTATCTCTTGTCCTTATATTATTGGGTACTTTAGCAGGGTGTCAGCTTACAAATGTTGAGGGTGAATTCGATGACGTAAAAGTCAAAGTGAGCACCAATGACAAAGATAATGACCACCCAGTTCATGGTGGTGATTTCTGTCCGCCCGGACAAGCGAAAAAAGGAAACTGCTAGGTCAGTATTTCTTATAAAGACGATATAAAAAACCCTCGAACTATGTCGAGGGTTTTGCATTTTTACAGACTGTTTTTGATTTCTTTGCAACGCAATAAGATTTACAGGTTTGGGCCTGTAGACGGTCTGTGAGGCATATTGTTGCGCAGTTGGTTCATACCTTGGTACATGCGTAGGAACCACACAAGAATAGCTAGCGTTGCGAACAGCATACCTACCCAAGGAATGAAGTAAGCTACCGTGTCTAGCAAGCTGCTGTGTACCCAATAGTCACTTACGCCAACCAACACACCGTTCGATGTTGCCACTGTTACGATCAAAACAACAAAGAACGTGAAGTACAGGAAGAAAGTACGAATCAAGCCGTAGTAATGTGAGTTCACTACGTCGCTGTCTTCACCTTTATCCAAACGGTACCCAGCGTAAATGATTGCGATAACGCCTGAGATCAAAAACGTAAACGGGGTCAAACAACTCAGGATGTACGCAACCCAAATCCCGTTATGAGGTTTGTTCATTCGCTTTCGCTCCTTTTGGTTCCGTGTTTGCCGTATCTGTTTCGCCCATCGCTTCTTTGGATTTCACTTCTTCATACCAAAGATCGTGGTGTTCTTTCGCCCATGTTTCGTCAACTTCACCGGTAACCATACCTTCTAACGCACCTTCCATACCGAATAGACCGATGTAGATGTGGAAGATAAAGCCACAGATAAGAATCAGTGCCGAAATCGCGTGAACAAGGTTAGACAATTCCATATCGCGACGAGTTTGGCCAAAAATAGGGAAATCCAGAATTAAGCCACTCACTGCAGCGATAGCACCGAAGAAGATCAACAACCAGTAGATCGCCTTTTCACCACCGTTCGAGAAACCAGCCGATGGGTGCGTTCCTTTGTGTTTACCAACCATGCCACCCATTTTCATGAACCAACGGATGTCTGTCATGTTAGGGATAGATTTGCGCCACCATTTCAGTAGAACAAACATCAGCAAGATGAAGAACAACGGACCCATGTAGTTATGGTATTGCTTCGCCAACATGACGATGAAGCCCCAGAACTCAGTGGGTACGTACGGCTTCAAGAAGTGCTTACCGTAAACCAGCATCAAACCACTGAATGCCAGCGTTAAGAAGGTAAACGCCATGCTCCAGTGTAGTGCGCGGTCTAGTCGAGACCAGCGTTTCATCTTCTTGCCAGTACGTGGCTTGCTTAGCATTAGAGGACCAACGAATACGTAAGCCATGATAACCATTGCGATACTGCCGAAAATCGCGACAGCGCCCGCAGGAGACATCCATTTCTCTTTAAGAATGTACCAAGTCTCACCCGGAGTACTGATCAGCACACCGTGTTCCGCTGATTTCGACGTGGTATAGCCTTCTTGCCCCTCTTTGACCTGGCGCCAGAAGTCTGCACCTGCAAGTTGCGTCATCTCCTGTTGTACCACTGGAGATGTGTCTTCTTGCGCAGACGCTGGCATCGCAAAGGTCAGCAGTAATGCTGTCATCATCGACAGCATTACAAGAGACGCACGTTTAAGAGTATTTAACATGTGTCTCTCCTACTTAGCTTTTGGTTGCGTCGTAAGAAAGATCGTTACCGTCTGTCCAACCTGCGTTTTTCGCACCGCGCTCAACCACACGTTGACGGAAGATGTCAGAAACTTTCTCTGCATCACCCGCTAGCAGTGCTTTTGTTGAACATAGTGACGCACACATAGGTAGCTTACCTTCAGCAATACGGTTCGCACCGTACTTCTCACGCTCTTCTAGAGAACCTGGTTCTGTGTTTGGACCACCTGCACAGAAAGTACATTTGTCCATTTTACCACGCTCACCGAACGACGCTTGTTTCGGGAACTGAGGCGCACCGAATGGACAAGCAAACAGACAGTAACCACAACCGATACAAAGATCTTTATTGTGAAGAACGATGCCGTCTTCTGTGTGCTCGAAACAGTCAGCTGGACAAACTGCCATACAAGGCGCATCTGTACAGTGCATACAAGCAACAGAGATTGAGTTTTCACCTGGTTCACCGTCGTTCAGTGTTACCACGCGACGACGTTGAATACCCCACTCAAGTGCATCATCGTTTTCGTTCTTACATGCAGTAACACAGCCGTTACACTCGATACAGCGTTTGGTGTCACATAGGAATTTCATTCGTGCCATTGTCAGACTCCTTACGCTTTACGAATGTTACATAGGGTTACTTTAGTTTCCTGCATCAAAGTAACAGGGTCGTAACCGTAAGTGGTTGCCGTGTTGGCTGCTTCACCAACAACATAAGGATCCGTACCTTCTGGGTACTTAGGACGTAGGTCTTCACCTTCGAACTTACCGCCGAAGTGGAACGGAATGAATGCCAGACCCGGTTTAACACGACGAGTGACCATCGCTTTCACCTTGATGCGGCCTTTTTCTGCACCTTCAACCCAAACGTCATCGCCATCTTTGAAGCCAAGATCGTTTGCGTCTTTCGGGTTCACTTCAACGAACATTTCTTGTTGAAGTTCAGCAAGCCATGGGTTTGAACGCGTCTCTTCACCACCACCTTCGTACTCAACCAAGCGACCAGAAGTCAGGATGATCGGGTATTCGCCAGACTTGTCTTCTTTTTGGATAGACTTGTAAAGCGTTGGTACACGGAAGATTGCTTCTTTGTCGTCCCAAGTTGGGTAATCCGTTACAAGGTCACGACGAGGCGTGTATAGCGGCTCACGGTGTAGCGGCACTCGGTCTGGGAATGTCCAAACAATCGCGCGCGCTTTTGCGTTACCAAACGGGATACAACCGTGCTTAATTGCTACGCGTTGAATACCGCCAGACAGGTCAGTTTTCCAGTTTTTACCTTCCGCTGCTGCTTTTTCTTCAGCCGTTAGGTCGTCCCACCAACCAAGCTGTTTGATTAGCTTGTCAGAGAATTCTGGGTAACCGTCTTTGATTTCACAGCCTTTTGAATAGCTGTCTTCAGCAAGTAGGCTTTGACCTTCGAATTCCACACCGAAACGCGTACGGAAGTTACCGCCACCCTCTGCAACCGTCTTCGACGTATCGTACAGAATGTGTGTGCCTGGGTGTTTCATCTCTGGCGTACCCCAACATGGCCAAGGTAGACCGTAAGTCTCACCATTCACAGGACCACCTTCTGCCTCTAGAGACGTCTTGTGGAATGTATGCCAGTTTTGTTGGTGCGCTTTTAGACGCTCTGGGCTTTGACCTGTGTAACCGATGGTCCACATGCCTTTGTTGAATTCGCGCGTGATGTCTTCGATCACTGGCTGGTTGTTCTCAACACGGATGTTTTTGAACAGCAGATCTTCATAACCTAGCTTCTTAGTTAGCAGGTACATGATTTCGTGGTCAGGTTTAGATTCGAACAATGGCTCGATAACCTGATCACGCCACTGAAGTGAGCGGTTAGATGCTGTCACACTGCCGTGCGTTTCAAACTGAGTCGTTGCAGGAAGCAGGTAAACGCCGTCAGTACGATCGTTCATTACCGCTGCGACTGTTGGGTATGGGTCAACAATAACCATCATATCCAGCTTCTGCATCGCTTTCTTCATCTCAGGACCACGAGTCTGAGAGTTTACTGCGTGACCCCAGTAGAACATTGCACGGATGTTTTCACGTTGACGAATGTTGTCTTTGTTTTCAAGAACACCATCCACCCAACGAGATACAGGGATACCTGCACTGTTCATTGGTTTTTGACCGCCGTAAGCGTTGTCATCGAAACGACCTTTGATCCATTCGTAATCGATTTCCCACACTTTCGACCAGTGACGCCAAGAACCTTCAGACAGACCGTAGTAGCCAGGTAGCGTGTCAGATAGTACGCCAAGGTCAGTTGCACCCTGTACGTTATCGTGACCACGGAAGATGTTTGCACCACCGCCTGATTTACCGATGTTACCTAGCGCAAGCTCAAGTACACAGTAAGCACGTGTGTTGTTGTTACCAGTCGTGTGTTGAGTACCACCCATACACCACACGATACAACCCGGACGGTTTTCAGAAAGCAGTTTCGCTGTTTTGTAAACTTCAGACTCAGGAACGCCAGTTACGCGCTCAACTTCTGCTGGTGTCCATTTCGCTACTTCTGCACGGATTTCATCCATACCGAATACACGTTGACGAATGAACTCTTTGTCTTCCCAGTTGTTCGCGAAGACATGCCATAGCACGCCCCAGATGAATGCAACGTCAGAACCCGGACGTAGCGATACGTAGTGATCTGATTTTGCAGCGGTACGAGTACGACGAGGATCCGCAACAACGATCTTACAGTTGTTCTTCTCTTTCGCGATCAGGATGTGCTGCATCGCAACAGGGTGCGCTTCTGCAGGGTTTGAACCAATGAACAGCATCGACTTACAGTTGTGCATGTCATTGAAAGAGTTGGTCATCGCACCGTAACCCCAAGTGTTTGCTACACCTGCTACGGTTGTTGAGTGACAGATACGCGCTTGGTGGTCAACGTTGTTGGTACCCCAAAGCGACGCCATCTTACGGAACATGTACGCTTGTTCGTTGTTGTGCTTCGCACTACCCAACCAGTAAACGGAATCTGGACCCGACTCTTTGCGGATGTCCATCACCTTGTTACCGATTTCTTCGATCGCTTGATCCCAAGAAAGCTTCTTCCACTTACCGTTTTCAAGCTTCATTGGGTATTTCAGACGACGCTCACCGTGACCGTGTTCGCGCAGTGCTGCACCTTTTGCACAGTGTCCACCAGCGTTGAATGGGTGGTCAAATGCAGGCTCTTGACCTGTCCATACGCCGTTTTGAACTTCAGCGTAGATACCACAACCTACAGAACAGTGAGAACAGATAGTACGTTTTACTTCTGTTTTCGCTTCTGGATCCACCGATTTAGCTTGTGCTTTCTTCATCATGCCCGGTGCAAAAAGACTTGCACCTACAACCGCACCACCAGCAGCAAGCGAGGTGTTTTTCATGAATGCACGGCGAGAAACGCCAAGCTGATTGGTTTCTTTGCTCACACTGTCGGAGCGTTTGACAAGTTTCATCCGTTATCTCCTAAAGTGTGTCGTAGTAATCGCGAATGTGTTGAGTTTCACGATACCCTTTCTTCTTCACGTCTTTTTCAGAAGGCTCAACCGTTTCTGAAGCGCTTGCCACTTTTGTTGTTCCAGCGACAACCGCACCAGCTACGGCTGCAGTCGTTAAGCCTTTCAGGAGATCCCTACGGCTTGTGTTTATTTCTTTATTATCTTTCATCATTGCTTCCTTACCTTACGGTAGATCTTTGGAGGCTATTGCCCCTCTATCGATATGACCAAGTACTGCTCGATTACTCGTAATCAGTGACGTTTTTCACATCAATTTTTAATTTGTGCTTACTGCTTTTGGTGTTCACGCTAAAGCGCACTTGTTCCAGTGTTAAGAACGCCTCACACAGTTGAGCTGCTGGCTTATAAAAGCTCGCACTCTCTGCGTTTTCTAGTTGCTGAGTGAAAGAGTTAAACCAAGGTGCGATGTGTTTGTTAAACACCGCTTGTTGAAGATCTTCTTCTTCACCCGTTAGCATCGACATCACTTCACAAAGTGCTGCGATGTGGTCTTCCGGCTCTTTCACATTCTCATCACGCTCGAAACCAAGCAGTTCCAAATCGTGACGAATTTCAGCCAGTGGTTTTTCCATCATTGCACCCGTCATGTGCCATGAGCCAAATGGCATCACTTCACCACGACCGATACCAATGAAAAGATCTTGGTATTCATCTTCTAGCGCTTCACGGTTGGAATCTTTTGCCGCTTGCTGAAGTGCAATCCACGCTTTTTGCATTGCGCTTTCTGATGGTTCAACTTCTAGAGAAGTCAGGAACTCGATCATCTCTTCACTTGGTGCGCTACGGAAAAGCGCTGACAAAACCAAGTAGATCTCTGTTCTCAGTGTTTGTTCTTGTTCTCGTTGTGTATCCACTGCGAGCTCCTAGTATTTCAGTTGTTTCATTGGGTCTTCTGCCATAGACTCAAACATATCGATCACACGGCAGTCTTCACACATCGCGATACGATTGATCGCCGCTTCATCGGAGAAATGAGAGTGACCGCGTAACTTGTTTTGTAGCATGTCGATCATAGACTGAGGTGCGAATGGCTTATGACAGCGAATACATTCCGCTGCTTTCTCTTCGTGAATCACAACCGCTTTTTGGCGCTCTTCTTTCACCCAGTTCATGCGTGGCGTTAGAGTCAGAACTTTCTCTGGACATGCCTTTTCACACAAACCACATTGAATACAATCTTGTTCAACGAATTTAAGTGATGGAGATTCACCATCGGTATGAAGTGCACGCGTCGGACAAACCGCCACACAGCTCATACACAACGTACAATCTTTGCTCTCACAAGAAACATTGCCGTAAGGCGCGTTCGCAGGCAGTTCAACAATGTTCTCAACCGGAATACGAGAAGAAGACATCGCATCCAGCGCAGTAAACAGACGTTGTCGCTTGTTACCTTGAAGATCGCCAAGTGCAAGGTCGAACGAATCTGTACATAGTGTTGGAGGACCTTCACGAAGCGATTCCAAGTAAAGGATATCGATGGTCTCTTTTGCGATACCAAGTTGATCCAATAGCTCTTGCGCGATACCTACTTCGTTATTTAGAACACGAATGATGGTTGCAGGCATAAAGCGAGAAGCTGCAAATAGCACCTGTGTCGCGCCATTAACTAGAGCTGCAAACCATGTATCGATACCGATAGAAGGAAGCTCTTCAACCACAATTGGAATCACGTTATCTGGTAGCGCTTTCAGTGCCATCACATTGTAAGTCTCGTGGCGAGAACTACAGATAAGAACGATAGGATCCAGACCGCCCGCTTGCTCGTAGTTCGCTAGCGTGCGTTCAATGAATTTTTGCGTATCTTCAGGATTAGGTAGCGCGTAATGAATCGCTTCTGTCGGACAAGCCGTTGCACAAGTACCCACGCCCTGACATAGGTATGGGTTAATCTCAATGCGATGACCCGTTTTATCGCTGCCTTCACTTGATAGTGCGCCAGCAGGACAAGCATCCACACAACGCTCACAACCTTTTACGCCACGAGAACTGTGCGCACATAGGTCTGTATCCAGGCGAAAGAATTTTGGCTTATCAAACGTCCCCATTAATGTTGGGATTTCTTCTAGCGCTTCAGCCAGTTTTGGATAGCCGCGTCCTACTGGGTAGTAACCAGGAACCGGAACCTCTTCTGACATACAGCTGCTTAGACAAAGATCGAGAACAACATCGAAACAATCACTATTGATAGCGACTTTTGCTAGGTTGCTTGTTAGACCGTTATTTTCGATAAGCACTTCAAACGTGCCTAGGAAACCAGAAACCTGAACTGAGTTTGCAAAGTACAGTTCTGGATTGGTGCCTTTCTCTCCGTCTGTAGAAAGAAGTGTCAGGCTGTTCATTTGAGATAGCTGCGCGGCTGCACTCTCAATGATGGCAGTCGGTCCAACAATCAGTGTATTACCGCCACTCTCGTAGCTCACCGTTGGTGGAATAAGATTGGTCAACTCTACGGTATTCTCAAACGCATACAGACGCGCTTTACCGTTATTGGAAGTTGCTTGTTCTAATAGTTGTTTCAACATTGCTCAGTTCCATTTATACGCATGGATAGTTTCTTCCATCTTTCATTGTAGTTAGCGCAGGCGATTCTGCTGATTAACTCATCAGTAACTACCCCTTTTAGGTAGTCCCACCCGGGTTATCACTGCCTGTTAGGCAAATGGTCTAACTTCAACAAGAATGGTAATGAGCAACAGATAGCAAATGTCGTGCCAATTAAATATCAGCTAATTTTCAATAGGTTAGCTATTTATCTTAGAAATAGTAGGGATAAAAAAACCGACTGGGACATTTTGTCTCAGCCGGTTCATTGAGCGTTTAGTCAAAATGTACCTATTCTTTGTGTGGTATATTTTGTCCCACCTCTTCAGGGGCTAGTTTTGTCTCTGGAATATCACTTCCATCAGATACTGTATTTATATCCAGCTCTTGTTGTTCTTCGGGAATTTCAGCACCTTCAGCAAGTTCTACATCAGCCGATTCAATATCACTTTCTTCATGAGATTCAGTTGATTGTGCGGTTTCTTCTGCTGGTTCTTCTTCCGTTTTCTCTTTCACCCAATCACGAAGTGTTTCAGCCACCCCTTCAGAAAGCGACTTGAGGTTACTGTAGTCATCGTCGTAATCATCCAAACCATCGCGAACGTTAAACTCTTCTGACAAAAACATCTTACGCAGTGCGGCTTTCTTAACGCTGTCTGAAGCCTCAGAAACCAATAGCTGCGCTACGGACATCTCTTCAGGATCAGTAGTTTCGCTTGATGTCTGTTGAGATTCAGTCTCTGTCGCAGAAGCCTCAGTAGCCAATGCTTGCGCTTCAGTGCTTAATTCTTCATGAGCTTGTGCGGTTTCTGGTTCAGTAGATTCAACAGACTCCACGACCTTAGCGTCTGTAGGCTCGGTAGTGGCTTCTTCTAACTTACGTTTCGACCAACGGCTAAAAAAACTAGTTGCCATTTGCTCTGCCCGCTCCTTTGCGTTTCTTGCGTCTTACTTCTAACAACTCACCGTGGCGCCCAATAAAGGCTTCCATCCAAGCTTGAATAGCTAACGGCATATCATTAGATAATACTAGGTTATCGCCATCCATATATTGCGCAGCGACAGTTTGAGACGCCGTAAGCAATTGAATCGTCGGTGTATCACCAGAGTCGACATTGTCCATAACCAAGAAAAGCTTTGGTTGTTGCGAGCTCAGGTTAAAGCGGTAATCGGTGCGCTCGTCTTTGTGCAATTGCAGCAAGCACACATGTTGAGTGTCTTCGGTTGGGTTAATCTCAAATCCCGTCAGTTGCCATTGGGTCGTAACCCAAATACCGGTACTGATCTCATGCTCTACAAGATCCACACCTACCGGCCATGAATCTTCATTTTTCTCGAACTGTTTCTTATCCGACATAACTCACCCAGTTTGTTCTATGTTGGCTTTAAGACAGAAAAGGACATTTTGTACTTTGCTTTCAACCATTTTAGCGGTACAAAGCAATAAACGCGCCAGATTAAGCCTTACCTTCGCTAAGCTCATAAGTTCAAAACTAGTAGAAATTCAAATTAGCACCTGTGTCATTGCTGCGATATCGCAGAATTAATCCAGAATCGAAGCAATGCCTCGCAATTTTCCTTATAACAGCTATTTTGGAATGAGAATTGCTTTGTTGTAGCGTTAAGACGAATAGACCCATTAATGAGAGCGTGTATCGGCTCTCTCATTCATTAGGACATGACTGTGGTAAAACCAAACATTATTAAAACCAGTGAAAATCCCCTACAGACCATCGAAGTAGAAGTGTTTGACGAATACGGTGAGAAGCTAACTAAGCAAATCGCCTGTGAGCGCCCTCTTACGGTGATGTTGAACTGGAAGGAAGTCGTTACGCTAATGACGCTTGGCTCTCGTCCTGAAGCGCTTGTGTTGGGTTATTTGAAGAACCAGAGCTTCTTGTCTGATCCTGAAGCGATTGAATCGGTCATTATTGACTGGGAAACGCACTCAGCTGCGGTTATCACCAAAGAAAATACTGAGCACTTAGAAGGCGCGCTGAAGAAGAAGACGGTGACGTCTGGTTGTGGTCAAGGCACTATGTATGGCAACGTGATGAAGCAGCTTGAAGATTACCAAGTGCCACAAGTGCCGCTGAAGCAATCTGAAATCTACGCGGCGCTTGAAGCATTAACGCATTACAACGATACCTACAAAAAAGCGGGCGCTGTGCATGGCTGTGCCGTGTGTAAAGGCAACGAAGTGCTGTCTTTTGTGGAAGATGTTGGTCGTCACAACGCAGTTGATACGCTAGCGGGTGAAATGTGGCTTAATCAAGAAACGGGTGAAGATAAAATTTTCTACACAACGGGGCGCCTTACATCAGAGATGGTGATTAAAGTAGCGCAGATGGGTATCCCTGTTTTACTTTCTCGCTCGGGCGTAACTCAAATGGGTTTGGATCTGGCGAAAAAGTTTGGCATCACTACTATCGCTCGTGCGAAAGGCTTACGTTTTCAAGTCTTTACTGGTGCAGAGAAGATTAATTTTGACGTGAAGGGAAATCAATAACTCATCATTAATTCACCAAATGAGTTAGACTTAAGTCATCATGTGGATTCACAAAGGATGTGAACTATGAACAACGATCAGCTGTGGAATTATCTACTCACCCCAAGCGGCATCATCGTTTCGATGATCATTACCTTCGGGCTCGTTGGGATTTATGCTTATCTAATGAGGCAATTTAAGGATTGAACGCCACAATATAGCGCTAGCAAAGCATTAGCACTAACACAGAATAGACATAAAAAAAGACCTCGCAATGAGGTCTTTTTCTTTATTCGGAAGAAGGATTAGCCTTCGATACCACGAGATTTTAGGAACTCAGAGTAAGTACCTTTAAAGTCTGTGATTTTACCATCGCGGATTTCGATGATGCGTGTTGCTAGCGAGTCTACGAATACACGGTCGTGCGATACGAAGAACAATGTGCCTTTGTACTGCTCTAGTGCCGTGTTCAATGATTCGATCGATTCCATATCCATGTGGTTGGTTGGTTCGTCCATTAGCAGCATGTTTGGTTTGTGCATCATTAGCTTACCAAGCAGCATACGACCTTGTTCACCACCAGACAGTACTTTTACTGACTTCTTGATGTCATCTTGACCAAACAGCATACGACCTAGGAAACTACGAACCACTTGCTCGTCATCGCCTTCTTGACGCCATTGACCCATCCAATCCGTTAGGTTTAGGTCTTCTTCGAAGTCGTGTGCGTGGTCTTGCGCGTAGTAACCGATGTTCGCGTTTTCGGACCATTTGAACTCACCTGTACGTGGTTCTAGTACACCAGCAAGCGTGTTTAGCAAGGTTGTTTTACCCACACCGTTCTCACCGATGATTGCAACGCGCTCACCGACTTCAAAAATCGCATTGAAGTTAGCAAACAGGTCGTCTTCAAAACCTTGGCTTAGGTTTTCAACAATCAGAGCATTACGGAAAAGCTCTTTAGACTGCTCAAAACGGATGAATGGGTTTTGACGGCTAGACGCTTTTACTTCGTCCAGTTTGATCTTGTCGATTTGCTTAGCACGAGATGTTGCTTGTTTTGCTTTCGATGCGTTTGCAGAGAAACGTGCAACGAACGTTTGTAGCTCAGCGATTTGTGCTTTCTTCTTCGCGTTGTCGTTTAGTAGACGTTCACGAGCTTGAGAAGCCGCAGTCATGTACTCATCGTAGTTGCCTGGGTAAACACGTAGCTCACCGTAATCCAAGTCAGCCATGTGCGTACATACTGAGTTTAGGAAGTGACGGTCGTGTGAAATGATGATCATTGTGCAGTTACGCGCGTTTAGCGTGTCTTCCAACCAACGGATAGTGTCCATATCCAAGTTGTTGGTTGGTTCGTCAAGAAGCATTACGTCTGGGTCTGCGAATAAAACCTGCGCTAGAAGCACACGAAGTTTCCAACCCGGTGCAACTTCACTCATTAGACCGAAGTGTTGCTCCATTGGAATACCTACAGCAAGAAGAAGCTCACCCGCTTTTGCTTCTGCCATGTAACCGTCCATTTCCGCGAACTGAACTTCTAGGTCAGCCACTTTCATGCCGTCTTCTTCGCTCATTTCAGCAAGTGAGTAGATGCGGTCACGCTCTTGCTTCACTTCCCATAGCTCTTTATGACCCATGATTACTGTATCGATTACAGTGAATTCTTCGTATGCGAACTGGTCCTGGTTCAGTTTTGCAACGCGCTCGTTTGGATCGTAGCTTACGTTACCACTTGTTTGTTCAAGCTCACCGCTCAGGATTTTCATAAAGGTTGATTTACCACAACCGTTAGCCCCAATTAAGCCGTAGCGGTTACCTTCGCCGAACTTAACTGAGATGTTTTCAAATAGCGGCTTAGCGCCAAATTGTTGAGTAATATTCGCTGTGGAAATCAAAACCTTTACCTTAGCAATTCAAGTTTATTGGGAAAAACCGCGCAACGTTACTGCTTAAGGCTACACACTTCAAGTTTTGTTTTTATTAATTAATGAGAAAAAGCACTGTTTAGCGAACTGATTTTTGAGATTTGGCTAACATAAACCTTGCTAAATTTAAGTGTTCTCACTCTAACCGACTCAAAACTGAGACATAAATCCGTCATGACTAACCATTGACATACCCCATGAAATTGGGTTTATAGTGCGTCCCCTTTTATCAATTCCGTACGTTATTCCTTTATTAAGCGTCAGTCTCTATTAAAGAATCGAAACTAAACGTACGGTCATTGGGTAAAACTCGCATATCGCGATAAAGCAACTACACTAACTCTAACCTTCTAAGTTTTAAGAGAATTTTATGCATTTCATGGCGCGCATTTTAATGCTAGTCGGTCTCGTGCTTTCTTTACCCGCTCACGCTGAGTGGGAGTACGAATTCCAACCTGAGCCTCAAGTCTTGCCTGTAGCGCAAGAGATCACTCAGGAGATCAACAAGCTGCCAGAGCCTTTGTTTATGTCTGACCAAGACAAACGTAAGGTCAACCAACTGCTCAATGCAGTAATGAATGAGCAGCGCAAACAGACCCTTATCTTTGATCAACACCTAAAGACATACCGCAATTCTGGTGAAGACAAAGAGTGGTTTGAGACACAATCCAGTTACCTTACGGTTAACAGCCTAGGACAAAGTAAAGAGCGTTTATTAGAGCTTACTGACCCCATCACGCACGATAAACTGACTGGTTTCGGTCCTTATGGTGTCACGCAGTTTAAGCAAGAGTGGCGTCAAACTCAGCTTAACGTCGAGTACTTGGTATTCTTCCAGATTCGTTCTTTCAAATCTCTGATTAAAGAAATTCTGATTTCACCGATTCCGGTTGTTTGGGCTGGCATCAAAGTGTTGTTTATCTATTTCGGTCTGGTCTGGTGGTTAACTAACAGCAAGCGCATCATTACTCTATTCCGCGAAACGCAGCTAGATAACATCACAAAGCCGCCTATCTGGGTTCGTTTGATTTGGTATATCAGTCGTGCGCACAGAGCAATTGCTTGGTTGATTGCGATTACGCTTTCTCTTCGGGTGCTATCAGAAATCCCTAGCTTGCAGCATTTGATCATTCTAGAAATCTTCACATGGTGGGTTCTAGGTGGTTCTATCGCGATTAGCTTTATTCTCGAGTTTACTTATCGCAACAGCCGCAGCACTAGCCAGGAGGTGATAGCCCTACGTCTTTCAACCATTCGTCGTTACGTTTGGAGCGCCATTGTTGCTGGCGTAATTCTGCAAATCTCGATCCGTACGCTGGGTAAAGGCACCATCTACTCGTGGATCTACAGCGCGCTGTTCTTCTGGTTTGTATTGGTGACGCTGTCAGTATTGCGCCTATGGCGTAAGAAGGTATTTGAAGTCGCAGAGAAGCTTTCTGATCGCCCTGTTTGGGTAAACTGGTCAATCCGTCGTAAAGATACCTTGTTGCTAAGCATCATCGGTACGGCAATTTGTGCTGTGTGGATTATGCTGCACAGCTTTAAACACCGCATCGTCGCAATGTTGTCTAACTACACTATGTTCAGCCAAGCGTTGGCGTACTTGTTCCGTATCGAAGTTGCAAAACAAACGGGTAATAACGGTGGTGATACTAATCTAGTAAGAATCAAAGGCGAGCAAACATTCGAGTATATTCTTCCTGGTAGCGAAGACAGCGAGTTGGTCGAGTATGCCTCAGACGAAATCAAGCAACTGTCTAAATACCTGCTGACAGATAGTCCTGCGGTATGTGTAATTTCTGGTGAACGTGGCATTGGTACAACGACCTTCCTTCGTACGATCCTTAACAAAGTGAAGAACGCCAAACCGCTTTATTTGAACTGTCCATACGCAGGTTACAGTGAATTACTAAAAGAGTTGGCACTGCAGCTTGGTTTGGAAGAAGACGCCTCTGAGATTCAGGTTCTTGCGCATTTACGTAAAAGTGACACGCCTTACCTTATTGCAGTTGATAACGCCCAGCGCTTAGTTAAGCCAATGGTAGGCGGTTTAAGCGGTTTGATTAAACTGACTAATCTACTTCGTCGTTCTAAGAAAAATCACCGCGTTGTCATGGCGATTGAGAAAGCAAGTTGGCGTTTTGTCGACCGCGCTCGTGGCGAACGTCTGTTGTTTGACTGGGTGGCGTTTATGCCGCGCTGGAGTGAAAAACAACTGTCTGCGCTGTTTGATACGCGTATTAACCAAGAGATTGAAAACCCAGTAACGTTTGATGGTCTTGTCGTCCCTAAGCAATGGGACCAAGAAGACATCACGGAAGAAGAACGTGCTAAACAAGGTTTCTACCGTATTCTGTGGCATTACTCTGATGGTAACCCGACAGTGGGCTTGCGCTTTTTCCGCTTGTCTCTGCGTCAAGACAAAGAGACGCAACAAGTGGTGGTTCGATTGTTCCATGCACCAGAGTCTCAAGAACTAGAAAAAATGCCGAAGCCAATGCTGGCAGTGCTGCGCTCAATTGTTCAGCTTGAGGTGGCATCGCCAGAAGAGTTGTCTGAATGTACTCAACTGAGTATTGCGGAAGTTATCGGTACTCTGCGCTACTTCCAAAGCCGCGGCTTTATTGAGTGGAGCGAAGACAAAGCTCGCGTGTCGGATCATTGGTTCCGTCACATTACCAACGTTCTCGACCGTCAACATTTATTGGTGAAATAACGATGAAAAAACTACTCACCGTATTAGCGTTATCGCTATTAAGCACCTCTGCATTGGCGACTGAAGAGATCGCGAGTGTGGATAATATCTCGCAAATCGCTAGCCTAATTCGTTGGAGCGGCGTGTTCTTCTCCATCATTGTGATTGCCTCAACGTGGCTATTGCTTAAGTTCATGAACTCGATGGTAGAAAGTATTGGTAGCCAGTTCGTGCAATACCGCATGGTGCTACAGAAGCTTCAATCTTTCTTGCAGTTCTTTATCTACTTAACCGCTGGCTCTGTCGTGTTTATGATGAGCTTTCGTATTAACGATCAAATCCTTGCTTTGATTGGTGGTACGTTAGCAGTTTCGGTTGGTTTCGCATTGAAAGATCTAGCCGCATCCTTCATCGCGGGTATGACGGTTATGGTGGATCGCCCGTTCCAAGTTGGTGACCGCGTCACGTTCGAAGGTAACTACGGCGATATCATTGCGATTGGTTTGCGCTCTGTGCGTATGCGTACCCTAACCGATGACATCATTACGATTCCAAACAACAAGTTCTTGAGTGAAGTTGTGGTCAGCGGTAACTACGGTGCGCTGGATATGCAGGTAGTGATTCCGTTTTATGTCGGCATGAATGAAGACATTACGTTAGCGCGTGACTTGATTCAGGAAGCGGCGTCTTCAAGTCGTTATATTCACCTGCCTAAGCCGGTAACGGTTCTTGTCAAGCAGACCATTACGGATAACTACTTGGCGATTCAGTTAACGTGTAAAGCTTATGTGGTAGATACCGCCTACGAGAAGCTGTTTGAAACCGACATTACTCTTCGTGTGATGAAAGAGTTCAAAAAGCACGGTATCAATCCTCCGAAGATTGCAGTGCATACAGGTTAATTCGACGTATTCCTCTCGCGTTTAGAGAAGGACAGATACAAAAAGGGTCAGTTATTTACACTGACCCTTTTTCTTTGTGCGTTACGAATTGGAATCGCCGGTTAAGCGATATTCGTTACCTCAAGCAATAGTTCGGCTTTCTTTGGCAGGTAGATACTGAACGTACTGCCTTTACCCCATTCCGATTCGGCTTTTAGCTCGCCGCCTGTTTGACTGAGAATACTTTGCGAAACAGAAAGCCCTAGCCCAGTACCGTCGCGTTTAGTGGTATAGAATGGCGAGAAAATACGACTCAAGTTTTCTGGCTTAATACCACAACCTTCGTCGGTGACATGAATGGCTGCGCCTTTCAGTTCGCCATCTTCAATCCAATCTTCACTCACAACTGTTAGCTTACCTTTGCCGTCCATCGCGTGAATGCCATTCATCTGCAAGTTCACCAGAATCTGCAACAAGTGGTGGCGATTGATCTCAACCGAAGTATGAGCCTGTAAATCGGTGACAAACTCAATATCACGCTTCTTAGTACCGGTTTTAACCAGCGTGATGCTCTCATCGATGATTGGATTCACGTGTTGCCACGTAATTTCGTCTTGTACACCGCCCTGACGGCTGTATTGCAGTAAGCTGCGCGTGATATTACGAATACGGTCAATTTGAGCGTGAATCGCATCAATCTCTTCCTGAACGCGGCTTGCCTCTTCACCTAGCTCAAACTGAATCAATTCAACGTTACCCAGAATCACTGCTGTTGGATTGTTAATCTCGTGGGCGATCCCAGCAGTCAACTCACCTAGTGCGGCAAGCTTTTCGTTGACGACGAGCTTGTCACGGGTTTGGTTAAGCAGTTGAATATGAAGTTCAAGCTCTTCAGTTTTGTCTTTCAAACTCGCCGTGCGTTGTTGAACTTTACCTTCCAGCTCCATGGCGGAGTTCTTCAGCTCGACTTTACGATCTTCCAAAGCATCAAGCATGTTATCGAACTGACGCGCTAACTGAGCGAGCTCGTGGTGTTCATCCAGCCCTAATGGACCAATACGCTTTTCTTTACCCAACTGGACAAGCTTCACGACTTTGTAGATGCGCTCGATTGGACGGAATAGATCACGAGAGCCACGATACACCATCACGCCAGAAACCAAGAGCAACATTAAGGTAATCAAGCTGATCTCAACGATATTTGTCATATACGCTTTGACGAATGGCCACATCAAGTAACCGGTGTAGAGCATACCAATGACATTGTCGTACTGGTCTTTGATTGGTTGATAAGCAGTGATGTACCAAGCATCGTAAACAAACGCGCGATCGACCCATTGCTCACCTTCCGCCAATACCTTGTTGTATACCTCTGAACTCACCCGCGTACCGATAGCGCGACCTAAACGTTGGTCACTGTCTAAGGGAACGTTAGTACTAACACGAAGATCATCCAAGAATACCGTCAGAGTCCCCACGGGACGGAGGGTGTCGTTATCACTCAAATAGATAAGATCACGAATTTGATCGACCAATACCGTGCTGTTGTTAAGCAGCAAACCGCCATCTAAGAAGCCAATTAAGTCGTTCTGTTGGCTGTAAACTGGGATCACAGTTCGGCTCACCAAGCCACGCGCTTCCACTCCACCAGTCTTTAGAATCGGTACTTCAGCACGTTTGGCGAGTTCAGGGTCTAGCTTTTCCAGTTCCTTTCTGTCGAGAACATCGAAGAAAGATTCGCGCTTAGTTAAATCCATAAAGCGGAATTTGTTTTCCATCGAATTAACACGTTGGAAGGACAAAAAGTCCAAACCGTAACGTTTCTTCTGCGCCGTCACCCACTTTTGCAACTCTGCTTGTGGGACATTTTGGTTCACTCTGGTACGGAAGTCATAAGAGTCCGCGAACGATTTGACGTAGTTCGCCTGCTTTTGTTGCAGCAGCGTAATGCTGTTATTAGCGACACCCAAACGCTCCGATACGTCTAACAACGCGTTTTGCCACGTATAGTGAATCGACCAATAGATCGTAATGCCGATAAGGGCTATCAGCGTTAGAAAGATTGGCGCAGATGTCAAAATCAACAGTCGATAACGCACCATGGTTTTGAATCGGTACGTCCATTTAGACAATCCTTTGTGTTGCTGCCAACTACTACTCGGCATAATCCTCGTCCTCAGAATCCCACTCTTTGTATTTGCGCTCTAGCGTTTTTCGTGCCACTCCTAAATCTCGAGCCGCCGCCGACTTGTTGCCTTCGTGCAAATTAACCAATTGTTGGATATGCGCTTTTTCCACTTCTTTTAGTGTCCAAGTGTTTGGATAGCCTTCACCAGAGAACTCTTTGCCTTCTTTGAAGGTTGGCAATTCTTCACTGTGTGACACGGTAATGGAGACATTAGGTAAAGCATGACCGCCATTGAGTTCACGCCAGTGATGCGCAGGTGGTTTACCTAACAAAATACAACGCTCGATGAGGTTTTTAAGTTCACGAATGTTACCTGGCCATTCGTATTCGCTCATCGCTTCCATATCTTCATGCGCCCACTTCGGTGCTTGCATACCCAGCTCACGGGTCAGCATATTGCTGAAATATGGAACCAGTTCAAACAAGTCTGTTTTACGCTCACGTAGAGGGGCAACTTCAATCTTCAGCACGTTCAAACGGTAGTAAAGGTCGCTACGGAAGTTACCTTTGTTGACCTCTTCTTGCAGGTTGCGGTTGGTCGCCGCGACAATACGAACATCAATGCTGATTTCACGCTCAGAACCAACCGGGCGAATGGTGCGCTGCTCTAACACGCGTAGCAGTGACGCTTGCATGGACAAAGGCATCTCACCGATTTCATCAAGGAATAATGTGCCGCCATTGGCTACGCGGAAAAGACCCTCGCGAGATTTCTTAGCGCCAGTAAAAGCCCCTGAGGTATGACCGAATAACTCACTCTCTAAAAGCTCTGGTGCAATCGCGCCACAGTTAAGTGGGACGAATGGACCTGTTCGACCGCTTGCTTGGTGAATGCCTCTCGCTACCAACTCTTTACCGGTGCCCGACTCACCTTCCACTAGGACAGATGCGCGAGACGGCGCAAATTGAGTGATCAGTTGTTTGAGCTGGCGAGTTTTTTCCGAACCGCCAATAATCTCTGAGGTGTTGTGACGCTGATAGTCACGCTTCATCGCGTATTGCATGCGTTCGTTCAAACGGCGATCCATACAACGGCTGACCGCTTTCAGCATCTGTTCTAGGTTAAACGGCTTGAGGATAAAGTCCGATGCACCAAGCTGTAGGGCTCGAATCGCAATTTCCAAATCCGCGTAGCCTGTCATAAAGATGACATCCGCGCGTTTGTCGTCATCTTCAAACGCCTCTTCCCATTCAATCCCTGAACGCCCCGGCAGGTTGATATCTAACAGAATCAAATCGTAGTGGCGTGAGTTACGTAGCTCTTCCGCTTCTTCAATGCTGCCCGCTGTATCGACTTGAGAAAACAGCTTGCCCAGAGCCTTTTTAAGGATGGCTTGCATACCGAGTTCGTCATCAACGACCAGTACTGAAAAAGCGTTGTATTGTTGGTTTGTACTAATATGGGATTGAGTAGACATATTTACCCCAGTTGGATTTGAATGGGACAGAGTGTACCAAGTTTAAACAGAGATACCCTACAAAAAGTGCGACATTTTGTACCAACGCAAATTTTTATGCAAATAAGTCCATGAATTAGCGCATAAATCAAACATTTTGAGCTTGTAAAATGTTGGCATCTTGTTTGCTATATGGAGTGTCCAAGTGACCTCAGGATGTGGGAGACATCAATGCAATACCATCGCTTCTCGCTCCCTCACCCTAAGGTGGCTTGTGATTTGAGCGCTCTCTGACGCTCTGGCGACTTCTTTAGTAACCCAAGACTTTAGAAGCCAAAGAATCATTGGAAAGGAAACAACTAAAATGAAAAAAATTGCGCTGACTCTAGCTGCAACGTCAATCACTCTTGTAAGCTACTCTGCTTTTTCAGCTCAAGATGGCGAACACATTCGCCTGGCAACAACAACAAGTACTTACCATTCTGGCTTACTGGACTACCTACTTCCTCAATTTGAAAAAGATACTGGCTACAAAGTGGATATCATCGCTGCTGGTACTGGTAAAGCGCTGAAGATGGGTGAAAACGGCGACGTTGATTTGGTTATGACACACGCTCCTAAAGCAGAAGGTGTGTTTGTTGAGAACGGCTACGGTGTCCTTCCTCGTAAACTGATGTACAACGACTTCGTTATCGTTGGCCCTAAAGCTGACCCAGCACAAGTAAAAGACGATGCGTCAGTACTAGACGTATTCAAAGAGATCGCAAACAAAGACGCGACATTCATCTCTCGTGGCGATGATTCTGGTACACACAAAAAAGAACTAGGCATCTGGGCACAAACTAAGATGGAACCAAACTTTGGTGGCTACCGCAGCGTAGGTCAAGGCATGGGTCCTACTCTAAACATGGCGTCAGAAATGCAAGGCTACACCATGACTGACCGTGGCACTTGGTTGGCTTACCAGAACAAATTGGATCTTGCGATTCTATTCCAAGGCGACGAAAAACTGTTTAACCCGTACCAAGTGATTTTGGTTAACCCAGAGCGTTACCCAACCATCAACTACCAAGGTGCGAAGGCTTTCAGTGACTGGTTGGTGAACCCACGCGGCCAAGAGCTGATCAATGGCTTCCGTCTGAATGGTAAACAATTGTTCGTTGCGAATGCTGAGAGCAAATAACGCAATATGAATCTTGCTGATACAACACTAGAAGCCCTGCGCTTACTGGTGAATTTTGATGCAGACCTATGGGAGATCGTTGCGGTCTCCTTTAGTGTTTCTATAACGGCAATATCTTTGGTGGTATTACCGTCTATTTTGATGTCTTTTGTCCTAGCCTACACCGACTTTCGTGGTAAGTGGTTCTTGCTGTCCATTGTGAACACCTTACAGGCGGTGCCAACGGTCGTGATTGGTTTGCTGCTGTACATGATGCTTTCAAGAGCAGGCCCTTTGGGTGATTGGCAAATGCTGTTTACGCAAAAAGCCATGATCTTAGGACAAATGATCGTCTGTTTTCCGGTTCTGGTTTCCATGATGCACGGTGCGCTTCAATCGAGTGACCGTCGCGCAGTTGAAACAGCGATTACGTTAGGCGCGTCAATCCCTCGTATCGCTGCTACTATGATCTGGGAGACACGTTTTCCTTTATTGGCGGCTATCATTGCGGGATTCTCACGAATCGTCACAGAGGTAGGCTGTTCAATGATGGTTGGTGGCAACATTATGGGCGTAACCCGTAATATTCCGACTGCCATTGCTATGGAAAGTAGTAAAGGTGCTTTTTCGCAAGGAGTTGCATTAGGAATTGTATTACTATCGTTAGCGTTAGCGCTCAACTTCCTCTTATCGAGCATGAGAGGCAAAGGCTATCTAAGAACATGAAGCAAGCAATCGACTCGCCATCGACCCAATGTAAGGGTGAATTATGACTATAAAAATTACCGCCGAGCAATTGTCCATGCGCTTTAAAGAGCGTGTGCTTTTCCACATCCCTGAGTTGGCCATTGGTCCAAACGACGCGATTTACCTAAAAGGTGACAATGGCGTTGGTAAAACCACCCTACTCAAGATCCTTGCAGGTTTGCTCAAGCCTTCAACGGGTAAAGTGGTGGCACCGAAAGATACTTGGTTGAAGAAGTGGACGCGTCGCAATGGTCGTGTTGACGTGATTTATCTCCATCAGTCTCCTTACCTTTTTGACGGCACTGTGTATGAAAACGTCGTTTATGGAGTTAAATATCAACAAGACACGGCAAAAGATAAGCGAGCTCAAGTTATTAGTGCGCTGCGCATGGTAGGGTTAGAAACCTTAGCCGACGAACACATCTCTGTATTGTCCGGCGGTGAAAAGCAACGCGTAGCTATGGCACGAGCTTGGATCTTAAAACCATCGATTTTGTTGATGGACGAGCCAAGTGCCTCTCTCGACCAAGAGTCGATTGAACGTCTGGTTATCATGGCAAAA
Organism: Vibrio sp. HENC-03; assembly: GCF_000305755.2. Taxonomy (NCBI): domain Bacteria; kingdom Pseudomonadati; phylum Pseudomonadota; class Gammaproteobacteria; order Vibrionales; family Vibrionaceae; genus Vibrio; species Vibrio sp. HENC-03. Next base: position 573,411 of record NZ_JH976122.1, on the reverse strand, counting down.
GATCTGCTTGATCGCGGTTCTAGTATTGTTGTGACGAGCCACCAAGCGAACGCGTTGACGGATTTATGTAAAAAACAGTGGTGGATTAAAGACAAGACTTTGGTAGAGTCTCCACTCTTGTATGTCATACCAAAAGAAACATCCCAAGAGAACGCATATGCTTCAGCCAACACAAACTAGTTGGGTCATTTTGGCTGGTGGTCAAGCCAGCCGTATGGGTGGAAAAGACAAAGGTCTGATCGAACTGAATCAGAAGCCACTCATCGAACACGTTATCGAACGTTTATCTCCGCAAACACCACGCATTCTAATCAATGCGAACCGAAACCAAGACGCCTACCGTGCGTTTGGTTTCGTCTTCAGCGATCAATTTAAAGATTTCCCAGGTCCGATGGGCGGTATCCACGCGGGCTTGGTTCATGCAGAAACCGATTGGGTTGGCTTCGTCCCTTGCGACAGCCCACAAATCAACACTGATCTTGTTGAACGTTTTTGCAATGCAGTAGAAGAAGACACCGATATTTTGGTTGCTCATGATGGCGACCACCAGCAGCCTGTCTTCACGCTTTATCACAAGCGCGTACTGCCAAAGCTGACCGCGTTTTTAGAACGTGGCGATCGTAAGATCATCCTACTCTACAAAGAGTGCAACACCAGTTACGTTGACTTTAGCGACTCACCAAACTGTTTCGTCAACTTAAATACGCCTGAAGAACTGGCGCAATTTGGACAACTCGAATCATGAAACACACGCTAAACATCCCTATTCTTGGTTTTGCTGCCTACTCTGGTACCGGCAAAACTACGCTACTTGAAGCATTACTACCAAAGTTGACCGAAGCAGGTTTACGCATCGGTATGCTAAAGCACGCACACCATAACTTCGATGTCGACCAACCGGGCAAAGACAGCCATCGCCTACGTAAAGCAGGCGCATCGCAAATGCTGATCTCTTCTCGCAACCGCTTCGCACTGATGACAGAAACACCAGAGTCAGAATCGGAGTTTGATTACCTACTGACACGTTTCGATGAAGACAAACTAGACGTGGTTTTAGTGGAAGGCTGCAAAAACATTGCCTTTCCTAAGATCGAATTGCACCGTGAAGAAGTCGGCAAGCCTTGGCTTTATCCAAACGATGAAAACATCATCGCGATTGCTTCAGACAGCGGCGAATTGGATTCTGAATTGCCACAAATGAACATCAACGATCTTGAAGCGATTGCCCAGTTCGTTATTCAGTATGTTCAAGAAGCGAAAGCACCAAAGAGTAAAGAGAAAGAAGCCGCTTGCTGCGATACCCTTTCTCCAGCTTTCCTTTCTGTGGTTCAAGGACAAGAAAAGATCCTTTCTTTGGTGAACACGGTTGCTGAAACCGAAGCATGCAAGATTGAAGATGCGTATGGTCGTGTGCTTGCAGATCATGTCGTGTCACCAGTGAATGTTCCGCAATACACCAACTCAGCGATGGACGGTTACGCGATTCGCGGTGATGACGTCGAGCGTGAAAGCTACCAAGTGGTTGCTGAAGTGATGGCGGGGCACGCTTACGATCGGCCTTTGGAAGTTGGTCAAGCGGTTAAGATCATGACAGGTGCCCCAACACCTATCAATGGTGATACCGTTGTTATGCGTGAACAAGCTTCCCAAGACGGCGATACAGTCACGTTCAATGGTGCGAGTATCAAAACTGGTCAAAACGTTCGCCAAGCGGGTGAAGACTTAGCAATTGGTAGCGATGTGTTTACCGCAGGCACTCGCCTAGCCTCTCCTGAGATGGGCATGATTGCTTCTCTTGGTTTTGGCGAAGCGAATGTGTTCCGCAAGTTGAAAGTTGCTGTGTTCTCTACCGGTGACGAAGTTCAAGCGCCAGGTACAGAACAGAAAGCGAATTCAATCTACGATTCAAACCGTTTCACTATCATGGGCATGTTAGAGAAGCTAGGTTGCGAGATTTTGGATTTCGGTATTCTAGAAGATAACGAGCAATTGATGATTGAAGCGCTCCAAAATGCTTCTGCGAAAGCCGACGTAGTCATGACTTCTGGCGGCGTTTCCGTTGGCGATGCCGATTACATTAAGCTGGCATTAGACAAACTGGGGCAAATTGATTTCTGGCGTATCAACATGCGCCCTGGTCGTCCGCTTGCGTTTGGTCAAATCAACGATAAGCCTTTCTTTGGTTTGCCGGGTAACCCTGTGGCGGTGATGGTTTCATTCATCAACTTTGTTGAGCCTGCTCTGCGTAAGATGCAAGGTGAACAAGGTTGGAAGCCACTTAAAGTCAGTGCCATTGCCACAGAAAATCTGCGCTCTCGCCAAGGTCGTACCGAGTTTAGCCGTGGTATTTACGAGCTAGACGAAACAGGTCGCCTAACCGTTCGCACAACGGGTAAACAAGGCTCTGGTATTCTGCGCTCAATGAGTGAGGCAAACTGTTTGATCGAAATCTCCCCTGCTGTTGATACAGTAAAAGTGGGAGAAAGCGTGACAATTATCCCACTTCAAGGCAGAATCTAGGCCGATTCAGAATTCAAAGGTCAGCACGTCTGGCCTTTTTATTGATAACAGAAAAATTTTTCAGAGAGACAGCTATGGCTCGCACCATTCTTTACACTTACAAAGACCAAGACAAAGAACTGACGTTCTCATACCAGCAACACCGCAACATTCAAGAAGCAGTTGCAGAGGCGGAAGGTATCGATATCACTGAGTACCTAAAGATGGAGCAGCAAATCGAAGCAGTATCTGACACCAAGGCAGTACGCAACTACCGCGATAATCATTTCAGAAAACTTGGCTTTAGCAAAATCACCCTAGCTCAAAAAGAAAACTTGGGCGTAGGCAAAAAGAAAAAATAAGCCAAGCTGCACAGACCAAAAAACTCGCGATTCGTCGCGAGTTTTTTTATGTATGCCATCCAAGGACAATACGCTATAGCTGAGGCTCTACGATCACAAACTGATTGGTTCCTGCAATTGGTGCATACCATTCACTGCCTTGAACGTAGAAAGTCGCCCCATTAACAGTCACCGTAGTTGCTTCATTCGGCAACACATCGACTATCTTACCTGCCATCCCCTTATTTGTTATGACAGTGGTACTCGCTGTATTCACTTCGCTCTGTACAGATACCGGAGGTTGCTCAACGTAAATATACTGATCGCCACTTCGCTTGTAATAGACATTATCAACGACGGCATAAGTTATCCCCGCAATCACTAGATAAGTCGCGGTTCTCGGAATTTTATTGTAATGGTATACGCGATGAACTGGCGCTTTATAAACGGGACGGTAGACAGGCTTTACCACCACCACCTTCTTCCCATGCTTTGGTGGCTTAGGTGCTGGAGACTTGGCAAACGTCGGTGAAACCATACCAACTAGGGCGATGCTAAGAACGCCAAAGCGTAATTTTGATGAGTTGAACATCTTCATTCCTATTGTTCGTGGAAGCAATACAAACAGCTTATCAATCGAGAGTTCAAGGGACGTAAACGAAGCGTAAAGCTGGGTAAAGATGGCAGCTCAGTTATACAAAGCAGCAGTATGGAGCGACAAAATAAAAAAGCCTCGTTTACCTTAAAGGGAAACGAGGCTTTCAATGTTGGTCTTATGTGTTTTCGCTTACTGAAAACTCAGACGATTATTTGATGTTTAGGAACGCAGCACCACGCACGCCGCCTGAATCACCGTGTTTTGCTTTGATGATCTTCGGACATTTCGCGACAGAAAGTAGGTACTTAGGAATACGTTTTGGCATCTCTTCGTAAATCAGTTCGAAGTTAGATAGACCGCCACCTAGTACAACAACGTGTGGGTCAGTCGCAGTAAACAGGTTCGCAAAGCAGATTGCTAGAAGCTCCATAAAGCGCTCAACGTGCTCAACCGCTTTTGCTTCGCCTTCTGCGTGTGACTTAATGATATCGATCGCTTTCTTCTCTTCGCCGTAGTAATGCGCGTAAAGAAGCTCGAAACCACGACCAGATAGGTAGCTATCTAGACAACCTTTCTTTTCACAACCACAACCTAGTAGAGGTGCGTTGTCGCCTAGGTGGAACCATGCATCGATAGGAAGACGTGTGTGGCCTACCTCACCCGCTACGTGGTTACGACCAGAGAATACTTTACCTTCGTAGATAAAGCCGCCGCCAAAACCCGTACCAAGGATCAAACCTAGTACAGATGGTTCGTCTTGAAGGTCTTCATCCCATGCTTCAGAAAGCGCGAAACAGTTTGCATCGTTTTCAATTTTTACGCTGCGACCGATTTTAGCTTCAAGATCAGCGCGAAGTGGTTTGCCTTTTGCTGCAGGTACGTTAACCGTTAGTACAGTTGCATCATCAGCGTCTTCCATCCCAGGAAGACCAAGGCCAATCGTACCTTCACAACCAAATTCCGCATCGTATTTGTTAACCAGACCTGCAATGGTTTCTACCAGCAAATCGTAGTTGTCTGTTGGTGTTGGTACACGTTCAGTTGCTACACGCTCAAGTTTTTCGTTAAACGCACCAAACTCAATTTTAGTGCCACCGACATCAAAGCCGTAATACATGCAATTCTCTCCTAAAAAGCTCAAACGACTCCCAAAAAATGCTGGAGTCAAAAAAGATAAACTCCGAGCATTATCCATATCTGTACGCCTGCAAACCGTGACCGAATGCAGATTTATCCCCTCATTGAAGCCAGTTGAACAACAAGCCATCAACAAAAGTTCATTCCTTAGAGTTAGCTCTCGATTTTAGCCCACTCTTTGAAACGTTTCAGATGCGGTCGAGACCAGTCGGTTTTTACGCGAGTTTTCGTCAGCATGTAGGTTTCACGGAAGGCTTCAAACCATAATTGCAGACACTCCGAAGCTTGCTCTTCACCTGCTTGTTTGAACACTAACGTCGCGACTTCTGCAGTAGACAGATGCTGCTCATTGTCCGAGCGACGCATGATGTATTCAGACAATGATTCCGGCTCAATAGAAAGCACAGGCAAAGACTTCAAGAACTCGGAACGGCGGAAGATCTTACGCGCTTCACGCCAACTGCCATCAATGAAGATCAGTAACCATTTTTTGTCTGAACCATCGGATGCCTTCAAACGCTCTGGATTCAAACCATCCAATAAACGCTCAGGCTCATCCACGTAATCTGCTGGGAAGACAACCACAGGTTGATAAGCATCGTTTTCTAGCAGTGCGAGCATCTCTTGAGAAGGCTCGGTACGATTCCATTGATACACGTAGGTCTCTTGAATCGTATCAGCAATTAGACGCCCGGTATTACTCGGCTTGAACACTTCGTTTTCCGATACGATCAGCATGCAGGCAATATTGGATTCGATGTTAGGCTGAATGTCGCACAAACAATATTGCTCAGAAACCTGACAGTAAGGACAGCGAACCACTTTACAGCCACGAGCGTTAAACGGCTTCGTTGAGATAGATTGACGGTGCTGGTATAAACGATGGAAAGCGTGGATTCTCATGGATAGAAAGTGCCAGTTGGAATAAGTGCATGTATAAAGTAGAGCGCGATTCTACTTGCATCGCCAATTAGTCTCAAGAAATGCTCGTAAACGGACGGACATTCACATTCCTTTCTTCTCGGTGAAAGATACGGTGGAGTCTTAAGGTCTTAAAAAATAATCGAATCAATCAAGGAAATTAGCGTGACCGAAACAGCATTTAACGACCCTTCTTGGCTACGACTTAGCATCTTTATTGGTGTTTTGTTGCTTTGCACCCTTTGGGAAAACAAGCTGCCGAGAAAACAGTTGACCGTCGACCGTTCATTTCGCTGGTTTAACAACCTCACACTGGTCGCGCTAAATAGTGTCGTTATTGCCGTTGTCATGCCTATTGCCGCTTTCCAAGCTGCCATCATTGCTTATGAAAACCAATGGGGTCTGCTCAACTTTCTTGCCTTGCCGACTTGGTTACATGTGCTGATAGCCGTTGTGTTACTCGATCTCATCATTTATCTACAGCATTTAGTTTTCCATCGCGTTAAACCGCTGTGGAAGCTTCACCGCATGCATCACGCTGATCTGGATATCGACGTCACAACCGGAACACGATTCCACCCGATAGAAATCATTCTCTCAATGATTGTAAAAATCGCTGCTGTTTTCGCTTTGGGCGTGTCTCCTATCGCCATCGTAGTGTTTGAAATCGTCTTGAATGCTAGCGCGATGTTTAACCATAGCAATGCAAGGCTACCACTGCCTTGGGATGCGAAGTTACGTAAATTGGTAGTGACACCAGACATGCACCGCGTTCACCACTCCATCATCGTGCGCGAAACACATTCCAACTTTGGTTTCTTCTTGTCGATCTGGGATCGTTTGTTTGGCACCTACCGCGCTCAACCGGAGTTAGGTCATGATGATGTTGTGATTGGTGTTCCAGAGATTCGCGACAAAGACGAGCAAAGATTGGATAAACTGATTACCCAGCCATTTCGTTACAAGGAAAAGTCTTCTTCATGAGCAGTTCAATGAAAGTGAATGTGTTTGGAAAAATCATGCTTGCTGAATGCAGAGATGGGATTTGGACGCTTTATATCGATTCGGAAACTTCGATAAAGCGCCCAATCAGAGACTTTGTAGTGCCGCCCTTTCTCGATGAAGACGAGTTACTGACCTGCCTAGATGATATGTATCACGAACACGCGACCGCAACTCATCCCAATGTATTTCGGATTGAATAAAAACCGTTAAGCTTTGATCAAATCGCGTTTTTTGTTTGATTGGGTCACACCAACAAACAAACCGATAATCCCAAGAACAATTGAAGAGATGGCGAACACGCTCACATCTTGTTGCTTGTTGATGGCCGCGTACACAAACGCAATGCCAAAAAAGATTACGCCAAAACTAAAGCCGATAGCGCGGCAAAAACACCGAAGCTCGCCAGTTCCTTAAAGTTATCCATAACACTTCCCTGTTTAAAAATACGTAATATCGAATAAAACAATTACCGGAATATCTGACGTGAGTGGCGATGCTTTTGCGAATTCCACAGCCAAATTGATACTCCAATAGAAAACCCTAACAACAACGTTTGCCATTGCAGCTGTCCACTGCTCTCCAATACGCCCAATCCATAGTGCGCATAAGAGTTAAAGCCTACGCTGCTCAACATAATCAATAACAGTAAAACCAGCCCAGTCCGGCGGTGCCTAATCAGCAAATAAACGGCGACTAAATCAAGGAGGCCAAGAGCGCTCCAATACATGTTTAACCAGCCTGGGGCAAAATCGTAAGGCAAAAAGCCATCGACAATATTGTCGTAAATGTGGATGACACCACCCACTGTCAGGCAAAGGCATAGGAGAAACAGTACGAATTTATCCATTATCGTTTCCTTTCCTTATCTGAATGAATGCGCAAAGCATATAGAAATCAGCTAAATAATTGTAATTTCGACGCCATTTTTGAGAGCGACAGTGCCTTTAAACCGTACGTGAGAGGTTGAAAGAACATCAATGGCTGTTCTTCCTTATCATTTCGCTCCTGATAAAAGCATAGCGTTTGGTTTGATGGTTCGCTTGAAAGCTTAGTTAACCTCTATTGACCCTTTCTGTGCCTGCATCGTTATTGTGTATGGTAGGAATAAAGTATCAGCCAACGCTGAAAAAGCAGTATCAAACACAAAGAAAGGCACCCCATCCAGTTTGGGCCCCGTGTTTTCAGAATAGCTAGGCTCACCATTCAACAAACACATGTTGTAATTCACTCCACTATAAACTCTTGGAATTTCCTTGCAGTAGCTCTGCTTCCCCTCATGAGCGATTCTCACATGATTGTTTGTTGGGTTTAGGGTCTCTATTGTTGCACAACCTTGCGACGCAATGGCTGCCAATATGACGAGTCGTTTTTTCATGAACTTTCCTTGTTTGTATTTCCTTCGTGAGAATGATTTACGTACTTCTTTGTTTACTGCTGATACTCGTGAGATGTGACGTTTGGATGTGGTTTAGAAGCTGCAACAAATCTCCAGTGAAATTGTCGTGAACGAGTAATAGTCGAACGTCAATCTTGTTCCCCCTCTTTAGACTTCGCATCAATGAACACAAACTTCATCGAAGGCGGAAAGATAAAGGCATCATCACACCGATAACCTCTTAGCCACACACCATCATCCCGCTTACGCAGATACAAACCTCTGGGATAGGTCTCTTCCTGCTCAAGAGCCGAAGAAGCGAGCGTTATGTATTCGTCTTTTGTGAGCAAAATACCTTGAAGTAACAAGTATGGTGCAACGGCGAGCGAACAAGGCTCTAGCCCTTTCTGAGCTCCATGAGTAAGAAGCTCAGCCAACGTTGCTCCAAATGAAGCACCTAATTCCGAAGGCGTTACTATCGATAAAGACAAAGTCTGAGCATGTTGTTTGGTTTGTATCAATTGATCTTCAAACAGCTGTAAGGCAAACGGATTGAATTGAATGCGTTGATCTTTGAGTTCTTGAAGCAACTCTGCATTCGTGTGATTACCGATTTCAATTTTCACTTCATTGCCCCAATGCGGATAAACTCACGAACCTGCTCTAAAGCACGTTGAAAAACAGGGTGAGCATGGGAAGAAATGTCTTTTGTCACCCCATGCCAAAAGAATTCGAAATCATGCCCACCATCATCTTGAGTGTGGAAGACCCAATGCTCCGGCAACTCTTCACATTCACACAAAACGAAATGCCAAAGCTGCTCTTGAAACCCACTCTCCCAAGCCCCTAAGTAGGTTGTGTGATTGACCAATTCGATGCCCGACTCTTCTGCCAATTCTCTTTTTGCCGCACTGAAGAAGTCGCAATCGAAGGGTTCAACAGTACCTTTCACCAACTGAACGCCCGCAATAGGATGTTTGAAAAGAAGAATCTCGCGGTTTTGTTTTCGTAACACCAGAGGACACACTTTATCAACCAAGGAACCACTCCTCATTTTGTTGGCATTTTTGTGTTGCGGGATATTCTAACAACCCTGAATTGACAACAAAGCATTAACAAATGCTAATGACATATTTATCCCGTATCGTTAATCAATTTGCGATTTGGGTCACTCACTCTTGGCGTCAAAAAACAAAAAGGCAGAGCGATTGCCCTGCCTTTGGTCGTATTGGAAGTTCGTTTGGTCTCACCTAATGCTGGATCAACTCACTTGATGCAGTTCGTATTTATGCAGCATCGCTTGTTGATGCCCTGCGATGTCTGCAACTTGCTCCGAGCTTTCGACCATGGATTCTAATTGAAGTTTGGTGTGTTCACCTTGGTCTGAGATGTGTGTAATGGCTTGCGACACGTCCGCCGTTGCTCGCTCTTGCTCTTCTGTCGCAACAGAAATCTGTTCGACACGCTGTTGGATATGCTGAACCGCTTCGTTAATGTCTGCGAATGCCGATTTGACTTCATCACTCGACTGCAATGCGTAAGACATTTCCTCACGTGAGTCATTCACCGCTTTACGTGATCGTTCTGCTGCTGCGACTAACTCATTCATCATTTCACGAATATTGGTAGTCTGCTGCGAAGTATCACTGGCCAACTTGCGAACCTCATCGGCGACGACTGCAAAACCTCGCCCTTGTTCCCCAGCACGCGCCGCTTCAATCGCCGCATTCAAAGCAAGTAAGTTGGTGTTATCGGCAATGCCGCTGATCATATCCACCATCTCACGAATCTGTTTTACACGTTGGTCGAGTTCAATCATGGAGTGTTCATTGATGTTGAGTGAGTTTTCTAGTGATTCCAAACGCTGACGGTTTTGCTCTACCACTGCAACGCCTGTCACTGTGTGTTCCGCCGCTAAATGCGAATCTGCGGAAGAGGCATTCGTCACCGTCGCGATCTCTCTAATAGATGCTTCCAACTGAGTAATGGTCGTCACCATGCTCGCCAACGCTTCATTCTGCACAGTTAAGCTTTGATTGGTTTGCTCAGCCGCATCGTGGCTAATCTCAGCGGTTTGATATAAGGTTTCGCAGTTACGCGTAACGGTTGAAATCGAATCGTGTGTTGAGTCGATAACTTGGTTAAGTTTGCGTGCGACTTCTTTAAGTTCAAACGGGCCAATCTGTTGCGCTTTATCTCGGAAATCATGCTCCGTTAACGCGGAAAGACGAGTAAGGATGTTTTTCAAACCTCGGTTGGTCCAAGTGCGAAGGCCAAACCAAGTCACTAACACCACGAGCGAGATAACGCCAGCGGCAACAACAACCATCAAACTGACGTTTTGAATGGTGCTGTGGACAATGGTTTCACGCTCATCAATCAGCGCTGAGGCGGAATCAGACACTTGGTCGAGCAAATACATAGTTTCGTTTGAAAGTTGAGAGGCGCGTTGAAACTCGACCTTTTGCTGTTCGCTCTGTTCAAGTTTCGCCAAAATCAAACGCAAACCCCCATCATCTTTGAAGCCAGCCTGTACCATCTCATAAGGTGCAGTTAGGCTGGCAAACTCTGTCACTTCAGGATGCCATTCTTTGAAGTCATCATAAGCGAGGTTAATACCAGCGATACGGTTTCGCATCTCTCTGTATTCTTGCTCTGCTTTCTCTAGCTCGGTTTGCATCATCATGACCAGGAAAGTGCTTTCCATCGAGCTTGCGGATGCAATGAAGCGATTTGCCGCATCACTCGATTCAGGGTTGTCGCTGCTTAGAAACGAGCTGATACGGTTCATCTCTGGACCAATCGAACTTAAACCATATCGAAATCCACCGACGGCAGAGTTAATGTCGCTTTGCATCTGAATCACCGCAGACTGTTTCGATAAAATGGAATTGGTGACTTGATGCAACTCAGCAACGTTTTCTTTGAGCATACTTGATAGGTTTTCGGCAACACCGGAAGTTTGCTCTATGAGCCCGTCACTTTGCTGCGCTAGCTCTTCAATGTGAGAAGTGATAAGAGGAAGTTCATTCGGATCGGTGATTTGCATTCCATAGTTCAGCAGTTTGACCTGCTCTAAAACGTTCCTTGTGAGTGTCGCATTTGCCATTGCCATGGGTAACGCTTTTTGAGACAACTCTTCAAATTGTTCGCCAATCTGTTCCATTCCTTTGAAACTTGAGACAGAAAGGGCTATAACAAGTGCGATGATAGTTAAAAATGTTGCACTGATAGTCTGAATCAGTGAAAGAGAAAGGCGTAAACGTTTGCGCTCTGTCATAATCAATTTATGTTCTTTCTTGGTTTTGAATCAACTTTCCGTTTATTCGTCACATAAGTGAGACAAAAACGTGATTTTCAGCCCATAGTAGGCATTGGTTATGACACTAATATTTCAGTTTTAAGTCATGGAGATGACCTGTGTACAAAGTACGTCGTATATTTTTCCCTTTAATAATCAGTACGCTACTTAGTGCGTGTTCTTCTGGCCCAGACCCAGAAACGCAAGTAAACGCCTCCCTTCCCGTCAACCAACTTCTGTCCGACAATCAGGACTTGTTTCAGTTTTTTAATGAATGGGAAGGCACGCCCTATCGTTTAGGCGGTACAAAAAAATCAGGCATAGACTGCTCCGCGTTTGTACAAAAAGCCTTTGTCGAGGCATACCAAATGTCATTGCCGCGAACAACGCGCCAACAGTCTAAGCAAGGTGTTGAGATGAGTTGGTCTGATGCGCAGCAAGGCGACTTGGTATTTTTCAAGACCCGTAGAAGCACATACCATGTCGGCATCTACTTGGGTAATAAGCAGTTTATGCACGCTTCCACATCGAAAGGCGTGATCATTTCGAGAATCGACAACCCGTATTGGGCATCGAAATTTTGGCAAGTAAGAAGAGTTACAATGTAACTCTTCTTTGAATAGGAATGACGAGAGATTGGAATCAGTCGTAGGTCGCGACAGCTGTATCGAATAAGTTCTTCACCAACGCGATGTATTCATCTAAAAAAGCGATCTGTTCATTGGTCGCTTTTTTCGTCCACACACCCGCAAGCACTTCACCCAAATCTTCTACTACCGCATCAGCTTCTTTTAGTAACTTAAAGCGCACACTTGAATGCAATTCTGGGTTTTGTTCGAATATCGCCATGATGTTCGACGCAACCATGTCAGTCACGACATCTTCAATGCTTTCTGATCCTGTGTCACCGATTTCAGACGTGAAAATATCTAAGTTAAGTGACAAGTGCTCGATTAGAGCGAGATATCCATCGGTTTCTACAACCACTGTTTTTCTCCGTTTAGTGCAAGCCTTCGAAGCTGAAAGCGAAATAGTTTCAATAGTAAGACATGCCGAGAAAATTTCATTAACTTATTTCATATTAATAAGCATTGATGCGTTAACTGAATGGTTTTCAACCAATTAGGTTAGTCATCTTCGTGACAACAGGTTTGATTTCGTCCATTTTCTTTAGCACGATATAACGCAGCATCGGCACTCTTAAGCCATTGTGTGTGACTCTCGAAGTACGATTTATACTCGCAAACGCCGATACTTATCGTGTAGTTAATCAAAAAGTCTTCAACTTTCACGATTTCTTGCTCGATTCGCTTTCTTAAACGCTCTGCAAAATAGCTCGCCTGTTCTTGATTGGTGTGTGGCAGTAGAACGGTGAACTCTTCGCCACCGAAACGCCCACAAATATCACTGCTTCGTGCGGTTTTACGCAATAAGCTGGATGTACGACGAATCACTTCATCGCCAGTATGGTGGCCATAGGTGTCGTTGACCTTTTTAAAGTGGTCAATATCAAAGATCACCAACGAACTTGCCCCTTCAATGACTTTGAGTTGGGCAAACTCTTCTTTCAATGACTGCTCCCAGTACGCACGATTAAACAATCCCGTGAGACCGTCTTTACGACTGATTTCAGAAAGGTGCTGGTTGGTTTCTCTCAAGTGAATACGGTTACGCGCGGTTTCTGAGACATCGTTGATTTGAATCGCAATGTGGCTCACTTCTCCTGAGAGGGAGCGTAATGGCGTGATCACAATGTCTTGGAACATCAAGTTGCTGCTGTTTGAAACCGGCGAGAAGTTGTTGAACTTAAAAAGATATGGTCGGTTTTCCCAGCTAGAGAATGAACGCGTCTCTAAATCCGCCGACGTTTTCAGCTTTGTCTCTAACCATGTTCGGGGTAGATCTTCAAAGTGATCAAATAAGCACTCACCCAAGATGTTTTGCGACAAGATACCGCTGTAGGACTGCATGAAACTGTTCCACACACAGACTTTATACTCTTGGTCGAGTACGATAAGTCCAGAGTCCATGGTATCCAGAATTTGGGTAACCCAGTGAAAGTCTGCTATGTCCAGCGTGATTTCGGACATTAGATTAACTCCATGATTTCATAGATGATTTCTACGGATGATTTATCTATCAAAAACAGAACTTCACACTCAAAGTCGAGTGCCTCTGCCATGTAGGTGTATTCGATGGTAAAGAGTTGGCCAGCTTCGCCCTTTTCTTCACTAAAAGGCGTAATGGTTTCAATGATACCTGGCTGACGCAGAGAGAATTGCTTATCCAGTTGGTTACCTAAAGAAGTTAGGAAAGAAGAAACCAACAAGTTAGACACGTTTAAGATGATTTCATTGTGTGGCGTAAACTCCAGTAAGTACCCCAACCGCTCACCGATTTGGTTGATGTCTTTACCGCGCAGGCAAACCAGTGCTTCACCGTGGATACCGCCACCGACAAATCGCTGGGCAACCGCCACAGAGCTATCTCGCCCGATCACATCCACCAGCGTCATATGAAGCTCGCCATAAGAAAGCGGCCCCACATGAGGCACTGGCAGTTGAATAAATTCACGCAGATGGTCCGCCATGATTGCTGCGCCTTTACCTAGCGCAATATTGGCCACCTCACGGAACTTAGATAATGGGGTAATTTCTATGTTTGGCGTTGGTTCAATTTCAACACTAGAACTAAAGGCGTAATGCAACCCCAGACTTTCATACAAAGGAACGACTTGTTCTTCAGAGAGTGGTTTTGCAATAAAGTCTATTGCACCAAGATCTAAACAACGTTGTTTGGCTTCTTGCTGGACGTCACCCGAAACGATGACAATCTTGGTTTGATGTTGGCTAACAGGCAGAGACTCTAGTACCTCGAATCCGTCCATTATTGGCATCGTCAAATCGAGAAACAAAACGTCAATATTTTGTTCCGCTAGGATTTTCAACGCCTCGTGACCATCTTGGGCTTCGAGAAGGTGCAATGATGTATCTTGTACGATGGATCGGGAAATCAACTTTCGTGCGACTGCCGAATCATCACAAATCAGTATTTTCATGCCACCAATGGAACTAAAGTCAAAAAAATTATAATACTCGTTGTACCTCAATAGCTCCATATGTTAAGTCGATAAATCATAGAGTTATAGGCGACATGATTCACACTTATGCACATTTTTCACTATGACCGACGTATTTATTGTCGAAGTTTGCTCAAGTGCGCGTCAATCTTCCGCCGTTTATCCTAAACTATTGTTGGTCAAATAGATGAGCGAGGTTTTGTATGTGGCAAGCAATATCGCAACAGCTTTCTGATACCTTAATGTTTGAATATCAAATCACCGAGAAAGTGAAACTTTCAGGCGGCGACATTAGCGAAAGCTACATGATCAATGACGGAGAGCAACGCTATTTCGTCAAACTTAATGATCGGGATTTCTTAGCCAAGTTTGAAGTAGAAGCGGAAAGCCTTCACCTTTTGCGTGAAACCTCTACTCTATTTGTCCCTGAAGTCGTTTTAGTCGGTAAAACTAAAACGCACTCGTTTATTATTCTTAATTACCTCCCAACCAAACCGCTTGAAGATGCCAGCAACAGCTTTAAGTTTGGCCAACAACTGGCTCGCCTTCATTTGTGGGGTGAACAAAAAGAGTTCGGTTTCGACAGCGATAATTATATCGGGTCTACACTTCAACCAAATCAATGGCACAAGAAATGGTGCGTCTTCTTCGCTGAGCAGCGCATCGGATGGCAATTACAATTGCTAAAAGAAAAAGGCGTATCTTTGGTCGATATCGATGACTTTATTGACGTCGTGAAACAGCTTTTAGCAAATCACTCACCTCAACCTTCTCTTTTGCACGGTGACCTGTGGAATGGAAACGTTGCACTGACCCCTGCAGGACCTATTAGTTTTGATCCAGCCTGTTACTGGGGAGACCGGGAATGTGACCTCGCCATGACCGAGTTATTTGGAGGCTTCCAACCAGATTTTTATCAAGGATATGAATCAGTTGCACCGCTTTCAGCTGGTTATGAAGAACGTAAAGATATCTATAACCTCTATCATGTTCTTAACCATTGCAACCTGTTTGGCGGACATTATCTGGAACAAGCGCAATCGATAATTAAGAAGATAATTTCTTATTGATTTGGAAGGAAAAGATCATTGCTGAGTGTAAATTTTCGACGCATATCACTCTAGAGAAAGACCCCAAGCCCAACGTTGGGTTTGGGGTCAACTTTTGTACTTATTTCGACTCAATTAGCAACAAGAGCACCTAATATTCTAAGTAACTCGGCTTACGTTGTATCTCTAACCCTAAGAGACAAGCGAGTAAATAAGGGCTGTATTTTCTCTACAATAAAGTATTAAAAGCCCTGCAATACTAGGAGTTTTTGTATGCAAAATTACACTGAAAGACATGTGAAATGTCCCCACTGCGGGCACTCAATCGGCATCACTCTCGATGCAAGTAATGGTAACCAAGAGTTCTATGATGACTGTCCGGCTTGTTGTCATGCGATTCACCTCAACATGAAAGTTGATGAATTGCAGCAAAAGGTCGAATTGTTCATTGACGACAACTACGAGTAGGAACTCACATCCCCCCCTAAAAACAGAAGAAACAAAAAAGGAGCCTCAAGTGCTCCTTTATTATTTTTACCCTGTTACTTTTGCCTAGTTAAACAGAGTTAGCTATTCCTGGCAGAACTAAAGCTGTTTCGCTGCCAATACACGTTCTACCGTATCAACGATGGCTTGTGTTTGTGGATCGAATTCAACGTTGATTTTTTCACCCACTTGGCGACGACCAAATAAGGTTCTCTCTAGTGTTTCCGGAATTAAGTGTACTGAGAAACGGTTGTCTTCAACTTCACCAATGGTCAGTGAGCATCCATCTAAGCCAATGTAGCCTTTCGCAAGCACGTACTTCATCGACTCTTCTGGCAGCGTAAACCAAATCGTGCGGTTGTTTGGCGTATCAATGACATCTGCAATTTCTGCCATCAAGCTAATGTGACCAGACATGCTGTGACCGCCGATCTCATCACCGAACTTTGCTGCGCGCTCAATGTTGACGCTATCGCCTGCCGCCAATTCGCCTAGGTTGGTCAGCGCAAGTGTCGCTTGCATTAGGTCAAAGCTGATTTGCGATCCTTCGATTTTCGTTACGGTGAGGCAACAACCGTTGTGCGCAACAGACGCGCCAATTTCAAGGCCTTCATTTAGTGCGCCTTCCAGTTCAACAACGTGAGTTTGAAAGCGATCTTTCTTGTCGATATGAACGACTTTAGCCGTACCCTGAACGATTCCTGTAAACATTCTTTTTACCTATTTGTTAGAAGCGACTGATAGCCAAGCTAAACGTCCGCCGAGTGTTTTTACAATCGTCTATCAATTAACCAAAAATCCACATCTTGTGGGTATGGTATCTGAGCATACAATTGTTTATCATCTGCGCGGAGTTCCACCGAGGCATTTTTTCACCTTATAGTGACTAAAATCAACCATCAGATCAGTTCATCACATCTTTTGTCCTCGAGCACTCTCTTTCGATTCAAATTATTTCTTTTACAATATATTGTTCCGCTCTGGAGTATTTCGTGCATCGCTATAAAGAAGAAGCATCGAGTCTTATTAAATTAGCTACCCCTGTGTTGATCGCTTCTGTCGCGCAAACAGGCATGGGCTTTGTCGATACCGTAATGGCAGGTGGCGTCAGCGCGACCGACATGGCTGCGGTATCTGTGGCTGCAAGTATCTGGCTTCCATCAATTCTATTTGGAGTTGGTTTATTGATGGCGCTTGTACCAGTGGTTGCTCAACTTAACGGTTCAGGTCGCCGCGTTAAAATCCCATTCGAGATCCAACAAGGCATTGTGCTTGCCCTACTGATCAGCATTCCAATCATCGGAGTGTTATTCCAAACCCAGTTCATTCTTGGGTTAATGGATGTCGAGGCAGCAATGACAGAGAAAACCATTGGCTATATCCATGCGGTTATTTTTGCTGTGCCAGCATTCTTGTTATTCCAAACTTTACGCAGCTTTACTGATGGTATGTCGCTAACGAAGCCTGCGATGTTCATCGGCTTTATCGGCTTGATGCTGAACATCCCACTGAACTGGATTTTCGTTTACGGTAAATTCGGCGCACCTGCACTAGGCGGTGTGGGTTGTGGTGTTGCAACCGCTATCGTCTACTGGGTGATGTTTGGCTTACTGCTACTTTACGTAACCACTTCTGCACGACTAAAAAGCATTAACCTGTTTGGCGAGTTCCACAAGCCTCAACTAAAGGCTCAAATTCGTCTATTCAAACTGGGCTTCCCTGTCGCTGCAGCGTTGTTCTTTGAAGTGACGTTGTTCGCAGTGGTTGCGCTTTTGGTCTCTCCACTCGGTTCGATCATTGTTGCCGCGCACCAAGTTGCAATTAACTTCTCTTCACTTGTTTTCATGCTACCAATGAGTGTGGGTGCGGCAGTGAGTATCCGCGTTGGTCACCGTTTGGGTGAAGAAAACGTAGATGGTGCACGTGTTGCTTCTCGTGTAGGTGTTATGGTTGGTCTTGCTCTTGCGATGATGACGGCAATTCTAACTGTTGTGTTCCGTGAGCAAATTGCCCTGCTTTACACCAATAACCCTGAAGTTATCGAACTGGCGATGGTGCTATTGCTGTTTGCTGCTATTTACCAATGTACCGATGCAGTACAAGTTATTGCGGCAGGTGCGCTGCGCGGTTACAAAGACATGCGCGCGATCTTCAACCGTACCTTTATCGCCTACTGGTTGCTTGGTTTGCCAATCGGCTACGTGTTAGGTCGTACAGACTGGATTGTTGAGCCTATGGGCGCACAAGGCTTCTGGCTCGGCTTTATCATTGGTCTATCGTCGGCGGCATTCCTACTAGGTATTCGCTTGCGTTGGATGCACCGCCAAGACCCTGAAGTGCAATTGAATTTCTCTCAACAGTAATTCAGACTTAGACCATCAAATTTTAAAGCCAGCGAACGCTGGCTTTTTTGATCTCTCCCGCGCGTCACAAAGTATACTTATCTAAGTGATTAAAAAGGAAATGCTGTGAGAAATTCACTTGTTGCTACGGCGATTTTATTATCGACAAGCTTACTCACTGGGTGTAACGAATGGTTTAACCCAGAGAAAGCGGTATTCGAAAAATACAATCAACGCTTAGCAAACGTGTTAGATACATCAGAATCTGAGCTAGAAGCTTCTCCCGCTGTCACTGTTCCTGAGAAGAGAGAACTGTTTCAAGAGCTCCCTCGCCTGTCACTTGGCCTACTAGAAAGCTATCAATTGCGTCAATGTGGCCTGTTCAACTTGCTCGCAGAAAAGAACTCGCAATTGGGTAAAGTACAAGACGCCTTTTACGATTTCGACTATCAAACCAATCTGCTCAGAACGCTGAATGGTTGTTTGAATGATTACCCATTGAGTGACGAAGAAAGCACAAAACTTAACGGTTTGTACGATCAGAAATGGCATCATCTAAGCGTACATCTCGACAATATGTTGCTGACTAGCGATGCCATGCGCAAGCAATTAACCGGGTCTGAATGGTTGCCGATGGAGAGCAAAGACCAAGTTGCCCACGTACGAGACGCTTTCCTTGCTTTGGATGAAATCTACCAAACGCCCTATCGCACTCTTTCTCGCTTACCCGACGTAACCATAGTGAACTATCAAGAAGAGATTGAAAAAACACGTCTCGTTGGACGACTGTATTACACCTTGATTGATGCGACCCATTGGCTAGAACAAACCACACAAATGCTCGAAGCAAACCAAGACAAAATTATTTGTGGTGCCAACCGAGACACCACGCAGTTTCGCTATTTGAGAAACGTATTTCAGTCGATTTATGTCGGCGAGGTACAACCTTACATGGCATTTGTCGACAGTACTTATCAGCAGCTCGATGGCGGGATTAACTTAGTCGAACAAAGAATGGCCGCACATGGTGCAAATTACGGTATTGAAAAAGCACATGACCAATTTCGACAAAAGACATTGGAGCATGTGCAATTCTGGAAAGACTTATTTAAACGCTGCGGTGTGAGTGTTGGCAATCAGTAACTTCGATTTATTGAGGAACTCGCTCTCTTAGAAATCGTGCAAATCGTGGTTTTCCATTATGGGTATAGCCGTTAAAACGAAATGTGATTGTCGAGCCGATTCGCGGCGGTGACTTTCTTACATCATCGGTAAAGCCACTGCCAATGTAAAACTCTGTGCCATTGCTCAAACGCACCAGCAGCGCTCCCATCATTCCCAATAAACGTCCCGTCCCTGGTTTGTAACCGACCACTAAGGCTTCTGCATCTTCAAAACGTTTGAGCTTGAGTAAATCACTTCCTCTTCCTGCCTGATAACGGCTTGATACCTTTCTCAACATGACACCTTCACCGTCAGATTGCGAAATTTGGTCGAGTTGTTCGAACAAATGTTTCTCATCTTGAATTGCACGATGCTCAACGTACTTAATGTGAGGCGCGTCAATCGCAAACACCAAGTCCTGAATGTTGTAGTACCGTTTTCTATAATCACCCGCCGAATACGGCATATCAAACAGCATAAAATCGATTCTTTGCCATGCACTGTCTATCGGTGTTCTGTCTAAAACCGTCTGCTGAACCAGATGGAAGTTACCTCGCCCTGCCCACAATTCGCCGTCTAAAGGGTAATCAGGTAACACTCGGATAAACCAATCTGGCGCGTAAATGCGATTACCATTTCGTGTCACTAGATGTTGTCCCGTCCAGTACGCCCGAATGCCGTCAAGCTTTTCGCTATACCAGTATTGGGATACGTCTATTCCGTCTTGATAGGAATCGGCAAGTGAGACAGGTGGTAGTAAGTTGGGATCAGCTTGAGGCTGGGCGGAGGCTATTACAGCGAGGGCAATCAATGTCATTCTTAATGGCATGCGGGAACCTTGTACGAAAAAGCACCTCTATTGAACCGTACCTCTCTTTAAACGCCTAACCCACATTTTACGTTCTACGACTCAACGCAACACTCATAAGCAAATAAATGCAACTAAATACATAAAGATCGGATCGAATTAGCATTTATAAACCCCTAAAACGATTCACTTTTTTGATTCTCATATTGAGAAAAACCAGATTCTCAATATGAAACATCGTTCTACACTTATTTAATATCATGTAATTAAAGGAGTTTTTATTTGGCACGTTCCCTGCTCTATCCAAATCAGGAAATCGAATAAATGGAGAAAGCATCATGGAACTACGTAAACTTGAAACTACCCCAAACACGCTAACTATCGAATTTTTTGGCGACCTAGATGCAAAAGGCTGCCGTCAAGCACAACATCAAATTGATGAGGTGATTCACAGTGACGATCACAAGGAAGTAGAAATCAACCTGCAACACGTCCAATTTCTTGATTCTTCAGGGATTGGTGCCATTGTTTATCTATATAAGCGCCTAGTTGAACGTGAGCGTAGCATGATTATTGAAAACGTATCAGGACAGCCATTGGAGATCATGAGCCTGTTACGCATCAATCACGCTATTCCGGTCAATTCAAAAGGTCATTAAAAAAATACCGGTTAATACGGAGGTTGGCATGGTGAATCTTTTACGACAAAGTGTGTTTTGTAGTCTCGTTGTCGGCATGTTTGGTTGCTCAACGTTTAACTACCCTGATCATGGTAAGGGTGGCATGGCTGAAAGCTACCAAGATATTTCTATCGAGAATTATCAGTTTTCACCAGTGATGCCCGACGAGCCTCTTGGCCCTGAGCACGGTTTACGTTTCGATTGGCAGTTAACCAAGCTGCACTTGGATGCTTTGATTCAAGAAGGCGCGCGCTGGTGTTTCCCTGCAGCCGTCGTGCAAGCACTTGAGAAGCAAAACCGTATCGCTCGTGAGTTGGAAGGTGGACTACTTCTTGATGCAGCTAACGACATCGTGATTCAACGCCGACGCCTTAACCAGCTTGAGCAACAACTCGATTACGTATTGTCGCAAACTACGTGTAAACCACCGCAAGACATAGAAGCATTGCGCAGTGACCTAAACATCGTTGCAGACATCTATGACCTTCTGAACGTAGACAACCAATTCGCTGTCGACTCTGCGGAGATCAACCCAAAATACATGGGACATCTTGCTGAGGCGGCTTATATCCTTCGTGACCATCCATCTTTGTCGCTAGTCGTGACCGGACATGCAGACGCAACGGGCACGCCGGAATACAACCAAAAATTAGCTCAAGACCGAGCTGAGCAGGTTAAGCGTTACTTGAACGTATTCGGCATCACCTCTGACCGTGTGCAAACCAAATCTGTGGGCGAAACACTGCCCCTTTACGAAGGGCAAACACCAGCGGTTCGTTTGACTAATCGCCGCGTAAGCATCGAAGTACTAAACGCCAATTCAGACACAAGCGCAGGAATGGGAGGCACACTATGAGAATCCTCAAAGCCATTACCACCCTACTGATGCTGTGTTTAATCACCATCAATACAGCGTGGGCAGCCGAAGATGATGTGGTTAAAGTCGGCGACTTGGTACAAATCAACCTGCCCGGCGAAGCGTCTCTGAATAAAGGTTTTCAAGTTGATAAACGTGGTCGCATCAATCTGCCAGAAATCGGTCCGGTTTTTGTTGCGGGTTACAACGAGACTCAGCTTCAAAATGTCATCACCGATAACCTTAAAACTGTCTTCCGCGATGTAAGCAACGCACGTGTGTTCATCAAACAACAACAACTTTTGATTTCAGTACAGGGTTACGTGGTTAAGCCGGGAGAATACACGCTTCCATCTGGCTCCAATATTCAAATGTTCCTTTATGAAGCAGGCGGTCTACGTGCTGGTGCTCAGCTTGATAAAATCATCGTAAAGCGTGGCAACAAGAACATTGAGTTCGACTACAAACGCTTTCTCGATACTGGTGACGATTCAAAACTGCCAACTCTAGAATCATTGGACGTACTCTTCGTGCCTGCTTCACCATTGGTCGGGAATATTGAACAAGAATTCGATGCTGCGAAACTGGCAAACTCAGGCGACAGTGCCGATTCTGCCCGCGCAATTAAAGTGTTTGGTGAAGTAAACGCACCAGGCTCATTTACCTACAAACCCAACACGACACTTGTCGATGTGGTCATGCGCGCTGGCGGTGTGACTCGTTACGCTAGTGTGGAACAAATCCGCGTTATCACCAACAACACACCGATTATGTTTAACCTAAAGCGCTACCTTGATACAGGCGACCAGAGCTTGCTGCCAGAGATCCTTCCGGGTGCAACCATCTTTGTGCCAAAGCAGGAAGAAGAAATCAAAGCCGGCGCGAACGTGGTTTACGTGATGGGTGAAGTGGCTCACCCTGGTGCTTACGAAGGCAAAAAAGGCGCGAGCTTTATGGACATTCTTGCTAACGCAGGTGGTCCAACACGTTTTGCAGAATCTCGCCAAATCCGCGTAATCAAAGCAGATGGTGGCGTCATCAATTTCGACTTAACTGCTCACACCGAAGGGTTGTCTAAGCAAAAAGTACCGACAGTTGGCCCGGGTGACGCTATCTTCGTCCCTGAAAAAACCGACATGAATGAAAAGTCATGGTTGAAGGTTGCACCAAGTCGTGCGGTCGCTGTAATGGGTGAAGTGGTTCGTCCCGGTCGTATCGAATGGTCAGACGAAATGGACTTGATCGATCTAATTGCCCATGTGGGCGGCCCTACTCGCCGTGCGGACACCAGTAAGATTGAAATCTCCAACAACGGTAAAGTCACCAAGTTTGATTTGGATAAATACATCCTACAAGGCTCACCACATTCTAAGTTGCCAAGGGTTTCCGCTGGCACAGTGGTTCGTGTTCATGCGCTACCAGACGATCCATCAGACAACAAATCACAGTGGGTCAGCCAAAGCTCTGATGCATCAATTTATGTGTTCGGTCAGATCAACGCGCCGGGTCGTTACCGCTTTACTAAAGAGATGCATTTCCTAGATATCTTGTCTGCGGCTGATGGCCCAACCAAAGATGCTGATATTCATAACATCCGAGTGACGCATCGTGGTTTAGGTTACGCAAAAGTGAGCAAACTTAACCTGTCGCTTTACTTTGAAACTGGCGATGAATCAATTCTGCCAGATGTACGCCCTGGCGATACCATCTACATTCCAGAGAAAGACAAGAACTGGCTTGATCGCTCTAAAGAATCCACAGTTCGCGTACTGGGTGAAGTACATGCACCGGGTCGCTATGTCTTCAATGACAACATGACCATTCTTGACCTGCTTGCTGAAGCTGGTGGACCGAGTGACAGTGCTTACGTTGAGAAGATCAGTGTGGTTAACATGTCTTGCTGCCAAGGTCAGGCGCGTGTGTTTAACTTGGTTGAATTCAGCAAAACCGCCAACATATACGACCTGCCCGTGATTCGTGCCGGTGATACGATTTACGTTCCGCACAAAGACGAAAGTTTTGCCGAGAAAGCCCGTGCTGGCTTGCGTGACTTGCTACAAATCACCACCACCATAGTGTTAATAGGAGCGCTGTAATGACTATTCCTGCAACACATGCTGAGATTGAGCAAATCTATCTTCAAAGTGAACTCAAGGGCTACAAGTCAATTAGTGTCGTGGCTTGTCAGTCTGAAGATGGGGTTACGTCTGTGGCTTCTGCACTGGCAGAACGCTTGATTCTTGCAGGTCATAAAACACTTTATGTCGACCTGAACCTGTTCAAGCCCGCTTACAGCACGGTTCATGCTTTTGAAGAAGAACAGGAAGAAGTCGGACAATTGATCTCTCGTGAAGAAGACCATCAAACGCTGGTAGGGTTAACCGTCCCTTCCCTTGCGAGCACGCAACTCGCCTATCGCGACCCAACCATGTTGCGAAAAGCAGTCGATACGTGGCTTGAGCAATACGACCGAGTGGTAATTGACACTTCACCGCTACTGAGCATGAACCGCAGCAACATTCCTGCCCAAGTCGTTGCAGGCGTTTGCGATACCTGTGTACTGGTTGCCAGTTACGGCTCAACGACTACGAGCCAAATCGACCAAGCTAAAAAGCTATTAGAAACCAGCAATGCCAATCTGCTAGGCGCTGTACTGAACATGAAGCACAACGCAGGTTTAAAAGACGAACTGATTCGTCAGGTGAAAAAACTACGTTTTTTGCCAGAGAAGCTGAAAGCGAAAATATCGAAACAAATAAAGAACAGCGAATTATTTACCTTATAGGGAGCGCGCACTATGAATACTCAAACTGATGTAACGTTGGAGCAAGAATTGGTCGATGAGTTGATTCTTCAGCAAATGATCAAAGACACCTGTGCGGAAATCATGCCTACCTTAATCGAGCACTATATTGAGGAATCTCGTGAGCGCGTCGAAAAGATTCAGCAGGCCCTCAACAGCCAAGACAAGGAAGCGATGGAGTTTGAAGTCCACACGCTTGGTAGCTCTGCACTTGCCTTGGGTAATCGCACTCTATCGCGTCACGCTCGCACCATCGAGAAATACTGTGTTGAAGGTGATACAAAACAAGCTTTTGAGCTTTGCCAATCCTTACCAGAACTGGCAGAACAGTCTTTTACGGCGCTAAACCAAAGAAAAGAGCAAGGGTTTGAAGACTAACAACAAATTTCAGGGATTTAATTAACTAAAAAATAAAGAATTTTCTGCAATACTCACAGCGTGTGCTAATACTTAAATATAAAGATTCTCAAAATGAGAATCGAAAAGAAGCCATCAGCTTGAGGCAAGAAAAACAAACTTATCATGACAGCATGAACCTCAAGCCGACTTAACGCATTAAAACAACGAATTGAAGAAAGTTGGGAAAGGATTATGAGACCAAGGGTGTTACTGGTAGAAGACTCTACTTCACTAGCCATACTTTATAAGCAGTACGTCAAGGATGAGCCTTACGACATCTTCCACGTAGAAACGGGACGTGAGGCGATTCAATTCATTGAACGCAGCAAACCGCAACTTATCATTCTCGACCTTAAACTTCCGGACATGTCGGGCGAAGACGTGTTGGACTGGATTAATGAAAACGAGATCCCGACCTCCGTCATCATCGCAACGGCGCACGGCAGTGTCGACCTAGCGGTCAATCTGATCCAGAAAGGCGCAGAAGACTTCCTAGAGAAGCCAATCAATGCTGATCGTTTAAAAACCTCAGTCGCTCTTCACTTAAAACGCGCCAAATTAGAAAATCTCGTCGAGAACATTCAATCGACCTTTGATCGCCACAACTACCATGGCTTCATTGGCTCTAGCCTACCGATGCAAGCGGTATATAAAACCATTGATGCGGTTGCTCCAACCTCTGCAAGCGTGTTTATCGTTGGTGAAAGTGGTACGGGTAAGGAAGTGTGTGCAGAAGCAGTTCACAGACAAAGTGATCGCAGAGACAAACCTTTCATTGCCATTAACTGTGGTGCTATCCCTCGCGATTTGATGGAAAGTGAAATTTTCGGTCACGTAAAAGGCGCGTTTACCGGCGCAACCACCGACCGTAAAGGTGCTGCAACGCTAGCCCACGGCGGCACACTATTCCTAGACGAACTGTGTGAAATGGAACTTGAGATGCAGAAAAAACTTCTACGTTTTCTGCAAACCGGAACCTACACCCCGCTTGGTGGCACCAAAGAGATGAAGGTGGATGTTCGGATTATCTGTGCAACCAACCGAGATCCATTAACCGAAGTGGAAGAAGGCCGTTTCCGTGAAGACTTGTACTATCGTGTGCACGTCGTGCCAATCGATATGCCACCACTCCGCGAACGTGGTAGTGACATTGTCACACTTGCTAAGCATTTCTTAACCACATACGCGAAGCAGGATAAGAAGAAGTTCAGCAATATCGACAGCGAAGCCCAGCATGTGATTAAGCATTATGACTGGCCAGGCAATGTGCGTCAGTTGCAAAACATCATTCGCAACATAGTCGTGTTGAATGACGATGACAAAGTGACGCTGGCACACCTACCCGCTCAACTGACTCGCAAACCGTCAAAAGCACGCACCGTCACACCACCTCATGTTGAAAGTGCTCAAGTAGCTAACGTAAATCCAGTCTCCACTGCAACGCCAATGCAAGCACAACCTTTAGAAAGTGCGCCTGTAGAAACATCTGCACAACCGGAGTTCTCCTCAACTATGGTTGCGAACGAAGCGCCTCCAGCAAGCCCTGCGGCGCAAGTGTCATCACCTTACTTCAATTCCGATGGCACCATTCGTCCAATGTGGAAAGTTGAGCGAGAGGCGATTCAAAACGCCATTGCGTATTGTGATGGTAACGTTCTTAACGCAGCGGTGATGTTGGAGCTTAGCCCTTCCACTGTGTATCGCAAAAAACAAGCGTGGGAAGCGGATGAAGCTAATCTCGAACAATCTTGAGATCCCAATCGTTGGCGAAGTTTGGATTCTGCTGGATAGCCGCATTTACGGTGGCATTGAAAGCCATGTAGTCGAACTCGCCACTGGCTTGCAATCCTTTCATGTTAACGTACGAGTTGTGTTGGTGGTGGAATACGATCCACCAGCACCACTTATCGACAAATTAAACCAGGCTCAAATCCCTGTGAGTTATTTGTGGCACCTGTGCCCAAAGTCAGAACGGTCAAAGACCATTCCAGTCAAACAAATCACTGGCGCGGTGGCTGAACATCAACCCAGCGTTATTCACACCCACGGATACAAAGCGGCACTGTTAGCCAGAAGCGCAAAGCTATTCACTCGTACTTTTCCCCGCTTAATCTCCACCTACCACGCCGGAGAAACACCAACGGGCAAAGTTTGGGCGTATGACTGGCTGGACCGATATTCCGCGCAGCTCTCTGATCACAGCTTTGCGGTGAGTCAGGCCATTCAAGACAAGCTCCCCACTCAATCAGAATTGCTCAATAACTTTGTTACGATTCCCGAACAGCATTGTCGCTACAAAGAAATCGCATTTGTTGGTCGCCTAAGCCATGAGAAAGGCGCGGACCGCTTCATCGATATTGCCCGCCAAATTCCTGATGTCGAGTTCTCAATTTATGGTGACGGCCCCGAAAAACCGAGACTCGTAGAAAGTGCACCAACCAACGTGATATTTCACGGCCATCAAAGTGACATGGATGCCGTTTGGCGCAATATCAGCGTTCTCGTCATTTCATCGCGCTATGAGGGCTTGCCAATGGCGGCGTTAGAGGCGATGGCGCGTGGTATCGTTGTGATAAGCCTTGACGTTGGTCGCCTTCCTGATTTGATCCAAGATGGGCAAAATGGATTCCTCGCTCACGATATTCCGGCACTAACCGACAAGATCAATAACTGGTTGGAAATGAGCCATAGCGAACAATACCCAATGCGCCACAAAGCAATTGAGACCATCAAAGCGCACTATTCCTCTCGCAGCATCATTCCTATTCTGATTGAACGCTACCAAATTGAGAATCACACTTGATGCATATCCATTCTCAATTTGAGAAGTTTCGTATCTGACTTTTACGTCCACTTCATTTCCCATTTAAAAACAGACACTTAAATCAATAGCATATTTTGGCATCTCGGTTGCAATAGCTAATCCAAACAGATTGGCTAACTGAGGTAACGACTATGACTACTCCAAAACGCATTCTTTACGTTCATTATGGTGATAACTGGATTCGCGGCAGCGAAGTAGTACTGCTTGACCTCATCACAAATATTGACCGCGACCAGTACCAACCGATTGTCTGGTCAAACTGTGAGCCTTTGATTGAAAAATGCCAATCTCTAGGCATCGAAGCAGAACATTCGAATTTCAGCCTTGTTGGCGGTTGGAACACACCTCGTTGGGACATCAGCGGTTGGAACGATTTGATCAAACAAGGCACAGCGTTGATCGAAAAGCACAACATTGACCTTGTCCACGTAAACAGTGGCGGCCCATGCCAATGGATGTGCTTAGCTGCTCGAATGAATCACATCCCTTTGGTAACGCAACTTCATTGCCACTACACCTTACGTGACCGCTTCTCATTGGGTCTGCACCTGTCTCCAAAATTGATTTGCGTGAGTAAAGATGTGGGTCACGAGATTCTGAAAGATGGCTACCCAGAAGAACATCTTCATGTCGTTCATAACGGCGTGTCATTGGAGAGTCACGATGCACCTATCGATGTCAAAGATCGTCTGGGCATTCCTCACCAAGCATTCACCTTTATTTCGGTTGGATCTCTCATTAAACGCAAAGGCTTTGACCGCTTAATCCAAGCCATGCGTATGCACAACTACCATCAACATAATCCACATTTGGTGATTGTTGGTGATGGTGAAGAACGTATCACGTTGAAGCAGTTAGCCGTTGATTTAGGTGTGGAGGATCGTGTGCATTTTGTTGGTGAACAACACAACGCTGGAGATTGGATGAAAGGTAATGTAGATGCCTTCATCAGTGGTGCTTACGAAGAGGCATTTGGTCTTGTTCTTGGTGAGGCAGCACTAGCGAAGTTACCAATCATTGCACCAAAAACAGGTGGCATCCCAGAATTGTTTGAGCACAACCACAGTGCCCTATTGTTCGCTAATCACGGTATGGCAAGTCTGTTAAATGCGATTCAGCAGATGATTCAAGATGCGCCGCTACGAAATAAGCTAGCCGAGAATGCGCATCAACACGCGAATCAGCGTCTGACGGTTTCTGCCTCAGTCAAAGCGATTGAAGACATTTACCGTGATGAACTGACGCAGAAAGAACTGACACCCATGCCTGTCAGCCACTGCATGAAACCAATTTCGCGCTGGTTAAACATCAACTAAGGAGCTCACCATGAAACGTGTATTGATGTTTGACGCCATCCCAATGCAAGGCGGTTCGAAAATTGCCAACGCTGAGTTGATTAAACAGTGTGACCAACGTGACGTGATTAGCTATGTCGCGACGACAAATCCAGAACACTGGACTGCAACATTCAGCTCAAACCCTCGCGTACAGGTATTGAAAATCAAGCGTTCTCCAATCACGTCTCATCATGGTATCGCTTATTGGTTGATGAACTGTTTTTACCTGGTGCAACTGATTTTGGTCACGTTCAAACTACCAAAACTCGACTGGTTTATGGGTTTGTCTTCACCAAACAACGACATGCCTTTGTACCTGCTTCGTCTGTTTAATCGCAAATCTATCGTGCAAATGGTGCATGGTCCGGTCGGCGTGTCTCGCTCATCTGGCTACTGCTTAGTAAAAGCGTCTGCGATTCATTATTTATCGAACACTCGTGCTTCCATGATTGATGCGCTTGCTGCCTATTTAAAAATGCCAAAACCGGCGGTAGAGCGTTTTTGGACAACCTTAAACACCTCTTCGTTTGTGAACGGCTTGTCTTCAGAACGCGCACCAAAGCAAGCGAACCCGATTTCTAATCGAGTGTTCTGGGCTGCCAGCCTCTTGAAATGGAAGAATGTTGACCTGTTGCTCGACGCGATGAAGTTGGATGAGTCAGCGAACCTAAACGCGACCATCTGTTACATCAAACCTAACATTGAAGGCGTTGAATGCTCACAACCAGATTTCACTCAAGCAAACGTTGAATGGCACGAATCACCAGACAACCTTGACGAGCTGCGAGCACAGTGTGGTGTGTTTGTGTCGACCAGTGAGAACGAACCGTTTGGATTATCAATTTTAGAGGCGTTAGCCGCTGGTATGTGTGTCGTGATTCCACATGACGATAGCTATTGGGATCGAGTGTTAACCCATGGAAAGAACTGCATTAAATACACACCAAAAGACGCCGCTTCTCTTCACAATGCCATTCGACTTTTAAACGAAGCGCCTTGGCTAAAAGTCACAATGGGGATGGAGGCACTGAACGTTGCGAGTTTATACACCGCAGAACGTTGTTACTTCGACATTACCCAACAGCTTTGTACTGACCCGACTAATAAAGCTCAAGACAGCGCAAAGAAGCGCGACAACGTCAAAGGATATGACCATGTCTAAAGCCATGACCAATATGTCACTGTTCGCCATTGCGTTGGTGATCAACAAAAGCATCAGCTTAATCATGCTGCCAGTGCTTCCTCAATTTCTCTCGCCAGAGCAAATGGGCAAGCTTGAATTGCTGACCTCTTTCGGTGTTGTCACTGCCCTACTTGCGAGCATGGCAATGCACGAGGCGCTGTACCGCTTTGTTGGTGTAGAGAAAGACGGCAAGAAGAAAGTGACCATGCTCAACCAGATCTACTCACTTTCTGTTTGGATCGCCGCGGCAATTGGTTTGGTTTTACTGTTTGCGATTCTAGTTGCCCCGATTCCTAGCCCGTTTTCTCAATTTGAATTTATCGTGCTGATGTTGGCAATTATCTTGGAAGGTGCGATTGGTATCGGTACTGCTTGGCTGCGCATGCAAGATGATAAAGCGAAAACCCTGCTAAGTGTGATGGTCACAACCACCGTTCTTCAAGTTGTATTCATTGTCACCGCTTTAATGATTCACCCACACGTCATTTCTGTCTTACTTGGTGGTCTACTGGCCGCTGTTATCCAATTTACCTGGCTGCACATTATCAATAAATACAGAGTTGCCATGCCTGACGTGGCGATCGCAAAGCAACATCTGCATTACTGCATCCCTGTCATGATGTCTGCGCTGGTTGCTTTTTGCTTGAATGGAGCTGAGCGTTGGTTCATTGGCGCCAATGCTTCATTAGCAACACTTGGTGTGTACGCGATTGCAGTAAAGTTTGCCATTGGCATGTGTATTTTGGTTCAACCATTCGGTATGTGGTGGATGCCACGTCGCTTTGCGTATCTAGAGCGTAATCGTGGTAAGGAAGCCGTTAGAATTTCTCACTTCGGTATGATTTATATTGCAGCACTCACAGTTCTAGTTGCGACGCTTGCCTTCATTATGATCAGCCAGTTTTTACCAGAAACGTACCAAGAAGCCGCGCTTTACACCTTGTTCCTTCTGCCAATCGCTATGATCAAAGAATGGAGCGAACTGCTGAACATCGCGATTCTTTACAAACGCCGCACTCGTTGGTTACTGGGAATAAACGTCGTGGCCGCTGGCGTCGCAATTACTCTTCTATTTGCGCTTTCTTCTCTTGGTATTTATGGCGTATTCATCGCGCTTTACTACGCGCAACTAGCCAAACTGGCGATGACGTTCGTGATTGGACAACAGTGCATGCAGCTTCCTTTCCACCTAAGTTTGATGGTCGCATTACAAATCATCTCAGGAGTGGCATTGTTCCTGCTTTACTCTACTCAATCCATCGGAAGCGCGATCGTGATTTGCATTTTGACATGCACACTGCTTGCAGGCATCGCCTTCCGATACATGTCTAAGGAAACACGTAACAATCTTGTGATGAGATTAAGAACGGAAGCGAAAAGAGTGACGTTATGAATGCCACGGATGTGAGACCAACCCAAATCATCGCTGCGATAACCATTACTGTGGTTATCGCTTTAGCGTGGTTGGTTATGCCGCATCCGATTTTGATTGTCGCAATTTGTTTTGCTCCGCTTGCCATCTTGTTTGTGCTCAACCAAACCTTTTGGCTAGTGACTTTGTTTGTCATCTTCTCTTTCTTTCGAATTCACGAAGCGTTTCCGGTTATCTACAACTTCAAAATCCCGCTGTTGTTGTCTTTAGGTGCACTTGGCGCGTTATCTTTTCATCTATTGATCAGTCGTCAGCTATCGGTCTTCTGGCATCCTTCTTTAAAGTGGCTGTTCATCTTCTGGGCGTTAGTCATCATCGGTATTGTGTTCGCCTCAGCACGCGACATCGCGATTACCGTGTTCAAGAATACGTATTGGAAGATCATTGTGATGACACTGGCGATCACTTGGCTTATCACCACACCCAAACAGCTCGCACAAATGTCAAAAGCGATTATCGTTGCTGGGTTGTTGGTCGGACTCGTTGCGCTCTATAACGCCACGAACGGCATTGATATTGTGGAAGGAACGCGTGTGTCGATTGGCCGGTCGTTCGGCTCGGTATTAGGCGACCCCAATGACTTGGCGCTGGTTTTGATGTTCCCCCTCGCCTTTACGGTGAGCCAATTGGTTGAGAAACGGTCGTCGATGTGGCTGCGAGGGTTCGCGCTGCTCACTTGTATCATTCTGTTTATGTCTATCCTTGAGACACAAAGCCGCGGTGGTTTATTGGGAGCACTGTCAGTCTTCGCGTATTTCGCGTTCAAACACATCAAGAGCAAGGCACTGGTTGTCTTCCTAGGCTTAATCGCAGCTTTGATTCTTTATGCTGTAGCTGGGATCTCTGGGCGAGCATCGGGCGGCGCAGCAGAAGCCGGTATTGATGCCTCGGCAATGGGACGTTTGTACGCGTGGGAAGCCGCTTTCAAAATGGCACTCGATAACCCAATAACAGGCGTTGGTTTAGAGAACTTCTACTACAACTACTTCTTCTATAGCCCACATTGGGATGGCATTAACCATGCGGTGCACAGTACTTGGTTTGGTGTACTGGCTGAAACCGGTTTTGTTGGTTTAGCGGTTTTCATTACTCTGATTGTTTCTCTGGTAAAAACGTCATTGAGTTCCATTTCACTTCTGACTGAAAAATCCCACTTCACGCTTTCTGTAGGTGCAAACGCGGTACTGAGCGGACTTATCGGCACCATAGTCTCAGGGACCTTCCTCACCCAAGGCTTCACTTGGCCGATTTACATACTTGCCGCACTAACCATAGTGATAAATCGCATCGTTCAAACTGATTGTCAAAATGAGAAATCTTCACTCTCTCAAATTAAGAAATAACCTAACTTATTGTTTTAATAATACTTAATTCCTTGGCACGCATCGTGATACGTCTTTGAGTAACAACAACGAATCAATTGGCTCAAGGAGAGAACGATGACAGATATCGTAGTATTTGGAGAAGACTTCGGCGGCTTGCCATCTTCCACTCAACATCTGATAAAGCACCTAGCGAACAACCATCGTATTCTTTGGGTCAATTCTATTGGCTTAAGGCAGCCAAAATTTACGCCGAAAGACGCTAAACGCCTCGTCACCAAACTGACCAGTTCGGTTAAACAACAAGACAAAGTCCAAACGCCTTTCGGTCGTGAAGAAGACGCAAACATTCACACCATTACTCTGTTGACGATTCCGGCTCCCAAATCGAAGTGGGCACGTAGCGTCGCGACGAAAATGATGAAACATCAACTGAACAAAAAGCTGAATGAGCTCGGCTTTCAACATGCCGTTTTTTGGACATCACTGCCTACCGCTGTGGATATTTGCCGAGAAATGAGCACTAAAGGCATTGTTTATTACTGTGGAGACGACTTTGGCGCGCTAGCAGGTGTGGATCATCAAACCGTTTTGGAACATGAAGCAGACCTTATTAATAGTGCAGACCTGATTCTGGCCGCGAGTGACAAACTTGCCGCTGAGTTTCCGCAAGAGAAAACCGTTACCCTACCGCATGGTGTAGATTTCAATTTGTTCTCAGAGCCAGCGGCAAAAGCGCAAGATATGCCAAACAATGGTCGTAAGGTCCTTGGTTTTTACGGCAGCCTCTCTGAATGGTTAGACTACCGTTTGATAGAGCAAGTGGCCGATCAAGCGCAGGATTGGGACTTGGTCTTTATTGGTCCAAATGAACTTCCTCACAACCCGTTGCCTCAACGAAGCAACGTCCATTACCTAGGACCACGAGCACATCAAGATTTACCTGGCTACTCACAACATTGGGATGCGAGCTGGCTGCCATTCGTCGATAACGCGCAAATTCAAGCCTGTAATCCACTTAAACTGTTGGAATACCTCGCAACAGGTACACCAGTCATCAGTACGGCTTTCCCAGCACTTAAACCCTACCAACACATGTTGCATGTTGTGGCGGACGTGGATGATGTTTGTGCAAGCCTCAATCACTTACTTCCACCACCAGAAGGATCACTCTCGATCATCCAACAACAAAGTTGGCAATCAAGAGCACGTCAAGTTGAGCAATTAGTGAGGGCGTTATGAACGATTTAAGAGACAACATCACCCTATTACTGCATGGTGCATGGCGACGTCGTTACCTGATTGTCATTCCTATGTTGGTGTTACCAATCTTGGGGTTTGTCGTCAGTAAAATGATGCCGACGAAATATGTGGCGCACACGAGCATGTTGATTCAAGAAACAGCAAAAATGAACCCGTTCCTGGAGGACCTTGCCGTCTCGACTATGCTGAAAGACCGCTTGAGCGCATTAAGCACCTTACTAAAAAGCCGTCATGTGCTGTATTCGGTTGCTCAGGAGCAAGGCTTGATTGACGACACCATGGATCCGAAAGAGCAAGAGTTCATCATTAAAGATCTTGCCAATCGCCTCACGGTTCAACAACTTGGCAAAGATTTTATTCAAATCCAGTTAACCAGTGGTAAATCTGAAGGGATGGAAGAAGTGCTTGGTTCCGTCAGCGACCATTTTGTTGAACAGTTGCTCGCGCCAGAGCGCTCTTCAATT
This sequence comes from Vibrio sp. HENC-03, assembly GCF_000305755.2. Lineage (NCBI taxonomy): Bacteria > Pseudomonadati > Pseudomonadota > Gammaproteobacteria > Vibrionales > Vibrionaceae > Vibrio > Vibrio sp. HENC-03. The sequence goes on along the minus strand of NZ_JH976122.1, from coordinate 538,743 downwards.
AAAGACTCAAGCCACTTTCTTACCATTCACATCGATAAACGCCGCGAAGAATTGGATAAAGCCGAGCAAGCGTTTGCCGAGTACAAAAACGCTTACTCGCACGCGACACCAGAGATGCAAGCACAAAGCCTGACTCGTTTAGCGAGCCTAAAGCAAACATTGGCAGAGAAAGAAGCGGAGCTTGCAGGTGTAAAACGCAGCTTGGGTAGCTTGGACCAACAGCTTTCGAAGACCAACCCAGTGATCGGTAAGATTGAGGAACAAATCATCGAGATCCGCAGTGAACTCACCCTACTACGAGCCAAGTACACAGAAGCGCACAGTATGGTTCAAGGTAAGCTGCGCGAGCTAAATCGCCTAGAGCAAGAGCGTTCAGTTCTACTCAACTCAAATCAACCAGAGATGAACAGTAATCAGCTTTGGGATATCGCCAGTACAGCAACGGTAAGCAATATTGGTGATGCGCAACCTCTGCTTGTTTCTCAGCTTCATCAATTGCAAATCATGCGCGGTCGATACGAATCGCTTCAGGAAGAAACCATTAGCCTGCAAAGTATGATTCAGGAGCTAGAAGTCAATGCAAACCGTTTTGGTAGTACCACAACTGAAATCAACCGTCTAGCTCGCGACGTGACAGTAAAACGCGAGTTGTATGACGAACTGGTTGAACGTTATGAAATGGCACAGCTCACCGGATCTTTAGGTGTGTTTGAGGAAAACAAACGTGTGAAAGTCATTGATGAACCTTACACACCAACGATTCCTGCCAACCTGCCAGCGTTTGTATTTGTCATTTTAGGATTCATTGGCGGAGCAGGTTTAGGGATCGGTTTGGCAACCATTGTTGAATTAGCAGACAACTCCATTCGCTCTCGTAAAACACTCGAGAAACACCTTGGGGTCCCAGTGATTACGACCATTCCAAAAATAGCCTTTTAGACCGAATACTTGATTGCTCCTTGGTGCGATGGTGTTACTCCATTCGCACCAAGCTGAGCAAGGTGTAAGTTTCAACACTTGCATTCACCTTAAGCAAACGCATCAATACGACGTCTTGCCCAATACCGTGATGATTCAACACGATGAGCTTAGGTTTCGACAACAAAACACGTGCAATCAGAATCTGGTTATACAGCGTTTTGTCTAAATGGCGTCCGAACTCAGCAACCGCACAATCCAAGCGCTCTGGACTGATACCAACAAACAGACACACATTGCTTACCTCCTCTTCCGAGGCTCGACGATTACCATATCGTATGTTGGTCAAAACCGTACCTCGAAACAGCTGGCATTGGTCATCGATGATATAAACATGCCGGCGTAATGAAGAATTGTTGATGGTTCGAATATCCATTTTCTCCAGCGCCACGTCCCCCATGTAGTCGGTCACGATCCCACTCAATACAGTGCAAATCGCGGTTTTGTTGACTGGGTCGATGCTCGACAGATCAATCGAACGCCCTTTGAAGATATTGACCGATAAATTTTCACCGGAGAACGGAACGGAGAAGTTCTTAATGCACAAACACAAAGCAAGATCAGTATCGATTTGATGAATTTGACGCTTGTAATTACCCCGCGTGCGACTCATCGCCAACTCCAACCGCTCCTTGGCGACATAGTAAGTGATGGCATAGCCCCAACTGATAGTGATATCTCTTAGCGCGTTAAATAACAAACCGATGATCAGCATCAGAGTGCCGAAATTTTGCCCCACCGGATGCTCTTGCCAAACTTGGTGAGTGAACAATAACGCAAGAAGAATACAAAACCACATTGCCGTTTGCTGGGTGAGAACAGCTTGGAAAACGCTATTTTGCTTTGATGTATCACCCAACATCTCGCTGCAGCGATTAAGGCGTCGCCCTTCACGTTTAATCTGACGAAACTGATTCACACTTTGGTAGCCCATAATGCGCTCGCATAAATGCCCGCTCAAACGACCTCGGTCAGTGCGCAGTGTTAAAGCAAGTTCGGTTAAGCGTGGCGTCAGCGCCAAAGACAATGAAAAAAGCCCAGCAACCACCCAAGACACTTGCCAACTAAAACTCGGCCACAAGTAGAAGATCAACACGAGATAGCCAATAAATGAAAACCCGCTGGTGACTAACGTCGCCGCCCCTAAACTCGCCCAGTTTTTAATGTTGTTACTGTCGGTGATCATTCGACTCATCGACACACCAAGCCTTCTTGGAGCTTGCTCGTTCTTAGGCGACATCAACTCGGTATAGAGTTGATGTCGTATGTCTTTTAAGTAATGCTGACCAAGCTTCTCGCCCAAATAGCTTTCGACTATCGTCAGCAAGTACGCCCCAATTCCCAACAGCAAGAAAAGCACTAGGTTATTAAATTCCGCATGATGCCAAAGCGTATCGAGCACCAAGACATTCCCGACGTTGAGTGCGGAGATGATCAATCCTAGTATCACTAACTGAACTAGCCAGCGTTTTCTCACGCCGGAAAAAAGGGCGTGCAGCTTCATGCGAGTTCGAGCTCCGGTGTCATGCTTGGAAAGTGCAGTAAAGACTTCGAAATACTGGGCTCAATAAGCAAATCTAAGCCATAAACCGGCGTGTCTATCTGTTGTGTAATCTCACGGGTAGACAAGGGGGACGCACACACAATACCGCTGACAGCGGAGACGGAATAACCTTGATTACTCAACCACTGGACGCCTGCCGTTGCACCTAATGACTCTCTCGCCGCAAAAACGACGTTTGGGAAGCGGGCCTTAAACTCTCGATTCTCAAGCAATTCTCTGGTTTCTTTCTGGAAGATCCCGTCGGCGATCTCAACCACAATGGCGTTACACCCAAATCGAATCAACTCCTGAGACAGACGATCGACAATATTCATCAGGTCAAAACTGTTTACTTTAAAGGTGGTGGCGTGACCTGCATCTGTGAAATCAAGCGCAATATAAGCACCGGAGTCTTTCATTAACCAAAGGTCGCCGCCTGCCCCAGTTCCTGTCACTTTCATCGCGCCAACACGATAACCGGCCTTGTTCAGACCTCTGATGATGTGCGCGGCAGAAGTCGTTTTGCCTGCGTTCATAGAAGTGCCAACCACCGCTACGCTCGGGACGAGATCAACCAAGTTCGATTCATCCACAGCGAAATCAGACACGTTAATGATTTTGCCCGAGTAGTCAGCAATAAGACCAATAGGTTGAATGACCGTTGGCGATTTGGTTTTTGAATGCCAAGAGATCGCTTGGGCAGCAATCCCACCCGCTGCCACCATATGGCACTCTTCGAGTGAACCTGGTACAACAGCTTCAAACTGATCCGGCGCATAACGATGCCCATACGCCAAGATAATCTCGTCCCCTTCAAACAACGCGGCACGTCGTCCGTCCGTTCTCTCTCCAAATTTGTGATGACCAATTTGCACAATCTTGGCAAGTACTAAGTCACCAGTTTTTGGTTTGCTAACATCTTTGCCTCCTATCAGGGACTGCATTAGCTCAAGAGGAACACGACGGGTTACAAAAGTTCGCTTAGCCGAAGCGATACGGTAAGCCTGACTCAACATAATCATAAGAATTCTCCATTTCTACCATCTGTAGAGATGCGTTTTTCAACTTAATTTCCGACTTAGTGATATCAACGCCCTGCGTATTTGGTCAGGTTTTGCGCTGACAGAAAGCACTGTAGAAAACCAAATGTGAAGCAGTTGTGAAGAACTGATGGTTTGAAATAAAAGATTCACAAAACTTATTGGTCAGATTCCAAATAGCTGCTAACCAATTGAATTCTCGCTCCTCTTGATATGACGAAATTTGAATCTCAATTTGAGAATCTACCCTTCTCGTTTTGACTCACTTTGAAAGGTAAGATTTAAACCACTGAATTTTAATAGGTTTATTTCTGGCATACAGACTGCAATGAACTGGATAAGCAAAATTAAGGGAAATGCGTCGAGGGCTCAGGAATGAAAAACTCAGAGACTAAAAACTCAAGCAATAATGGCAACGTGATCGTTCACATCGTTCAGCATCTTGCTCCAGGCGGTTTGGAAACTTTGGTGCTTGAGATGCTTCGCTTTGCCAAAGCCGAAGACTCCGTTTTTGTTATCAGCCTAGAGGGAAACAAACAAACTGCGCTAAATCATTGGGATAAGTTGGCGGGCTTTGAAGACCAACTCCACTTTCTAAACAAGCCGTCTGGTTTGCATCTATCAACCTTCAAGGTTTTGAAAGCAAAATTAAAACAACTGAATGCAAACGTCGTCCATACACATCACATTGGGCCGTTGCTGTACGGTGGCACCGCAGCTCGTTTGAATGGCATCAAAACCTTGATCCACACTGAGCATGATGCGTGGCATTTAAACAATAAAAAGGCCGCGAGACTGCAATCGACGCTTCTTAAAGTGCTTCGCCCTCAAGTCGTGGCAGATGCAGACTTTGTCGCTGATCAAATTACGAATAAGTTGGGATATCAGCGCGTAAGCACCATCCATAATGGAATCGACTGCGAGAAATTCACCGATGGCAATCCACAAAAAGCACGTGAGTTTTTCTCTCTTCCTACCGACAAGTTCATTGTGGGTACCGCGGGTCGCTTGGAAACGGTGAAAGGACAAGAGATCCTCATCAAAGCCTTTTCTCATCTGCCAAAAAACACCCACCTTGCGATTGCTGGTTGCGGCAGCCAAAGAGGCATTCTAGAAGCACAAGTTCGCACACTTGGGTTAGAAGACCGAGTAACTTTCCTCGGATTAGTAAGCGACATGCCTCGTTTTTATCAAAGCCTAAACGTGTTTTGCCTGCCTTCGCTTCAAGAAGGTTTCCCTCTATCCACATTGGAAGCACAGGCTTGTGGCGTACCTTGTATTGCAAGCGATGTTGGCGCAGTGAAAGAAACACTATGCCCACAAATTGGAGCGCTCGTTGAGCCGAACAAAGTGCCTATGTTGGCAGATGCGCTATCGCAGCAATTATCACAAACACCCCAATCACCGAGAGCACACATTCTTAAGCATTTTGACATTCGTAATATGGTGAACCGCTACGCGACATTGGCTCAGGGAGAGAACGCATGATTGATCTACTATGGACGGCTGGTTTTGTTTTGTCTGCGCTACTGATTATCTACCATCACGTCGGTTATCCTTTGGTTTTGAATTGGTTATCGGCACGCAGAGAACAACGAAAAGCGAAAAAGAATGCAAGAAAACAAAAAGCAAAAGAGCGCTGCTACAAAGCTTCAAAACGTGACTGCACACTGCCAAGTGTCACGGTGATCGTTCCTGCTTACAATGAGGAACAATGGATAGCAGAAAAAATCCGTAACCTAGCAAGCCTAGACTACCCGAGAGATAAACTGGCCGTAGTCATTGCTTGCGATGGCTGTACAGATAACACCGCAGCGATTGCACAAGATACGATTCAAGAAGCCATCTGTGCAGATACCCTGTTCATTGTTCATGACCATGAGGTAAACCGCGGTAAAGTCGGATTAATCAACGCGGAGATGGAGAGCATCACTTCAGATATTACTGCATTAAGTGATGTGTCTGCCCTCGTCTCTTGCGATTCGCTTTTGTTAGCCAGTCAGCATTATCAAAATGAGAAAGTAGGTGTGGTGAACGCAACCTATCAAATCATGGCGACACAGAACCAAGGCGAAGCAGCTTACTGGCAATATCAATCGAACGTGAAATACAAAGAGTCATTGATCGGCTCAACCATTGGTTCTCACGGCGCATTCTATACCTTCAGAACCAAACTGTTTTCGCCATTAGAGCCTGAGATCATCAACGATGACTTCATTTTGCCAATGCGCATTGTGCTTCAAGGTTATGACTCCGTTTATGAGCCAAAAATGTTAGCCATCGAACTGGAAGAAAGCTCAGACAGTTCAGACTTCAAACGTCGCCTACGTATCTCGGCGGGTAACATGCAGCAGTTCTTGAAATTGAAAAAACTGCTATTACCCCGCTATCGTGGCACTGCATTTGCATTTCTATCGGGAAAGGTACTGCGTCTTGCGACTCCTTACCTAATGATTATGTGTTTGGTGAGTTCATTACTGCTGATTCACTACCCAGCGTTTCAATTTCTGATGCTGGCACAACTGGCAGTCTACTCAGTTGCTCTCATCACTTACTTAGTACCAGTATTAAATTTGTTTAAGCCATTTAAGTTAATCAGTTACTTAGTGGTTGGACACATAGCTAACTTCGCAGGCGGACTACGCTACCTACTTGGAATGGAAAACGGACGCTGGAAGCGCGTTAATCAATAAGGAAAGCATCATGAAAACTTCACGCTACGACTCAAATATTCATTTAGCAAAACGCGCTTTCGATGTAGTTGTTTCACTGCTCATCTTGCTCGTCACCATGCCGATTATGCCTTTGATTGCGTTAGCAATTGTGATGAACTCAAAAGGCCCTGTGATTTATCGTCAGCTTCGTGTTGGACGCTGCACACCAGAAAAAATGGACCTGTTTGAAATTATGAAATTTCGAACCATGTATGTGGATGCAGAACAACGCTCTGGTGCGGTATGGGCTTCTGAGAACGACCCACGTATCACTCCGGTTGGACGCTTCCTACGCAAGACTCGCTTGGATGAGCTTCCACAACTGTTCAATGTGCTAAAAGGTGAAATGTCTATGATTGGCCCTCGTCCAGAACGCCCTGCTTTCTATCAAAAGTTGGAAGACGAAATCCCTTATTTTGTTGAACGCACTTACGGTGTGCTACCTGGCATCACAGGTCTAGCGCAAGTGAACCAAGGTTATGACTCTTGTATCGAAGACGTTCGTCGCAAGGTAGGTTTCGACCACAGTTACGCACTGAGCTTGAGTTCTTTCTACTCGTGGATTTCCATGGACATTGCCATCATGAGCAAAACACTAGTAGTGATGATTGACGGTCGCGGCCAGTAAACCATAGAGGCTTAAGTAATTAGAAACAATCAAAGAATGAAGAACCGTTACTCTTGCCATTGGCGGCGCATATTCTCTATCGTCGCTGATGGCACACCATGAATGCTCTCATACTCACCTTGGCAAACCTGCACTTCCACTTCAATCTGCTTTTTCTCGCAATACTTTAGATACCGCTTCATCTCCCAATGGCGAACAAACGTGTTACTGACGATCACCGTCTTTCCTTTGCTTAGCCATTTGCGGGTTTGTTGAAAGCACCATTCATGCGCATCAGCCAGCTTTGTGCCATCAAAATGGTATTCGCCAATTTCATTCTCAAAATACATGTCAGCTTCAAAATGTTTTGCTTTGAGCTGTTTGGACAATTTCTTGGCAAGTGTCGTCTTACCAGAGCCCGGTAAACCACGGATTAGAAGAAGTTTTGCGTTAGACATAATGGGATGATTTCAGTGAAAAACCAGCAAACTGTACGCTATTTTTATAGAAAAGAAAGCGAAAGCAACCACAAGGTTTTACCATTCTCGGAATCCTGCTCCCATTTGTGTAAATAATCGCGATGCGCCATTAATTTTTGTTCCCTCCTGCCGCATTTGAAACTAGAATGCGCGCGCATTTATTGAGCCCTAAAAAGTCACTAAAAGTTAGGCACTTATAAATCAAAACTCAATATCTGTGAGCTTTTAGATAAAGTTAATCTCAACCAACTCGCCATCCAGACGACGATGGCATTTCATAAGGGTTTAGTCTTTGAAAAGAAGTCTTCTTTCAATCCTTGTCGCTTCGCTGCTGTTTGGCTGCGGAGGCGATGAAAACAAACACTCAACAAGCATCACGCCTCCAACGGTCGAACCAGATTTACCGCCTGATCAACCAGATATTGGCGTAACGACCTACCAAGGTAAGCTATTCATTAACGGTAAACAGATCACTGGTGATATTCAGTGTGATGGGCAAGACATCAGTGAGTCTGGTTACTTCACCTATGCAGCTTCAGAAGGCCATTTTGATTGTCAATTTGGTGGTGTGACTTTAGGTGAGTTCAGTTACCAGATCCCTGAGCAAACTCGTATGGGTTCACAGCCAGCTGAATTAACGCAAGCCTATGACCTAAAAGACGTACTCGGCCAACACGCAAACAACGCCACTAAGTTGTTGAACAAGATCGACACGTGCCCTACTCAGGACACACAAGTGTGTTTGGATGAAATCAACAGTTATGACATCCAAGACTTGTACGAAAGCGACGATCAAGCTGCGATTGATGAGTTCCTCAATCCAAGTGTCGCAAACGAAGGTGAACAACCAAGCGCGCACGTTGACCCAGAACTTCAACCAGAAGTCACTCCGGGCGCAAGCAACAACTTAACGGGGTCGTTTGTGTCTGCCAATGCAGAGGCGACTTACGAATACAAACCAAGTGCTGCCAACAAACCGTTGACTAAAAGCCGTTTGACCGACTCGCAAGGAAATGCGCTTACTGGCGTCGAGTTCTTTAGCCAATCCGCACGCGGAATCACGGATGCCAACGGTGAATTTGAATACCTTTGGGGTGAGAACCTGATCTTTGGTATCGACACCTTTACTCTAGGCCAAGTGAAAGGCAATAAGGTCAATTACCAACTTGCGGATTTAAGCGACAACCCATTGGTGAAACAGAACCTTGATGCGTTCGTTCATCGCTATGGTGTGTCTTCTGACAACCATATTGAGATCAGCGATATCGTTCGTCAGGTGTTTGCTCAATATCCGAACGTTATTAACGAGCTGATCAATCTGAGCCTACCTAACGGTGCAAAAATTGAAGGCACGAACTTCACCACACCAAATGAGTTCGAAGCGCAATTCAGCCAAGGTTTAACACAAATCATTGATGGGCAACTAAAGCAGACGCCTCAATGGTCAGGCTTTGCTGCACCTATGCTGCGTACGGTTCGTGCTTCTGGTAGTAATTATGTCACGCAGTCTCTTCATCAGATTTATGCTGGTGTGGATAGCGTGCACGTCTTCCATGATAACCATGGTTGGGGTGGCTCTGGTTACACACGTGCGATGCGTAACTTCAACCTAACTAACGAAGCCTTCCCTGTTCTGATGCCACGTAACGACAACAGTTACTGGCTCCCTTTTGGTCAAGAAGCAGCGTGGACTCGTGGTTCAGGCAAAGATCAAAAAGCTTACATTGTGGATGCCACAACCATTGATGAAAACTCAACAGTGGTGATGCAGCGCCCAGAAGTGATTTCCAAACAAACTGCGACCTTTAATCTACCAACCATGACGGCAGGTATGATTGGCTCGGGTAAAGTGGTGTTCTTGGGTAACGCGATGTACACCTCTATCTTCTCTTGTCCAGAAAACTACTGGGCAGGCGCAGATCTGGGCATCGACAGCGAAGCGCAGCAATGTCGTTACAGCACGCCTCACAACCAAGAAGCACAAGATGCGGATACTCGTACTGATCATGGCAACATGCAAATCATGTTCAGCAACTTGATTGATTGGTTAGTGCCGAATGCAACGCAAGAATCTGTCGCGATTGCCACCAACATCAATAAAGGTCACGCATTCCGTTGGGATCGCAAAGAAGGTCAAATCTACGATTTCTTTGTCAATCCAAGCTATAAATTAGGTGAAATGGACGTATTAAGCAGCGGCCAGTTTGATTCACTAGATCCAACCTCTACACCACTGCTTTTGCTTCAGTCTTACGAAATCAAAACCGATGGCTACGCGACAAAATCCGTCGTGTCTGACATCAACCAACCTAAGTTGGACGCCGATGACGTTACAGCACTTATCGAGTACATAAACAACGGTGGTAGCATCATCTTCTTTGATGCTTTAGAAGAAAGTAACCCAGAGCCAATTGCTCGTTTAGCAGATGCGGCAGGCGTTTCTGTTGGCGGTGCGAACGTTGCCAAGACATTCCAATCCTTGTGTACTGATAGCTATTGGTGTCACAGTACATCAGGCCCGAACGTACCTAACTTGCATACCGTCGCAGAGCATGATCTCGTGGTTTATGAACGTTATGCAGACACGACTAAGATTGAGATCAATGACAACGGTACGGTGACATGGCCGGGCAATATCGACATGCCTACCCTTGAGATACCGCTATACAAAGTCTCCATTGATGGACAAGAGCATCAACGTTATGCATTCCACATGGTGAAATCGGAACAAGAGAAAAAAGCAGCAATCGCAGAGCTTCAACGCGAGTTCCCTGGCGTTCCGGTGTGTAAAGACGATTACCAATACGAAGTAAACTGTATTGAAGTGCGCGAAGGTCATGGCATTCCAAGCCGTGGTAACCACCATCGCCCAGACTTTACTCGTTACGAAATGAGCCCTGAAGTCGTGGATAGCATGGTAAAAGCGGCGAACTTAGGTGCCAGCATAGATCGTCTACTTTCTCACGAGCTTTACTACCGCAGCAAAGGGGAAATTGGTGAACGCTTGTCGCAAGCTGAGCTAACTTCAACCTACGACAACCTATCCGTTTGGCTTTGGAATGACGAGCAGTACGAATTCAATCCAAACGTACAAGATGAGCTTGGCTTCGAACGTGCGGTCGAAATGCTGAACTGCTACACGAGCAACGCACATCAAGGCGGTAATGTTTGTGGTCAAGAGACGCGAGAGCAACTTGCTAAATGGTCAATGATTACTGAATCAGGCGAGCTGAACCCATCTTACCCTCTGAACTGGATGGAGAAACCATTAACACGCATGATGCTTGGCCGCTCCTACTGGGATTTAGAGATCAGTGTTGATACGACAGGCTACCCGGGTCGCCCTGTTCAATCAGCCAGTACAGCGAGCGTTGCGATTCATACCGACAACAAAACCGTGATTGGTACGGCAGGCAGCATGCAATCGACAGGCTTGTGGGCGCCACAACTTGAAGAAGTCACCATCTCTGGTGGTGTAAAAGCGTCTATCAATGTTGCATTGGTTGATGACCTAACAGGCCGTGCAAACCACGAACTGAGCTTGAAACGCCCACCACGCGTGCAAAAGACTTTCCAATATGACGGTTCGTCTTTGAGCTTCAAAGTACCTTACGGTGGTTTGATTTACATTCAACCGTTAGAAGTGGATTCACGTGACGTTGTGACGTTTAACTTCACTGGTGTGCTTCGTGCGTCTTGGTGGAAAGACGGTGCTTGGTTAAACCCAATCAACACTGACGTCCCATTGGCAGAAATCGATTCAGGTCATTTCGTCTACACGACGCCAGTGAAAAACGTACTGGACACAGACGTACCTAAGTTTGCCGATGAACTGAACGCATTCGCGAACCATGCGAGTGATTTTTACGGACGTGATCAAGTCACGGCAGAAGGAAAACACCGTCGATTTACTTATGACGCCCTGCTCGCCAACCGACATCGCTTCGTGAATGATGCGCAAATCTCGATTGGTGCAGCGCACTCAGGCTATCCAGTTCAAAGTAACAGCTACTGGCCTACATGGACTGTCGTGCCATCAAACCCAACCAATGACTGGTTACTATGGCATGAAGTCGGACACAACCTTGCTTCAGCGCCGTTTATGATGGCAGGCTCTACTGAGGTCACCAACAACATTCTTGCCCTTTACATGCAAGAGCAGCGCGAATCAAAGCCATACATGGACCGCATTGCGAGTGATCTATCCAAGTCACCTTTATGGCTCGATCGCTTTGAAGGCCATGCTTGGAGTGAAGCGGATGTCGGCATGCGCTTAGCGATGTTCGGCCAGTTAAAGCTTTGGGCAGAAGACCATTTCAACATCGATGATTGGTATGCGAATCAAGCCGAGAAGCCGGGTATCTTTGGCGAAGACCAAGGTTGGAACTTCTTCAAACTCGCACACCGTAAAGCACGTGGTGACAGTATTGGCGACCAAGGCATTAACTACTGTTCTGCACAAGGCAGCCAGTTAAGCCAAGGCGATCTCATGATGGCATGTACCTCATACCTGACCGGATACGATCTGACAGATTACTTCCGTATGTGGAACCCATCAGAAACCAAAGCCAACCTGCCAAATGGCACTGTTGATTACTCTGGTGGTTTAACGCCTGCCGGTTTCAACGCGGTTGCGACGATGGATTTACCGAAACCAGATAAATCCCCTTTTGAGTATTTGTCTGTTAAGTAACGCGTAAGACGATAAAAGCCGACAGAATTCGATTCTGTCGGCTTTTTTGTATCACTCAGCTTGTTTTGGCAAAGTGCCGAAAAAGTAAACTACAAGGCCATCAGCTCTCGCTTAGTTTGCTTATCCAACTTTTCTATCGCATATCGAAACGCCGTCCTCGGCATCTTGCTATGGTGACGTTTCAAGTAGTCCACCACTCGCTCCGGTTCTTTTTGCGCCAGCACTTTGAGCATCCAGCCATAGCCTTTTTGCACTAAGTAATGGTCATCTTCAAGCAACAAATCCGCTATGTGAAAAGGCTCAGTCCCTTTATACAGACCTTTATTGATCGGATAGATAAGCGTCACAGCGGCTGCTCGCCTCACGGCAAAGTTATCACTCTTAACCCACTCCAATGTGCGAATAAACAGGCTGTTGTCCTGAGCAATAAGCGCACCGAATGCGTGGGTGCAAAAATCATCACAATCATTCCAATCGGTAATGTATTGATAAAGCCAAGATTCGAATCGATCGTACGTAGCGGCGTCATACTGCTTTTTCACTCTGAACGCCCAATCAAAAGCAATCACGCTTAACGCCCAATCGCGCTCTGCTAGCAAAGTTTCACACTGCTCAAAAACGAAGTCTGCTTGCTTAGTGTCTAAACCTCGAAAACCATCGGCAGAGATCGCTCTCACCAAGCCCGTGCGCACTCGCTTATCTGGGTATCCAATCTCACTTAACTGTTGAGTTAACGTTTCTACAATACTCATTGTTTTTCTTTCTGTACTTCCATTTCGATACGTTTAGCGTGAGTTACTTTGTTGGCGAGCGACTTTGCTCAAAAGAAAGAGTGACATCTTCTATCAGCTACATCCACCTTGAGTCCGCGAATACTTCATTTTTGCCAATTCAATCATATTTCCGTGGTTTATGTATTGTGCTGACAAGAATCCAAATTGGAACGGGACACGAATATTTACATATCTCGTTGTAATCAGTTTAAGAAAGAGTCGGTCTGCCATAAGGAACCTTCACTACTCAATAAAGGAATGAAAATGAAAGAAACGCTCCAACCAAAGCTTCAACGTCAGTTGGGATTAGGACTGTTAGCATTGCGCTTAAGTATCGCGTTGGTATTTATCATGTGGGCGCTAGATAAAGTGCTGGTACCAGAGCATGCAATGAAAGTGTTCTCTGGCTTCTATGGCTTAGATATTTCGAGTGGATTTTCTGTCGCGTTAGGTATTGCCCAGTTGGCGTTCATCGGGATTTTTGTGGCTGGACTTTGGAAGAATCTGACTTATCTTGCGATTCTGGTATTACACGCAGGCTCGACTTTTTCTTCGTTCGCGAAGTACCTAGACCCGTTCAACAACCTGTTATTCTTCGCGGCGTGGCCGATGCTTGCTGCGTGTTTCGCTCTCTACCTATTGCGAGATCATGACATCTATGTGTTGAGAAAACAGCCTCAAGCGGTTACGGCTTAATTCACCACCAGCGAACGAGACACAATAAAAAAGGGAGGCTGAACACCTCCCTTTTGCTAACTGAATATCGGCACTTCTACCATCGAAGTATGATAAAACGCATAACGCCCTTTACCCAACTGCTTCGCCCTGTACACAGCCATATCGGAACAGTGCAGCAGAATATCAATATCTCGCCCCACGCCCTCTGTGAGAACAACCCCAATTGACGCGGTTAAACTGATATCGATGCCTAGACGATCCGCCGTGCTTTGTAATTTAGCGAGGAATTTGTCTAGCTTGAGCTCTAATTCACGCTTAGTTCGAAACTCTTGCGATAACACCACAAACTCATCACCACCAAATCGACCTATGATGTCGCGCTTGTGGCCAAAACTCTCTCTCAACACCGCCACAAACAGAGCGATAACTTTATCGCCCGCTAAGTGACCGTATGTATCGTTGATGTACTTGAGGTTATCCATATCAAAGAAGATACAGGCTTTGGGTGTATTACTTAGAGATAAGGACTTCTCTGCCCCTCGCAAGAAATACTCCCGCGTGAGCAACCCACTGCGTGAACAAAACACGCCATTGCGACTGGCTTGAAGAACTTGTTCAAAGTGCTCTTTTAGCTCCATCGAGCTGTCGTTGAACACTACTTTGCTCTCTTCTAAGAATCGGTCAAGCGGTTGAGTCAAACCGACCACCTGCTTACCCATCAAGCGCGCGATAACGACGTAAATCGCGATAATCAGCATCACGTTTGCACCAAACATCAAAGTTCCATCACCTAGCAAGGTACTGAACTTAGCTTTTGAAAGCAGGATCCAAGGCGTGCCCTCTATCTTAGTAAACTCAACATATGACAAATCAAAAGGCTTGCTGTAAGTGAAAAAGCCACCATTGGCCGTTTCGGTCAGCGCTTTAAGGTTCTTTTCACGGTCGAATAGCTTCTCGTAACCGTAGTTAAACAAGTTAATCCCAACATAATGCTTATCTTTGGAATGACTGATGACATTAAGATTTTCATCTAACAGTACACTGTAGATGTCGTTTTCATTGTCGGTCTGAAGTGCAGTTTGAATTTCACTGAAATGAATAGACGCTGAGATAGTACCCATCAAATCACCGAGTTCGTCAAACATAGGACGACACAGCACATAAACAATTTTGCCGTTTGAGACGTCGGTGAGAACGTCTGTCATCACCGCTTTCTTACTGCGGATCACTTGATGGAAGTAGTCACGATGAGCGATGGAATGCACTTTATTGTTGTGTGTGCTGACCATGTTCCCCACACCATCGCTGAATCCAATGCCCGCCAGTTCAAAGGCCTGCTTATATGGAACCGCACGTTGCGCACGCTCTTGCAATGTGATGTCCGATTCGATGAAGTGCTCATCTTTACTCATTGCACGTAGCAGATCACGGTAACCATCGACGATAGTACCAAGGTTGAGCTCTGCAGATTTAACATGGTATCGGGCTAGGTTTTTCGCTTCATCGACCTGCTGGTATGCCCAATAGGTGAAGTTAGTGAAAAGCGCGATCAAGACAATCGGGACAGTGTAACGCAGAGTGACCGATTGAAGACTTCGAGATACGTTCATGATTTAGTTATTGTTATTTGTTGTCGTATGGAGGTTAACTTTTTATTTAAGCCTTTTTCCCACTAACCTTTGCATCGTTTGAAGTACAACTCTGGGAAATCACAAGCACATATTTCACAAAGTCTCATTAGCAAGAAAATCCGACGATTATACCCACCCCTGTATATCGACACAGCCACTTTATGACCTTTTACGACAAAACATTTTACTCACTCGACAAATGATTTTTGTTTATAAATATCATCGTGTTGAATAATTCTCACTGAGTGAGAAACCCTATTTTTATTGATAGATTAGAAGATTTATCTCTTTCAAACACCGACCTTTTGTAACGAGTATCACAATTTTTATATGGCGAAAGTGTGAATTTTTCTGCTTGATTTCTAACAATTGAGATAGTTAGCCTACACTTTTCATATCAACTTATTGGATATGGACGTGCACAGTGGTCGGATCGTTTTCATGGAATAACCTATCTGTTAAGCACAAGCTGTTTAGCTTAGTTTTTTTACCCATCGTTTTACTCCTCTTTCTTGCGGGGCAACAAGTTCACAGACTTTCCACTCAGGCTCAGGATCTGGAGAAAGCGCAACTGTTTTCCGACTATATGGATAGCGCCTCTTATCTGTATAACCTGCCGAATAACAGCGAAGTGTCAGACAAAGAGTCGGAGATCAAAGCCGTCACGCAGTCGCTCAATAATGAAGCCAAGAATATCTTTGCCGACAACGGCGTAGAAATGGCAGATCTGCTCGCGAGTCTGGAAGAAGCCAGTCTTTCTCTCGCAACGACAACGGACATGGATGAGCGCTTAGACGTTGCAGAGTGGCGCGCAGACACCTACAAGCAGATTCTATTGGCGTTAGAAAAAGTCCCTTTTAATGACGCTACATTCGAAATCCAAGCTCACCTCTCTGCCCTTATGCAGATTGAATGGTTGATGTTTTGGTCCAAAGAAGAAAACCGACTGAGCCAATATCTGATTTACTCCGTTGAGCAAAACCAATTTTATGACGCTGACATCAGCAGCGAGATTGAATCGCTCGTCAAAAACCAACAATTGTTCCTTGAACGCTTCGTCACACTCAATGCCAATCAACAACAAGTTGAGCTGTTAATTGAAACATTCACCAATGAAGTGTTCGTCCTCAGCCAAGAGTTCAGAAGCTTTCTGTTCAACGAGGAAGCGCTCAGCACTCTGCCAGAAGGTGAAGTTGCCGCAGGTTTAACCGCATTGAACGGACGCTTAGCGTTGCTTAAAAACGTCGACAACAAAATGACCGAGCAACTGAAAGCCGACGTGGATCATGCAATTACGACTGCAAACCAACAGCGCTTGATGTTCATCGGTATCATGTCTGTCATTACCATTTTGGTGATTAGCTTGGCGTTACGTCTGGTTCGTAAAGTGACGAGTAATCTTCAGTTGGTTTTGGAATTTCTTCGTCGTGATAGCTACAGTGAGGAATCGCCGCTTGAAGAGCTCGTTAAAGGTAAAGACGAGTTAAGCAAGTTTGCTCAAGAAGTGGAAAGACTGAGTTATGAGCGTGAACAAGCCAACATCAAACTAACACAAGCAAAAGAAGACGCTGAACGCGCCAAAGACGATGCGATCAAAGCCAGCAAAGCAAAAAGTAGCTTCCTTGCTAACATGTCGCATGAAATACGAACACCACTTAACGGTGTTATCGGTATATCAGAAGTGTTGTCTGATACCTCCCTCACTGCCACGCAACGCGACTATGTGGATACTATCGAGACTTCATCGCAACTGCTGTTGAGCTTGATTAACGACATTCTAGACTTCTCAAAAATTGAATCAGGCATGCTACTTATCAGCCCACATTCAACTTGTGTTCGCGAATCTATTTACGACATCGCCTCCATCGTTTCGCCTAAAGCCAAAGAGAAAGGCATCGATCTTCAAGTGAGCATCAGTCGTAACACACCTTTCCGTTTGATGATTGATGATCACCGCTTACGCCAAGTGGTGATGAACTTTATGTCTAACGCGGTTAAGTTCACGGAAAAAGGCACGGTGCTTCTTTCTGTTACCACCCACAGTGTTTCTGGCTCTAATGCGGTCATGGAATTCTCTGTTCGAGATTCAGGTATCGGTATCGACGAACAACAACAGAAGAAAATCTTCGAACCATTTGCACAAGAAGACGACTCTACAACACGCCAGTTTGGTGGTACCGGTCTTGGCTTAGCAATCAGTACTCAGCTCGTTGAGTTAATGGGCGGTAAGATTCAATTGGAATCCGAAAAAGGCCAAGGCAGTCGCTTTTTCTTCCAACTGTCCCCTTCTGTTGTTCAGCTAGACTTTGATGCCAAACATGCCGCGGCCAACAGCCAAATTTGGTTGGTTTGTGAAGATGCCGCAATGGAGAGCACGCTGCGTGATGAGCTGAACTTCTATCGCATTGCGGTTCATCAATCCGTGACGAGTTTAGACGCCCTCCCAACTTGGATTAACGACAAAGAACACGTCATCGTCATCTACGCCGAAACGCGACCAAATGCGGCAATGGAAAGCGAAGATGCCTTCCACCGATTGGAGACTCAAAATGTACGCGTTTGCCTAATCAAACATCTACAAAGCGATCAATTTGACTTCGGTGAAAGCGTCAGTGCAATGATCACGCAACCTCTGCTTGGCCAACGTTTGGTGAAAGCGCTTGAAAACTGTGAGGCCAAATTTAGCCAAACCGCTCAACGAGCCGCAGCAAGCGCGACAGCCAATACCAAAAACAAAATCTTGGTGGTCGATGACAACACGGTAAACCAAAAAATTGCGGGCTTACATGTGACAAAAGCAGGCTTTACGTTCGACCTCGCCGCCAACGGGCAAGAAGCGGTCGACATGTTCAAGAAGAACCAATACGCCTTGATTCTAATGGACTGCATGATGCCCGTTATGGATGGGTTTGAAGCAACAGAGAAAATCCGTCAAGTCGAAAAAGAAGAGAACCGCAGTTACCGCATTCCAATCATTGCGCTAACCGCCAGTGTGGTCGATGACGACATCCAGAAGTGTTTTGATGTCGGCATGGATGACTATGTACCCAAACCATTCAAAGCCAACATCCTTAAAGAAAAACTGGCAAAAGCCGTTGATATCCCGACAGTAGATAGCCCTGATGTAGTACCAACCCCAATCAGCGCCGCAGCAAAAACACGCCCGGCAGACAAGCCTGAAGAGCCTGCAATGAACACCTTACCAAGCCGTTCAGAGCGCATCTTGTTGGTCGAAGACAATACCGTTAACCAAAAAGTTGCGTCATTGCTGCTGAGCAAAGCGGGCTATCAATTTGAGATTGCCGAGAATGGTCAAATTGCCGTGGACATGTTCCAACAAGATAACAGCTTCGACATCATCTTGATGGATTGCATGATGCCAGTGATGGATGGGTTTCAGGCGACAAAAGAAATTCGCGCTTATGAACGAGTTTCTGGTCTGCCTAAAACCCCGATCATTGCACTAACGGCAAGTGTGGTGGACGACGATATTCAGCGCTGTTACGACTCAGGTATGGATGCCTATGTGCCAAAGCCGGTGAGAAAAGAAAAACTTCTTCACCAAATTGAAAGTGTGATTTAACGGATAAGGTAATGGTCATGGATACCCATTTCTTAGTGAACAAAAACAAAGTGTTGAGATCACTCTCTACTGCAATGATCGCCTTTGCCCTGTTAATGTCTTTTGATAGCGAAGCATTGGCGGCAGACCAGTATGCGATTTTCTCTCTCGACTCAGGCTTTGATGAGCTCAGCATCACCAAAGCAAGAAAGCTTTACCGTGGTAAGACTAAGCGTTTACAAGGTAAGCGTATCGAGCTGTCTGATTGGCCCGATACTTCCTCAGAACGCTCAGAGTTTTATCGCTATTTACTCAACAAAAACATCGCGCAAATGAACGCGCACTGGGCGAGTTTGTCGTTCTCTGGCAAAGCACGTCCACCAAAAGTTATCGACAATTCCAACATGGATGCCCTATTAGCCTGGATGAAAGAAAAGCCGAATCGCATTGGCTATGCACCGGTGAGTAGCCTCCCTTCTGATGCACAAATCCTCTACGTAGTAAGTTCGGAGAAATAATATGAAGAAAACACTCATCGCATCAATGACAGCAGCAGCGCTTAGCAGTGTGGCCTTTCCGAGCTTGGCGGCGATAGAATTAACGGACAACTTATCATTGAGCGGCTTTGGCTCGACTTCTTGGGCAACCACCGACAATGAAACGCCCGTCCTCGTGAACCGATTTATCGACGACGAAAACTGTTACGACTGTGATACCACGTTTGGCGTTCAGCTCGACTTCTACTACGATGCCTTTAAAGCTTCCGCACAAGTGGTAAAAAGACCGCAAGATCACTGGAGCGATCCACAACTTGAATGGGCTTATCTTGCTTACACCTACGGTAATGTTGAATTTCGTGGGGGTCGCTTAAGAATGCCGGTGTTCTTGGCCTCCGAGTATTACTATGTGGGACATGCATTTACGCCAGCGCGCCCACCAAACGAGGTTTACGACAGTATCTTGGGGATTACCGCCTTTAATGGCATTTCATTCCTGTGGAACTACGAGCTCAATGACAGCATGACGTTAACCACAACGCCTTTTATTGGCTTTCGTGATGAAAGCACCGTCGACTTTAACGCCAATACTGAGCTAACGTTTAAAACTAATGAAATGTACGGCGTGAACTTTATCCTGAGTGGGGATTACTACCGCTGGAACTTTACGTATTTAGACTCAAATTACGATCAAGAGACCAAACTACGTAACCTGACCACCAATATTCCTGGTGTGGGCATCGTTCAGATTCCGGATCAAACCATCAAAGCGAAAGACCAAAACATTCAGCTATTCTCACTTGGTGCTGAGTACGAGTTTGATGCGCTGACGTTAACTGTGGAAGGACAAACCAACGACATTGCTTCCGCATGGTATGTGCAAGGTACTTACAACTTAAACAAGTTCACACCTTATGCGACCTATGGCCAGCAGTTTGATGATCATGAACATCGAGTTGGCGATAGTTACCTCTTCGGTGTGAGATACGATCTTCACTACAATGTGTCACTCAATGCAGAGTGGCAACACTTCAAAGCTTATCGTGACGCCTCTGGCGCGTTCGTCTCTAACCCTTCCGATGACGACGCTAATATGTACACCATTATGCTTAACTTTGTGTTCTAACCCTTTGGCAGGTCGACACTCATCGACCTGCCTTTTCCTCTATAAACATTATCCGTCTATAAACATCACAACTTACTTCATCCTTTGCCATTTTATCGACTTATGATTTAAATCGGTTGATGATCACGACTGAGACGATGGTTAGCCCCATCCCTAAAGCGTGAAACCAAGTAAATGCTTCGTCCAATATGAAAATTGCACACAACGCTGTCATTGCTGGGCCGATGTTACTCACTAAACTCAGATGCGCAGGGTTCAGCCGTGCCATGGCAGCAGCAATCAGATAAGAAGGAATGACGGTACAAAAGATGCCTAGCAACACACCAATAGTAATGAGTTCATTGTTCATCGAGCTCAACTGTAACGAGCTAAACGATAAATGAATAAGAATGGCGACACCGGCACTGCCCATGCCGATACTGGTAAACATGGTACTCCCTAGCTTCGCGATGCTGGCTTTGCTCAACACCAAATACACGGCAAACACAAATGCAGAGAGAATCGCCAACCCGCCGCCAAGCAAGATCTGCTCACCATAGTGAGAAAGGTCATGCGCCACAATCAGCCCCACTCCCAAATACCCGACCAACACGGCTGACAGTACCTGACGGTTAGGTGATTGTCCCTCTTTAAACCACATAATTAACACGACAAAAGTCGGGAACAAGAACAACAATAAACGTTCAAGTTGAGCAGAAATGTAGTTAAGTGCGGTGATATCGAGATAGCTTGCTAAGTAATAACCAAGCACACCAATCGCGGCGGCTTTGATTCCGTGGTGTTTCACTTTCGCTCGGTTCTCGGAGCCGCGTAGCATACAAAAGAGAATACAAAGGTAAAGAGGCAGTGAACTCATTGCTCTAAGCGTCATGATGCTCACCGCGTCACCGCCATACTGATACGCGAGTTTGACGAACACAGGTTTAATAGAAAATAACAGCGTACCAGCGAGTGCAAACATGACGCCAACAGTCATTGCACTAACAGGCTTCTTTTGGGGTTGATGTTCTGAACTAGGGCTGGAATCGGATGCCGTATTCATTTTCTCTCCTTGATGATTGATAACATTCAAACAAGGCTACGAGATAGAATACGATTCTGGCTGCATCTACTCGCAGCCAGGCACAACTCAACCTACCGACTGCTTGGCATTGGAAGGAGGAGCCACCAGAGGTTGGTTGTGCGGATGATCATTTTACTTCCCTATTCGGGTAGAAGGTTCAGACTAACCATTGAACATATTTTGTTCAAGCTTACGGTCTTTAAAATAGTACTCTTTATCGTGTTGTCCGACCTCTCTAAGCACTCGACAAGGGTTACCAACGGCTACCACATTGGCAGGAATATCCTTAGTTACGATACTGCCCGCGCCAATCACCGAGTTTTCTCCGATCGTTACACCCGGTAATACCACCGAGTTTGCACCAATCCATACATTGTCTCCGATTCGAACCGGCATGTTGAACTGTGCTACGTCTCGTCTCAAATCGGGATCGATTGGGTGCCCTGCCGTTGCAATGGTTACATTAGGCCCAATCATCACGCTATTTCCAATGTAGATGTAGGTATCGTCGACCAAAGTCAGATTGAAGTTTGCATAGACATTGTCACCTAGGTAAGTGTGACAACCCCAGTTCGCTCTTAAAGGCGGTTCGATGTAGCAGTTCTCACCAACAGACGCGAGCAGACGACCGAGTATCTCGCCCCGCTTTTCTGATTCCGAAGGACGTGTGTGGTTGTAATCGTATAAGGTCTCAAGACATTCGGTTTGCATTGCCGCCAATTCTTCATCATTGCAGAAGTACACTTTTTGGCTGTGCAACATGGTTTTCTTATCCATTATTATTCCTGTTGAGGGGATGTTCTTGGTTGGAATTTAGCAGAGTCAGAATAAGAAAGGCTTGCCAAAAGTCATAAAATTCGCGCCTTACTTTGTAAGCAAGGTGAAGTAATGAACCCAAGGTACGCTTTCACTGATGATGTACTGTTTCTGCACAGACAAAAATGCGACGCTTAGTCTTTTGACGCGTTAGGTAGATGCCGAGACAAAGCATCCATGAGGTCCTTTTTGATGAGTGGTTTGGCAAGAACTTCATCTGCACCCGCATCGATAAAAGATTGTGTCGATTGCTGCATCACATCCGCAGTCCAACCGAAGATCACGACATCATCCAGCCCTTGTTCGCGGATTCGCTTAACTACCTCAATACCACTCATTTCTGGCATATGGTTATCAATAATGATGAGATTGAAAGACTGCTCGTTCAACAGGTTCAGCGCTTCTTGTCCACTGCTGCATGTGTGACTTTTCGCCCCTAACTTATCTAAAAAGACTTTTGCGATGATTTGATTCATCCTATTGTCATCGGTAATCAGCGCGTGAACGGAAGAGAGATCTTCAACCTTCACATCCTCTGTTTTATCTTCAATGGCATCGCCTGAAGCACTCGGTAAGCTAATCACAAAGCGGAACTTGCTTCCCTTTCCTAACTCGCTCTCAACACTGATTTGGCCATTCATAAGAGTCACTAATTTTTGACAAATCGCTAAACCCAACCCGGTGCCACCATACTGCCGAGTCGTCGACACTTCCGCTTGTTCAAATTCATTAAAAATAGAATTCATACGATCTTGAGGAATACCGATACCGGAATCTTCTACGCAAAATTCTATGAAGGGCGACTCTAGCGCTTTGATGGAAACGTTAATATGACCAGCCTTGGTAAACTTGAGCGCATTGCCGACAAGGTTGAGCAATACCTGCCGAATACGCACAGAATCACCACTATATTGGCACTCATCGCTGCATTGGTTGTCCACGCTGAACACAATGCCTTTCTCGGAACACAAGCTTTGGTAAGTCACTTCCACCGGTGTAATGATATCCGCCATTTTGAAAGGATGAATATCGAGTGCAAGCGCATCACTTTCTACCTTGGCTAAATCTAAGATGTCATTGAGAATCGAGATTAAGTGTTCACCCGAGTTCAATGCGAGTCGCAGCACTTTCCTTTGTTCTGGGTCTCGGATGTCATCGATCAGTATTTGTAGCATTCCCAATAGCCCATTAAGCGGCGTTCTGATTTCATGGCTCATCGTCGCTAAAAATGCCGATTTCGCTTCATTGGCATGCCTTGCCTTCAATGCCTCGGTTTCAAGGTCACTCTCTAAACGTTTCACTTCTGTAATGTCACGTTCAATGGCAATAAACCGCTCAACAACACCTTGCTCATTCCTCAATGGGATAATATCGATGTCAATCCAATAGGGTTGTTTGTTTCTCGTATAGTTGAGTATCTCCGTCCTAACTTGCTCACCCTGTCGAATCGCTTTTCCGATGTCTGCGATAGTCTCTGGTGAAGTATCAGCACCTTGCAAGAAAGCACCCGGCGCTAACCCTTTGATGCCATCGAGTTGATAACCCGTCATGGATTCAAACGCCTTGTTTACCCACTCAACCTTTCCGTGGTGGTCTGTAATAACAACGGCATCTCTCGCGGCTTTAACTACGGTCGCAAGTAACTCGCTCTCCTTCTCTTTTTCTTTCAATTGAAGGTTAGATTCTTCTAGCTCCTGCTTGGATTTTTCGAGTTCACGGTGTGGGTTAACAAATAGCCTTTTTCCTATGAATGTTACGATAATCGAACTCACGATTAACACGCCAATTAAGCCCTTTAGCAAACTGCTTTGAAGGTTCGTTAATTGTTCATCCAAGAAGGATTTACTGACACCTTGAGTCAAAAGCAAATTGCCTCGGCTCAAGGGTTCTTTATTGATGATCCATCGGTCGATTTCGCTTGCTGTTGGAACGTGCTCATGGCTATGGGAGAGATGCTCTTGCGCCTGTGTTTCAGTTAGGTGAGCCAGTTCAGGAAGCGGTGGAATAGTTTGACTGAGTTCATACCACCGCTCTCTTCCTGTTACGAACGAACCAAAAAAGTCATCGTAATCGACAGCGGTTTCACCATATAACACCCCGACAAAATCACCATTATTTACAAGGGGCATAAAAAGCTTTAAGCAGATGTGATTAGTATCATCGTGCAGCAGATACACGATGCGCTCATTTAATCGAGACTCGGAAAGCGCATTAAAAATCGCGACTTCTTGTCCAGATGCAGGGTGACGAAAAGTGTCTTCGAACAATAAATCGCCGTTAACATCTCTTGCTGCAAATTGCATCGTTTGATGTTGGCCTTTAAAACGCTCCAGCTGAAACGCTAACCCTTCAACATCATTGTCGACCACGGCGTCGATAACCCCACGGTATTGGGATGCAAGGACGATTCGATCTTCCGCTACTTCTAAGTACTTCTCCATGAAGATCTTGGCCGACTCTAGCTCAAACCGACCATTCCCCTTTTGGAGTTGTTTTATTGTCGCCTGACTTTCTTGAGATAACACAATAAGTGAAATGACTCCGTAAATGAGCGCAGTCATTCCAATAAAAATGAGTAATAGAGCTTTCGGACTGAACCTAGAGAGCTTTTTTGCCATGAGCACATGCTTCCTTGCGCGAATTCATCGCTTTTACATCAATAAGTGTAGGATACGTAACCGGTTAATTCTCATACTCATTTAGGGTTAACCTTTGGGAACCAACTCCATCAATACAAATCACGCATGAACCTAATGAATGGGAAGCAGTAAACTGACAGAATCAAAAATGCCGCAAAGTTCGAATCTTGCGGCACCTTTCTAAACTGGCTTGTTTGTTTTCTTGCGATTTTCCAAGCGCGCTTTAAATTTCTTATTTCGGCGCTTTAAGGCTCGGAAGAACTTCGACTCTTCGTGATACCAACCAATAACGCTAATGGGGAATCCCACCAGCATCATGATGAAGACATCGGCAGGAAACTGCTCTGTAATATCCCTTACCGTTTGCAGCTCACCGAAGATAAACAAGCCTATAACCTTGCCAACCAACAACGCACAGCAAATCATCAAGAAAGACTTCATTATGTAGTGCCATTTGCCTTTCTTGCGCTCTTCTCGCCAATACACGTATTTGTGCTCGCGGTTGTACATTTCCCCCTCCGTTTAAGTGACATTGTCACCATCAGTCTGCGAAATGGAATGGTGATGCGAGACGGCAAGCTCGCACTACTTTAATCATAGTGCGATTGGAGGGAGTTGCTTGTCAGACCAATAAGAAATGACGGGGATTTTACTGAGCGGTCCACATTTGTTTGTATGAGCGCAATTCTCGGTTGGACTCATCCAAACCAAACATGCCTGCTAGTGCTTGCAGTTTTTGTTTGTAGTGCCCTAGTGCGCTTTCATCGTCAGTCATGATCGCGAATTCTGCGAAATAACCGATGCCTTCGAGATGGTCAAGCGTGATATGGAATTCACCGACAAAATAGATACTGCGAGTCTTCTTAGTATGAAGAATGACCTCGTAACCCATATTCTCCAACATGCTTTTTGCCGCGTGAGACTTGGTGATGTCTGTCGCTTCGCATCGATCTTCTTCCGGCCCTTTAACAATCCAAAGCTTAATACCAGATGGTTCAATTTCACGAATCACCAAGCTTTTGTTTTCATTGGTTAGTTTGCGTTCCGGCGTATCGTAAAACCAATCTGATTCTTGGTTATCTTCGAACATCACCTCGTGCTGTAAGCTGCTTAGCGCAGTTAAAAACGCTCGCTTGTCTTTTACTCGGTATTTCAATTCAACTTCAAACTGACCTTGAAAATGATCTTGTGCACTCACGCGACTACCTCTCTACAACTGTTCGCTTGGACATTTTATTCTGCTCTTCACAAGGTGAAAGGACTTTTAAAATTGGCGAAAGAGTAACATGAGTTCCGCGACTGGTCTGAAACACAAGATAACTTTGTGCAAAACGTGGCACAAAACTTAAAACGCGAGAGAAAGCATATAAACACAGCTTGCAATGCCAGTTATGACGACCAAAGTCCTGCCGATGGCAATATCTGCAATGTACATGACGGGATGAGCCATTCGAGTAAAAGCAAATACAATCGCAGGCATGGAGAGATCAGACCATGGAACGCCACTCAAACTCGCGGCAAGAATGGTTGCGCTATAAAATGCCAACGCCTCCCAAGCATTCGACTGCGCCGCAATGGTTCTTGCGGCTCGACCACTGAGTTTTCTCTCTTGCAAACGTGGATGATGGTTATCTAGATGACCGAGTTGCTGGACTTTGGCATAGCCCCCAAGGCCGGCTAAAGCATAAGGAATAAAACTGACAAAGACTAAGACAAACAGTGCGGTAGGCATAACAGGGATTCGTGATAATGATTCATAAGTTAAGTTTAGCAATTTCTAATTTGCTCGACTGCTTACTTGTCTCATTAATGCTTACGAAACACCCAAATTGGCCCGATTAAGAGGAACTGAACATCTTCAAAAAACGATGGTTTCTTCCCTTCGATTTTGTGCCCGATAAACTGGAAAATCCAAAGCACACCAAAAAGCAGCATAGAAATCTGTAAGACTGGCCAACCGAGTATGTCCATCGACCAGATTAGCCCAATACACGCAACGGTGTAGCCAATCATCATCATGAATACGCTGAGAGACAGACGGAAGTAGAAGATCCAAGCGGGTAAAGCAACAACCCATACCCAGTTGAGATTGAATCCAAACAAAGGAATTTGCGGAATAGACCAAATCAACCCAACCACGGATAAAAAGATACCCGGCACCGCCACTTTATGAATCTTTTGATTGATTGGGTTTTGATGGCTTTCACCGTAGGCTTCTAACCATTCAGAGAGTTCACGCATAACTTCACCTTTAACATCGCTATAACATTTATATAGTCGGTGCGAGTTAAAGGTGCGAGTTTTTGCCCGAAGATATTGATAATAAACAAAGTATCTGTGACCAAGCACAAACTATGTTACTGATATCCCAATGAAATACGCTGCACTTTCGTTAGTTTAGCAACCACTAAGTCATAAGAGCGTTCGCACAAATCCTGCACGAAGCCATCTTCAACATCGCCATTGAAGTAAACCGTAATCCAATGACGTTTGTTTAGGTGATAACCCGGCGTTATGTCAGTGAACTGGGAGGTTAGTACTTCCCCATCTTCAGGTGCTACTTTCAGGCTCACATACTCTCGTCCGTGGCGCTGTGCCAAAACCGCAAACATCTTGCCTTTAATTTTGAAGACTAGCGCTTCGGGGCCAAATGGAAAGCTGCTTTCTGCACACATGAAAGTATCAAGAAATTGCTCTAACTCTTTAATATTCATCCGTAATCCTCTTTCAAACCCATGACTTGGCTCTACTCATACTGCGGTAATAGAAGCTTTAACGCCTGATTAACCTGCCCTTTTTCTGCACTATTTAAAGAGCCCATCAGATCATGTTGCGCTTGAAGGTGTTGCTCTATCAGTGAATCAATCAGCTCAAACCCTTTTTCTGTGAGTTCGACAGTAACGCTGCGGCGATCTTCTTTACTGTGCTCACGCGCAATAAGACCTTTCTTCTCTAGCTTATCAAGCCGATTCGTCATGGCACCGGACGTCAGCATCATGGATGAAATCAGCTCCGATGGCGTTAAACGATATGGCTGACCACTGCGTCGCAGCGTTGCTAAGACATCAAACTCGCCCATTTTGAGGTCGTAACGTTTGTGCAGCTCGGCAACGTGGTTCTCCATGTGCTTTGCGATTCTCATCAAACGCCCCATGATCGCCATCGGTTCGGTGTCGAGCTCCGGCTTTTCCTTAGCCCACTGGCTTACCACTCTGTCAATTGCGTCCATTACCCTTTCATCTCCAAAGACATTTAGATTTACGAATTTATTTTAACATAAAGATACTTTACAAAAAGCCATCACGAGCGTACCTTTACAATAAATTATCTCAACGTAAAGATATTTTACATGAACATTTTACTCGCGATGATTCCGGCGTTCTTTTGGGGTACCACTTACGCCGTGACACAATTTACTCTGCCAGACTGGCCGCCAGTGCTGCTTGGCGCACTGCGAGCTTTGCCAGCTGGCCTTTTGTTGCTTGCTATCAAACCATCATTACCAAAGAAACAAGATTGGAAGATCTTACTGGTACTCGGCACGATCAATATCGCCCTCTTCTTCGGACTCATCTTTGTTATGGCGTTGACCTTGCCTTCTGCAATTTCCGGAGTGGGTATGATTTCTGTCCCTGTGTTCGCGATGCTGTTTGGCTGGGTTGTGTACAAGCGACAGCCAAGTTTGATTCAAGGGATAAGCGGCGCAGCGCTGATTGCACTGGCGTGGTTCCTGTTTGCTCCTAGTTCGATCACACTCAACCCAATTGGCTTAATCGCTATGCTCTCGGCAATCATGTGTATCGTTATCGGCAGTAGCGTCACTAAGTCTCTTGGTGCAAGAATGCACTGGTGGACGGTGCTAACATGGCAGCTCATCCTAGGTGGCATCATTCTTTCTATCGCCGCAGCCATCTTCGCGAGCTTTAATCCAGAGCCGTATGTGAGCGCCCTGCAAAACGCATCATTAAGAAACGTCGGTGGTTTATTGTGGGTCATCGTCCTTAACACCGCACTTGGTTACGGCATGTACGTGTGGCTATTGCAACGCATGTCTGTGGTGGACTTTACCTTCGGTGGTATCGCAAACCCAGTAGCTGGCATTGTTTCTGGCTTAGTCTTGATGGGCGAAAGCTTCACTCCCGTTCAATACAGCTTGATGCTTGGCATGATCCTAATGTCACTCGTTCCGCAACTGGTGATGTCGTTCAAACAAAAACGCAGCATCAATCACGCAAAGCCTTGTGAGTCATAACGCTCTGCAAGGTGAAAAACAAAAGCCCGAGTTTATGCTCGGGCTTTTTGGTTCTGCTTTCTTCACTTCACCGTTATCGGCTTATCTTTCACTCCAGCGTAAAACACCAAAATCTCTACCGGCTCATCACCCGTATTTGCGCCAAAATGCCATTGGTCGACAACTTCCGCAATTGCATCTCCGGCTTTCAGTACGATCTTCTCGTCATCCTTTTTCGTGACTGTGATTTCCCCTTTCAGCACAATGCCAGCATTAATGACAGGATGTTGGTGCATGGGAAGCTGCACGCCCTTCGGGACGGTAATTTTCACAATGGTGACTTCCGGTTGGCCTTTGGGGTATTTTGGCAGCGTAGTACCATCCCAACTGGTCGTGGTCTTTAGAACTACGTCGGCCTCTACTGAATCTGGCAAATGGGTGTCTGCCCATACAGAGCTAAACACCAATGAAAGTGTAATCACTACAGTTTGAATAGGTTTCAAAATCCTCTCCTTGTTTATTGATAACCTTTGTTTAAACAGTAAGAGAGGATGGAAGATGATGACGAGTGGATAAGAAGAAGTGTGAGCGAAACAGCGAAGCCTATTATCATGATGCAACAGCCGACTCTGTTGTTGAGCCGAACATCACTCTTCTACTAGGCTGATTTCGATGCGCTCTTTGCCTTTGCCGATGTTCTTTCGTTTCAGTTGAATGCGCCCAACTTCTGATGTGTTTTTTAAATGAGTGCCGCCACACGGAACTTGCGCGAAGCCATCAACTTTCCAGTAG
The DNA here is from genome assembly GCF_000305755.2 of Vibrio sp. HENC-03. Taxonomy (NCBI): domain Bacteria; kingdom Pseudomonadati; phylum Pseudomonadota; class Gammaproteobacteria; order Vibrionales; family Vibrionaceae; genus Vibrio; species Vibrio sp. HENC-03. The sequence continues at coordinate 508,881 of NZ_JH976122.1, read as the reverse complement.
CGACGCTGTTCGCTGGTATCAGAAAAGTCACTGATGATGTCAGCGTGAGAATCAATCACACTTTGAGCTTGTTGTTGCAGCTCTGGCAGCAGTGGTTTAACGCTCTCATTCCACTCAAAATCAATCCGGCTTTTGTCGGCAGAAATGTGCGCACCGACTTTGGTCATCTCAGGAAAACGGTGAGTCACGACTTCAAGAATCACTTCCGCTGCAAAGTGCAGTTTCATCAAAGCATAACGACGCGCCCAATCAATCTGCGTTGTCACGACTTCGCCAGCTTGAAAGTTTGGCTCACGTTCCAGTGTATAAACAATGGATAGACCTTGCTTCTCTGCCTTTATCACCGGGATACCACCGATGGTGCCTGTATCGCTTTCCTGACCACCAGACTCGGCGTAAAAGATGGTTTCTTCTAGCTCGATACAAGGCCCGTCTGCGCGAGAAACGGTAGATTCCAACTTAACTTGATACGGGTCATCCCAAAATACTTTGTGCGTCATTGCCTTCCCTGCAATTTATCGTGTTGATGCCCTACTTTAGGTGAGTTTTATATCAATGCATAGCGTATTTGTGTGATTCTCTGCCCGATTTCATCCATAAAAAATGCCCACCGAATCGGCAGGCATTTCCTATTTCATAAAGTTTTAGCGCTAAATAGCGTCTTTATTGGGAGATCTTTTTCATTTGTAAGCCCATAAAGATGAAACTGATGCCTTCAATCAGTAGCGAGATGCCCACAAACGTGCCCAATAGCGTGGTTGAGAATGCAGGATCATCAAGCAGCATAAAGAAGTAACCACCGATCAGCACTGAAATTACGCCACTGAATACAATAACGTTGCTGCTTGGTAGGCTACGGTTGCTCAAACCAAAGAAGATACGAGTCAAACCGTTTAAGATCATCACAATCACCATCAACATGGTAATCGTGACAAGGCCCGCCAGTGGTTTGAACAAGATAAACAGACCACCCACGATATACAGTACTGCACTTAATACATACCAAAGCTTCTCTTTCCAAACATTGATGGAAAATGTGTGGTAAGCCTGAACCAGACCACTGAACAAGAGTACTGCACCCACGATGGTTGAGATCGTCACGCCTGCCAGTACAGGCAAACTCATGGCACCAATGCCCATTAGTGCGATGATAACGCCAACGATAACGAAGTATTTCCAGCCTTTAGATAGGAATGTAGGCTGTTGTGATTGATTAGAATTTTCCATTGAATGCCTCTTGAATTAAACGCGAGCCGCCTTTTCAGTCTAGTCTAATAAAATATAGAGAGTTCACAGACTTAACAGAAATACGTGTCCCGTTTGCATAAATGGATGTTAAACCCGTATCACATCATCGCCTATACGCTATTTTTGAATAATAAGTTTCAAGATTGCTGGATTAAACCAGTGCAAAACAAGGAGATGGAGAGTAGGATTAGCGGCTTTTATAACGCCAGTTGCCTGACTTTTCTTTAGACGTTCCCACTCCTTTCATTCAGGCTACTTTTTTGAGGATGACATTTTGCTCGATCATCATATTCGCACCTTCATTTCTGAAAAGCTCAGCTCAGTAGGCATCAACAGCGACCCTTATGGTATTGAACTCACCTCTGTCTTTATTTTGGCGAGCCTCACTGCGGCCGCTCTCAGCTATTTGATTGTGCATCATCTGATTGTTAGAACGGCCAACAACGTTCTGATGAAAACCAACAAACCACTCGCTGAGAGTTTGACCAAGTATGACGTTTTAGAGAAGCTGTCGTTGCTCATTCCCATCATGGTGCTCGATGTCTTCATTCCACTTGCTGTCGGTCATTACGATTGGTTGGCGGCGATCTTCGATAGAATTTTAAGCATTTCGATTTTAGTCATCTTTGTGTGGATGATCTTCGCCCTACTCGACGCTATGAATGACATCGCGACGTTTAAAGGCATAACCAAAAGAATGCCGATCAAGAGTTTTGTTCAGTTGATTAAACTGTTCACCTTCTTTGTTGGCGTCGTGGTGTCCATGTCAATTCTCGCCAATGAATCCCCAGTCATTTTCTTGTCTGGCTTAGGTGTCGCAACGGGTTTCGTGATGCTGGTGTTTAAGGACACGATATTAGGGTTTGTTGCTGGCATTCAGCTTTCTGCAAACCGTATGATCAGCTTAAACGATTGGATTCAGATGGACGCCTATGGCGCAAATGGCACGGTAGAAGAAATCTCACTGACGACGGTGAAAGTCCGAAACTTCGATAACACCGTAAGCATGCTGCCCGCCTATGCACTAGTTCAGAACGCATTTATCAACTGGCAAGGCATGTCTGATTCTGGTGGCCGACGTATTAAGCGCTCCGTTAATGTCGACGTTACATCAATTCGTTTCTTGTCTGATGAAGAAATTGAAAAGCTGAAAAGCATTAGAATCTTACGCCAATATATTTATGAAAAGTCGCGTGATATTAACGAATACAATGAAGAGATGAGTGATGAACCGGCGTTTGGCAACCTTCGTCAAATGACAAACTTAGGTATGTTCCGCGCTTATATTAATGCGTACCTGAAAGCGAACAAAGATATTCACCAATATATGCTGATCATGGTTAGGCAATTAGAACCCACACCAGAAGGCATTCCGCTTCAAGTTTACGCTTTTACTAATAATACCGACTGGGCGTATTACGAAGGCGTTCAGGCGGACTTGTTCGATCACATCTACTCTATTATGCCTTTATTTGGCTTGCGTCCTTACCAGATGCTAACCAGTAATGACGCTAAACAGATTGCATTGGAAAATACCACCAGCAAAAACACTCAATAAAATAACAATGAGGGTGAAGCCTATGCTTCACTCTCTAAACTGGGAGTGAGGCCCTTGCGATTGTAGCGATGCTCCGCTAGCACACCATCTTGCACCTTGTAACGCAAACCATATTTACCAATACAGCCTCGTAACCTTGAGCGCGTCAAATCCGATAAATCAGATGCGGTACTTGCCTTGTCTACAAGTTGCACCCAATACGTTTCCATTTTGTCTTTCACAATGATCCCCCGACCAACATTTATAGATTTACCGAGAATTCTTGCAAATACCGATAGTGGTCTGGATAGCATACGACAGAACTTTTCTGACAGAATGCCTACGAGAATCGCAGATTTCTCGTTCAATGCGGTATTAATACGTTGAAAATAAAGCTTTCCGTCTAATTTTTGGCTTGGTTTGAAATGGAATTAAATTCCATAAAAATAGATGAAATTTGTTGGATTTAAGAATTTCAGCTTAATCGTTTTAGCTAAAAACAATATTTATTGAGTGAACCAGAGGTTGTTTCTCCTCTGGTTCACTAAGCTGCTCAATCAATTATTGGCATGCTGAACCTTTGCCAGTCCATACAGAAGAAATGTCTGGCTGATCACCACGCGTCCACCACTTCGCCTCATACTTAACGCCGTTGTAAGTCACTTGATCACCGCCAGAGTAGGCTTTTTGAGTTGACCACGGCAACGCTACATCGCTGATGAGCTCCCAGGCATCGCTGTTATCAGGCTGATTGTTCTGGCTCCAGTACTTTGCCTTCCAAACGAGCTGCTTGTAGCTGACAAGATCACCGCCCGAGTACGATTTGCTTGCTGACCATATCGCGTAGTTCGCCGCATTTGGGTCGCTGATGCTGCAGGCATCGTTGTTGGCTTTGACTTTCACAACCGTACTTGAACTGGCACTTTCCCCTACTGGATCAGAGACGATCACACGAACCGCAAATTGGCTATCGACCGTGACTTCCGGAACCGTCAGACGAATAATGCCTGCTGATACAGGCTGATAAGCCAAGCCCGATGTATGCCATTGATATGAAAGCACATCACCATCTTGGTCCGATGCCGTAGCGATAATCTCAATCATCTCTCCAGATTTTGCCTCCATGCTTTGCGGGAGAGACACTTGCGGCGCATGATTTTGGTTTGCTTGAGGCTGAGCACTAATCATCACCGTATCTTCAGAACTTGCTTGTCCATCGGAGACCGTGACGGAAAAAACGTACGACTCCGCTTTGTTAGACTCCGGCAAAATGACACTGGTGTTCACTGTGTCGGTAGATTGAATGGTCGCTAGTAAACCCGAGACTTGCTTCCACATGTAGGTTAACTCATCACCATCGGCATCCGTCGACTGGCTTGCAGAAAGCGTAATGGTTGCGCCTGACAGTACAGACTGATCTTCACCAGCATGAGCAACAGGTGCGCTATTCTCCGTTGGAGTGGAGTCGGTTAAGGAATCAGACTGAACAATAGAAACTTTGAGGTCTTGCTTTGGTTCCTCAATGTCTAGCGAACTCAACACCGTATTATCGCAAACAACTTCTGCTCTAGTCGGTGCATCCGATTGCTTGAGGTTGATGTGGAACTTGTTCATCACGTTATCGTCATAACGGAATCCAACCAATTGGTAGTTATCTGTTTGGTAGTTTCTACCGTTATACACTCTGACATAACATCCATTTGTGTTTAGGCTCTCTGCCGGAGTCGGCTGATAGACAAAGCCATACGCACCATGTAATGCTGGGAAAATATAACTCTTAAGTGTCTGTTGAGGGTCGTAGTAACCGACGAGCGTTGTAACAGCGACACCGCTATCCGAAGGTACACGTGTTGGGTTATTTTCCGCTACCTGAGCTTCACTGGTTTCTTGCCAACCTTTACCATCGCTGATGTAAAACTTGCTGTCACCACGATTCAAGTTCACCGATTGGCCATTAATATGAACTGTCACGCCATACCCTGAGTAACGTGCAACGTTCACCACTTTACCCGCGACAACATTTGCAGCACTCGGCAAGTAAATATCGCGAATCCAACGACCGTCTCCCGTTTCTACTTTTGTGATATCAAAGTCATTGATGTAACCCAACAGCACTGAACCTGAAGTGTCATCTTTGATCGTATTTAGTTGAGATTGCGAGGCGATAGATTTGGCCAACAAGAGCGCTGGTTGTTCATACTCTTGCATCGTTGTGGTTTCACCGTCCCATTTACTAAATCCAGTCGACGATGCCGCATCAAATGCCGCCTTTTTCTCCATAAAGGTCTGAATCTTTTCTAGCACAAACGGAGTGTGCAGGGTGTACTTGGAAATCGGTGAAGTTGGCTCACCGCCCCCCATTGCATCTCTGTTGAACTTATAGCCTTCGAAAGCCGGGATTCCTATGCCGTCGGTACAACAAACCTGATCCTGACCATTGCGCTTGTTCCACATAAAGTTAGCAATAAAACGCTGTTGGAATTGATCCCAACCCCATGCAGAGTTTATGTCTGTAGATGGCCGATGCGTTGTGCCATCCGTGCCACCCGGCCAGTGCCCGAGGCCAAAGTTATGCCCGACTTCGTGGCTCCATTCGTTACCTAACGATGAGTCGATAGTCACCATACCGTTGCCACCACTGCCACCGTGAGCAACCACGCCATTTTGATAACGCCCTACTGCGGCAATCGCTGTAATTTGATTCGCCGTATATGGATGCGCTCTCTCGGAGATCGCCGTTGAAGAGTTGATACCATAGTTTGCTAGGTTGATGCCGTGCGACATCAGAATCTTGGTGGTATACGCGCGCATATCCCCTTTGTGCCAAGTGCCCGTGCTCGGATCTAACTCAGTTAACAAACGGCCATCTGGCAGCATCACTTCATTGAGTTTCACTGTTTCGTATGGGTTAACGATCAACTTGCTTACCGGAATTTTTTGGAAGTAGTCTCTATGTCTTTCAGGATTGTCTGCGAAGTAAAAACGGCCCCTTGGATTGGTTAGCATTCCTAAATCCATCGTGTTTATCAGCAATTCGTTCGGCGCACCAATATCCAAACCGGAGAGGACACCTGATGTGCTTCCATTCAGGAGCTCTAGAGTAAGGCCGGGCTGTACCCAAGTCGCTGGCAGTGTGACTGACCACATATCTTGCGCATAGGTAATGTCGAGGTTTGGGCCATCGTGACTCGGTATTTGCTCTGGTGGGTTCAGTGACAGCACACCTAATTGCTCACCATTAGCATCGCGCCCAATCACTTTCACTTGCGTCGAGTCCAGTACGTTCTCGACAGGTTTAACAAGCAGCAAAGTATCGCGCAATGCAGTGAGGTGCGGCCTAGGATCGCCTTTATCATTGTGATGAGGAACCGTGATGTTTTGCGCATAAATGACCATCGCCTCAAAATCACCCTGTAAGTCATTAGTCGGCTGATTATTATTGAATGGGATAACCTGAGCGTGAGTAACGCTCGTGAATAATAATCCGCAAGCGACACTTAACCCTATACTGACCTTATTTATTTTCATACCTTTCCCTTATGTTTGTATTTAAACCACTTTGTTTATTACTTTTATTTCCCAGCAATTGTAAAAATCAACTTCATGAAATCAGATTTTTCTCCCGAGAAAGTTCAGGTTAAAACGTTAAAATATTTCTTATCGAGCAAGCTCGAACAGAGCGTCCATTTCATGAGTTTAGAAATCACTTAATTAGTTTTGGCGAATTTAAAGCTCTATCCTGAGAATTAACACCGCTTTCAAAGCCATCAAGACAACAATGATAGAAACCAAAAACCACCAAAATAAAAGCAATAACTTTCAAGAACTTAAGTAATTTTAGATTATTGCATCCATAAAATAATTAAATATTTAGCAGCATATTTCTGTAAATAAAAGTTAAATAAATAAGTTTTAAACCAACCTCTTGTTGTTGAAAAGATCAGACTTTTACTACAGCACTATTATTTTCATCCGACTGATAAATAAGAAGATTAAAAAATAACGCATAAAGTCTGTTTAATATGGAATCAGAGTCATGAAATTCATTAACCAATAACTCATGCTTCATAACTTGCTGAATCAATACCTCATTTTTCAAAACGCTATTTGAAATTCATGATATTTCGGAAATAAAAAAGCGGAGAAGGAAAACCTTCTCCGCTTTATGCGTTATTTATACGTTCGAGGGAAAACTAAGGTGTCACGTCTGTAAACGTAAAAGTCCCGTTATCCAATTCGCGTTTCACTTCTTGCTTTTTGTCAAAGTCAATCTTAGTCAAGTCAACTTTCTTGATTCGACTGTCATGCATCGTGGTGTAGTACAGCGCCTTGTTACCTTGATCGATCACTGAGGTCCATTGCGTCGCACTCGCCAAATCAGGGATATGTTCACGATATTCAGGCCCAAATTCTGTACCAATTGGAATATCGAAGTTGTTCAGAATGTGGAATGCTTGTGATACCGCCTCTTCGCCCGTTTTTGATTCTGGAGCAGTGTTTACGAAAAACGCCGCACGAACAAATCGCGATGGTGGTGTAATGTCCCCTGGCATACCCAAGAAGCCTGAGCCAATACCGAACGACTTCGCCTCAACACCACCAAACTTGGTTGGCGCACTAGTGCCCGGCTGCAAATGAATGTAATTATTTAAATTGGTCACTTGCCACGGGAACGTTGGTGAGTTCGTTAGTACACCGACTTCGTTGTCGTAGATGTGTACTTGTCCATGATCCATGATTTCAATGACGATGTTGTTACCCGCTTTATCGGTAACACGCCAGTGCCCAGTTGGTGAAGGCTGTCCTTTCTCATCGATATAAACCGGAACAATATCGATGTTTTTCATCGCTGTTTTAACTTCATCGACGGTTTTGAACTGCGACAGCATCCAACGAACAAAGTCCATATCAGCGATGCTGTTTGCACGGTCTTTCGCGTCGTACGCTTTTAGCGAGCCGTAACCTTTGAAGTAAAACAAACCGGCAGTCAGTCCTTCTTCATTGATACCTTCACCAATGAAGCGATCGTCACTGACGGAGATCCCAACAAAGCCGTACTTACTCTTCCAACTCAAACCTTGTTTCTGGTCCGGCATAGTCGAGGTAAACGTGTAATCACGGGGAGCAACAATCAACTTGCTGTTGAGATCGTTTTCGCCCCACTCTATTGTGCGAGCATGAATGTGGTCATTCGCCACAGTAGAAAGAGAGATGCCAGTACAAGCACTCGCCGGAACGATAATGCTCGCAGAAAGTGCCATAGCAAGGAGGGTTTTCTTTATCATTTTTAGATCCACCAAGGAGGGGTAACATTTCGCGATTGTATTCCTTTTTAAGCAACTTACAATCGAAAAGATATCAAAATGGTGGAATATAAAATTGCTCGTGTAGACACAAAATAGCGCTCTAGTGATTAGAGCACTACTCCTTGTTTACTATAGAATCCCCAAGTCACCTTCAATGGTTACTGGGTACATAGAAATGCCTTTGCGTGGGTCCTCTTCGATGAATTTGATCGAGTACTCCTTGTCGGACTTTTGATTAAGCTTAAAAACGATAACAATTCGATGTCCCCTCAGAAACTCGTTAATATCAAACGCATCATCAACAGCGACTTTATCTCGGCGCACCTGAAACAGATACAAAGTGTCAAACAGAGAAGCGTAATATCCCGTATTCACAACATGTGTCTTTGAGAGATAGTTCGCTTCGAGTTTATATCGACCATGAGAGCCGATAAATTTAACACTCCTATCACCAAAATCCCCTTCCATTACAAAATTGCTGCTGAGTGCATTAACCCATGGAATAGACAATAGAGCGATGAATAAGATTAGGTAGATGATTACTTTTTTCTTCGTAGTCATTATCACCACCCCACCAAGCGGCCATTGAAGACCACTTCATCAAATAAATGTTCACTCTCTGCTTTTTGCATCTTACCGATCCACTTACCATCCCCTCGATCTGCAAGCTTAACGTGAGTGAGTCCTCGGAAATAACGAGATAAATCTAAACTGATCACCTTCTCAGCGAACTCGGGGTCAAGGCCTTCGATGTAATTCCCATCAAGTGAAAAGAAATACATTGAACTGCCTAAAGAAGCATAGATACCAGTGTGAACGCGGTACACTTGGCCATCAAAAGTATGGATGGTTTTGTAGATACCCGATTTAGCCGTCAATAAGATCTCATGCTCTTCATCTTGAAAGTGGGCGTAACCAGAAAAATAAGTACCAAGAGAAAAGAACCATGGGAGAAAAAACGCAATGCCGATTACAACGAGTAATCTAAAGCTCAGTCTTTTTACGTTAGCCACCGACTCCTCCAAAGCAATCAAAACACTCAAATGCCTCGCGATAAACGAAGTAGAAAGTGACGATGCCAACAATTATCCCGAGTGAAACCTCCCAAAAAATCGGCTTTCTGATCAGCTTTTTTATCCCTGTATGTTGAATCTCAACATGTCGAGGTTCCGATTTGTCAGCCTCCTCTTTTATGTCGGCTAGATTCTCTACAACAGGTTCCGCTACTACCGTTTCTTCTACTTCAGGGTTACTAGCATCTGAAGCGCCATTCTCATGCTCTATCCCGACATTTTTTGCATTGATGAATACATAGCCTTCACCAGGAAGGTTATTTATCTCAAAACCCAATTCGAGACTGTCGAGCTTTTTGCGTAACTTCATAATTGCAACCGCAAGCGAGTTTTCTCCCACAACTCTTCCGGGCCACCCCAATTCAATCAACGCCTGTTTATCGATGACCTCGCCATGAGAATCACAAAAAGCGAGAAGCAAATTATATTCACTCCGATTCAGTTCAAGTGGTTGATTCTCCTTTCCCGATTCACTATCGACCAAGGTAATCGTTCTTCTAACCGTATCAATAGATAGCCGTTCGTACATCTTTAACCTCGTGCAACCCCATTAGCATTAATTGTTGTATAAAAAAATATAAATTCAAATTTTTCATACTCTTATAAATAAAATTCAACTGAATTAAATCTCTTTTAATCCTCGATAAAGCACTATTAACAGCCTTTTATTTCCAAATTTTCGCTCAATCGATTCAAATTGCCGTCGACGAAAAACGGCTCGATTTCATATTGGATACGAACCAACAACTTTTTTAAACATAGGTGAAAAACATGAAACTTAATACATTTTTCTTGATGGGCGCGACAGCAATCACTTTCGCTTCTGGGGCGGTAAATGCAGCAGATGAAGCAAGTGCCGAAGTTATCTGGAGCGGTCTAATTGGCAGCTCTGTTCCTAGCGCAAACCTAAAGATTACAGGTGAAGGCGGCGGCGAGATTGCTTCCGGCACTCTTTTCATTGAGAAAGACGGCAAGTTCACTTCTACAGAGGTGATTCTTGAAGCTCGTGACTATGACTCTGCATTAGAAACCGTTGGTGACCGTCAGCCTCTAGCAACATGGTCATACATCAGCGCTCAAGTAATGATGGATGGTTCAATGTCATACGAAGCTGACGTAGCGGTAACTGATCAACTATCAGGCACGACATTCACTCAGGGTAATTTCAATGAACTTCAAACAGGCGTTGTTGCTCTGACGGTTAAAAATGAACAACCAATCACCGATATTGCTGTACAAGGCGAAGGTCAAGTTAGTGTTCAAATGACCGCTAGCTACGAAGACGGCCTTTAATTGACAAAAGGGGGAAACGTGAAGTTTTCTTTGATTCGTTCGTTATTTTGCATCTTGACTGGAACATTCGTTTTCAGCGTAAAAGCAGAAACACACATTTTTCAGTTGGTCAGTGAAATCGATAAAAGTCAGTTTTTCTCTCACCAGATTACTGACATCGCGTTTTCCCCTTCTTCATTAACACTAAAAACAAATACGAAAACGAACACATTTAATGATGCGTTCACTTTGTTGACGGTCACGACAGACATTCCGAGTTCTGACCAATCAATGAAGTTTCAACTCTTTATGAAGAGCAACACTTCACAGTGTTACAGCGCGGATGAGACGGCCCTAGTAACACCGTCAGATTTTGCTCAAGTTTACATTGAGGGACAACCATTAACAGAGATTGAACCTTTGTTAATGGAGTTCAATCAAGCTTCGGATGGCGTAAAGGTTGGCGAATACGACGTCAAATTTTCTTTCGGGACCTTGCCTGAGAGCGCGAGCTTATGTCAAGGCGAACTATCTGTGCTAGCGGAGCTTTCATTGTGAATAAAATTTCCACCGTTGCTACCAGTATTTTGGTAACACTTTCGTTTAGTGACACTTCTTTTGCGGCACCGATCCCTCAAGGTTTTCAAGATTTCTATGAGCAACAAGCTCGAGATGTCGAAATCAAAGGGCTGAATGGTTCGTTCATCACGTTGCCGATGTTAGTCACATACAACTCAGTGCAACTTCAAGATCAGAATGACGTTCAAACGTTAGTGGAGCACTTAGTGCACTCTGGCTTAACCAAGGTGACGGCTACGAAAATTACTAATGATTTGGTGCTTGGCGCAGAAAACAGCGTTGATTGTGTGGGTGACTTGAACCTATGTTCTCTTAATCCTGAGTCATACGATGTTTTCTATGATTACCACACAAACAAGCTCTACATTTACGTCAATAAAGCGTTGCTTGCCAATACAAAACCGGGAGCAATAAAGAAAGACTACGCGTCAACGTACAATGCAAATCCTGGTTTGATCAATCGCGCAAATGTATACACAACGTCAAGCTTTAGCGGTAGCCCTAACCTGTCACTCAGTGACCAACTCATTTTGGGTCTACCTTATGGCTCGGTACATCTTGACACTTATGTCAGCAACCAAGAAGGAACCTCCGAGGTTAACTACGGTTACTACAATATCGAACACAAAAACTTGCGCCTAACCGCCGGCTATCATCAAGACCGCTTGGCATTGAACAGCACATCGTTTTTATTGAATGGCACTCAGTACCATGAAGCTAGTGTAAATCTATCTTCAAGTAAGAACCTAAGTCGAGCAAATAGCAATGATGACCAGTTTTTGTTTTTTTATGCCCCTTCTAGTGGCGTTCTAAAAGTTTACAAAGACGAACAGATCATCGTCCAAAAGTCGGTCACAGAAGGCCAAGGCAGTATTCGCTATTCAGAGCTTCCTAGTGGTGTTTACGACGTGATGGTAGAGATCACTGCTGGTTCTCAAGTGGTTTCCTCGGAGTCAGTTCGTGTTTATAACGCACAAACCGATACGCTTAACACCGGAGAGTTCGACTATTTTATTTCAGCAGGTCAATTCCAAGGAGCGGATGTTGAGGTCATCAATGAAGACGATGAATTTGAAGCGCAGAAGACTGAGTCTTTCGAAGCCAAGCCTTATCTCCAAGGCATAGTGGCATATAAATGGTCTGATACTCAAACCCTCGCCTTGGGCTCTACTGTGACCGAAGAGCACAACATGGGGCAAGTTGGCCTCAAAGGGTATTTACCATTTGAGAGCCGTTATGAAGTGATGGCCTCTTCAATTGATGGCGAAGCCTCTTACTTATCTGGCTACTTAAATGTGGGCCGCATCGGCGTCACCTATGAAAAGCTCGATAACGAAGAGAAGAACCGCTTTGCCCAGTACCTGTATGGCGCCGCGAGCAAGGAGCAACTGAGTCTATCGAGCAGCTTCACACTAGGTAAAAAAATCCGTGGATATGGGTCGGTAAACTACTTAAATCAGGCAGATATCTACAACAACGAGCGTAAAAACTGGTTCTTATCATCAGGGTTAAGTGCACCTTTCGTGCTTGATTCTAATCTTGATGTCAACCTGAGCTACAACAACGAATCGTTGGCTTCTGACTTTGATGAAGGCGAACTGACTCTTGCTATTAATTGGTCTGTACCCTTGTCCTTTAAGCTAAGAGGCAAGTCAAGTGTCACCATAGATCAAGATGGCTTTAGCCAATACACCAACAGTCTAGAAACTCGTGATCTGCTCGATAGTGAAGAGAAGGATCTCCGTCTAACGGCAAGCAACAGCTACTATGCAAACTCGTCGCAATCTTCACTCAACAATGTGACAGCTTATGCGGCAAACCGAAACGAACATTATCAGGCAGATGGTTTTGTGTACCTTGCTGACAACGGTGAAAAGTCAGTTAACGCGTCGCTAAGCAGTACACAAGTTATTGGTAAGAATAGCATTCACTTCACTACGAAGCAGAGTGATGCGTACGTCTCTGTTGATACGAAAAACAACATTCGTTTTGACAATGGAGAGGACCAAACAAAAGGTTTGTTGGTGGTAAAAGCTGACGACAAAGTGAAGCATAAAGAATACATCTATGGTGATTCTGGCTTGATTTCACTCGATAAATATCAAACCAGCACTATCGAATTAGATGTGGAGAGTGTTGCGCTGCACAACACAGGTCAGCAAAACGCGACGGGTTATACGCACCCAGGAACCGTAATTGAACTCAACTCAAATGTCAGCCGAGTCATCAGCTTTGTAAGTAAATTCAAAGATATTTTCGGTAACGACATTGAGACTATCGAATGTGAAGGCCCTGCGTGTTTGTCTATCTCAAACATTACTTCAGGTATTCACAAGGTTGATGTTCAAGAAGGGCAAACTTTTTCACTCAAGAGCGGTGGCCAGCAATGTTATTTACCATCGATAGACGATGCAAAACAATTAAACTTTGGCACAAATTACTGCCAGCCAGATCTTGAACCATTGGAGTCAATAGTTCTGGTCAAAAACAATCGAGAAATCAATGTGATGTACATCGGTCAGTTCGATGACCTCACGGAGATTAACCAACAACTTAAGGCAATGACCAACAATGGCGCTGAACTGCTAACAACGCGTTTGGGCCGTAAGTCTTTTGTTTACCTGACTGGAGATAAGGATCTTCAACTCAGTCATCAACAACGTCAAAACATTGAAAACGTCGCTCAGTACGCCAACTCGGAAACGCAACAAGAGCGCGACTTTGTACTTAATAGACCAGAAGGTAACTGATGATGAAATCACTTCCAATTTTCGCTGCTGCACTTATTTCAACGGCAGCTTCAGCAATGAATGTAGATACTATGTTGTTAGTAGGTGACGAATACGGAAACGGCATTTTCACTATCTCAAACAACAAATCGACCACTGAGTTCATTCAATCGAATATCACTCAGCTGCAAGTTAAAAATGGCGAACTGACGCGCACACCTTATACAGAGTCAAACTTCTCTGATTGGCGCGTAACGTTAACTCATCCAAAGATGATCCTTGAATCAGGCCGCCAAAAGCAAGTTGGTGTGCGTTCCTTGTGTGGTAACAAATGTGATTTTAACGAAGACCAATACTACCTAGTTAGCTTTGAACCATCACCTTACGACCCAGAAGGAAAATCACAGTCTGCTGTGACGATCAACTTTGGCTATCGTCCTCTCTTTGTGATTCCTGCGAAAACACAGAAAATCGACTACTCAGTATCACTGTCGAACGGGAAACTGCACATCAACAACACGGGTAACAGCTTCATCCGCGCTTATGTGGACCAATGTACAGATAAGGTAACAGAAGACTGCGAATTTACCGCTATGTCCTTGTCAGGCCGTGAGCGCACGTATGAATTGCCTAAAAACATCTCAAAAGATCAAGTAGAAGTGACCGTTATTAACCATGACGAAAGCTACCATAAAAAGATAACGTTAAAGGATGGCAAGTAATGATTCGTTCTGCTTCTTGGTTACTGTTGCTTGCAGCCCCGCTGGTTCATGGCGCCACGCTTAATGTTCACATTGAAGGTCAACAATTGCGACTTGAGAACGCCATTGCTTTAGGTGGCAACACATACACCTTAAGTGACTGGACAGTAGCAAGTGGTCTCACTCCCACAGATCGTTTTCTTCCGGGCGCGTACCTAACCAACAAGCCAGATGAAATGACGTTAACTGGACCGACTGGGGCAAGCGTTAATGCCCCTATCGGGCTGAAAGGCGTGCAATACAACGTGTCATCTAACAATTATGTTCGTAATGACACTCAACTTGTAACCCCAAGCTGCGCAACATCGCAGCTATCTGGAAATACTGTCACTCTTGCAGATGACAGCACGCAAAGTTGTAGCGCTAGCTTTTCTCTTGATTACAGCAATGAGGTTACCCCTTTTTATTTTTACAGGCCAACATTTGACTTGGATACAACCGCACTCTTGGCCGCTTTGCAGGGACAAGAGAAAGGTGTGTACACGGCAACCATTCCTGCTGACATTCGATACTACTATCAGTCGTCAGGTGGCGCCCTTACCTATCGTGTTTTATCTGACGTTTTCACCGTCAATATCAATTATGTTCCTAACAGTTTGGAAAGCATCGATGTGGCTGGTGATGGTGTAATGAACCCTACTTATGACACAACCAACCATACTGTGTCAGCTGAAACCATGTTCAATATTACCGCAACAGGAACCTTTAGCACGGGATTATCTATGACTTTGCTAACCCATGATTTCACGTTGACGTCCAACACTGGGAAGACAGAGATCCCGTTTAGTATTGAATGTACTTCCACAAACTGTGAGGACCCTATTTGGGTAGAAAATGGTGTAAACAAACTGACGAATGACGAAACAAGTTATGTACTCGATGCGCCAACCAATGTGATTAATTTTGATCTCATGGTGAGTTACCAAGATATTCCTTCAACCAAAGTTGAATCCGGCACTTACTCTGGAAGTTTCACCGTTATGTTCGAGGAGCTGTATTAATGAATAGAACTACGTTCATAATGGGAATCATTGCAGGCTTCTCTTCTGTTGCTATTGCAGAGCCTACCAACTGGTACGTGGGAGGCTCCCTCACCCATAACGGCAAAACGGATACCGAGTTCTCTGATTCCTCTTTTGGAGGAGGGATAAAGCTTGGCTATCAACTCTCTCCAACCTGGGCAATAGAAGCGTCAACCGGTACATATGGCCAGCTAGATATGCTCAAAGTCGGTGAATACCGAAACACCACTCAAAACATCTCTCGCTATGGAACCGATCTGTCGTTGCTGGGCACCTTGCCTCTATCTAAACGCTACAAACTTTACGGTGGGTTGGGCATGATATCGGAAAACGACGAGCGCTCGCCCATCGCACAAATTGGCATTCGATATGAGCTAAACTCGCTTTGGGCGTTCAACTTTGGCTACAAGTTCATTTCCAGTCAGGAGCCAGACTATAAATTGCAATCATTGGGGTTCGGGATTCAATATCGATTCCAAAAGACCAACACTCAAGCGCCCTCTCCTGTTTATGATGAGATTCAAGTGGTTTCTGAAACACAAACAGACAAGCAAGTTATACCGGTCATGGAATACACAGATCGCGACACAGAGTGTAAGGCGAACCTATATCGCGTAAAAGAAGGGGATTGGTTGTACAAAATCGCAAGCCAACATCACATTTCATTTACCGAGCTGATGTCAGCCAACGATGGCTTTAAAACCTTACATGATATAGACGTTATTCATCCAAAGGATACCGTCATAATCCCAAACTTGCAGTGCCAATAAACTATGTTGCTTTGTATCAATGAGGCTAATCTCGCCATTGATGCCTATGACGACTCAACAAAAAGCTTAGTCATGTCGGTATCCATGAGCGTAAGCAGCTTAAACATCGCGAAAACACTCTTCGATGACACCGACAAAATTTACAGCCGAGATGCCCTCATCGCGGCGGGTTGGCCAGATAAGCCTATCGGCTCTAACTCACTGAACGTGAGTATCATGAAACTGCGTAGAAAACTGGGCACTATAAACTCGCACATTGAAATCCGGGCTTATCCAACGCAAGGCTACAAACTGGTTTTGCCTGTTGGTGTAAACCTAATGTCATTGCGATCCAGGGCAACCAAGGACTTTACCTCTCTCTCCGACTCAAAACAAACGGGAGAAAGGGCAGGACCATTGCAAGCGCCGTCTTACCCAACTCAAGCTAACCTCCCCTCAATTCGTTGGGGAGACATCTTCCTTAGCGTTCTCATTTTGCTTTACAGCAGCGCGCTTTATTACTCTTTATACTAATCATGAACTTCAAAAGAACGATTGGTATTGCGACGCTCATTGTTGCAATGCCTTTTATCAATGCTACTGGTGGTGATTTCACCGTGTATTCGCCTGTGACCTCAACACGACTAGAAACGCACGTACAATTTTCCCATGGCTTTTATTCATCACTCCAATTCATGCCTCATGACGTCATTCGTCATAGCCAAGGGCTTTATGCGGTGGTAAACAATACGGTATTTATGCTGTCTTTTAACAAGAGCTATGAATTTTTAGATGGCAATCAAAATGCTGCCCAAACAATAACGCTCAACGCTAAAGATTACCTCTCTCAAATCAACGTCGCTCAACTCGATGAAAAAAGTAACACCGTTTATCTCAGCAAGAGGTTTGAATATGAAAGGCTCGATAATGTCGAAATTACTGGCCAAATGGGCTTCTGGTAAGCTCTCATTGTGGAAGGTGTCGATAATTATAGGGGGCTTGGTAATCCTAAGTCCTTGGTTAAGTTTGCTAGGCTCGAAGTTCTCCATAGAAAGCCAATTGAGCAACCCTAACCGAAAACTCAGCGTGTACGTAAACAATGGTTTGTTTACTTTCATTACCACATTAGAAGACGGAACAATGAGAAAGAGTTCCGGCATTGTCGGTTACACAAACAGCAGCTTTTACTTCTTGACGCTGAACAGCCAGTACTTGTACATCGCTGATCACTCTTCACAAGCGTTTAAAAGGGATCTCATCAACGCAAACAACCGATATTTTGACGCAAGAATTGAACGCCTAAACAAACAAGAGTTTTTGCTGACCTACGATGAAGAAATTGAGTCTGAAGGGACACAGAAGCAACTTGCCAGGCTATCCGGCCAGTTGAATTGGTATTAAAAAAGCTAGCCAAGATTGGCTAGCTTTTCATTAGTCAAAAGACGCAAACTTAGCATCAGTAACGTACGTCATAACCCCTAAAGAGTTACTGTCACGACTAATACGGCTGCTGATTTGCACCCAATAAGGTTGGTCTGGATCCATTCCTGCCCAATCCATGTTAAATGATACTGATGGTTCTAGTGGTTTGTCTGACGTCTCTGAGGAGTAAACCATAAAGTGACCATTGTTATTTTCAAACCAAATATGCCTCTCATGAGAGGCTACGTTCATATCAGCTAGACCTACCGAGTTTCCATAACCAGAAAAAACCTGTGTTCTCTCATTCCAGTAGTTGGTCACTATTTCAAACGCTTTGTTACTACGAGGTGAGCCTGGTTGATAGGCTGCATCCCCCCAACCTGACTGAGGGACTATAGATTCTTGCTGAACGATAAACGATAACTTACCGGATATCGCATCTTTTTCTCCGAAGTTTTCGACTTTAACGTAACCAATAAAGTTTCTACCAGTAAAAGAGCGTTCATTAAATACTGATAGTGCTCTTATTGATCCGCCTGTTCCATAATAGAGTGATGGAATGCCGATATCATCTATCGGCAAAATCGTACCACTCTCTGCTGCAACACGATTCCACTTATTGCTTTCATTCACAGGCAAAGTTGAGGCAGTTACCGCGTCTTTAGACGAATAAGCAATTGAAGATTTTGCATTTGAGCTACTTGTAACACTGATCACTTCATTGTTAAAAGATAAGTCTGTGTATGTGGTAACTGCTGATCCGCTTGCATCCGACAAAAGAGTTTCGCTTGTTTCATAATTACTGAACACGCCTTTTTCACGTTCAGATATGATTTCAATGTTCTGGTATGGCGCTAAACTTCCGTCTGGGTCAGTTACCTTTAAAGACACATCACTTACGTTACTATAAGGGCGCGTAACATATTCAATTTCACTTGAAAAATCCTTCACAGCCTCACTATCTAACAACACACAGGTAACGAACCCCTCACCTGTTAACTTCGCTAACTCAGAAATCGTCCCATCTGTCGCGTTCATGCTCTTGCCACCAGTTTCGGAGATCATGTCTGCACTCCAAAAATCTGCACCCGCAGGCCAGTTTTGAGAGTTAAAAAGGTTACCTTGATTTGTAATGAGTAATTCCCACTCACGGCTGATTGGCAAACGTCCATTCCTTGTCGCACAGTAGTTTTGCGCTTGTTCAAGGTTCATGGTGACCACTTCCGCTCCTTTCGGCCCAGTAACTCCATCTTGTGCTTGATAATTCGTATACGCGGTATTGGTGTAGTCCGCTAGCACCTTACTTACTGGGGCCGTAAACGTAATATCGGCACCAATTGTTGAGTCGTAAATCGTTACATCATCCCAATCTTGAACAAGGCTAAAATCAGGCTCTACTTCAAGATAAACTTGTCCAACCGCGTATCCACCGCGACCATCATTAATGGTGTAAGCAACTTCATGTGCTCCTGGCTCTGAGGAACGAAAAGTAAAGGTATGCTCAGATGCGGACGTAATTTTCGTCTCCGCGTTGTAAGCCCTAACGGATTCGAGGATAACCGCATCTTCTGCATCAGAGATATAGTCCGTTAAATCAATCGTCACCAACATCCCTTTATCTAACTTTCCTTCACGGACATAGTTAAGGGCCACTGGCGGCGTATTCTGTGTATCAGAAACAGCAACATCAATCGTTCCTAGCTTGGTGACTGAACCATCTGTCATTGAGTAAGTAATTCGAGAAACACCCACATCAGAAGGAGTAAAAGTAAGCATGTTGTTAGCCACATCGCTATCCACAATACCAGTGCCAAGCACAGATGCATCAGACGATAGATAGAACACTGATGTATCAAGCTCCTCGGCTAATTCCAGAGAAAGGTCAATCACAACAGGCGTATCAATATCCGTCGTTTCTGCAAGGTTGGGTAATGTATTATCAGCTGCCGTTTCAGACACAGAAACACGAGCAATTGAAGATTCCTCACCAACATAAAGCTCACTATTTTGTGGGGCGACTGTGTATTCGTATTGGCACTCGCCTACTTCGTCAGAGCTAGTCGTAAATGACTGTTCATCAATGGACGTAACCTGGCAACTATCTCCTGACATTGAGCGCACAGATGTCACCTTCATCACCGCGTTGACATCATTTGTAGCCAAAACGTCGATAGCAACTTCTTCACTCACCAATCCTTTAGATTGGATAGGAGAAGTTTCAATGTTCACAGCTTCGGGAGTGCTTCCTTCGACACTGTTGGATGATGAATCATTACCAGAACCACCATTACATGCGGATAAAATTAAAGATAAGGAGAAGATAAAGCTAATTTTTCCAAATACTTTCATGGTCATACCTTTATAAATAACTTGCAAAGTTAGCATCAACGAGAAATGCCTCTAAATCTTCATAGTTTGTGCTTCCCCCAGTTCCTACCCAATAAGGCTTGGTAGGATCTATATCCCCCCAATCGAAAGGCTTTGAAAAATCCGGTTCACTCGGTCTGATTGGTGTATTCGACGAATAGTGGTACAAAAAATCTCCCTTTTTTTGGAACCATAAATATCGGTCTTCATGCTGAACATCAGCTGAATTACTTCCTACAAAGTTGTCAAATCCTTGATATAAATTGAATTGGTTTTTTGAAAACTGCGTCACGATGTTAAAGGTGTCTGAAGTATGTGGTGCACCTGGCTGATCTCGTTCAGGATCTTCCTCCTCATTAAACCAGCTTTGATCAGGTAGATTTCCTTGTTGCTGGATAAAAAACGACACAGCACCACTACCCATTCGCCCTGTATTTTTTATGTGGAGAGCCATAACAAAATCATTTCCTGAAAAGCTCTGTTTATACACAGTGCTGCTACCCATTCCATCCGGAGAGTCATAACTAAAGAGGATAGGCACACCACTTTCACCGATAGACGGTAGAGTGAGGCCATATCTAATATCGATATGATTCCATTTAGTCCCATCTGTAGTCTCCAATGCCGATGCTCCCTCATCTGGGACAAACGGAAATAAATCCCTTGCAGACCCAACTTCAGCAGCAATTACTGATTTACTAAACGATGTATCATAATAAGAAAGCTGTTGTGAGCCATTGGAATCCATTACAAGAGATATTGAAGAGCTTCCAGAGTCAAATACACCAGCTTCACTTAATGCCTCTACTTCTACATCTTGATATGACGCAATCCCCCCATCAGGGTGAAGAACTTCAATCTGATAAACATACTCATTTCCTGTAGCCGATTGTTCTATCGCCGATACTGAGAAATCACTCACTGCTGCACTGTTGAGGTCAACACACGTTGTGTACATAGCCACTGTTTTTGACTGGCTGCCAATCAGGCCATCATTCAAGTTAACCGTCGCGGCATTGGTTTCACTGACTTTGTCTGCTGTCCAATACTTCTGACTCGTTGGCCAATTGTGGTTGCTAAACGCACTGGTTTCATTTGCAACTAAGGTTTCAAGTTCACGTTGAAGGGGTAAACGTCCGCCACGCACCTTGCAGTATTGGCGTGCTTGGGTGAGTGTTTGCGTTACCACCTCTGCATCTTTCAAACCATATTCACCATTTTCTGTATAGGTAGAGGTGTAAGAGGCATTTACGTAGTCTGCATATACTTTTGTCATTGGCGCAAAGAAACGAATCTCTGTATCAATAACAGGGTCGTAAGTGACGATGTCTTCCCAATCTTGAATCAATGAAAAATCAGGCTCTACTTCGATTCGAGCAACCGATGTTGTGTATCCTCCCATGTGGTCACTGACGGTATATGCCACATCGTGAGCACCAGGTGTTGTCGACTCGAACGTAAATTGAGTATTCGTTACGTCCGTTGGCGACAACAATGCGATCGTAGAGTTAAAGTCTTCAACACTGACTAACTGAACGTTATCTCCATCCAAATCAGAGACATATGACGCAACATCTATCGTGGTACTTTCACCAAGTTTGATGAGCTCTTGATGAGCAAAAGTATCGGCAGTTGGTGGAGTGTTTTCAGTCAACTCCGAGACAGAAACCGAAATCGTACCTTGTTTGATAGCAGAGTCGCTTTCGTAGCTGTAGAAAATCTCACTCTGCCCTTTCCCTGTCGGCATAAATTGAATGCGTTGTGAGTCGAGATAAGTAGCACTTCCGTTACCAATAACAACCATCTGTTCTTGTAACTCGTAGCTACTATCTGGCATCGAAGCACCTAACTCCGTTTCAAGGTCAATGATGATTTCTTGATTCTCTGTGGTTGAAGCAGTGATTCTCGGTAGCGATGTCGATGCATATGTTGAAGCAGAAGCAACACGAACATAAGACTCTGACTGTGCGCTACTGCTCATTGGAGAGACTCGGTATTGATACAGGCAATCTTGCGTTTCATTCGAGCTTACATCAAACGACGTTGAGCCAGAACTGACGACCTGACAAGCGTCCCCTGATAACGACTCGACAGACGTAATCTCAAACTCGCTATCATCGCTTGTATTGACATAACCAGTAACGTTAATAGAAGTGCGCTCACCAACAATAGCATTGTTACCGATGTTGGCAGAGAAGATCGCTGTATTGTCGACAGGTGAGGTAATTACCGGATTGTCCGAACCGCCCTCACTACCACCATTACACGCAGTAAGAAGTGTTGCGAGGGAGACGCTTGTTAGTACAGATAGAGATGAATTCCTTTTCAACAGATACATGTTGAACAGTTTCATTGATGTCACTCGGTTGTTGAAGATTCAACCATTTTGGCTGCTACGCTTCAAAGTAACCACTAAATGACTATGATTAGTTATTAACGATTAAGACTATGATTATTAAAATGATTAATTTGAGAATTAATTATTTTTAATTGATGAAATCCAGAGCTCAAGGCTGGTTAGAAGCTTTTGACACTTTCTATTGCCTTAAGTAGTTGGCAAAAATCGAAGCAATCTTGAGTGCTGCTAATTTCATAGTTTAGAGAGTGGGCATCTAAATGAACAGTTGCCACCAGTCGCGTTCTTTCGGGAGTCAACTGAATGATGATTCGGTTGTTGACCAACCCTTGGTGATGTTGAGAGTATCCAATCTCCTTTGAGAATTCAGCTATCGTCGTACGCCACAATGTAATGTGAAATAGTGTTCGGGTCATGATGTGATAATTAATACTGATTGTTCGAGCAGCTATCATCCACACGAGCGAAATCAGTTACCAATAAATGATTGTGAATAATGCCATTAATCGCGTATTGATGAGACATAGCTGTTAACCGTTTTTCCCACGCAACCACAATCTAAAACCCATTCTTCCATAGATTTTCACCATCTGTTTTATACGACGCTATCTCGTTGATTCCAAACAATTACGCCATTCTAAAAAGTTCTAAAACACCGATTTAACCCTAATTAATTTCGATTCACGACCATTCATTTAACACAAGCACTGACCTTCACCATACTTGCCGCCCCAAACGAACGACTTAAGGTATAGGTATGCAAAACGTCAAACTCAATCATGTGTATGCAATGGCATTGAATCATGCACATTCATTTACAGCACTTGAGTTGCTACAAGAAATGGCTGAGCACTCTCCGGAAACCTACACACACACGCTCAATGTATGCTTAATCGCTTATGATTTTGGTGAGTTTCTGAGTTTTACAGATGCGCAGTTAGAGCTGATTTTTGATGCAGCTTTAGTACATGACTTAGGCAAGCTAAAAACACCAACGGCTATCCTCCATAAACATGGCAAGCTTGAGCCAATTGAACGTCAAGTGATGAGCGAGCATGTAAAGCACACCTATCAGATAGCAAGAGGCATTAAAGTTCTAGAAACAGCGACAATGGTTGGTGGTCTTCATCATGAACGTTGGGATGGAAATGGTTATCCATTTCGACTTAAGGGCGACGAGATTCCATTTATCGCGCAAGTGCTCGCGATTGTTGACACATGGGACGCAATGGTTTCAGACAGAGCTTACAGAAAAGGCATGCCTAACTCGAAAGCAATCAACATCCTTTTAACCGAAAAAGATAAAGGCCAGTTTAATCCAAATCTAGTCGAGCTGTTTGTTACTTACATTGATTCTCACGGTAAAAGCAACATGTCATGAAAAACATTTTCTTTCCTATACCTGTTTTGAGTGACTGCCTATATCCAACAGTCACAAACGGAAAAGCCCAAAGTTATTAGCTTTGGGCGTTTCTTCTAACAAAACCTGATTGAGGCGGATGTACGACATATCGAGCGTTACAACGTCATGTGTAAAATTGGAAATGGTTTACCCATATCATCGAGTGGTGAGCGAGATTCGATTTTAAAGCCCATACGTTGGTAAAAACCGACGGCTTGTGGGTTTTGCTCATTCACATCGACTTTTACTGCGCCGAGATATTTGATCGCGTGTTGCAGTAACATCTTACCTATGCCCTTTCCTCTTGCTTGATCTAGAAGAAACAGCATCTCGATTTTCTCCTCATGAACACCAACAAAACCTTGTATTGCACCTGTCGTGTCTTTCACACACTTTAAGGTGACTGCAGGAAATGCCTGCTCAATGATGATCGGTTTAAAAAACTCAATATCTTCTTCTGTGATGAAGTTATGCGTCGCTCGGACTGAATTTTCCCAAACAGCTAGCAGCTCTGCATAGTGTTCAGGAAGCACATTTTCTACCGTCATAGATGTTCTCTCTTTGAGTGGACTGAAGTTCAATGTGCAGCCGCGAAGCGTGAGTCTAGCAACTTGGTGATGACGTGTACATTGGAAGATCCTGTTCATTGAGATCCACTGCCCATCGAATCGAAATGGCGGAGGGTTTGTCCTAGCGCAATTAACCACAATATAAACATGGAAATATCACCTTCTTGATACAACACTTAATAAAAAGGAGGTCGATATGAAAAGATTTCAAAACATCTTATTCGTAAGCCAAGGGTTAGAAGGTAAAAGTGATTCACTGGAACAAGCGATGAAACTCGCTAAGTCGCATGATGCAAGATTATCGGGTTTGATTGTTTGCCCTGCGATGCCAACCAACATGAGCGAGTATCAACACACTTACGAAAACTCTCTGATAGAAAGTTTGTTCTCTGATATCAAAGCAGCACAGGACCTTGACCCCTCTTCCGACATAGTAGAACCGTTCCCAATTAATGTTGAAAGTGGCGATCAGCCTGGCGTCTCCATCATCCAGTCTGTCTCTAAGCAACACTATGATCTCGTAATTAAAGATGCTGAACCGCTGGATGAAGGCAGCAAAGGGTTCAAAGCACTCGACATGAAGCTTCTGAGAAAATGCCCCTGCCCAGTTTGGTTAAACAGAAAACCAAAACACTCAATGGTGAAAAAACGCGTTGCCGTTGCTATCGATCCGATTATCTCCAGTAAAGAACAAGAAGTCCTTACGGTTGAATTGCTGCAACTTGCGCGTGCAATCGCCGACTCTTTCAATCGACAATTACACATCGTGTCGTGCTGGGAATATCAGATGGAAAGCTATTTGAGGCATCACGTGTGGATTCAAATCGAAGACGATGTGCTAGATCAGCAGATCAACGCGCACCGAACTGCACACCGTGAAGCGCTCGATGCCATTATTGCTACCTCTGGTATCGCTGGCGATTCTGTTGTTCATCACCTTCATGGTTCTGCGGATGAGCAAATCCCTCGCTGGGTCACTAAGGAAGAAATCGATGTATTAGTAATGGGTACAATTGCGCGTACCGGAATCCAAGGGGTAATCATTGGTAATACCGCCGAGAATGTCCTGCAATCAATCGACTGCTCACTGGTTGCTTTAAAACCAGAAGGCTTTATCTCTCCCTTGGCGTAAAAATGAAAAAAGCCCGCCTCTCATATCAAGAAGCGGGCCTGCATACGAAGCATTGATGCACAAATGTACTATCCACGATATAGAATGGTGAAAGTTAAAAGCGACATGCAGCGCTGTTAACGAGTCAGATAATACTGGCTTCGTTTAGTGAAAAAGAGGCAGTCTGAAGATGCGTTTTGAAATGTTTGCCTAGCCTAAATGCAAAAAAAAAGCCCTCACTTCCATGGGGCTTCAAGCACTAATTTCGCATTATTGTCGTTATAAGGTGAGGTCTAACTATAGGAGGTGTTAGTTAACGCTCGAAAAGGATATTAACGCATGAAATGCTTTAAGAATAAGCATCTTAGCACACCACTTTTTTCTACTTGCCAATTGTGCAACATCCACTTATCGACGGACCTCAACTTATATTTAGTTAATATGAAAAAGCCACCACTCTATTAATAAGAGCGATGGCTTTGATGCTTGCCTTAGCCAATTCCTTTTGGCTTTAACGAGTGAGATTAGTTAGCTGGACGCCAAACACCCCACTTGTCTTTTTGGTAAGTCGCTTGTGGATTGTCACCACCTTGAATCCACCACTGAGCTTTCCAGTTTTGGTCAGCGTAAGATACCACTTCACCACCTAGGTAAGTTTTCGCAGCGTCCCATGCATCACCACTTGGATCTGGCGTTGGGTCTGGTGTTGGATCCGGATCTGGTGTTGGCTCTGGGTCTACCGTGCTGTCATCTGCAATAACTTCAAACGTGAATGTCTCTGCACGCTCGCTGTTCACTGCATTCGCAACAAACGACAGTGTTTCATTTTGTGTGATTGCCGTTGTATCAACAACGATAGAAGCCGTGCCATTGTTCTGAATGCTAACTGCTGAACCTTGGGTTTGCGTTAGATTCGCTGCTTCGCTAGTTGCAATAACCACTTTGTCGCCAGCATTTACAACCTTGTCACTCTTAACAAGCTCGTAGATGTCACCAGTCAGTGGCTCCACGCCGCCTTCATCACCATCAATAACTGAAATCATGCCAGATGCACGGCTATCTTTTGAGTTAAAGAAGTTGCGTGATGGATCGTTCTGGAAGTACATGTAGTGTGACATTTCTTCATGCCAATCACCGATGAAGACTGCGCCGTCTTTGAACTCGGCGTGCCAACCATTGATTTCTGAAGCCAGTAGACGTTCCCAATCGTTGATGTTTGATGCATTCACTTCGATATCGAAGCTACGTGCCACTTCACCGTATTTGTTGATGATGTCGTATTTCACCGTATCGCCTAGATCTGGACCGACGAAATCAACTGGAATATAAAGGTCGCCCTTCACAAGGTCTGGCTGTGGCGTTGGCTCTGGTGGAGGTGTCTCGCCGCCCACAATAGTGATGTCTGAACAGTTGTAGAAGCCTTCACCCGCAGCATCATCACGCTGCCAGCGAACAAAAAGAATCGCATCACCAGAACGATCTGAAGGGATTGTCACGTTCATGCGGTACTTACCACCGCTCACTGGCACGTTACCTTCTGTCTGGATAAGATCTAGGTCACCCCACGCAAGTGCCTTGCTCAGATCTGCACCTGGTTTGGTTAGGTAAAATTCCCAAAATGAAGGGTTGTGAGGTGCGGTCGCGTTAAACACAAATTCGAATGTTCCTGTGTTTAGTTCCGTACGTGTCCAACCAGTATGCGGTGCGCCCATGCCCTTTTTCTGAGGGTCATTTGCGTAACACAACGTACCATCTGGAATCGCAGCTTTTACTGCCGCCATATTGTTGAAATCCGTAATGTTCTTAGCGTATTCATTACGCTGAACAAAAGGATAAGAACCAGAGATTTCCTTTGCTTGAGCACAAGCCGCATTTGGTGGGTTACCCGACCAAATTCCGCCTTGTTCATAACATGTATTTTGTCGAGCACTCGGAAACTCTGACCAACCGTGAGCATTTGCTGCTGTTGGTAGGCCAGATAGCATCGCCATACCCACTGCTGCTTTAAGAATGTTTTTATTTGCTTTCACTTTTTTCACTCTCTACCGTTTATAGTACAAATAAGATTCAACGGATGTTTTATAACCGTTGTTACTTATTTCATGTTTATAGTTTTAATCAGTAAACAGTTAAAAATAATATACGTAAGTTCTATCAATGAAAGTTTGACGATTATCGATATGAACAAACATCACAAATTTAAATAAAACGACAGTTTCAGAACATACTGACAAAAAACTAACAAATAACAATATTTACAATCACTTAAATAATCATCACAAAAGAAATTT
>NZ_JH976122.1:414484-481046 GCF_000305755.2 Vibrio sp. HENC-03 | reverse complement strand
AGATTAGAGCAAATAGTTTAATAAAAAACACCATTTATAAATATTAAATATAATTGATTATTTTGTGACTCAGTTTCCAAGAATGATGATGTGAATAATTAGAGAACAATAAATAAACGAACGCTAATATTTTCTGTAAAAATACCAACCATTAATTCATTATAAATTTAATATAATATCAATATTAGCGCTGTCTATTTGATCTACTTGCTTATTTAAACAGCTGGCACAGGGATAATTTTCAGATCTCTCATCGCTTTTTCGTCACGCAGTTTTCTCAGTGGTGCGTATTCAGGAGAGTCATGCCACGCGTGCGCCGCTTCTAAAGATGGCCAGTGTTGAATGACACAAACATCTGCCCCCACATCGCCATGTAATGTCGTTGGTGATTTGTTGATCGCAACCGTCTGACCACCATAGATTTGAGTGGTTTCAGAAACACGCTCAGCATACTCACTGAAAGCTTCCATATCCTGAATTTTAAACTGTATATAAAGGTAAATTGGTGTCATGTTGATTGCCTATTGGTTTGATTGAATCAGTAAGTCTCACAATACGCCTCTCGATTTGTAACGGTAGATCTCAACACGTTGAATCAGTTATAACTAGAAGTTGAATCTGTTCCATGCTTTAACGCATTACATCAAAAAGCCCGAATTGAAGGATCACGACTTATGCTTCCGACTCAACTTCCTTTGTTTATTGCAGCTGCTCAAGAAGGCAGCTTTTCTGCGGCTGGGCGCAAGCTAGGGATCTCTGCAGCGGCAGTGAGTAAAGGCGTCGCCGCTTTGGAAAGACAAACTGGGGTGAGGCTTTTCCATCGCAACACACGTCAGTTTTCATTAACAGAGGATGGCGCCAGTCTTTATCAACGCGTCTCGCCGCTACTATCGGAAATTGAACAAAGCATTGATGGTCTGTCTGAGCAGAATAAAAACCCTGCCGGCAAACTTAAAGTCAATTTGCCTGACAGCTTTGGGCGTAAGTTTGTTATGCCGCATATCGCCGAGTTTCTGAGCTTGTATCCAGAGATCGAGCTAGATTTGGTCTTGAGTGATCGCATCTTAGACGTCGTCGATGAAGGATTCGATGTGAGTGTTGGCAATCAGATAAACGAAGACAGCCGCTTGGTGGCGCGAACGATTTATCAAATGCAAAGCGGCATATTTGCGAGCAAAGAATATGTTGAAACGTTTGGCCTCCCACGCACTGTGGAAGATCTTCATCAACATAACTGCATCGTTTATCGCCCTCTTTCGTCGGGTCGATCCTGCACTTGGCCGTTGAAGGACACCCACGGAGAGCACGTTCAATTCATTCCAAAAGGTAACCTTAGCCTATCAAACATTAGCGCCGCAAAAATTGCAGTAATGCAACATCTAGGCATCGCATTCATGGGAAGATGGCATGTAGAAGAAGAGTTAGAACAAGGCAGCGTTGTACCCATCTTAGAATCGTATTGGGTCGAGCCTAAACCCGTTTGGATTTACTACTCATCGAGAGATAACTTGCCCAAGCGTACACGCCTTTTCATCGACTTTATGGTTGAGAAGCTCAAGTCTTACCCCTCTTAAACCAGAGAGACACTGGTCATGCTTTACTTTAACGCCTAGCTAACCACGAGTAGATTGAATGAAAGCGGGTTTGCAATCAGTTTCAACTTTTAGTTACAAGTAAAACAACCTTTACCTCTCTACACGAACAAATCTCTTTATCCAATAATGTGTCTACACAACGGAAACGGAGATAGAAAAATGAAAAGAGTACTCGTTCTTGGCTCAACTGGTTTAATTGGTCGTCAATTTGAAACGCTACTAAAAGACAAAGCAGAAGTAATTGGCGCATCGTTCAATCACCCAGAAAATCCGGTAGATTTATCTAAGCCTGAATCACTTAAAGCGCTGTTTGAGAAAGTCGGTAAAGTTGATGCCATCTTCTGTACCGCAGGCGTAGCAAACTTGGCTCCGTGGGCCGACGCACCGGACTCTGAATGGGAATTCGGTATCAACAACAAAATGATGGGACAAATCAATACCATTCGTTTTGGTGAGAAATACGTGAAAGACAACGGTGTCATTGTACTTACTACTGGTATTTTGGCTCAGCACCCATTCCAAGGCAGTGGCATCGTTACCACCGTAAACGCAGCAGTAGAAGCGGCAATAAAAGCGGCGGTCACCGAGATTGATCGAATTCGAATCAACGCAGTGTCTCCTGGATGGGTCGCAGAAACCATGGTTGCAATGGGTATGGATCCTGAACCGGGCATGCCAGCTATCGAGGTTGCTCAGCACTATGTAAACCTGTTGGAATACAGTGCAACTGGCGAGATCATCACTGCCGTTAAATAACCAAACACAACGTCTAACCCTGTTCTTGAAGAGCGATGGCCTTATCGAGGTCATCGCTTTTTTTGCATTCTAAATCCACATCAAAACCAACTCATTTTTGATGCTTTTGTGGGCAATTGTTTTTGTCTAATCCCCTAATTTAAATGAGGTTTTCTCAAGTCTAGAATCGGGACAATTTCACCACAATGAATGGAAAACATAGTGATTCACGTCACAAAAACCTCATGGCACAATCTCTTCCGTCAAGTAAAGAAACAGGGATTCGTTAGACACTTTACCGTTTAATCAAATATTACTTTAGGTGACACTATGAAAAAGCTAATGACTCTAACTTCTCTTATGCTCGCAAGTTTTTCTGCCTTTGCAGGTATCCACACTGAGCATGGTACACAGAGAATTGTAACGGATAACTTCGCCGATAAATCATCCGCTTACGAAGCAAGCTTTGATCTTATCAACGAGATTCAAGACATGTCTCAAACCGAATTGCGCCATGAACTGAGCATTATTGGTCATGGATTCGCACGCGACATCCGTTTAGACAACACTTACGTAACGGTAGAAGAATATTCAGAGCAACGTGACGAAGTAAAATACCGTGCGATCGTGAATGTCTTCTACAACTATCGTGCAAGCGACTCTGGCAACAACTAAGCTCAATTCCGCACGTTTTTGATAACTTCTCCACCCTCTCCTACGGTGGAGAGGTTGTTTTCATCTGGGAAACTTCCCGTCTTCTCATCACTCTCGTGACACAACACTTCTAAAAACTATGTTCAAACAAACTGCGAATAATAGCGCGTGGTTGATGGCTTTCTTTGCCTGTTTTTCCATCTATTTATCCATCGTTTGCTATCCGTTTCTTTTTTCAAACTCATTTTCTGAACCACTTACCGCCCTTCAATTGTATTATTTGGTCGCAACTCAATACGCTTGGCTTGGCCTGATTGCACTGCCATTCTTACTTTGCAGCCTGTTGCTCTCGTTCTTGCCATCACATCTATTCAAAGGTGCGGTGCTCCTCGTTGCCATCGCACTCTTGATCATGCTGAACGTCGACATTTTGGTTTTTCAGCAGTACAAGCTCCACATCAACGCGTTACTTATCCGCATGTTCTTTGAAGGTGGAAAAGAGGTATTTGAAATATCTTGGATGACGTGGTTGATTTTCGCTGGAGAGATCGCGCTACTCACTTTAGGGTTAGTGATAACGGTTTGGTTAAGCGGCAAGCTTGCGTCGAGCCGTCTGAAATATCTGTTGTTCAGTGTTTGGTTTGTCCTATTGCTCAGTACGCAATTCATCCATGCCTATAAGAACGCCCTCTATGACGATGAGGTAAGCCAATTCACGAATAACTGGCCTCTCTATTACCCGCTCACTGCGCGTAAATTTATCTACAAACATCATTTGGTGGATCAAACCATCGCGGCTCAGAACCGAGTTGAACTGAAGGCCGTCAAAAGTGGATCTCTCAATTATCCCCTCGCGCCATTATCAGTCTCTTCCAAAGAAACAAAGCCGAATGTCCTGTTTATTTTAATTGACGCTTGGCGTTACAGTGATGCAACCGCCGAAATCATGCCCAATATCACGCAATTTGCGGAGCAAACCATCAACTTTTCTGCACACATGAGTGGCGGCAACTCAACACAGGCCGGCATTTTCAGCTTGTTTTATAGCTTACCTGCCACGTACTGGAACAGCTTTTACGCGAGCCAAAAGTCACCTGTGTTTATGGATGCATTGCAAGGTCAAGGGTATCGCATGGGCGTCTTTGGTTCTGCTTCACTCACCAGTCCTCCTTTGTCACGCACCGTTTTCAAAAACGTTGAAAACCTGACGCTTAAGCGCGATGGCAAAACGCAGGTAGAGCGAGACCAAGAAATCACTGATGAGTTTATTCAATTTAAGAACCAAGCGAGTGACGCCCCGTACTTCGGATTTCTGTTCTATGATGCAGCTCATGGAACCAGCTTTCCTGAGCCTGAATTTGCTAAGTTCACGCCCTATTGGGAGCGTGTCGACCACATCAAACTTAACAATGACTTCGATGCCACGCTTTATCACAATCGCTATAAGAACTCGCTGTACTATATCGACAGTTTGATTGCCCAAGTGCTGGATAACGTGGATTTAGACAACACCATCGTTGTAATCACTTCCGATCACGGTGAAGAGTTCAACGACCATCAGATGAACTACTGGGGTCATACTGGCAACTACAGTGCGACTCAGGTTCACGTTCCGCTTTACGTGTATATGCCAAAGAAAGCGCCTCAAACAATCCGTTATCGAACCACTCATTTCGATGTTGTTCCTACACTCATGAATCAGCTCTTTGACGTGACGACGAGCCCCGAATCTTACAGTGTCGGTCATAACCTGTTTAACGAAAACGCATCTCGTGATTGGTTCATTGCTGGCAGTTATTACAACTACGCGCTAGTCGGAAGAGAGAACATGCTTGTGGTTAACCCGGGCGGGCATTCGCAACTGCTTCGAAATGATTTACACATTGATCATTCTGGTCGAGTTCCGGTCGAAACCATGCAGAGAGCACTCGATGAAATGTCCCGTTTCTATTATTGAGCAGCCTACTACTATCGTGCCTCGCTTTACGCGGGGCTTTTTATATCGAACAGAAACGAGAAACGAGAAACGAGAAACGAGAAACGAGAATATTTTTGGGAAAAATAATAACAAGTACAAATTACAAGCAAAAAAAAGCAGCAAATAATTTGCTGCAAAATATTAAGAAATACAAATATACGTAAATGTTAACCTTCCTAGCAGTGGACTAGCTAACGGAAAGAATAATAAATCAAACCATGAGTTCACTCACGATTTATATTATCCATTCATTATGGTAAAAATAGCCGCCAGAAATAACAGACACAAAAAAGCCGATGAAGTTACTTTCATCGGCTTGTATGTTAATCAGTAATTAGAATGAGTAACGAGCAGCAACGGCAAATACGTCGTCTTCGTTTTCAACATCATTGATTTTGTATTCTGCTAGTGCTTTAAAGTTTTCTGTTAAGTTGTACTCAGCGCCGATAGATACGTAATCAACCGTATCAACGTCATTACGCTCTAGGTTGTTGTAACCTACCAAAGCTAGGAAATCATCCGTCACTTTGTACGTTGCAACGGCTTCAATACCAGTGTAATCCGCGTTTACATCAGAACCATCTTTTGCCCAGTTTTCACCATCACTGTACAGCGCCGCTACGTAGAATGCATCGTACTCGTAAGAGATCGCAGAAGTGAACAACTCAGCGTCGTTACCACCTGTAAGTGTTTCACCTTCGTTGTAACCTAGTGCTACTTTAAAGCCAAACGGCAGTTGGTAATCCGCAGCAATACCGTATGAGTTAGAATCTGTCGATACTTCATCATTTTCTGCTTGGTAGCTTGCATGAACGTTTAAGCCAGCAATGCTTGCCGTTGCCTTGAAGACAGAGTCTGAACGGCCTGTGCCAAATACGTCTGCACTTACGCCTGCCGCTTCGTTACCAAACTCAGGGAAGATATCGGTGTAATCAGAAACCAGCGTCACTGCACCGTATTGGCGACCGTAGCTGAACGTTGCGTAATCTGTCGCAACACCCACATAGCCTTTACGTACGTCAAACTCATCATCTTCAACACCGTTAACATCACGACGGTTTGATTTAAACTCAAGCTCATAAAGACCAAACGCGTAAAGATCATCATTAATTTTAGATTCGCCGCTTAGGCCAACACGTACGTAACTGTTATCGCCATCTACGTCTTTATCATCAGAGAAATAATACATACCCTGCATACGGCCATGAACATCGAGTGTTGTTGTGTCGTTAGAGAATACTTCTGCTGCTGATGCACCATTCGCTACAATAAGAGAAAGAACTGCGAAGGCTGTTTTATTCATTTTCATTTAATTACCACTACTTGTTTGTTAATAAGCGGTGACAATTATGCTCAAATTATTATTTTATATTAGCGACAATTTTACTATTTAAAATGGTTATTTTTGAACGAATAACTTCCCTGTTAAACATTTACAAATAAAATTATTACTATATTCTAATAAACAAACTAGAACATTATAGGTAGTTTTCCCAAATAGCAGGTTTACCAATCACCTCTTGAACCATGTCAATAAAGAGCTTACCAAGAGGTTGCTGATCACGATGAGAGTACATCGCATAAACTTCGCCAGAATCGGGTAATTTATAATCTGGTAATAAACGAATTAACCCTTGTTCATCAATGTGCTTTTGCAAATAAAATTGGCCAATTAACGCATAACCTAAGCCAGATTTTACAGAATCGATAATTGACTCGGCTTCGTTGACTAAGTATTGCCCTCTCATAGTAAACGTTTTTGTTTCATCCGAATCTAAACTCGTCGGGATGCGTAATTTATCAGCAATAAAGCTTTCGTTTGAATATACGATTGACGGCAACTTAATCAATTCTTCTGGCGTTTCTGGCATACCATACGTCTCAATAAAATCTCTTGAAGCGACTAATGCCAACTTATTGGAAGCAAGCTTTCTGACGATCATATTGGAATCGCGAATTTGACCAATTCGAAATACCACATCATAACCCTCACTGATCACATCAACCCGATTATCATCTAACACCAGTTCAACACTGATCTCTGGGTATTTCTTGATGAACAATTCAATAGCACGATTGATGTAAGTTCGACCAAAAAACGTTGAGCTAGAAATCTTCAGATGCCCACGAGGCTCATCATGAAACGTTTCAGCTATCTTCTTGGTTTCATTGAGAACTTCCCTCACCTTTTTGGCTTGCTTTACCATCTCTGTACCTGCACTTGTCAAAGACAGAGAACGTGTTGAGCGGTTTAACAAGCGCAATCCTAAATCATCTTCCAATCTTTTAATTTGCTTAGACAGCGCGGAGCGATCAATGTGGTTCCTATCCGCAGCCTTGGCAAACGTACCAAACTCCGCAACGTCCAATAACAACTCAAGCTGTGTAGCAAGATCCATCCAACTCCCTCTCCTAGTATTGTGATGAAGAGCCGATTTTACAAAATCCATCAATAATTATTATGGTTATTTTTGCACTAATGAAATGATAAAAATGCATCATTTGGCTATTTAAACTTTGATTTAACTGTGTTTTATCGACGCATTGTCTCTATTACAAATTGATATAAACCATTTCGAACTAATATATATACCAACAACATTCGCAGGGTTTATATTTCTAAGTTTCTAAAATTAAAAAGAATTTAGTTTACATTGATTGATTCGTGCATTTTTTTCAATTCTATATGTTTTATCTCTGCACTTATTCTCCACAATTCCTCTCAGTAGAATCGCCTCCTCAAATTTTTGACGAGGATTGATTATGTTAAAAAAAGCAGTGGTTACAGGAATTAGCCTAGCGGTATTGTCCGCTTGCAGCTCTGATGACAAACCAGCAACACAACAAGCTCCTGCGTTTGTCCCTGTAGACGTGGCGACCGTAGCATATGAACCGGTTCAATCGTGGTTTACCTTCACGACGCGACTTGAAGCGCCTCAAGAGGTTTCGCTTATGCCACGAGTATCGGGCGTGATTGAGACCATTGAATTTGAAGATGGAGAAGCAGTACAAAAAGGCGACCTACTCGCAACACTCGATGCAAGAACCTTTGAAGCAGAAGTCGCACGTCTTGAAGCGCAATTACTGAGCGCGAAAGCCTCCCTAGAACAAGCGAAGAGTGACTTGCGCCGTGCATCAAAATTGGTGGAGCGTCGAGCCATCTCCCAAGAGCAAGCGGAATCTCGCTCGACATCGGTTAAACAACGAAAATCGGAAGTATTGGCACTTCAGGCTCAGTTGAAATCTGCCAAGCTTGATCTTGAGTTCACACAAATCTACGCACCTATTAGTGGCACCATCTCGAATGCGTTTATCACTGAAGGCAACAATGTAACGGCGAACCAAAGCATCATCAGTAACATTGTTTCCAATGACAAGGTTTACGCTTATTTCAACGTTGATGAGCGTACATGGAACCGCACTTTCTCTGACACCACAGCGGCAAGCAAGACGCCAGCTCGCCTACAGTTAACAGGCAAAGAGCAGCGCCCTTACTTTGGTTACATCGATTTTATCAACAATACAATCGATCCAAATACCGGCACATTACAGGTTCGCGCTGTGTTTAACGCAAACAATCGACCGCTGCGAGTTGGTTCTTTTGGCCGCGTGCAAATCACCACCAGCTTGCCAAAAGAAGAAGTGTTGATCCCAGAACGTGCCATCGGTACTGACCTAGAAAACCGCTTTGTTCTGACCATGAACAAAGACCATGTTCTGCAATATCAGCAAGTAGAAGTCGGTGAGCGTTACGGAAAGTACCGTGCTATTACACAAGGTTTGGACTCAGACGACATCATTGCCGTCAATGGCCCAGCAAAGGTCGGCCCTAGCACTCAAATTCAACCAAGAAACGTTGAGCTCGACCTGACATCTGTGCCGTTGATCTTGGCGTCCGCTCCTTCAAAAACCACTCAACCTATGACAAATGCACAAGAGTAAGGCGATTCAATGAAGTTTGCGCATTTTTTCATCCAGAGACCGATCTTCGCATCGATGCTCTCTCTACTCATTCTGATTGTTGGTAGCATTTCTTTGTTCCAACTCCCAGTGAGTGAATACCCAGAAGTCGTGCCTCCTACGGTTGTTGTAACCGCGAACTACCCAGGTGCGAACCCAAAGATCATCGCAGAGACGGTAGCAACGCCGTTGGAGCAAGAGATAAACGGCACGGAAAATATGCTCTACATGTTTTCTCAAGCCACCAGCGATGGTCGAATGACACTAACGGTCACTTTCGCGCTTGGCACTGATCTCGATAAAGCTCAGGTTCAGGTTCAAAACCGCGTGAACAGCGCCCTACCGCGTTTACCTCAAACCGTGCAGCGCTTAGGTGTCGTCGCAGAGAAAGCATCACCAGATCTGACCATGGTGGTACACATTTATTCTCCGGATAACAGCCGAGAAGTCAGTTACCTTGCGAACTATTCGAACCTTTACATCAAAGACGATATCGCTCGCCTTGGCGGTGTGGGTGACGTTCAGTTGTTTGGTGGCGGCGAGTACTCAATGCGCTTATGGCTCGATCCAGACGCGTTAGCCTCTCGCAACTTAACAGCAATGGATGTGGTCAATGCGGTAAGACAGCAAAACCAACAAGTCGCGGCTGGCTCTCTTGGCGCACAACCTTCTACTGTCGATAATCAATTCCAAGTATTGCTCAACGTAAAAGGCCGTCTGGAGAACATCGACGAATTTAACGACATCATTGTTCAAGTGG
Organism: Vibrio sp. HENC-03; assembly: GCF_000305755.2. Classification (NCBI taxonomy): domain Bacteria; kingdom Pseudomonadati; phylum Pseudomonadota; class Gammaproteobacteria; order Vibrionales; family Vibrionaceae; genus Vibrio; species Vibrio sp. HENC-03. The sequence continues at coordinate 471,364 of NZ_JH976122.1, read as the reverse complement.
GTGATAACGGCGCTTTAACTCGTTTGAAAGACGTAGCTCGTATTGAACTCGGTCAAAACACCTATGCTCTGCGTGCACTGCTAAACGGCAACTCTGCGGTCGCCATGCCTATCTTCCAACGCCCGGGCGCTAACGCGATTGAGCTATCAAATGAAGTTCGTGACACCATGGCGGAGCTATCGAAGAAGTTCCCTCAAGGCGTTTCTTACGAGATTGCTTATGATCCAACCGTCTTCGTGCGCGGCTCGATCAATGCCGTAATCAGCACCTTGCTTGAAGCGATTGTATTGGTGGTTATCGTTGTGACCTTGTTCTTACAAACATGGCGAGCATCCATCATCCCAATCATTGCCGTACCGGTTTCTCTCGTTGGTACTTTCGCTGTAATGCAAATGCTTGGCGTCTCAATCAACACTCTATCCTTGTTTGGCTTGGTGTTGGCTATCGGGATTGTCGTGGATGATGCAATCGTTGTGGTCGAGAACGTAGAGCGGAACATTCACAACGGCTTAAAACCGCTTGAAGCGACAAAAAAAGCCATGGAAGAAGTAACCGGCCCCATCATCGCAATTGCCTTGGTGCTGTGTGCGGTATTCATCCCTACGACGTTTATTACTGGTTTGTCTGGTCAGTTCTACAAACAGTTTGCATTGACGATCACGATTTCAACCATCATTTCGGCAATCAACTCTCTGACCCTTTCTCCAGCCTTGTCTGCCTTGTTGTTGAAAGAAAAAGGGGCAAAACCCGATCGCTTAACGCGTATTTTGGACGCCGTGTTTGGCAGGTTCCTATTCAAGCCGTTTAACAAGCTGTTTGATTATGGTTCAAACCGATACGAAGCCTTAGTGAAAAAACTGGTTCGTTTCAGCGCGATTGTCGTTGCTGCCTACCTTGTTCTGCTTGGTGGTACAGGTTCGCTGTTTAACGCCGTTCCTGGTGGTTTTATTCCACAACAAGACAAACAGTATTTGGTTGCCATCGCTCAATTGCCTGATGCCGCGAGCTTAGATCGAACGGAAGAAGTGATTCGAGAAATGGAGACGCTTGCTCTGGCGACGCCTGGTGTTTCACAGACCATTTCCTTCCCGGGATTGTCTGTAAATGGCTTCACCAATAGCCCAAACAGCGGCATTGTTTTTGTTACGTTGGACGCATTTGAAAACCGAACAGATCCAAGTTTAGGTGCCAATGCCATTGTCGCAGCGTTGAACCAGAAATTTGCCGTGATCGATGAAGCGTTCGTCGCTATTTTCCCACCACCGCCGATCCAAGGTTTAGGCTCGACAGGTGGCTTCAAATTGCAAATTGAAGACCGTGGGAATAAAGGCTTCGACCAGTTGTTCCAGCAGTTGAACTTGGTGATTCAAGAAGCAAGCAAACGCCCAGAGCTTATGGGGCTTTACTCAACGTTCCGTATTCAGGTGCCTCAAATGGATATCAACGTTGACCGTGAGCAAGCGATGTTACAAGGCATTCCATTGGAAGAAGTCTTCAACGCACTGCAAGTTTACTTGGGTTCATTGTATGTCAACGACTTCAATATGTTTGGTCGCACATACCAAGTAAATGCGCAAGCCGATATTGATTACCGCCTCGACCCTGAGCAAATCTTGTCTTACAAAGTAAGGAGTGCGTCAGGCAAGATGGTCCCACTTGGCGCAGTACTTGAGATTACACCGACCATTGGTCCAGATCGTGTGATGCATTACAACGGCTACCCAAGTGCCGAGCTTAATGGCAGTCCAGCCTTCGGTTACAGCTCAGACGAAGCGCAAAAAGCCATAGAAGATGTGCTAGCAGCGAACTTGTCAGAAGGTATGGTGTATGAATGGACCGATGTTACCTACCAACAAATTTTGGCGGGCAATACCATGGTTTACATTTTCCCATTGGTTGTATTGCTGGTGTTCATGGTACTTGCTGCGCAGTACGAGAGCTTGAAGTTGCCATTGGCAATCATCTTGATTGTCCCGATGACTATCTTCTCTGCCCTTGGCGGTGTATGGCTGGTTGGAGGCGATAACAACATCTTCACCCAGATCGCATTGATTGTATTAGTTGCGCTGGCATGTAAGAACGCCATTCTCATGGTCGAGTTTGCCAATGAGTTGAAAGGCAGTGGTAAAGATCATCTGTCTGCAATTTTGGAAGCATGTCGCTTGCGTTTGCGTCCAATCTTGATGACCTCTATCGCCTTCACAGCAGGCGTTGTTCCTCTTGTGTTAGGTAGTGGAGCCGGTGCTGAGATGCGTCAAGCGATGGGTATTGCTGTGTTCTCCGGCATGGTGGGTGTTACCTTCTTCGGTTTGCTACTCACCCCAGTGTTTTACATGCTCGTCAGTAAAGGTCGAAAACAGAGTTAACGCTTTAGTTCACCACGAAATAGAAAAAGGAACCGATATTGCTCGGTTCCTTTTTACTTATGACTTTATCGATAAGTTTCATTGCGTTAACTGATACCAATAAGCCTGACGAAACAAATCGGACTAGACATTCACCTAAACAAGGCTTTATAACGTGAATCCAACGACCCAAGGAGCACACCATTGGATTTAGCAAACAAACTCGAACTGCTGCTAGAAGTATCCAAAGCGGGATCATTTGCCAAAGCGGCTGATCGCATGAACATGGACCGTTCTGTTCTGTCCAAACATATCAAGCAGCTTGAAGAATACCTTGGCGTTCGTCTGGTAAACCGCACCACTCGCTCTCTTTCCATGACTCAAATTGGCTTACAAGTGATAGAGAAAGCCGAGCAAATCTCGACACTATTGGACGAGACGAAGCAACTGACCTCTTCATTCCAAACGGATTTGAGTGGCAATCTAAAGATCTCAAGTTCCACTATGTTTGGCCGCCAGTATTTGCAGCCCGCTATTCAGCGCTTTTTGGAGCAATTTCCGAAAGCATCGATTGAGCTTCTCTTAGATGACCATCATGTTGATGTAGTCGGCAACAACTTCGATATTGCGTTTCGAATTGGTCCGATGCGCGACTCTACCCTCGTCGCGAAAAGACTGGCAGAAAACAAAGTCGCCATTGTGGCGTCTCAATCGTTTATTGAAAAACATGGTGAACCGAAAACCCCTCAAGCGTTGTCTTTGCTGCCTTCCATTGTGTATGCCAACGGAAACTTTAACGCAGACAAATTGAAGTTCATTTCTAAAACAGAGCCAGACCAGTTGGATGTGTATTCAATGACGAGCGCTTACCGCGTCAATGAGCCTGAACTGATCATAGAAAGCGCAAAAGCTGGGCTCGGCTACGCGCAGATTGGTCAGTTCATGGTGCATGAAGAGTTGGAATCAATGGGGTTAGTTCAGCTATTGGCGGATTACGATATCCCAACACATGGCGATATCTATGCGATGTACACCCATCGACAGCATTCACCTTTGCTCAAAGAGTTTATCGACATCGTCCAAGATGTCATCGGCACACCAGCGAACTGGGAAGCTTATTTTCGTTAATGGTTTTCACAACAAATGAGTAAATTTAAAAAAGGAGCTGACGCTCCTTTTTTTGCTAGTTGTGGATGTGAACATCTCGTTGAGGGAATGGAATCGTAATGTCTTCTGAATCAAAGGCATCTTTCACTCTTTCATAAAGGCCAAAGTAAGCCGGCCAATAGTTTTCTGAATCAACCCACGCCCACACTAGCATACCGATATGGCTGTCACCGTGTTGGCTCACATGCACAGTAGGCTCGGGCTCATTGATGATCAGCTCATAGTTCTCCATCACTTGCATGAGAACGCGGCGGGCTTTATGGATATCGTCACCGTAGCTAATACCAAACTCAATATCGATACGTCGCTTCTCTTCACAAAACAGATTCTTTACCGTTCCGTTAGACAATGATCCGTTAGGGATGATGATTTTTTGGTTGTCATAAGTCAGCAGCACGGTCACAAAAATCTGGATATCAACGACCTTCCCCATGTGCCCTTGCGCTTCAATCACATCACCCACTTTAAATGGTTTGAAGAACAGAATTAACACACCACCCGCAAAGTTGGACAAGCTACCCTGAAGCGCCATACCAACAGCAAGGCCGGCAGCACCTAGCATCGCAATAAATGAGGTAGTCTCAACACCAATCATAGAAGCGGCAGAAATGATCAAAAGGATCTTTAAAATGACAGAAGCCAAGGAAGAAAGAAAACCGCGTAAGCCGTGCTCTATCTTCATCTTTTCTAACGCGACTTCAATAGCACGACTGACTTTGCCTACAATCCACCAGCCCACAAACAGAACAATCAAAGCCAAAATAAACTTTGGCCCAAACGTCAGTAAAAGCTCCAAGCACTTCTCATACAGTGTTTCTAAAGAAATGTTTTCCCACATGCGAATCCCTCTCTAAATATCAAAAAAGAGGTACTTTGGTTCGACCAATCGGCCACTGCAACTGTCTCAAGGCAAGATTAAAAAAGACAATCACACTTTTCGTTTGTATTGGCGGGATTTATCGAATTCTAGAAGAGATTTGATACAGCGTGGAGGCTCTAGATACAACAAAGCCCGCTAAAATAGCGGGCTTTGCGTTTTCACTGTTCAAAAAACTAGCAAAGGCAATGAATACTAAACGAGCTTCCCGTCAACCTCAATCACAAGGTCTCTACATATGCTGTAGCTGGCTCCCGCTTTAGCTCCATCAGAATGCACTTTGATTTTTGCTACGATCTCAGAGACTAGGCGCTCATCTAGAGTTTTATGGAAAGCACTCAGAGATTGGCGAACGAAGTCTTTGGTCAATTTAGGAGTCAAAGTGAAATCATTTTGCCGCCACTGGCCTTCATCTTCTAGACCCATACTTCTATACAGACGTACGTCTGCTTTCATGGAGTCTAAAACCTCTAAATATTCACGAGTTTGCTCAACATCTTCCTCAAATGATCGTCCTAGCGTTTCCGTTCTCATTCCTTTATTGACGAAGAATAAATAAATTGATAGCGCTTTAGCTGTAAGTTTTACAGACACACCTGCTACATCCAGAGTCTTATCCTTAGTAGAAATTTTTACTTTAACGTCAGAGTTATGCGCGCTGTTTAGAGCCGATACCGTTTTCGAAAACGAATGGTTTTGCATTTGGTTGTAAATTGACTCATCAACTTGACGACGCATTCTTACAAACGGGATTTCCGCTAAGGTAACATTGGCATCCTTAGTGTTTACAACCTTTTTTTTGTCCCTCCCGACAACGTACTTATCGTAAGGAGTTGGGTAATAAAACTCGCTCACAAACTCAAAATCATCGTCAACAAACACATGGCTGAGCACATCTTGCTCACGACCATACAAAGACATTGCGTATCCCATGTAAAAAGCCATTGTCTTTCGGCCACCAGCAATTGAAGCATGAATCGCAACATCGTCATTACGAGTCAGCTCCTCTACTTTCTGTGTAATAAAGTCAGCCATTACAACTTGGTCAGCTTCTGCCTTTGCATCTTCTAAGACATTACCCTCTTCATCGGAGATCAACCAAATATTGTTGGAACTAAACTTAACTTCTGGGAGTTGATAATCTTCTATTAGCTTGTTCCAATGACCATCTTGAAATAGCCCCTCCTCTAACGTTTGCTTAGCGTTAGCGGTAGTAATCACAAACACTTCATCTGGCATTGTTTTACCTTGATGATTCAATGCAAACAACGTTTCAGTTAGGACTTGAGGACTCGCGCCTGTTACGGCTACCAAGATGTTTTTCACTTTGTTTTCCTTATGGAAATTACGTTCATTTAGAGTGGATTTAGACATACCTTTTTCAGGCTCGAGCGCGCTTACCTTAGAACGGAATATCATCGTCTGACATATTACCCCAAGTTGGAGTTTCACCTATGGAAGTATATTGTGTGGAGTTAGGTTCTTGTGTGAGAGAAGGTTACTGCCAACTTACTGCATTAAAGCCAGTCGCCTTACCCTCAACTTAAGTATTTGAGCTTGCCACAAGTCTGAAGTTACCAAAGACAAAAAAGTAACGCTTTCACGAGTCTCTTCTTCTGATATCTCCTCTCTAAAACCAGCTACTTGATCTAGTATCAAGTTTGTTTTTCTATCCAACATTCAGTTTTGGCAAGCTAAGCTTGTAGCTGAGCAAAGGGACTATTCAAAGGGATTTGATGTACTTTGGGCATCATGGCCATTGGGTTGTACATCATTTCATAAAGCTCTCTAATCTCTTCAACTCGCTCCTGTGTAAACCATCCTTCCCTTAATGCTACAACCAATACATCTTTGATATCTAACCAGATATATTCTCCTTCACCTTCCCGTTTAAAGTGGTCCGGTAGCTCAGCAACGTTTGTGAAGTTTCGCCCCACACTATCTTCACCAGTGTAGATAAAACTCATGTCGATGCAGATAGCAAGTGAGCCATTTAGCTCATACACAGATGAAGCGGCCTCAGTGGTCGCTTTCAGTTGAGCAATACCCGACGAACGTTCACTTAAAGTCTCACTAAAACGCTCTTTTAATTTGAGCTCACAAAACTTCAGCCCGAACTCATTTTCAGCAATAAAATCGATCTCTTGGTACTTCAACACACCGTTGGAGGATTTGTATCTAAGGATGCGTTCATTCTTTGAGTTCACCAATCGAGAAAACCAACATGTGATGTCTCTTTCAACTAGCATTAAATGCTTATAAAACTCTCTAGCTAACGTGTCTACACCTTGATTACGGCGAGAATGACGGTATCGATTTGCATAAGCTCGATTGTGACGCATGTAACCAAGATCGTTCACTGAAATAAGTTGAGTTTCCATTACTGTCTCCGCTGTTGTAATTCAGGCCGTTGTGTAGGTTAAACAATAGCGGAGAAGCAAAGGAAGCTTAGAATAATAAGCTTATAAACGATTGTAGTTACTAAACGTTATCTACTTTGATTGAAACTGCCTTCTGACTATATCGGCTCTTAGTTTTATCCCATGACAATACTTGCATCACCTTTACTTGAGACTGATTCTCGATGCCGTCAAGAATATATGGAGGCACAAACGTATCATTTACGAAACCAAAACCTTTCGGAGCAATGCGTAGCTCCCCTTCTGTGAACGACACATCCTTAATCTCAACTTTGTTGATAGATTTACACGAGATAACCTCTATTTTTTCTCCTTGAGATACCAAAAGGTCTACATAGTCTCCAGCTTTAGGTTTCACCTTTCCTTGGTGGACTCCCATCCGTACTGATATTAACGAGGATTTATTAACAAACACATTAAAGCCCTTGCCTGACCTATGGATACTCTCTATGACGCCATTTAATGATTGGAGTGGCCCATGAAGATGATCGGTTGCACCCTTTGAGATTGACTTTAGAAACGGCATCAACTGAGATTCATCTACTGATGTGTCATACCATTGCTGGGACTGTAGCCTTTCTAACTCTGGTTTAACTTTCCACCCATTCTCTTGATATGCACTTACTGCTAACTTCACGCACATTGAAGCTTTATCTGATTGCCCTTTACCAAGAAAAAGAGGAACAATACCTTGAAGTAACTTAAGAGCAAATGTGACTTCATTCGCAGAAGTGATACCTTTGGCAAAAAACATCATTGCCAAGTCAGGCTTTTCTTTTTGATATGTAGCAGCAAGCGCTCCCCACGCCCAACTCTCTCTTTGCTTCTTACGTAAAATGGGCAGAATTAATTCTCTTGCTTTGTCGTAGTTACCCGCGACGATAAAGCACTTAGCTTGGTCATAATCAAGCCAAATAATATGCTTGGTGTCTTTAGCTTGCGAGCGAGTTAGCATCATTAGAGACATCACTTGTTGCAGGCCTATTTGCCAGTTATCTCTCGCTCTTAGCCAGGCACTCGCAATTTGTCGGGTGATGGTTAACATTAAGCTAGGAACTTCACCTTTCTCAGCTTGATATGGTTGTTTAGACTCATCATCAAAAATAGAGGCTTGTTTATCTAGTACCATATTTATTAATGAGGGAAACCATTCTAAATTCCTTCTAAATTGAACCAGAAGCATTTTATACTCCAAACCTCCTGTTGGTATTTCTAGTCCAACAATCGTTTGTAGCAAGTTTTCAATCTGTTCAAACTCAAAATCACTTGGTCTAAAATTGCCAGAGTTAGAGGCTCTAGACGCAATTTTCTCCTGCATCTGTTTTAAGTACTCATAACATATCCAAAAGAGTGAGCCCTTGAGGTAGTTATCTTGAGGCGTTTGTTCTAGTGCGGCAAAACCCACATTCCAAGCCTCTTGAAGCTTTCCTGATTTGCGCAGGTTGTTCACAGTGCGAAAAGGTTGTTCATTCATTTAATATTATTCCTCATTATATTTTTCGCATTATGACGTCCAAATATCCGTACACTCTTTGAGGAGAGCCTTGGAGCTACTTGCGTTCGGCATCGGTGCTACACGATGAAACTGGTGCTTACCGTTATAGTAGAAGTCGATGACAGCCGTTTCGTTGTTTTTGCTTAAGGTATATCGTTGACACCATTGATTCTGCTTTATGTCTAAAACAGCAACCCCATGTTCTGAATACACACTAACCAACCTCTCATGGAACGTCTTTAAATGAGGCTGATCAAATGTAAAGCTATTCGATTCCTGTCCATCAACAACAGAAGACAGCACGCAGCCTTTCAACGGGCTAAGCAATGCTTCGAGTGCAACCTGAAGCATTCCACGTCCAACCACATTTACGTTTGTAACTTTAAATTTTCCGTTATAAACGAACCTTACATCAGCAGTAACATCATTCGACTTGAGTACATACATCTCTTGATAGTTATTGTGGTGTACCTGTTCAATCGTAATATCATGCTCTTTGACCAGGGTCTGAACCTTTCGATACAAGTCTTGCAACTCTACTGGACAGTTTTCTAGTTCATGGCTGTTGGCATCAGCAATGGATACCGACGCTTTAACAGGGATCACAATAGGTTTATTAGTTTCAGGTTCATCAAGCCATAATGTCGGGCCAACAATTGTCGCATTACTTCCAAGCTTAATTTTCGGCTCATCAATAACATACAAGTTTGATGACGTACGCGTAATGGCGGTATATAGCCACTGAAAATAGTTTTTATTCAGTAAACTAGGTGTGTGATATGAACAATCGACAAACACATTTTCCCATTCACTACCCTGAGCTTTATGACAGGTGATGGCATAACCGAATTTAACCTTGAAGGCATTCAAGTAAGGATCTGTTTTTCTAAGAGCAGTTTTCTCTTCTTTAGATTTGTCCTTGTACTTAGAATCAAACTGTATATGTAAAGCTCGCATTTCCTCAGAGGATAACCCAGGCTCATCGTTATAAAGTAAATGTTCAATAACCTTAGTTTTCACTCTTTTTACCGAGCTACCTTCACCTTTAAAGAGCAACTCAACATCTCTGAAAGTGAAGTCCAACATTAGATTCTTTTTCTTGCCGTCCTCGATCGTAAATGAATAAAGTTTTTGGTTCTCTGCACTCCCAAAGATTTGAGTAATAAGTAAAAACTCACCATTAGCGACAAAGTATTCATCTGAATAGTGGTTAGCTACTGAGATTAACTTATCTCCTACGCAAAGTTTATTTTGATTTGGGAAAAATTTTTCACGGCATTTATCGTTATATTGCTTAACCTTTTTATTTGATGAAGCAATTAACATCGCATTTTTTGTGCGCTTAATCTGGCCATTACAAACCGTCATAAAGTGGTCAATAACCGCATTGTGTTCAACAGCGCAGATATCAGCCTTAGCACAAGAAAAATCCAACTCATTAAACGTCATAGTCTCGATGCCATTACGTAGCATAATGGCATTGTCCATTACACCACTTCCCGCTTTCTGACGCACGACTTCATCTAAAAAGGTCTCAACCGTCTTTAATTGGTACTCTTTTTGTAGGTATTCTTTATGTAGAGCTGGAGAAAAAGACATTCCTACCGGAGGTAACTGAGCGTAGTCACCGACAAATATCATTTTACGCTTAACCGCTGTCATGATTTCAAGCGTTGCATCGCGACTGTACTCAACAAGGTCAGCTAACACTTTTCCTGAGCCAAACTGAATGTTATCCAGACTTGAGAACGCATCCGATAGCATCGATGCTTCGTCCACAATATAAACAGTTTCATTGCCGTCACTGTTTACTTTTAATGGTGCAACAGGTGCTTTATCACTGTCATCATCAACATCCATACATTCTGCTATTTTATAGATAGCGCTATGAATCGTTGATGCGGCATAACCGGTTTTTTCAGAAATGACTTTTGCAGCTTTCCCGGTCGGCGCTAATAACACACACTTTCTACCTAAAGCAGTTAAATAATCAACAATACCTTTAGTAATGAACGTTTTACCAGTACCTGCATAACCATGAAGAATAAAGTTGTCGATATCATCAGACTTAACAAACTCTTCAAGACCATCGATAGCCGTTCGTTGGCCCTTTGTTAGTTCAACACCTTCAAAATGGTCCATGATAGAAACTTTCTTTCGAGTCGCTTCCATCTGTAGGTCAAAGCTATTAGCGGCTTCCTTACTGGAGCTTTTAAATGATCTTGCTTTATATTTAAGCTCTTCTTCATTTAGCGAAGCTTTCTCTTGGGCTTGTCTTAGTTCTTTTTTCACTGAATCTAGAGCGAGATTCGTTTCTTCAATTTCTTGCGCTCGGTTTGCAAGGTCCACCTTCAATTGCTGGTTGTGTTGCTCGAGTGTTCTATAGAGGTCTTCTGTTGGGGAGGGGGGGACAAATTCAGGAATAAACAAATAGCCATTCTGCATGGTCTGGATAAACCAACGACCTACTAGATATGCCTCTTTCGTAAGAAACATAGCATCACTCGGCTTAAAGACAGAATTATTGTGAACGGCTTTGTTGCCCTCTTTTCGCAAAAGGTGAAGCTTCGCCTGAATTTCAGAAACGACGACATCACGAAAGCATTGGTTGCTAAGTCTACTAAAAAGGTCTGTATTATCATCAGTTTCTAGACCGAGGTGTGAGTATATGTACTCCACCATCAACTCGGTATAAGCACGTAACTTAAATGCTGATGTTTGAGGATCACTAAAAATGTACGATTCAGCCTGATGGGCTAAACCTGATAGCCTAGAATAACAGTCGTTTAGAAAAGTAAAGTTTGACGTATTCATGGTGTTCACCATATAAAGTAATAATCGCTATTCACCACTCCTCCTTGCATTTTTAAACTTCAATGTAATGACTAGCTACTCGTGGTGTTGGTCAGTAAAAGAAGGAGTTGCGTGCCTCCTTCCAGATAAGTATTACATACGTTATACCAGAATAACTCGCACATATCGAGCCATTAAAATGACGTACGATAAAGACTGGAAGGTTACGCATAATTACTGAGGGATGTTATTTTCCATCATCCCACTTGTTAAGGAAATCAGCTAATACATCACCATGGCAGGATTGCGGCTTACAAAAGCAACCTAGTCGCTTGCCTGCTAACTCGTAGACTTTACTCTTGTCGATGTTCAGAAACTTGTCATAGTCGAAGTCATACTTATACATTCTAATAACAGCCTCACGCGGGTCTTCATCGCTATCTTCCATTCCCTCAAACATCGAATGCGGGTTTCCCCAGTATGACCCCCTTCCAATGTACTCATAATTAGGCGTACTTTTTTGATCAGCAAACTCAGTCTCTTTTTTAACATTGATCACACGAGTAATAGCGATGTTAATGAGTCGGTACGGAATCCCTTGAGCTGTAATCCACTCGACCTCTTGCTCAAACACCTCACCGTCATCAAAAACAACCGCATGGGTGAAACTCAAGGTCTCTAATTGCGCATCATCGATTACAAGTGATAAGTTAGTCTTTGCTGCATATTGAGCTAACAGTGCGTTGTGATCTATGGTTGTAAACAACCCAACATTGTCCATATTTGAAGTAATTCTATCCAACTTGCGCTTTAGTTTTGAAAAACAGTTAAACTCTCTTGGGTATAAAACTAGTAGATTATTCATCATTTTAGGTGCTTAATCGCTATATTAGATTGATAGTGGCTCGCAATGTATTCAGCCACTAAGCGTCGGTGACACTTTTCAGCATTGTGTTCACTACATAGAAAGCAAGCGCCTTCAAGTACTTCTTCATCAAGCAGGGTTTCTGCTGCTCTGTGCTGTAACAAAGCATTAAACTTCACCTCATACTCAGCCCAGGACAATGTTTTAGCTTTGTAACCTTTTAGGATGTCTTCTGATGGGGAGAGTATTGGCATATGCAAATAGTGGATCTCACAAAGCTCTCTCAGGAAGTAAGCTAAATCGTCTTTTTTAGCAAAGCCTGCTAACTGTGACACATTGTTTAAACGAACATCAATCAGAGTTTTGACTGCATTCTTTTTCAGCAATGTGAAAAACCTTTCTGCGCTTTTTTTGGTAAAGCCGATTGTATAAATTTTCATTCAACACCCTTAATAAATCGCAGCTACAAGTTTATAGCAATCACCATAGTACTCTTCACCAAGGCTAATACATAAAATACCCATTAGTTCATTTTTCCGACTAATTAGATTATCGAAGTTTGGGTCTGTTACAGCCAAAACGTATTGAACACCGTTGTAAGAGAAAGATGCTCTTCGGGTGCCATAACCATCAACGTATAGCATCAAGTTCTCAACCTTAACTAACTGTAATGACTGTTCGATAGTGGCTTGCCCCCGTATGATTGATTGATAGTCAATTCGATCACCACAACCCCAAAGCGAGATTGGTGTGTCTAGAAACTGATTCAGTTCATCAGGGCTAATGTTATATTGCTGTACCCACTGCGCACCATTAATCAGGTGATTTTCTGGCTGATTTTTAAGAGGCACAGCTTGTTCAAAACACATATTTACCTTTTGCAAAGGTTTAACCTTATAAGCGCCATAGGGATTCATCGCACTCGCCTGCAGGCTCGTAAGTTCGGCACCGTCTGCATTCGAAACAGGACGAACCCACTCTTTGGTATCTAAACGTTTTCCGGCTACGCAACATTGTCCGTGTTTCACCGAGTTGGCCAAAACAACTAACGTGCATGGTGTTGTGTTGTGATTCATAACTATTCCATCTCATTCAGTTTTGATATAAGAGGTATGTTAATTAAGATTAATATGAATCGGAGTTTATAAGCTTGCAATCTTAAAGGTTATACTCATCATGACCTAAGAAAGCAATTGTAGTTAATAGGCTTTCAACCTTTGTTGGCTGCAGTATTCAAAAGCTCATATAGTTACTTGGTGATTGACTTGGGAATTACTAATGCTAAATTGTTTACATTTCATATGAAAATGCCCCTCGTTTATGGGTCCACGAGAGGCATCTAATTTACTAGTGAGAGGAAGAATTACTTAGTTTACTTCTAACTTGTTCAAACTCAGTCTCCTAGCTTAACGGCGATAAAGGTTTCCTTCCCTGAATCTCTCAACCCAAAGTTCCAATCATCAATAGAGGATGCTTCATATCCAACATTTTTAAAATCGAACTTTTGTGGGTAATCTCTGCTGCGACTCCAATAACCCATACCATGATCAAATAGAAGCTTAATCTCTCTACCATCTTTCAAATCAATTCGCATAATGCGGCTGTGTGATAATTCTGACTTATCAACGATATCTCCATAAACTTCAGCACCAAGAGTTCTTGACGAATCATAGATAAAATCCAAGACATCATTTGCTTCCAAGAAGTTATCACCAATAGATGAAGACAGCCTTTGACCGGTCACATATTTCCTTGGAGCAACAGTATTGATTTCTGATGAAAAGCGGCCATAGCGCTTATTGAATGCAGCCAATACATGGTTAATTAACACAACACTAATTGGGCTCACCACATATTGGTCACTATAGTGAATTGATTCGATATTGTTGTTAAGCATTTCATTTAAAGATGGGATTTGGCCTGCCAACAGCTCAACAAAACTAACTCCGAATGAAGCAATGCTGCCTTTCAATGACGTAACATCACTTAATATAAAGGAGTTTTCATTTAGATTAGAGGCCTGAGCAAGGGCCTCAAGGTTAAATTTCGTCGAGCTAATCTCTAGCTCTTTCACAGCAGTTACTAAACACAGGTCTTCACCACTTCCCCAATGTTCATTTGCGCCCAGTTGACTCAGTTCATCGGTCGCGTACCAGTGTAATTCTGAATCTACTTTTAACGACATAACTGGCTGGCCGCCCGAAGCTAATTCAATAGGTTTATCCAACTCTTGGAAATTAATAATACCTACAGGCATAGATCGGGCTATCTCCCAAGCAAGGTCAGAATCTAGTGAATCAGCTAACTCTTTAGAAAAATAAACGTTGACTGGAATCCCTTTTGTTGCAAGCGTGGTAATTTTTTCTCGAATATTCCACTCACCGAAATGCCACTCAGATGAACTTAAAAATACATTTATCTGACTACAAGAATGCCCAACTCTGGACAAAACCTGATTAGCACTGCTGAGTTCCACCCTCGAAGAATCTCCAAAGAAACACCTTTTTGTTGAAAGGGCTAACCCTTCAAGAATCCTGTTTTCTTCAAGCTCTTTAATCAAATAATTACGATTTAGTATTTTTACATTATGTTGAGTATCGTAATCCAATAGACATGCGTGACACGCCGCCTCACAATTATTAGGACATTTCTTTAAATACTCAGTAAGATCCTTTAGAAGCTGTGAAAGAACTTCCGGCATAGAACTCGAGAAGCCAGCTCCCTGAGTCGCAGAGTCAAAGATGTATAAACTCACCACATCTTCAAAAGACTCGGTTCTTTTGCGTCTAGTTACTACGCCAAGTTCTTGAGTAGTGATGCCTTTCTCATCTGAGTACATTTGTCTAAGTGCTACACCAAGCGTATAAAGCAGAGTCTCATCAGATATCCAGTTGCCCGACGTAGGGCTTTTCAACTGCAACTCAAACATAGCCGTGCTTTGCGGATAGCCCATGATGAAAGGCATAGAGATTTCTCTTTCAGATTGGCTGATCTCACTAACTTTGATTCCCCAGCCATCTTTAACACCTTCGCACATCACCTCACCTTTAACCTTAAAGCCTTGGAGTCGTTTATGCGTATTTAATATGTGAGGCTCTTTAGATAGTCTAACGTTTCCTTTCGGAGTCTTTTCGATACTCAAAGGCTCTGCTCTACCGCAACACCAGCACAAGGCATACCCACCACCTTCTCCATCGTTGTAATGAAAAATGGAGCCGTATTCAGATACACGGTAACGTCCAACACCTGTGTTAGAAAGTGGCTGCCACTGTGCGTCGTTCAAAGCAACTTTAGGTTCTCTGTATCCTGCATAGTTTGGCGACACATAGTTGTTGTGCAGTGGCTTGTTAAAATCAACAACGAAGCCCGATGGAACAATAAACTCACTCCAGGTTAGTCTGTCGCTATCACAATCAGTACAACGAATACTTGCTCGTTCAGAACTCACGGACTCAAAGCCTATATTCCCGCAGTGCTCACACTCCCATTGATACTCAATAAGCTGTTCTTGTTTAATATCATTTCCAGAAAACGGCATCTTCCAATTGAGTTGAAGACCCTGCGACTGATAAACAGCACCGTCACGAACGATTTCTGACCCTGGCGCATATTCTCTAAGTGCTACCTCCAAGCCTCGACTTGGGTATGAAGTTCGATGTTGAGATTTACCATCATCTCTTGAGTTATTTTCACTACGGTTGTCAGTAATTAGCTGAACCACGCCAGTAGGAAAGCCATAGCCCGGCAAATAACCAGTATTCGCTAACTCAGCCAATAAATAATCTCGCTCCAAGCGTTTCAATTGTCTTGCTAGTTTTTTAGACGCAGGAGAATTACTGTCACTTGTCGCTTCAATTTGTGTGTTGAGAGACTCGTACCTGCGCATCCACTTGATATGAGAAGATTCAATTGCATCTAACGCACCCTCCACCAGAATACTGTTGAGATGACCAGCAAAGACCGAATCAAATTTAAGGCTATCTATACCAGCAAGTACACTTTCATCATTAAGCGCCGGGCCAGCTAACCAATTTATAAAGGCATTAAATGGGTTAAGGCCACCATCACCCAAGAAGAATGCGCCAACCTGCATCTTCAAAAGATTATTTGAGCGACTTTTCTCGATCTTCAAAAAGCTCGCTAACAAGAACGCATTGATATGACGCTGTACAATGATTCCACTGTCTAGCGAAACCTTAGGAACTCGGATAGGTGTCGCGAATGGCCATTTCGGCTCGTTAAACACACGCTCGCCATGAGGTGTAGCTTTACAGAACGTTAACGCAAGTGCTGTAGACTCCTTGCGTCGACCTGCTCGACCTGCACGCTGTAGATAGTTCGACGTACTCGGTGGAACATTGTTCATTGCCACCATACTAAGGGAGCCAATATCTACACCCATCTCCATCGTGGTAGAGCAACTAAGAACATTTAAGTAGTCTTTCTTGAACGCTTTTTCGAGGCGCTTGAGTTTGTCTGAGCTTTGTTGGGCAGAGTGCTCAGCGGCACGAACTAGGGGTACACCCGCAATGACTCTGTCATTGATATCAGACCAACGTCCATGGTCACGATGAGTGTTCAAAACGTCTTCGTCAGCTAACCAGTTCCTGATATCAGCTGGAGAGCTATTGACTATTTCAGTCTCTGGGTGAGTTATTTCGAATGGCTCATCACATCGAACATCATCCAATGTTGATGACCCTGTAGTGTAAGGAGACAAGCCTCTAAAAGTTGTATCTAGCCAGCGATTAGTAACTGGGCACAACCAAGCTTTTTCAATCGGTGCGAACTCAATTTTCTCATCAAACTTTAGGTTGTAGCCTGACAAAGTAGCTCCATCACTGTAATCCTGACGACTTGCTTTGGTTAAAATGTGGTCTCTGAGAATTCTCCAAATAAAAGACAGTACCGAGTTAAACAGTTCCTTCTCGTCCTTGGCTACTCGCCCAGCTCCTAACTCCAACAGGCGAACTAATCTATGCTGACGACCATTGTTCACAACAGGAAATTTGAAGTAAGCTCTTCTCTCAATTTCATCTTGGTATTCGTAATTCGACTCTTTAAGCAACCTTGGGTTGATTTTAGCTCCCATCCAGTTGATTACACTTCTATCGATATCAACTAAGGTATTTTCTCTGATATAAAAGTCTATGCATATTTTCAAATAACTTTTAAGATCATCAAGGTCAAAGCCCAAACTTCTCCATTCATGAGAGTTCATGTCTTCGTTTGTTAAATTTGAAATTGCAGGATAATGAAGCTGGACTAGCCCCATAGACTCAAGACTGTTGGCATTTTTTGCTCTTCGAGCAAACTCTCGCTTTAAGAAAAGATCAGCCAGATTATCTGCATCACTCAAAAGCTCCGATCTTAAACGATACTCTCCAGGAATACGCTCATCATATTTCTCAAGAGCTTTCCCCTCCAACAGGTCTAGTTCTGCACCAGAAAGTAGCTGTATTTCAGGCAATGTGCTGAGGCGCTCTTTTAGAAAACACCAGTTTACTTTCTTCGTTGGGAGCTTTTTCAAGCCTTCGTCGATTTGTTTTTCTAGTGCTATCGTATTCGGGTCATTTGGCAAGGCACTTTTGAGAAACTTAAGTGCAGCTTTTTTCTCTTTTAGCTCTTCTGTAAGCTCCAATTCTCCTGCCTCAAGAACCGCAGTCTTATAAACCTGGCTTCTCGTCCAGTTACGCTCAGAATCCAACTGCATTTTTGCGGAGAAACGGGCCGTGCCCTGACGACTATCGGTAAAGGTAATTAATCGCTTACCTTTTAGGTCATCACTATTGTCACCTGGGATGTGTCGCAACATAGCCGGTACTAGCGACCCCATCAGGAACGGAGAACCTAACAGAGCTCGTTTGAATTGTGTGTTCGGAACATTCTCAACCCCATGACAATGGGCACAGCGGAGTCCATCATCACGGTCATTTTGGTTGTAGAAGATATCTAGGTGCCCTGATTCAAAGGCTTCTGAAATTCGGTTAGTTTTCGGATCAAGACTAACGTGGGTGCAACCCAGTTGATCATGCGCATTTCCTAAAGCGTCTTCCCTAGCAAATATCTGAACATTAGCTTCGAATTCAGTGTCAAAATTTTCATCCGATGCCTGTTCGTGTTCATCTATCTCATCAACATAATCATCTAGCAGATCAGTATCTCTTGGCTCTAATAACTTAATTCCACCTTGTGCTGTGGTTTTCGCAGCAGCAAGGCTTGGTGTCCCACAATCTTTACAGTGTGTTAGTTCAAAAACAGGCGCTCCGCACTCACCTTCACAGTGTGTACGCTCATTCGTATAAACCATGCCGAACTTCCACCCATCTTGCAGCTCGGTATTAGCTTTGTTGCAACAGCTTGGATCAGAACAAGCCCAAAGACCTCGTTGAGAGCGATGGAAAATATGAGCTCGTACCGGCAGGAATGCTTGCTGGCTATCATCTCCTTGTGGATAAGCGGTTACGGCCAAATCAATGATATCTAGCGCCTTTGTTAGCTCAACCTGAGATATACGTTCAGATTTACTCGGTTCAAGAATACGAGCTATCTCTTCAAGTGTATGCGGCTCTCTAGTTAAGGACTCTCGCATTTCTCGGAGAACGGGAAAACTGCTCATATAGTCATAAAGCTCACCAGAACTCATTTCTCTCGCTTTTTTCAAGCTGAAAGAAGACTCCATCCCTGTCGAGTTGATATGTGGTATAGCACGATGACCATTAACCACTGCAACTTGCTCAGGTAACACCCCCGCAACCTTAGCCAAAAACCTTTGAAGATCTCTGTTTGTTTCGTCTTGCTTGTTTTTATCCCCAATTGTTGCAGACGTTGCCACAAAACGAACATCTTTAGGCTTAACATTGTAGGCATGCATGACCCTACGCAGTAGCAGTGCTATCTCTGCTGCTTGAGAGCCTACATACGTATGAGCTTCATCCAACACAATCCACTTTAACTTTCCTTGTGACTTGGCAAGAATATCTTCATCCTGTTGGCGAATAAGCATGTACTCAAGCATGGTCGCGTTAGTTACGAGTATCGGCGGCGGTGAAGACCAGATGTCTTTTCTGTTGGTCACCAATTCTGAGGCAGTGTTTTTACTAAGACTTGCATTGGAAATAGTTTTAGATGGAGCTTGAGTCGGTGTTTCACCATTATACAGAGCAAACCTCACCTTCCCTTCAAAGCCACGAGTCCAAGCGCTCAAACGCTCTTTCTGTGAATTGATCAGTGCATTAAGCGGGTACAGGAATATCGCCTGTGTTCCCTCAAGAGGCTCTACAGCTCGATTGGATTGCTTTGCTAAGTCGTTCAACAATGGAACTAGAAAACACTCGGTTTTACCCGACCCTGTTCCAGAAGTAACAACTACTGATTTCACTTTATCAGAAGACAAGTGATCCCAGGCTTCCAACTGATGCTTATATGGCGGTCTATCCAGAGGCCAGGTGTAGTCTTCCTGTATGTCTTCAGCCCAACGGTCTTCACTTATTCCTTTAAGACGATATTCCTCTTTCTCTTCAGAAGAGTCAGGGAAAGGCATTGGCGGTTGCGACAGGTTATTAACGAAAGTTTGCTCTAATTTACCTTGAGTGACCAGCCCGTTAAGATCATTTTCACAGCCTTCCGAAGACCAACCAAAAGTAGCCTCAAAAACAGGTTGAGCGAAAAAGTCGTTTCCCTTGCCATATTTGACTTGAAACTCACTTTGCAAAAACTTTCTTAAAGGCGCCGATTTCAACTGAAGTCGGTTAATCACTGCCTGTGACGTAACTGAGGAAAGGTCTTTATAGAGAGACTTAAAATTAATTGCTTTTGTAGACATTATTACAACCTATTGCGCTCGTAATTTAACTGCAGATTTTAGTGCAATCGCCATCGATTCTTGTGTCCATACTCGGTCAAACTGAGATAGACGGTTTAAAGCGAAGTTAACCAACCTCAACTCTTCTTCATTAATATCAGCAGCTGGATAGATTCCTGCATTGTGAAGTGCAACTTTAACCGGTAATTCAAGTGGTATCGCCAGTCGTGTTGCTTTCGACTTATCTACAGAGTAATGCTGAGTAAATCCTTTAAGTTCAGCATCCAAAAGGTCTCTCGATAACCTTGTATCAAGAAGATCTTTTAATCGAATGTCATTATGCTTGTTTTGAATTTGAGTCAGAAGTCTGCCTTCTTGACGACTAAAATATTCAGATTTTTGCTTATGAAAATCAGCGATATAAGACGGCTGTTCTTCTGATGCATAAATTGGTAAATCCATCCAACTTGACTTTATGTCGTACAGAGCAAAAAGTGCTGCGTCAACAACAGCTGCAAAGTACTCGCCTTTATCTGACAAGTTTTGAAGACGACTTTTCAACATAGTTTTTTGAATTTGTTCAAACTGATCAACGGGTAGTTGATCCTTCATCATCACAAGGGATTCCATGGTGCTCTTAGTCGTCAACCTGATAGCATCGATCCATTGATTTAGAGGGACGCTCAACCATTCGAATGGCATATCGAGTGATATTGACCAAACCGATTCAAACTCTTCAAGATTTTCTTGTTTTAATAACAATGAAGCAAACACATTTGGATTCGCAGCAAGACGCTTGAAAATGTGGAACGTCGTTGGGTTTGCAATTGAAAGTTGTTCAACGAATGACTGCACGGTGTGCCAATCATCGTGTTGAAGGTCAAACATCAACTCTTTCAAAGCAGCATCCATTTCTGAATAATCAAAGCTCCTAGTCTCAGGATTGAAGAGTAGATCTCTGATAGACAACTGTAAGCGAGAATAATTGTATTCTTTAATTCCAGTTTCATTCTGAGCGACTAGTACAGCCCTTGGTTGAATCTTTCGATCATTCTGTGCGTATACGAACCATGGTCCAGGTTCATTTATCTCTGGCATTGCAAAAAGCAACTCTCCTCGCTCTCCTAAGGACTTAACCAGTGGCGTATGCTCACGTGATAGATCCCATATAGGTGCAGTATAGAGCTGTATTGATTCTGGGTTACGATGGTCATGAGCACCATAAATGCGGAGCATAGAACGATCACCTTTCAAAGAGGCTACAGGATACTTGAACTGTTCGATTGCAGGTACTCGTGATTCCAGAAGCTCTCTTCCAGAGTAGAATCTAAATGAAACGCGATCGCGAGTATCATCAGACTGTGTAAATAGTGCCTGTGCCAAACGTGCTAATTCGCCACATCCTACCGTAACTTTTGATTCAGGAACTTGAATGATATCTGTAATACTTGCTTTAATAGTTTTATGTTGCATTAATGCAGCAGACACGCTGATCGAGCTGGACTCTTCAACTAGTTTTACCTTTAAACTACTTGCGTAAAGGTCATCCAACGTGATCTTGTTTCCCCTAGCATTAAGTGTATTGCCTTTACTACCGAGTAAGCATACGCCAGATTGCAGCGAATCAAATTCAAACGTCAGGGTATTCTTGGTGGAGTTGTTCCACCCTAACACTGGGTGAAAAGTGTCAGGCATACTCGCGGGGATCTGCACTTCAGCGAGGAACATATCCTCTATAACTTCAACATCTCTTAGCCAGTTCTTTTCGTTATCTACGAAGCCAAAATCGGTATTTTTGAATCCCACTGCTTTTAGCTCAATTTCACCTTTGCCGTAATGAATCACATTAAAATCAGATGAAGCAGGCAAAATCGCGCATTTCATTTGCCACATTACTTGACCGGAGTTAAACCAAATAACCGAACCAAGACCATAAGTGAATGCATCTGAGTTAAGTGGCACCAGCGAATCAGAGTCAACACTTTTCCAGAACAACTCGGCGCTCGGAATAAGTTGAGACTTATTCACGCCGAATCTCATCATTCCCGTAGGTTTACCCTCGAATACGTGCTGATGTGAAATAGCCTCGCGATTCCGCTTGCCATCTAACCAACATGTGACATCTTGAGCTTCATCTGCACCTGTCAACACTTCAATGAAGTCGTAATCTAATTCGACTTTTACCTTACCCACAACGCGATAAACATCTCGGTCTAAACTCGCAATGCGTCCAACCTTTTCAACCTTTGATTGAGAGGTAGCAGGTTCAACTAAACCAGCATGAACAATTATTGCAGAGGCTTGTTTTACATGAACATTACCTTGGCCAAGATACTGAGACTTTTCACCTTCAGCAGAAAAAATCCAAGGTAGAGCCTTATTTAGCTCTTCACCTCGGTAATACGTATCGCTATTAAATTTTCGACCATCACTCCATAGCTCATAGCCAATGTTACTTGCAGCATCAGCATTATAAAAATGAGCAAACTTGGTTATGACTTGCCACCTTTGGTTAGCGTACCCTTTCAGGTTAAAAGATGCCGTTCTTACTCGCTCCCCAGTATTTGTTTGTGTATACAAATCAAAGAACTTAGGTAGATTTTCTAAAGAAAGCACGCGAGACAAATCTTGAGGGTGGATTGTGTGGTTAACGTACGTCTCAGCAACCAAGTCCCAATGACCCATATCTTCTCTAAGGTAACGCTTAATTCTAACTGGGTTCTGTTCACGGCGAATAATTGCTGATGTCTTACGAACCAATCGACTGATTAACTCATATGCCTCTTCGTCACAAAGCAAAAATGGAAGTTCATCTCGCCATTGGGGGTATCGTACATTAAGTGCGATCACAGGATCAGACTCACCGTGAAGATGATAGCGATCTCGATACTCCATTAGCTTGGTAACCAACACCGTGGCTAATCTAGCAAAAGCAACCTGCTTAAGCGTTTCTGGCAACAGTTCAAGTTGCTGCTTCGCAATATCGTTAATTTCAGAAGTGTGATGAAACAAAGCATACTGGGAAATAACCTTGTCCAAATACTCTGGCACCGGTCCAGAACTCAAACCAACAAGGCCAGATCTAGGGAACCCGCCTTGACAGTATAAGGTTGCAAAATATTGATTTGCAGAAGAAGTGGAGTAGAGATCGATCCCCCAGTATTTTAACCCTGCTTTTACGGAGTCATAGATATAGGTGTTGAGTCGATTATTGTGTGATATATCGATACTGCGAAGAACAACAGGCCATCGCTCCTTCCCTCCCGTAAAGTTTCTTTGAATCCATGTAGCCAAATAAAGCGTGAATATTTGGTCAAACTTCTTACCATAACCAGCGCAAGAGTGTTGATTAAACACAACAGAAGGATCTTTAGCGCTGAAAAGTGCTCTCAACAACTGCTTCATTTGCTGAAGTTCTTCGTCCGTAACCTTTAAAGCCCACAAAGGCATCCCTTTGTTAGGCTTGACTCTTCTCGATTCAAATTCAGTAAACCACTGTTGCATCTTCAGTACTGGATTCTGGACACTATCTAAAATCATATCAATCACTTAATACTAGTTAATCTGTTTGTTAGCTACCGCGTGCGGAGATGACAAGCACACTCTACGATCTCGCGTGTAGTCATCAACCCAGTAAGGTGCCAATGACTTCGAAACATCGTTAACAAAAGTCGGAGCTACCCCCGTTGCTCAAAGCAGCTCCAATTCAGCTTATCAAACCACTGATAGCTAGATTTATCATATTGCGCCATCTAGTACGCTGTTGATAAATGGCAATGCAGCTTCTTTTAGAGACTATTGCACGTCGAAATATGTTAATGATATTCATAAGCTTGTAATCTCAAGGCCTCTGGCCATTCAATTCGCGAATCGCCAGTTAATGAGATAACAAACGGTACAACCCAAAGTCTCAACGAATCACTATAATCAAAACTATATTCTATCGGCTTTTCAAGGCCGCTATGCGAGGGATAGATCAATAAAAGGTCGCCCGTACCATATAAATATTTATGACCATATGCAAACATTTGATAGAGATCGGATTGAGAAAGCCCATAATTATGCTCATCTAGCTCAAGCAGCTTCCATTTGGTATCAAGAACCAACTTTGATTCGTCTGGTAAATTGATCAACAAATCAGGCTTGAGTTGAAATTGATTGCGAGCGTTATGAGTAACCAAGTACTTTAATGACGCCTGAGTGGTAAGCTCAACGTCATCTGGGAGCTGTTTCCTGAGTACAGACGCTACGTAACTTTCAAATACTGCTTCCATTGGGAACAATAAAGAAAGAGCACTGTTATTACCTTTCATACTCAGCGGAGAGAACCCATTGAGTATTAATTTTGCCCACGCAATCGGCGAATGATAATCCGTCATTCCTCTATCTAACTTAAGAGCACTAACGTCCTGTTTCACAGACTTACTCGTTGGGACATCTGCAAAAGCAAACTGTAGCTCACGCAGTAACTTCTGGTTATTCGCTAACCTTGTGTAATTACCTAACTTCAACAGAGCTGTTTTAATGAGTCGATTGGCTGGGCGGTTAATCAAGTACTCATCATATTCAACATAAAACTTGTGTTTATTGACGGTGTTGTGCCTGATTTGTTGGGAAACTTTCACCTTGCCTTTTTGGAAGTGAAGGTTATCTTCTCGTGTGACATAGTCACTTTTTAGCCCTCGTTTCACCAACGTATTTACCGATTGAAGAAACTGGGCAATAAACACCTCAAGAAGTGGCATTTTTTTGCTAGCCACACTCGCCTGGTTCGATGCCACATAGCGAAACGACCCTAAATGCTGCAGCATCATCAGCAACGTTTCGCGTGATTCTATTATCGCCTGTTCTTTGTTTTCCGTTTTTCGTCCTATTTTTGGCAACACTTCAATATGTTCACCTGTCGGTGTAAACAACACACCGACGTAGTTTTTCACCTGAAGTAACTCATGGCCAAAACGCTTGGTTAAACCTAAACACTTGCTGGTATCAGATTCTTCAGCGCTTAGACTCACATCCTTTAAGTACTCGAATGCACGTTTAGAAATAGTGTTTGCACCCAATTCATCACTCGCAGCTTTGTCACACGCTAAATAGCCATATTCAAATACAGTTGTGTGCATTACACAGGCTCATTGTTTGCTTCGGTCTGCGACTCTGGTGACCTAGTTGGTGCTTCTTGCTTTGATTTGTAAATACCAATATAAGCATTTGCGTTGTTCCAAACGGTATCATCGTTGGCGGCGAGTGTGTATTTCACCACTTCCTGACCATATTGATCTAAGTTATGGTTACTGCCAAACAAACCATCGAGATCTTGCTTGGTCTGCTTGTGCTGCTGAACAAATTGCAAGTTGATATCGCTCTTCTGATTATCTGCCAAAACTAGACGGATCTTGCTCCAATCTTCAAAGAAGTACTCTTCCAGAAGAGGAATGATCTTGTTTTTGAAAACAGAAACTAGAGCATTAAACGCTTTACCCTGCTCACCTGCGTCTACCAAAGCTTTAACTGGCATAAAAAAAGCATGACCGAGGGTATGTTCACGGTCATAAAGGATCTCAATACGCTCATTTAGCCTAGTTAAAAGCTCTGATAAGTTGATTTCACCATCATCATGTTTTACGACACAATCTTTGAGTAAAGAAGGCTTAGGCATCATTTCCACAAAGTCGAAACGGCGGCGCAGTGCCGTATCCATCATTGCTAACGAACGGTCAGCCGTATTCATTGTTCCAATGATATGAAGGTTATTGGGAACCGAAAATTTTTCACCTGAATGTGGAAGTACCACTTCTATAGTTTCTGCTTGGCCCTCACCAGACCGTTTAGAGTCTTCAATTAACGTAATGAGCTCACCGAAAATCTTCGAAACATTACCTCGATTGATTTCATCAATCACAAGCACAAATTTTTTCAAACTATCTGGTTGAGCCGTTGGTTCTTTTGCCAATTGATAGCTGGAAATTAGATGGTTGAGTATCGCCTTTACATACGACGGATTATAAAACTCTTTCGCGTCCACTCCACTATATAGCTTACGTATACTGTCGATAGAAACTGGGTAACCGTTACCTAAATCTTCGTGAGTAGTTTCATGTGGGAACGCTCTAAATGTTGTATTCCCGTGATACTGAACATCAAACCGTTTCCCGCGCTGAGTACTTAGTGACAGCGACGTGCCTTCTTCAAGGTCAGCTTTAAGGTTTTCAATTGCGATTTCAAGAGGGTCGTTGCTTTGTTCAATACCTCGGCTCGCTTGCTCACAAATATCCTTAAAAATACCGGATTTTACTTCGTATGAAATCTGCCCATCGACTGATTTAGCGCTTAACCCTTCGACAAATTCTTCGTAACCATAGCTTTGGTGAAAGGTTACGAATCTAATGCGTTTAGAATCTGACAGTTCTTTAAACTTTGCTTGAAGCAGAGAGCGTTGCTCTTTCGTTGCCCCTTCTGAGGCCTCTATTTCCAAGCTGTAGTAGAAGTTCGGCTCAGCCGCTTTCACCGCAGCTTCTATCGTGTGATAGGTTTTACCAGTACCTGGAGGACCATAAAGAATCTGATTTAGAGGTTTATTAACATAGTTAATCATCGGCAGGCTCACTTCATAGTTGGCTTCATTGTCTCTTACTTGATCGTTTTCTACAGTGTCATCGTTTTTATTTGTGGCTTTCCACTCGTACAAGCTCCACAAAAGAATATTTCGCGCTTGAGCATCGATGTCTTTCGGAATGAATTGATTCGTGCACTCAAGCAATCGTGTGTTGTCGCCTAACCACGTTGGTTGAAGCTCAATATCAATTTGATATTGGTGCTTTAAACAAGAGAAGACCTCTTTGATGTAATCAGGCGCAACTATGCTGGTGTATTGACCCGGAGCTGCAGCGGCAAAGACTCTATGGATAACTCCCCAAAGCACCCTCTTGAAACCACCAATTTGCTTCCAACCAGCAGTAACACTGCGATAGGTATCTTCAGTTGGCTGAGCAAGAATGGTTCTGGTTAACGTTTGCAAATATTCCCAATTAGACTCAAACTCCTTTTTATACATAAAACCTTGACCGACACCTGCAATTCCATTGCTCGCGTCATACCAAAGCTTTTTAACGTCTTCTTTGGAGATTTCTTTACCATTTTGGAGCTGATTCGCTAACTTACATGTTTCAACGTAACCTTTGTACCAACCATTGGGGTTAAATTTGTTTTCTAGGTACCAATTGAAGAACTGCTCAACAGAGTGTTTAAATTCTCCGCTCTCCCACAAATAGGCCAGCGTTTCGCGATAATTTTGCTTGATTTCAATACCGGAAGTTTGTGGGCTCCATTTTTGATCGGGCATTGCTCCTTGAAGCAACATCATTGGCAATAAGCCTTGCTCACAGTTAGAGCGCAAGCCTTCCAACTTAAAATCGATATAATGTTTTTGCTTTGAAGCGTCAGACCAATGTTCAGCCAAATAACTTTCTTTACTTACTGTTCCTTTAGCAACGATACCTCTTGGCTCTACGCCAACTCTAATCAGATAAACGGTATCACCAGTTTTTGGTTGTTGGCTATGGCAAGACCAACGAACATTTTCACCTACTGTATAGTTTAAAGTTCCAGCTTCAGATCCTTCACCACCCGTCGAGAAATGCTTTGGGTTCCACGTTAATAAATAGACTGACATTGATAACACTCATAGAAAGCACGTTCCATCAGCTGATGGTTATGCTATTAATTTTAAGAACCTCAATTCTGTGACGTTAATTCACAAAACCAATCAGTAATAAGCCTATCATTTCATAATAGTCATAACTTTGATCTATCAACAAATTACGCATATATGTGTCTAATTCGCTAGCATAGCTAAGCAGGATGACATTGCTGAAATGCTGCGAGGAGTGCGAAATATGTTCGATTGACAGACTATTGAAGGTAGTTCTAAGCAAGTTGGCTGACGTGATTATTCTTGATTTGGCTTGTTATCTAATCTTTGTTCTCGCTCTTCACTTTTCAATCTCTCGATTTCTTTGTTTGCTTTGTGTCGGATATAGAAAGCAGAGAAAAGATGGTATAACGCTTTTGTTAAATTGCAGACGATAGAGAATACACTAAACACAATTGAGAAAAGACTTTTTACAAGCTCAACTATAGAGTTAAACAGCGTAGATATTGCTTTAAACATTTAAAAACCTCATATTACAGGTACTAAAAAGGGGCTCTCGCCCCTTTTTAGTACAACAAAATAAAGCTTAGAACTTATACACTTTTCGCGGCTCTTTTCTTTGCCGCTTCGGCTTTTTTGGCTGCCTTGGCTAGGGCTTCAGCCTCTTTACGAGCCTCGGCAATGCGCTCTAGCAGTTTGTCAGCTGGCTCATCGTTTGGATCTTGCGCCACCAGCTCACCACGGAAGGCTTTTGCCAAAATGCTCTGAGTGAGGTTGTCTACCCTCGCCTGTGCTTTTTTCACTTGCGCTTCGATGGTGTCTGCAAAAGTAAAGTATTGCTCTACTAGACGAACTATTTCTTTTTGTTCAATTAATGGTGGTGTCAATAAATGAAACTGTTTTAAAGCTGGCATGTAAACCGTTTTTACCGTCGTACCCTGCCCTGTATCAGTTAAATGACGCTTAGCAGCCATAAGTGCATACATAAGATATTTGTTACTGAGTTCTGAACCACAAATCCAGTTTGCAAAATGTTGGGTAGTCGACATCTCCTTGCCCATAATGGTTGTAAAACCAACTGAGATATCTCTTGAAAAGCAGACTGTCCCCGCGGGCAATAACCTTGCACTGGAGTTGTCTATACCCAGCATCGTAGGCTTAAACTTTGTATCTTGGATGACCTTTCCATGTGCAGCTCTGATATCTTGTAAGCATATCCAATACACATCCCCATCATCCCAGTATTCTGCAACTGTTTTTCGAGGCGTATGTCCTGATTCTAACTTGGCTAAGTCGGTTAGCATTTGCCATGCCCAACCACTTGGAGACGCCTTATCTTCATTCCCAACAGTTATTGGTGACTGATGGAAATCTGACGATGGTCCACCACGCCACTCTTCCGTCAACTTCCCCGACACCGCAGAAGCGAGTACCGATTGGCGGAAGCGTTTTAGCAACTCTGGGATGCCATCTAGGCGGGCTTTGATGATGTCGACCTGTGCCAATACCTCATCGAGTTTTTCGACGATGCGTTTTTGTTCGGCTATAGCTGGAAAGAAAATAGGGTATTCTTTTATATCAGTAGCCCTCAAATGGGGCTGCGCAGAGCCTCTGTGATTTTTTTGTGACCATTCAAGAAACGCAGAGGAGCTTAGAATACGAGTTAAATACCAAGGATGGATTGCAATAGACGGTCGTACAATCATCATTGCAGAATTAATTCTTACTGTTTTGAAGTCAACATCATCAGTATAAACCGCACAATTACCAAGAGTCCCTCGGATAGTCAAAACTATATCGTTTCTATTTAACGTGCCATTTCTCAAAGACTCATGTTGTTCTTTTGTAATGAACTTAGTATTTGAGAAATTAAACCGCCCATGCTTAACATTCGGAGTATTGAGAAACAGGCAATATCCATCATCAAGCTGTTGGTCTTGACTCGGATAGTTTTTACCTCGATCACCATTAATCAACTCTGCAACATCATCTATTTTTTTTTCTACCCACCCTTTCGGCAAATTACTCATTACTCTGCCTCCGGCTTTTCTGCAAAGCCAAATGCTTCTTCAAGTAACTGCTTTTGCCCTTCTGCTTCATCATTCGCGCCAAGTGCTTGCATCAGTTGGTAAATTTCAGTCATGGCTTCCGTCAGCTCTGCCATCGCTTCCCCTGCCAACACTTCTGGCTCTGGCAGGTTTTCTGCGCTAGTCGCTTCTAGGTCTTTTAACCAAGAGATATCTAGGCTGTCACCTTTCTGATCACGAATGTAATCACGGCTGAACTTGCGGAAGCGAGCGTTTTCGATGATATGTTCAACACTGTCCTGACCTTCAGCAAAGATGTTGCCTAGCGTTTCGTAAATCCCCTCTTCACGAGGTGATTGACCATTTTTGTCTGCACCGTAAGCATTGATAAAGGCTTCAAAGTGCTTTTCAGTCAGCGGGCGACGCTTACCAAAGGTGTTCATATTGGTACGCATATCAAATACCCACGTCTCTTTAGTACAGCCCTTGTCTTGGTTCTTATTCTCTGGCGTGCCTTTTTGGAAGAAGAGTACGTTGGTCTTCACGCCCTGAGCGTAGAAGATACCTGTCGGCAAACGCAAGATAGTGTGCAGGTTACACTTGTCCATCAGGTCACGGCGAATATCGGTACCTTTACCGCCTTCGAATAGCACGTTATCTGGGATTACCACCGCTGCACGGCCGCCTGGCTCTAGCGCATCATAGATATGCTGCATAAAACAGAGCTGTTTGTTACCGGTTGGGTGAACAAAGGTACGAGTAATATTGGTACTTGCTGCGCTACCAAACGGAGGGTTAGTTAAAATGACATCGGCATTTGGCAGGTTTTCGCCTGCACTACCCAGGGTGTTACCTAAACGAATCGCGCCTTCGTCTTGGTCACCTTCAATATCGTGCAGTAGGCAGTTCATCAGGGCTAAACGGCGCGTTTCTGGTACCAGCTCCAAACCGACAAAGGCTTTGGTCATCTGGAACTCTTGATCGTCATCGTCTAGGTCATCTAAATCGTTAGTTTGTGCTTTGATGTACTTATCTGCTTCAATCAAGAAGCCTGCCGTACCTGCTGCCGGATCTTGAATGATTTCACGTGGCTGTGGCTGAAGCAGTTTAACGATAGTGCTAATTAATGAACGCGGCGTAAAGTACTGACCTGCACCCGATTTAGTTTCGTTGGCGTTCTTTTGCAGTAAGCCTTCGTACATATCACCGAAGTCATCACGGCTTTTGCCTTTATCGCCTTCAAACCACTCTAGGCTGTCCATATTATCCACCAACTCGGTAAGCTGCGCTGGCTGGGTAATGGTGGTGTTGACGTTTTGGAAGATAGCACGAACAATCGCATGATCATCTGCGCCTAACTGAACCAACATATTACGGTAGAACTGGTGCTGCTCTTGACCTAGCTTACCTTTCAGGTTCGCCCAGCGGTAACCCTCTGACAGTAAGTCATCTTCTTGGCCTGTCTCTTCGCACATTTTAAGAAACAGCAATGACGCCAGTTCGTTAACATAGTTTTGGTAAGAGACACCGCCATCACGCAGGTTGTCACACAGTTTCCACAGTTTGGCGACTAGATCATTGTTGTTCATGTTTGTTCTCTAATTAGTTGTGGCTGACGGTTGCTCGAACCAACCGTCAGCTCAATATTCTTTCTGGGGCTATTGTATGGTTTTAAGCGGGTTCATCCCACATAAATTGATTGAATTGAGTGAGTATGCTGTCTAGTTCATCATTGAAGACGTTCATAAGCTTACCAAGTGATTGAACGACGTTAATCGCATCATTCTCATCAACAATATTTAGCAGTCAGGTCACACAGCCAACACGATTAACTACATTCTTCGCTAGAGATCATTCAACACTAGGCATATTCCAGGTTGATGCTGAATGCAAACCTGCCATTGGATGAGCCGCCATTATTTAAGTTAAATTGTGATTTTTTCACATCTAAACTCCATGTCGCTTTACATGCTTTGTTTCTGCAACTTGCAGCAAAGTAATCTCTAGATGTTTGCTTAATACAACTCTCGTGTGCCTGGTGGCTACAAACCGGGCACTGTTTTAAGTACTTAGATATATTGCTCTTTGTAACTATCGCGCCAAACAACTCTTTATTTGCATGCTTTTTAGCAGTTCCTAATTCTTCATCTGATAGCCTATAATCACATTTTCCATGATAAAGAGTCTCTATCGCTGTGGGCAGTTTGACTTTAAAATCGGTCAAATATTCACGAATAATCACTTTGAAAATTTGCTGTTGTAGCTTCCCTGCAAGTATTTCTTTACCATGAAGGTTTATTGGTGATATGACAATAATGCTACCGTTTTCGCTGAGTGTGTTGTTTTCTGGGCAGATCAAAAACTCTTCTGATGACAGCTCATTTTCGGCGATGTCTTCAACCAAAGGCTCAGACAGTACTACTATGCGAGCTATCAAATTTCCTTTTCTAACCAATCGCCATTCGCCTTTTTTTGAATGTTCAAGCGTTAACCCAAAGGTATTGTCATGGCGTAATTTATGGCCTTTTGCCGTTTTAGTTAGAGACCAACCTAAGTTAACAAATACTTGGTTCAATGTTTGCCCAACATACGATTGGTATTGAATAAAATTGTATTGCTTTTGCTCAAGTACCTGCTGAGGGGTCAACTTATCGATATTTGAGTTTTTGAGCCATACTCGCCAAAGTTGAGCGACTCTCCGATAGTTTTTATCGTGTACTAAGATATTGGTTTGCTTCAATTCCATTGGCACCTTGGCCACACGTGGAATTGACTGATATAACTTATCGGATCGTAACTGGGATAGTTTGCGAATACTCGACTTTACGCTTTCTAGGGCTGATTCAGTTTGACCCTGTAATTGCTCCATCGTTTCGTCATTACCTTTATATGCCCTACCCCAGTCCTGCGTTAACTGGGTAATATAACGGTGATCTTTATTGCTGCTATCTAGCGTTCCAAACTGATCGATGAAAGTTACGATTTCTTCAAGACGCAATTGATACATTGTCAGATAATTAAATAAGTTATCAATCAACCTTGCATATACAATATTTTCATAAATAGCGACTTCGTCTTCACTCACCTTAGCCATCAGTTTTTTAGGAACAATGCCAACTATTGTTCTTTGCTGCCAGCATTCTGAATGGGCAACTAAGTGTGCTTGATAGTTGTTTGCGTATCGTTTTACTCGACTGGTCGGTAACAATTCAGTGTCATAACGCATACTCATTCTCGGTGAGCTATTTATTTGAAATAGAACACCGTTATTGAAAGCTTCTTCAATTCCTTTATCAAGTTCATTTGGGGTAATGTTTTTACTGATCTCGGGAGGTAAAAAATGACTAAATTTTTCTAGGTCGATGTCATCGAACTTATCATTTATTTGATGAATAGCATCATAAATAACCCTGAGCTGTTGTTCACTTTTTATAATATCATCATGAGTAAACAGCTCTTCCGAAGGTTGAGCGAAAGCTACTTCGTTGTGGAGCATTATCTCTAGGTTCTGGGGAATAACCGGTTCCAATATAAGAGATTGCTCAAAACTTTCTTTAGACTTTTGATCAATCAGGGCATATCGCCCTGATTGTATGCTAGTGACTTCGTTTGGCTTAACCGTTTTAGAAGTTACTCTGTCTATTAACATTGTTAATAAACCCCTTCTTCTTTACGTGTAATTTCACTTTGAATGATATCAATAGCTTTCGTACCGGTGCCGTTCACTGATTTGAGCATTGTACTTAGAGCATTCTTTAGCTCCTTTAGCTTGTCGATAGAAATATCATAGCGACCAAGTACTTTGCCTTTACGCAATACACGAGTTATTAGAAGATGCTCTAGTGCATCAGCTTCATGACCACCACAATCTTTATAAACAGAAATAAATCGAAGCGCTTGTGCTTCTAAACGGTTACCCCACCCAATATCAAACTGACGTTCAAGAATTGCTGTAAACTCCGAGTTAGTTAGCTTGTTAAGCATGCTCAAAACCAGCTTTTTATGGGTCTTTTGTGCCTGTGTAAACAGAGCATCAACTGAATCAAAGTCAATTACCGTGTTCTTGATAGCTCTCGCACGCCAACCTTCAGGTTTCACTTGCTTCTCTAAATCTAACGTGAATGCTCTATCATGGGTTTTATCTGCGAACTCAAACGTTGTCTCATCATGGTTTGCTGTCCCCATAAACCAAGTATTCGATTTAAGTAATAGCTTTCTGTCTTCAACCAAATATTTGGGTGGATTGATAACAGACGAGTCCATTAAGACAACTTTACGTTTCTGCTCGTTTTGCTCCATTGCAGATAGAAATTCGGCAAAGTACTGCTCTGGACGAGATAGGTTCATTTCATCCAATAGAATAATGTTAAAACGTTTTTCGAATGATGGTGTGTGCGCTTTATATAAACCCTGCAAACATTCTTTTTCATAGTAGCGTTTTTCAAAAGCATTATAGTGACCGATTAGGTCATCTCTATCACGCCAACCTGCTTGAACAGGCACTGTCGTGACTTCGCCACCGACCGCTGCAGCAAATGCATTGACTAAACTCGTTTTACCTGTGCCAGAGATCCCTTGAAACACATGCAACGGACTCAGCGCTAACCCAGCCATGAACTTTCTTAGCAGATCTAAGTCATAATACAGTTC
This sequence comes from Vibrio sp. HENC-03, assembly GCF_000305755.2. Classification (NCBI taxonomy): domain Bacteria; kingdom Pseudomonadati; phylum Pseudomonadota; class Gammaproteobacteria; order Vibrionales; family Vibrionaceae; genus Vibrio; species Vibrio sp. HENC-03. The sequence continues at coordinate 437,270 of NZ_JH976122.1, read as the reverse complement.
TACATCTGTTGATATTGCGATTCTATGTTGTAACTCTTCAGTAAACTCTTTTAACGAGTTAACTGGTTGAGCAGGTACCGGCTCACGATATCTGCGATCCATCAATGTCAGTTCTTTAAAAACTTCTTGTGACTGCTGCTTTTCGATTAAGTCATCTAATTGAGACTTAACCGCTTCGATACTGTGAGTTAATGCTGCATTGCTAACCTCAAGAAGATCCTTTTGCTTCTGCAACTCCAACTTTTCTCTCATGCTAAGCTTATACTTACCTTCACGCAGCTTAACCTCTTCATGTTCTTGTTTTAGATCTCTTAGCTCTTCTTCTAAATCATCCACTCGATCTTTGTAGAAATCTAATTCTTCTTCCAAATCGTCTTCACTGCGACCTTTTAATTTATTGCGTGCATCTCGTAGGTCTTTTTCAAGCTCATCAATTCGTTGTAAAACTGCCGCAGGAGAGCCAAGTTCTTTAATTTTAGCTTCTCTTTCCAACTCTTTATAACCACACAAATGCTCAGTTAGTCGCTTAATTTCATTCTGATCACGAGTACGGTAATCTTCTAGAAGCTTCAATTGGTTTTCTAATGTCACTTTTTCAGTTTGAATTTCTCTTCGACACTCTTCTATCGCTTGCTTTTTCATAACAACCTGAGCGCCAAGTTTTTTCTTCAGCTGATCATTTAACAGTTTGTTTTCATTAATTTTATCATCAAGCTCTGTTTGACGTTTTTCTAATTCGGCATGTTCCGCGAGTAACTTTTTCTTTAACTCTTCAAATCGTGTATTTTCTTGCTCTTTCGCACGCTCATGAATTTGAGCCTGCTGCTCAAGCATATTCAATTCGTTTGTTCTGCGTTGCTCATCAAGCTGAGCTATTTTTTGCTCGACTTGTTGGTACTCTCTTTTTAACGATTCCAACGATTTTTGACGCTCAAGAACAAAACCAGCATTGGCGTTCGCTTCTTTTTCCAATAACGATTGCTCTTTGTTAGAAAGCTCATCGAGTTTCGACAAAAATTCTTTCTCTTTAGCAGCAAGAGATTTTTCTTTTTCTGTTATCGATTGGAGCTTATTCTTTACTTCTTCACTGTCTTTTGCAGCTTGCGCTATATTGAAATCAATTTCAGCCAGGTTATATTCTTGCTCTTGCTTAGTTTTTTCATTTGTTTCAATTAGCTCTTCAAGTTGAGCAGTTAAATCTGCTAAAGCCTGCTTCTCTTCTTCATTTAATTTACTTAGCAGCGTTTCATCAGATGAAACACCTGCTTTTTTGAGAAGAGCACCTAGAAATCCATTTGATGTTGGAATTTGTGGTTTTTCAACTGGTTTAGGTGCTGTGTTTCTTTTATTAGGTTTCTTAGCCATTACTTAGTCCGATAAAATATTTTCTAAAACTTTGTCTACTACGTTGATGTAATGCAACGCTTGTTCATTGGTAAATCTTGTGCTGTTGCCATGAGATGCCTCATCACGATCGTGTGATAAATCATATACGTACTCGAATAGCAAACCGTCGCGTGTAATAAACTCAAATGGATGATGAGGGTAGTCTCTCATCGATATAAAGATAGTTGCCAATAAGGAACGTAGACTTGAATTTCTTCCTATCGCTGTCTGATAGATTTTCCCTGGTTGAACTTTAAGAATGCTATCGATTTGAGACTGACTAAACTTTCCTACTTCTTTCAATAACCATTCAAGCTCTCGTTTCTGCTTATAATTTGAAAGTCTATTTTCCGGCAAGATATCTAACCGCATGAAAGGATGATTGTTTAAAGTCGCTTTACATACAAATTCTAGGACAGAACCACATCCGTTTATTAGCGATCTGTTTAAGCTATAATCCGCATATTTTTCGCGGTTCAGTCGTTCTTTTCCGTTCATTAACTCAAACAATGGTTCTACTAGACCTTCAACACGCTCAGCGTTAGGGTATTTAGTTAACACTTCAACTCTAGCTGTCTCCTTCATGAGTTCAATTGTCTCTGAGTAAGATAATTCCTCTTCCTCCGTTTGAAACCTTGAACTAGAGAACTGTTCTAACTTGCCATTGACGGCTATAGCTTGTTCAAACAAGTCATTCATCCACGGTGCTTTATGGGAAAGAGCAAATGGGTCAATAAAATCGAATTTATAACCTGAAGAAATGTCTGCCCATAACAGTAGATATGACTGTTTGGCATCTTTGTTTGACAGAATCATTTTCTCAGCCTTAATAGGCGTATGGTATCGATTATCGCTGATATTATTTGCTATCCATCGAGCTTCTTTGTCTTTGATTAAAAGATCATTTATTTCGTTATCACTTGGCCTATTTACCTCATGAATTGTTTTGTTAACGCGATAGCCTCTCACTCTCTGATCAGTTGCTCTATCTAGTTTAAAGATTAACCTATCTGTATCTTTCTCTGGTTTAATTTCGCTAGATTCGTAAGCAATCCTAGGAAACCATTGTCCTGTCAATGCGCACTGAAATACCAAAGCGGTTGTCATGTCAGGCTCGGTCTCTGAGTCAAGAACTTTTCGGCCTTCTTCTGTAATTTTAAAGTTCTTATCTAACCATCCATTTGGTTGCATTGTGGCGGTTAAAATGTATAAAACCATTTCCTTTTCTAGAGAAAGCCATTCAGTTATTTGACTCGATGATAACTCTCTATCTCCGGTTACTCGAATCAGCTCTAAGATAGTTCTCTCAAATAGATTTAACTCTCGCCCTTTGTGGGAAGACAAATACACTTCCCAACTGTAAACAGGCCAGGCAAAAAGCTGCACATCACGACTTTTGGGGAACTCTGTTGTTTTGATATATGTGTTAGAGAACAATACCCTTCTCCTTGTCGCAAAGCTCATTAAAGAACTTAGGAAAACCTACTAATATCTTTTCATTTTCAGATGTCCTAATCGACTCAGGCATAAGCTTATTGAGATTGTTTGACGCTAAGCTTTTATCACCAACAACAATGAGCAGGCGTTTTTGTCTCGACATCGCAACGTTAATACGATTAGGTATGCGCAAAAAGCCTAACTGCGCATTGACAGTCTCTTGCGTAATTTCTTTTGGTTCATTCCAGCTTCGAACGGTTGACAACAACACTACATCAAACTCTTTACCTTGGAATGCATCAACAGAACCAACACGAAAACGTTCTTCTGGTTTCCCACCTGAATTGGGGATCGTCATTCTAAATTCAGATACAACATTTAAACCTGTGCTCGAATACTCCATGACTTTTCTGTCTACCATTTTCTCGATGATATGGTCTCTTTGAGCCGCATAAAAAGTGATAATACCGACACTTAAATCTGGTCTAGCTGATAGTATTTTATAAGCTTCATCAGCAATAATTTCAGCTTCACAGTCACGATACTTAGACCCGTTTTTTGACGCCATTTTTCCTTTTGATGGTTCAACATCGATCCATGCAGCAAGTTTCCCTTCATAACCTGGTACATCTAGTGGGAAATGTGACTCATTCAAGCCGGCCTTGATCGGAGGCAAGCCAAATAGCTCATAAAACTCTTCACTAACAAATGAACCTAGTTTAGGGTGCATACGGAACTGGGTATCAAGCATTACTACGCGCGGGTTTTCTGTAGATCTTTCTTTTTCGTATTTCGAAAGAGAGTGATACAAACGTTCAAACAAACTTTGTTGTAATAGTTCGTGGTCGACAATTTCTAGTTCATTGTTATCTTGTAATTCTTTTTCGACTCTAGGCTCCAACATGTGCGGAAGCTGTCTGTGATCCCCTACTAAAACCACACGCTTTCTAGCCATCGACATAGGTATCATAAGATCCAGTGGGTTAGCTCTCGCAGCCTCGTCAACAATTACTGAGTCAAAATGTATGTTTTTGCTATGCTCGACAGACTTAAGGCCAACCATAGCTTCACCAGCAGCTTGCTGACATGTAGCTCCTAGCACTGCACTATATTCTTTAAGTGAATCCTGAACTTGCTTCTTTTCAAACACCAATGAATCAAGATACTTTTTACGATAATATAGCTGACCAAGCCTTGGAGAATTCACTAAGCTTGACTCAAGCTCCTCCAAGAGTTCACTTAAACTCTTTGATTGTTCTGGTTTCAACCAACGTTGATTCGGCAGTACAAATTTATCCTGTAAAGCATCGAGCAATTGATGTTGAGTACTTTTTAATAACTTAAAATCGACATCAACACCGATGCTAGTCATAGCTTCGAGCTTATCAAGGTCGTAATCACCACCTTTTAATTCCTTGAGTAAGGATATCAATTTGATTAGCCTCAAGACTCCATCGTCATCATATGACGTCGAGTCCGTTCTCAATGCTCTGGTAGCAGTGACTAACTCCTGCCTCTGAGTTGTTGTGAGTGCATACGAGGAAGACAAGCTAAACTGCTCGATCAGCTGTTCAACGTTTCTTTCAATCTTGGCTGACACTTTAATACCGTAGTCAAGCGCTAGCTTCTTTAACTTAAGGTGCAATTCGTTTAGGTTTTGGTAATTGAATTGAGCATTATTTGAGTTCTTTATTTGAAAAACTAACGACGATATAGCATCCACTAGTTTGAATTCATCGCTATTTCTGATTTCGCTTTCAACACTTGGTTTTAGCTCATGAATAACTTTGTTAGTCCAAGTGTCGATGCTGTTTGATTCTTGCTGATTTGATTCATCTTGCTTACCTCCCACTTTAATTGCAGGAAGCCCAAACACGCCTGACCTAGCTACTACGTTGTCGACAGCATCATGTTGGTAACTCGTGAGTAAAACTTGGTGCTTTAACGATAAATTATGTTTATTGCCCTGTTCAGCAATCCTGTGTTGAATAGCAGAGATAACTTGGGTTTTACCAGTGCCTGGAGGTCCTATAATTAAAGCGACGTCAGGTGTGTTTAATGCGACTTTCACCGCTCTTTCTTGCTTCTTAGTTAACGACTTACCATCAAGTTTTTTCTTTAATGTCGGCGTTATTGCACGTAATTTTTTAACATTCTGCTCAGGTGGATTTACACCTTCTAAGATGTATTTAAGTTGCGGCATAGGATTTGTTGCATCTTTCAACGAATCAAAAGCAACTTTTTTACGCTCGTGTTGTTTTTTCATACCATTCAAAGATATGAAGATAAAACCTTTTGATTTTGGTCTTTGGTTCAAGTTTGCAACCAAAAAATCACCTTCAATTTTAACTCTTCTCAAAAAAATAGGTCTTGGCCCACCTTTTACAAAATTCTCTGTTGATGCTAACCAACTTGGTAGTTCTTGAGCTATCTGCAACTCTATATCCGAGAGTGAGAAGGTTTCACCAAGCACTTCTAATTCATTTTTGTATCGTTCAAAAAATGACTTTAGTGCTTTGTCACCAACTTTAAATTTGAATCTTATTTCAGTATCAGAAGCACCATAAACAGCTTCGTACTCAAGGAAACCAACCGCTTTAGCTAATCTAGAATGCTGTTCCCAATGGAGGTCTGAGTATTTTTGCCAAAGTTTAAAATAACTTGCATTGTCTTGAAGGTGCTGTTCAAGTTGGTGCTTGTAGTTAGAAGTATTTAATTGCTCTTCTATTCCGTACGACTCTAATACGTGATGTCCATAATATGCGTAAAGTTTATCCGTTCCACCGCCAAATTGATGGAGCGAAGAGAGGTGCCAATTTTTTCTAACCTTATCAACTAACACCTTGTAATCTTGACCAATCAGGAAAAATGAGTCCTTTGAATTATCAGGGAATTCAATAAAGATCCCACCTTGGTCATCTTTTGCAAAGATGAACTCTTCCTCGAACCATTTTCGTGCACTATCAAAATCTGAAACGCTTGGAACTTGTTTTTGAATGCCTTCGATAAAGATAGGTTCGATTTTAAATTCTATATTCTCATCATAACTATCAACGAGATCGACATAGCGAATCGCTAGCGCACGAGAGTTCTTATAACAAGAGACGGCACAAACTTTTCTCGCTTTGCTCCCCGAAACAGCCATAGCAAGTGACGTATTCTTAAACTTGACTTCAGCAAATAAATCCGCATTGCCTTGTTTGACATAGTAAGAATCTATTTCAAAAAACAATTCTACTTCTTCACCTATTTTCCAGTTCAAATTTGCATCATTCTGGTCTTCGAAAATAAGCTCGATCACATCGCCGGTAAGGCATTTAGAGTCTAATAAGTTCATAATTTACTTCACGCTAGTTGCCATCTGTAAGTCTTTAACAACTCGACAAATTCAGGTTTGTTTTCATCGGATTTAAGCCAATTGGTAAACTCATAGGGATCGATAGCACTACGACGCTCTGCGGCTATTCGTTGCTTATGGGTAATTTGATGGACCTGCGATGAATTTTTGCGAGATATACTGCAAACTGCGTGTGATTCGGGAATAAAATATATATCTCCCTCACTCATAGTTACTGTTAAGTTTTCATCACTTTCAAACCACAGCTCTGTATTGTATGGCGCAGAATTAAAAGTGAGAGACATTCCATTACTAACAACACGCACATTATCAGTCTCGATGAAGCTTTCAGACAAATTACAGGTGTATTGCAAATCTTCTTCATTCAGATAGATAACTTGCCTTAATACTGCATAGTGCTCTTTCCCTACCGAAGTTGAACAAAAAGGACAAGTTTGTTCATCAGATTGAAGGTTAGTAAAATGGTGACTGCTGCACGCCGGGCATTCCAACAGATGATCGAGTGCCTCTTGTAAGGCCACACACCAAGCGTTTAATGAAGGTCTCTCATAAGGCTGTGTTTTACCCCTGGCAAAGCACTGATCGAATAATTGACGAAGCTTTTTATTGGCAACTAAAGCCCAATCAATACCTCCAATACTTTCGTTGCTTTCATCTTCAGTATCATATATCCAAGGCAACTCGCCTCTATAAGCCTGCTCTTCTACTATTTCAGGTTCACCATCTTCGACTTGAAGTCCCTTATATGGGTGTTGGTGTGTAAGAAGTTCGAACGCCATTACAGCAAATGACCACTGATCAGTTAATGCGTTGACTCCCATGTCACCTTTTACAACTTCTGGTGCGCCGTAGCCTGGTGTGTATATGTGAGTAAACCCTTCTCTTTCGTTGACACATAAGTTGTCACAATCAATAAACCACACTTCTGAATAACGGCTATCTTCAGAAACAAAGATATTTGCTGGAGAAATATCGCCATAGGCGTAGCCTCTACTATGGAGTTTCGCTAGCGTTTTGGCGACTTTCAGTAGAATTTGAAGGCGTCTTTTCAAACCACCAGTTTGTATGTACTGTTTAATGCTATTGTTATCTACAAGATCACTAAAACTCTTCTCTAATACATCTTGTAGTGGAATCAAACCATCCATCAGTTCCATAACATAACCTAGACGAGGCTTTGTTATTTGAATTTTAGGAAGGGCTAAGTTTAGTCCAGTTAAGTCTTGCCTTAGGCTCCAATCCAGTTGTTTTTGCCATCTCTTTATCTCCGACTCATTTTTGGTATTTAATATTTTTACCAAAATTCCACTTAGCTGAGTTTGACAAACGATGCCTTGCCCACCTTCCCCAACTCTTTTAGTAAGTTCATATGCATTGTCATGTTTGTCGTAGACAGTACTTTTCTTTTTACTATTCATTAATTAGAACCACTGCAATTGTTTTGTCATCTGTATGATGTGGTGTGGGCCAATTGTGCAATAGGCCTTTTAGGTTTTTCTTGATGGCTCTTGAGCTTCCTGATTGAGCACGCGCCACTAGCGCGTAACAAAAGCCGAGGTGATCTTCTATATCTTCAGATACTCCATCCGTCATCAGAATTAGTCCACCATTAATCCGATTCAACCTGCCTCTACCGATACGCCAATCAGAAAACTTTTTACTTAACCCTAGCCCTGTTGTTTCATTCGAAAACAAATCATCGTTTGGAATTGAATGATTGGTTGTGCTACTGCAAATAACACCATCACCTAATTGGATATAGCGATACTCACCTTTTGAATTCCCCCACGCAACCAATAGAGTGGTAACGGCATCATTAGGTGCGATATTTTTATCTTTAAGACCGTCAAGCCATCTAGTATAGATGGCTGTGATCAACTCTTTATCAGAAATATCTTCACTGTTATCTAAGCAAGCGCTAACGGCTAAACTCGTTGCTAGTTTAGAGCCTATGTGGGATAAACCTCTTGATCCCATGCCATCAGCAACTGCCACAGCCCAACGACCCTTAGATTTTCTTGATGTAACTGCATCTTGGTTTGGAAGCTTGAGGCCCAAATGCGTTGGGCCGATAACAGACGTTTTTGATATGCTAACTTTCATTTATAACGGAATATCTAAATCATCATCAGGCAGTTCGTCATTAACAAACTCTAACTTCATCGGTTCATTTGGTTTTTGGCTCTTCGAATGATTAGCAACACTCATAGTCACCGCACGGAAAAAGCGAGCTATTTCAGCCGCGTTATGTGCAAACAATAAAGGTGCTTCAACATCGTTACCAAACGACTCGAGCAAAGTAGTATCCGCATCATTGCCTATTGATAACGCAAACCTAGTCGCCTTTTGAGCCCTCTCGCTGTTTAATAACGCGTCAAATGCATTTTTATAGTCGTCTGTAGGATAGCCATCCGACACTAAAATAATGATTGGTCGGTATGCTCTAGAAGGAATAGATTCTTTATCTTCGATCAAATCTTTAACTAATGTGCACGCTGCACCTAACGGAGTTCTTCCTCGCGCATCGAAATTTTCTACCTGCTCAATTTGGTGTGCTGGTGTTAAAGGGAGGTGTGTTACAGCTTCGCCACCAAAGGTTACAATTGACAGATGAATTTCTGCTCTTAATCTACTCTCATCGGCAAAACTAGAGATCATGTCCTTGATCGATCGATTTAACGCATCAATTTTTCCATCGATACTCATGCTCCCACTTGTATCGGCCATAACAATTACGGGTAAAGGACGTGCTTTACTTGCGACAAATTTATTCAGTTCCATTATTTTCCTCAAAACTATAAAGTACATTGTAGTTATTCTTGATTGCTCAACTAAGCAAAAACACAAATAGCGTTAAAGGCTAATTTGTATGGTCCTATGCAGGCTCTTCCCACATGTATTCATTGAATTGGGTAAGTATACTGTCTAGGTCATCATTGAAGATTTTCATAAGCTTACGTTTGCCACCTTTGCGCTTGTAGTTACCCGTTTTAAAGGTGTCTTCATCGAGTACGACTTTCTCTTTGATTGATGAGGCTAAGCGATCTAACCAGCTTAGTTGCTCGTCATTCCAGTCGTTGGCAGCTTTAATACGCTCTAATGCCAGATCAACACGTTGTTCAAACGGCATCAGCGCGTCACCAATGGAGGCACGGCGGATGTGGCCAATGAGCTTGGCTGCTATGTCTTGGTTTTTAGCGGTTTTCCATGCGCTGCGCAGCGTCGAATCGTTGAAGTTTTGGTTATCAAACCACTCTTGCAGTTCAATCAATCCTTTACGGGTCAAATCTCGTGGACGGTTGATGATAATTTCTAATGCTTCTTGCTGGTTGCTTGAGGCTCCGACCAAGTTATCAAACGCTTCCAAGAAATCTTCCGCATTATCGAACTCGCCATAAGTTTGTTTCACTTCGACAATTTCATCATGTACATCAGAGAAGATCGGCATATCGCGCAGAGCATTAATGTCACTCTTTAAGCTCTCTAATCGACTGACTAAGTTCGTCACCTTGTTAAACACTTCTGCCGACCATTTTGACCCTTTGTCTTTAAGGGTTTTCGGTAAGCTTGCAAAATCACACCCAGCACTGTTTAAACACACCTCATCAATACGTTTAATATGCTCATCCACTTGTTTGGATTTATTGCGGTTAAACTGCGCATGGGTAACAATTCGTTGCAGCTTAGACACCAGTTGTTCATGACTGTGCTCAGCAAAACTACGGCCATCGGCTTCAATGGTTTTGTAAGTTTCCGAGTCAGTAATTTCGTTAACCAGAGTTTGCAGTTCCACTTGTGGCCTCACCACCACCGGGCGCATGGTATCGACACTTTGCAGTGTAGAATAGAGATCGACCGCATCGAAAATACGGAATGAGGTTTTACCCGCTTGTGGACATAAACGAGTGGCACGGCCTTTCATCTGCTCGTAGAGAATTCGACTGCGAACCTTACGCATAAACACTAAATTACAAATGCTTGGAATATCGATACCGGTCGTGAGCAAATCCACCGTGACCACGATATTTGGCAAACGCTCTTTGTTAAAGCGAGTGATCATGGATTGGACTTTGGTGGAGTCTTTATCTGAATCACCGGTGATTTTAATGATGGCGTCGTGCTCGAGCCCAGGATACTTAGCCTTAAACGCAGTACGCAGCTCTTCCACCACCATATCCGCATGGGTGTTATTAACACAAAACACTAAGGTTTTTTGCGGATTGGTAGGATCTACATGGTTAACTGGATCGATATGATTGGTCAGCTCTTCACATACCACTTTATTGAAGTTTGAGGCGATTAAGGTACGGTTGAAATCGGCTACTTCAAAACCTTGTTCATCTTCAAGCTGATCATTAAGCAGTTCACCTTGATTGGATAAACGCTGAACTTCGGAGCCTTGCGATAAGTAGAGCCCATCTTTGCTCAGCTTAGTCATGATCTTAATCGGCGGCTCTTGGTCGCACAGGTAACCATCAATCACAGCTTTACGATAGCTGTAACGGTAAACAGGCTTTTGCTGCTCTCCACCAAAGATATCAATGGTGTGTAAAGCTGGCGTTGCGGTCAATGCGACTTTTGCAGCATCAAAGTGATCAATAATACGACGATAAGAAGAGATAAAATCTTGCTGACTACGGAACTTCTCTTCTCCTTCGGTTTGCTCTTTATCGAGAATGTAACCACGGTGCGCTTCATCAACTATAATGCAATCGTAACGGCCTACAGGCATCACTTCATCACTCTGTAACGTACGCTTAACCAGTGATTGTACCGTGGCAACATGGATTTTAGTGCTGTCCTCAGGGAAACGGTCAGTTAACCCTTTAATGTTGAAGATGGCGTTAAAGGTATCGCCTTTTATGTTGGTGTCTTCAAACGAGTCTAGCGCCTGCTTACCCAGTGAGGTTCTATCAACTAAAAACAGTACTCGCTTAAAACGCCGCGACTGAATTAAGCGATACATAAGTGCAATAGCGGTACGCGTTTTTCCAGTACCTGTCGCCATGGCGAGTAAGATGTCTTGCTGACCTGCAACTATGGCTTTCTCTACCGCTTGCACGGCTTCTTCCTGGTAATAGCGCAAGCCCAAATCGCTCATATCCGCGTTATTGCTAAACCAGCTGTTTTGGTAATGAACATCGTCTTCAAGCTTAGCAAGCAGCTCTTCAGGACGGTGCCATTCTGGCAGTGCCTTAGGCATGTTGGTAGCATGACGTACATCGCGATACCAAATACCACTCTTGGTTTTTACCGCCGCACGGTAGTCACGACCGTTGGCCGAGAAACAGAAAGGAACTTTATACGTTTCACCCGCAACGCTGCCATTCCAAGTGTGGATATATTTAGGAATGGCTTCAGCAACTTTATCTAGCTGATCTTGGTCACTCGCAAGGGTTTCCAATTCACTGCGTAAGAAGTCGTGCTCAAAATATTTGCTGTAACGGTAGGCTTCGGTGAGCTTTGCTGCCACATCTTTGTTGTGCTGTTTAGCCTCTACCACTGCAACAGGTTTTAACCCAACAAACAGTACATAATCAGCGAAGCCAGTTTTGCCCGTCTCATCAAAACCGGTTGGCCATTCCGCTATCGCCATGTTGCGACCGGCTTCTGGTCTAGTACCATTTGAGAACTTTAGGTTGTTGGTGTCGGCATCCCAGCCCGCTTTGCGAAGCTGAGCATCAATTAAATAGCGCGTTTCTGCTTCATCTAAGTTTAGAGAGCGCTTGCTTGCCTCGTTGGCTATTTGCTTACGGTAGGCTTTGCGTTCTACCTCTGTCTTAGTTGAAAGCTCAACTTCTTTTTCTTTAAGCTTAGCGATTAGCGCTGCAACACGTGCATCTGACTGCTCTTGAGTTTCTTCTTGCTTACTTTCTAAGACGGATATATAGCCATTAAGTGCAGTGAGCTTGGCCTTTTGCGCTTCTACTTCTGCTTTGGTCTGTGTTTCTGACTGCTTGGCTAATTCAAGCTCTTGCTTTAGCGAAAGAATTTCTTGCTCAAACTGCTCTCCGCTCTGAGACGTTGGAAGAGCAAATTCAGGAACAGCAAAATCATATTTTTTCGTGACCAAACGGTAATACCAAACCGCTAAACGGAACGCTAAGCGAAGGCACATTGCCGCATCGTCTAAGTCGTTATGGTATTCATGTACCGCTTGGTTACCAGTTTTACGCAGCTTATGGAACACGCCAAGAATGGCATCATCAACAAAGGGGATTTTACCCAGTTCACGAAGGAGGTCGTTTTGGTTTTCCGTGACATCGATATCAAGCAGTTTGGCTAGGTGTCTAGCCGTAGCTTCGCCGAATATACGCAATTTAACTAACGTGGTGTTTGGGTCATCAGGATAGTTTTTTTCAGCTGCAAGAGTGATTGCGAATAAGAAATCATTCACGCCCTTGAGAAATTCGAAGTTTGATTTTTGCATAGTTCTAACCAACGGGTATTTTCTCTCGCCTGACTTTACATCTTCATTGACAGACGTTTACTTCGTAAATACGAATCTAGACGAATATGATAGTCATCATACTATAAAAAGCCTATATAAAATGATGACTTAGATAGGTATTAAACAAATTTCTTATTCGTTTTTTACCCCAGAACGACAAACCAACAATCAGCCTCCTCCACTCTTGTTAATAAACCTTAAATAAATGAGTCAAAAAGATAGCTGATTAAGTTGGCAAGATCGTCATTGGTTTGTAACTTTACTCGAATTGCCTTCTCACCTTTCGATAAACCTGGGCTGGCATAAGTATTACTGTGCCTGCCTTTATCTTCTGGGTAGAGCGTTTTTTCCATCACCAATTGCTCTAGAGCATCAGAGTTATACGGTAACCAAACTAACGCATGCTCTCCAGACTGAGGTTGATCAATCTGAACGACGACCCCATAGCCAGAAGTAATATTCCAAGCGAGTGCTTTTTTCGTCTCACGCGTTGGGGAGCCAAGTCTTGCTGTGAAGGCTTCTATGGTTTGATTTTTCATTGATTATCCGGTTATACAAGGTAAGAACTTATATTAAGTCGAGACAAAGCATAAGTGTGGAAAATAAGCTTATAAAACAGCCTACACTTACCCTGCATCCCAATCAATAAATGCACTCTAACGAACACAATTGCGATTTATTTCTTTAGGAGTTTCGTAGCTTCAGGGTGACCTTTTCTAGCAGCAGACTGCATTAAATCCATGCCTGATTGTCGTTCCCTAATATCCATAGAATTGAGTAAGCAAGCTGCTAATTGAAAGGTTGCTTCTAGATCACCCATTCCCGACAAATAACGCAATGACGCTTTATAATTCGTTCGCTCGCCACTTTGATCCGCATGTTCGGCGATCTTCCAAAGAACCTCTCTAACTTCATTCGCACCCTGTTCATCTGCCCGCCAAAGCAAATCCAACCCTTCAGATATATCTGAAGTGACGTCTTGAACAAGCCTTTTACCCAGTTCGAACAATGCCTTAGTGTCACCAGTGTCCTTTAACAGATCTAGAATCGCATGAGATACGACATCATCACCCTTTTCATTGGATTCTTTGTATATCGGCCAAAGCACGGAGTTAGCCTCATCAGGAGACTGCTTAACCGCATTAGTGAGATACTCAAGCCCCTTGTCTTTATCAAAGTGTCTATGAGACATAATCAATTGGCTACCGTAGGTATACATTGCCTTGGTATCACCTTGATCTGCTTTTGCTCTAAGCGGGTTTGTTTGCTCTGCCGAGTTATTCTCAGTTGAGCTAATATTTTCAGAACCTTTCAACCTAAACTTTTTAACAAAGTTGATTGCTTCTGCATGCCCAAGCTTAGCAGCCTGAACAATCCAATCTTCACCGCTTTGTTTCAGCTTGCGATCACCTCGATTGATCTTAAGGATTGAAATACCGGTTCTATACATCGCATCAGGGTTACCTTGATTCGCAGCTTTGCGTATCAAATATTCATAATCTTCCTTGTTACCGAGTTGCTCAGCCTCCAAAGCTTTCATATGGTAGACACGACTTCGTTTTGCTAGGCCACTTATCTCCCCGAATTTACCTGTCGCATATTCTGCTTCCCAGAATTTTTCGATCCACGCCTGCAACGCCTTCTGCCTAGAGAGAAGCATTTCATCTGTCAGCGTTGCTAAACCAAAGTCATCCCAATATCGGCCTAATTCGACCGACAAGCCTTTAAATTGCGTAGTTCCACTATTTGGTAAGACACCAAGTTTTAAACGCAGTAGTTTCTCGCAATAATGCTGCCAGTGCTCCAAATGATCATGGACCTCTAGCTGAGACATTGCTCTTATGGCATCGACTGATATCGAAGATGAATCGAAAAGCTGCTGTTCATTGATGCTTATTTTCTTAAAGAAACGTGTATCTGTTGTTTCTCCTCGTAAAAACTCTACAGCAATAACTCCCTCTAGCTCAAAGATATAGGTCTCAACATTAGTCTCTTTTTCTTCAGAAAAACAATGTATAAAATCAGATAGATCTACATCGCAACCCGCTAGATAGCCATATGTTTGAGCAGGTAGCAATACTCTTACTCGGCTAAATCGTGAACTGTAATTTGACCAAAAGAGCGAACGACTCTTAATTTGCTCACTTTCAAATTCAGTATAATCAAGCTCATCTGCGGCTTCCTCTGAATACAAAACTGATGAGATTGTATGTAAATCGTAATAACAGGTCAGATCGTATTTTTGCTTTAAAATAGTTTTTGCTTCATTAGGCAACCTGTTCCAATAACTTTTTTGGCTAAATGGTAAACAATGCCGCTCTACAATTTCGTTGCAGCGTTCACCATAATTAAAGTTCCCAACTTCAAGGATAAAATTGCGGCAAAAATCCATACGATGAGCAGAGACTTTATAGCTATAGAAATAACTCGCTAACCAAGCATCATCTTGCTTATTTAGGTCTGCAACATCTAAACAACCAAATAGATACTCTGAAATTCCATAGCTATAACTATTTGAAACAGGCAATTGATATCTAACAAGCATATCTTCCGCAGTACAACTCGCCTCGTAGCAATAGCGAGCAAGCGTTGCCAAATCCAAACATTGTAACGCGAGCAGCCAACGGGCTTTGTCTGAATCACTTCGACTTAAGATCTGCGTATGGTTTTTTACTATCTCTAGTGAGCTAATAATGCCAGGTACGATATCGCTCTTTTTACCATCTAATGCGAGAGCAATTTTAAAAAATGTGATTTCGCTGAGCTTAGAATTTGCAGTAATCCCTTTCCAAACACTAGGCAAAACACTCGCGAGCGTAGCCTTATCAAGCGCTATCCACTGTCCTTCATCTTGCAACACATCAAGCCACTCAAAAATATGAATATCCTGGTATCGCTTCTGCTCGACCAACTCGACGATTTGCAACAAACTTTTGGCAGGGAAGCTAGGTAAAGGCATATCCATAAGCCTTTGTTCAACCAAACTTTGCGGTTGGTCGTGTAAGCTTACGCGCTTCGGTAGTACTGGCTGAGAAAAGCTAAAACCGCTACTAATCAACTTTCTTCACCTCTGAAAAATGCCCTAAGAATTGATCGTCTTTGAACTGAAATCTGAACTTCACTTTTCGGTCTGCCGCTTTGGCTGAATTTTTATCTGCTTCAATTGGTCCGCGACCTGAGATCACCACTTTATTGAAGAACTGCTCCTTATTATCAAAACTCATGGAGTTGACAAACGCAATAACGCTATTAGCTCGTAAAACACTGAGTTCCATATTTCGGTCAAACGCACCTTCAGAACTCGAGTGCCCTTCAACGACAATTCGACTTACCTCATCAGCTGTAGCTTTTGATTGAAATATCACTTCTGAATATACTGGAATAAATTTCTCGAGGAAAACTTCACCTGAAGGCTTCAGTTGATGAGCATTGAGATCAAACAAAATTGAGTCTGTGATAGATATATCACCTGTCTCACCATCAGCTTTAACTTCAATCCCTGCAGAGGTGAGAGCATCATTAATGCCCTTAATTATCACTACACGCGTATTCTGACTTTCTTCATACACTTCTGATATCTGCACAAGAGCACTGATCAAAAGAAGGGCAAATATCATCAGTAATACAGACATTAGATCACCAATAGACAGCCAAACCCCTGATTCATCAGTATCATTCGCGTCAGAGTAATTTCTAAGCGCACGCATTATACTTCTACCTTATCTTGCGCTACTTCTTGGCGAACTTCCTGGGCACTGACTAGGTAGTTTGCTGCTTGCGCCAAACGGTTATGGATCTTACTAGATGCATGGTCGAAGTCATTGAAGAAGGTTTCAAAACTTTTAGTTGCACGCGCATAATAGTCGTCCATCGCTTTTGGCAACTCTTCCGTCACTTGTGTAAATGCAGCTGACGCTGTGGTGTATTCTTTCTTCAATGAGCTAATTTCTTGGCTCATTGTTGTGGCTGCGTTTTGCAACTCTGCCATTTTAGAAGAGTCGTTAAGACCAATTGCTTTCGCAACACGCTCTAATGTCTGTGCTGACTTTTCGAGCTTTTGGTATTGTGCGGTTAGCTCTTGCAATAGACCATGTCTTGTTTGATATTCTTCCTCAAACACTTTTCGGAAGTTATCAACAACGCCGTTTAAGCCATCTCGTTGCTTACCAAGGCTACTTTCCAGAAGGTTATTTTGTCGGGTAAAGAATTCTGTTAGGTTTTCTTGGTACTGTTTTCTAAATGCCTCTAGCTCAGTCTGGACTGTATTCGACATGTTGATCACTTTGGTATCGATGTCTCCAAGACCAGAAATTAGTTCTGTCTTAGCACTATTCATTAATTGACTAGCTTCAGCACCAACAGACTCTAATACATCGGTTTGCTTTTCAAATACGGTTTGTGACTCTTCTAGCAATGTTCCAATACGTTTTTCGACATTACTAAATAATACTTGTTCTGCTTGTTGTCTCTCAGATAGCGAAGAGTCCATGGCGTCTTTAATACCTTCGAATGCAGTAGCTGCACGCTGCGAGCTCTCTTCGAATGCGACACGCTGCTTATCCATTCCGTTGCTCGCACTTTCTAGCATTACGTTGACTTGAGAGGTAATGGTCTTCATTGCGTCTTGAGAATCAGTCAATAGAACTGAAATACGCTTTTCTACTTCAACGAATAGTGCCTGCTCAGCTTCTTTTCGCTCAGAAAGCGCTGAATCCATAGACTCTTTAATGCCCTCAAATGCTGATGCTGCTCTTTGAGAGCTTTCTTCAAACGCAATTCTCTGCTTATTCATTCCCTCGCTAGCATCACTAAGCATACCTTTTACTTCCGAAGCAATAGTGCCCATTGCACCTTGTGTTTCTTCATTAAAGCGAGTCAAGATAGATTTCAACGACTCCGCAAAGCCTTGAAGTTTGACCATGGTCTCTACTTGGAATCCATTGATAGTCTTAACTGTTTCAGAAGTTGTTGTTACAACCTTTTCAACGTTACTGTTAAGCTCATTCGTTACCTTGTTGCTTTCATTCAAGGCATCACTTGTATTTTTCAACTCAGCAGTTACTGGCTCTATGAGCTCAGATTTCATTTCTTTTACAAGGAAAGTCACCAGCTCTTGTTGAGACTGTTCTTTGATTTCTTTTAATGTCGCCAACTCAGACTTGATGGCATTCAGTACAGGAACCATTTGCGTATTAACTGCACTCGTCACTGAATCAGAGATCTTCTCTGCAATCATGTCTCCATCTAACGAGCGGCTGGCATCCGAAAAGCTTGTTAGTGCCGTATTGATGTTTGTACCTAACTTTTCAACTGCATCGGCCGTTCTAACTTGAGCATCTATGGCCTCTCGCCGCCCTTCACTTCCCAAATCCTTTAAATAGTATATTGCACTCGCTTCAAAGTAATTCTTCGAGATTTCAAGTTGAAACTTGTGCTGGGCATTAGAGATAGAACTAGATGACCACTTAACAAACGCCATAAACAAAGCGGAGGTACTTAAACCCGCAAGTGAGGTATAAAATGCTGTTTTCATACCCTCTAGTAATTCAGCTGCCGAAGTTAGCAAAGCCTTCGAGTCACCAGCCATACTAAACTGACTAAGTCCAATCGTTATACCTAGGAACGTACCTGTAATACCGATACTAGTGAGCAACGCTGGCACTAGCTTGTAACGATTAGGGTCGATGTTTGGTGTCATTAATGAAAGCGGCGTTTTACTTAACCAGAGTCCGTTTTTTTGATCTACTTTGTACCCTTCATCTACTGGAGTGTAAACCAGGTGCTCATTCACCCAAGATAATTGTTCTGAATCTAGCTCATTAGGCTTAAGAATCGGTTCGCTGTTAGCGTGTTTAATAGATAAAACACCGGACAAGCGTCTCTTAGCAACTCGAGTAGAGCTGAGTAACTTAAAACTAAATACCAAAAACAGACTTCCCGTTACCGTAATAATTAAATCTGTTACCCAGTCGCCTGAGATGTATGCCATTGAATCAAACATGACTAGCCTTCTAACTTCCTAGATATTTTTGTATTTCGTGTTCAGAAAAAATCTGTTTTGCAATTCTTACTGGTAAATGCTCGGCATCTACTCGCACTACATCATTTATCGTGATGGGCTTTCTTAGCCTAACGCTAAACATCGTTTCACCATGACTTTCTGAGTCTGTTGCTACTTTAAGATAAACATCTTCTGGAAAATCTCTGACCAATGTGGCCTGAAGAGAAGACTTAGTATCTCGAAGAGACTTAGTTGCAACGAAATCCTGCCCAAACTCTTCACGAGAAAGCTTCCAAGCATGATTTACTGCAATTATTCTTTCTAACACTGTTTCAAGTGTCACTTTCATAAATTAAGCTCTCAGGTAGTTTGCTTGTGTGCGATAGTTCAGAAGAAAATCATTAACTGTTACGGCTTCCCACCCAGATTCCTTTGCGTCTTCAATATCGTGTTCAGAAATTGCAACGCCAAACTTAACATCAGGCCAAGCTAACTCAAGCCTTGCCGAAAGGTCACCAAATCGGTCAGTAACAAAGTGGTTAATTTCAGGCATACGCAAATGTGAATGTTTACAAGCATGTAGAACACCGTGCACACCAGGATCCGCATAATCAAATAGACTTTGCCAATTACCCAAATCTTCTAACAAACTTTGCTCACTTCTAAGCTTATTTATTAACTGCCTTTCCGTATGGCTCAAAGCCAAATGTGAGTGCAATGGCTCTTTGCTATGACAGTCGATACACAAGGCTTTTAAGTTCTTGAGTCTGTTGTCCGATTTAACACCATTGATATGGTGGACGTGCAATAGGTGACGATGTGCTTTTAAACTCACATTGCATTGCTCACAATTGAAATTTTTATCTACACGATAATGAGACGAAATCTTAGACCAATCTTTACTATAACCAGTTTCTGCCGTCTCCGCCTGACGTGAAGGTAAATGAGGAAAGAATGAGCTGTAAGTAGAAAAAAATTCAGCCATATCGAATCCGTCAAAGATTGCATGTCGGTCGTTGCCAGACGAGTATCCCTGATAGTTCAGTTGACCTAGACAGAATTTACAAATCTTAAGCTTTGCTTTTCCTTCTTCTTGATGGCCACCATAGTATGACGCCCCTGAAATAGGAAACTCGCCCGAGGTATCATTTATCACAACATATCGTTCAAAACGACCTTCTGAACGCATCGATTTAAGTTTTGAACAATCGGCTACGTGGAATTTATTACCTGTTTCTGGTTTTCGAATTACGTTCTGAACAGCTGAACCATGGTCCTTTATATACAAAAGAACCTGACGCCCTTTGTAGCTCAGTAATCCTGAATCTACATCAACATCTTTGAGCTCAACGTCTTTACCTTTAGCCAGCTCCAAGTCCAGCTTTTCAATACTGGTTTCGACAAACGCTAGATTAAACTCGCCTTTCTTTTTGGGCTCCATTAACTCAATGGCAGCATTTAGGTTTTTGAAGCTAATACTCAGTTTCAAGTTAAACCTCTTCCAAGATCTTACGAATTTGTTCTTCTGCGTTAGTTATAACGCGGAAAGATACACGTCGAGATTTCTGCTCATCTTCATTACCAAGCTCATCAAGCGTCAACTTTGATGAAGAGTAACCAACCGCAGCTACGTTCTGTTTAACCCAATGGTAATGTTCGTCAACAACAGGCTCCAAGCTCATGATGTAACCTAGTACCGCTCGCGTTCGTGATTGCGATAATCGCATATTGTTGAAATACGCCTCATAATCTGTCGAATCGTGATTCCATCGACTGGAAGTGTGACCTTCTATCTTGATCTCTTGAATGATTGGCTTATAGCTATCCAGAACCGAAAGATAACGAGGAATGAAATCATCCAAGATCAATTGGAAGTTTTCATTTAGATCAGCTCTACCATTTGCGAATAGTACATCAGGAGCTGTAAAGTTTACGCTCAATGTCTCTCGATCTATCTCAGCCCCCCACTTTATCAAATCTTTTTCGAATTCTTCGTAGAGGGCAACGTAAATTGCTTGTTGGGTTTGTTGATAAGTTTCAGCAACTTCTTTAATTTTGTCGCGCTCGACCATTGCATCTCGCATCAGAGCAACGGAGATGAAAAGGAATACCATCATCAAACCTGCCATTAAGTCTGACACCGACATCCAATGCTCACCGCTGTCGCTGTGCTTTTTCGAGCTTCCGAAAACCTTATCCATGATTACACTGCCATTTTGCTAGTCGTGACAACGTTGTTCATTTCACGAACAAGTTTTTGGTAATCACGAGTGAACTGTTGAGTGATCGTTGCTAAAGCTTCACCCATTTCACTCATGGTACGGTTAATCTCTTGCTGCATTTGAAGGTCAAGCACTTCAACTTGCTTCTCTACCGCGCTGCCTGTCTTACCAACAGAGTCTGTAATTTGGTCTTCTAAACTATCAAAGGTTCTACGCACCGCTTGAGCTTGTACCTGGAAGACATCTTCTAACGTTGTTTCTAGACGTTCATGAAGCTTAGAAATAGCGTTTGTTGTTTCCTGTTGAATTTCTTTAGTGCTTGCCAGAAGCTCTTGGTTTGCTTCTTTTAATACTGTTCCCGTATCTTTTGCATCATCTTTAATCTCAGCCACTAGAACACGAAGCTGACTATTTAGCTCAACAATAGAGTCTTCAAGCTGTTGCTTAATTTGTTCAGCGTTGTCTGTGAGGTAGGTAGCACTATTCTGAAGTGCCCCTGAGGCTGTTGTTACGTTGTCCGTAATATCGTTAGATGCTTCAGCCAAGCGGCCACCAATTTCTACTGCTCGACTCTCTAGCTCATGTGAAACCTTAGTCGCGCCTTCCTCAAGGTTAGTTCGCATTGATTCAACACTCTGGTTCGCTGTCGCGCTAAAATTATCAATGATCTTTTGAGATTCAACCAACATTGACTCGTAGTGCGTTGAGGCCGCTTTTACTGAGTCACCAATTACTGCCATTGTGGTATCCATTTGCTCACGAATCTGAGGCATAGCTTCAACAGCCTTATCTCTCAAGTCTTTAAATGCCTCAAGTCTGTGTTCTAACTCGGTTACCTGACCATGACCTAGTTCCATAACTTGATGCAGCTTCTCCATTGTTACAGGAATGGCTTCCGCTCGCTCATTGATGTGCGCTACAGATTTCTCAGTGGATGAAATTGCATCAACGCCCAACTGGTATTTGGTCGCCATATCCTCTAGTTGATGGCGGTAGTTTTCTTGCCAATCGACTAATTTCTTAACTGATTCATCCAAACGCTTAAAGTTCTCACCAAATTGCTCCGTCAACTTCTCGTTGAAATCAACAATTACTTCTTTTAGAGCATTGATTACTTGTTCTGTTGCAGACTTAGACAGAAGTTCACCGAACTCATCCATTTTCTTCCATAGTGTGCTCTGGAATTCAGCATTACGCTCTGTTGTTTGCTTAAACTGGTCGTTTAATGTTCTTTGACCGTCATTAATGTCTGTTCTGAGGTTCTTAATTTGTGAGGTCAATGACGAATCCTCGTCACCTTTAATCGCAGATAGCAACTCATTCGAAGCGTTTAACTGCTCTGTAGAAGCCTTCAGTTGTTGTGACATAACTGAGAAGATTTCCTCAGGACCTACAGACTTCGTTTCTTCGCGTTCTTTTTGAGGAATTAAACCTAACGCAGCTTTATAAAAAATAGAACCAGCCATACCTGCTAAACTTGTCAGGAATGCAGTCTTTAGGCCACCAAGCAGTGATTCGATACTGCCATCAATGTTTTGGGGATCGAAGTCCATCAGACCAACTACGATGCCTGCAAACGTACCAAGAATACCCAATGATGTTAAAATATTAGTTGTACTTGCAGTAAAGCGTGGTGCTTTCCCTAATATTGCCAATAAGATCGAACCAACTAGCAACAATAAAATAAGGTAGATAAAACCATTTGAAATGGACTCTGCAGAAAATGAAGCGATAAGTGATGCTAATAGTTCGGTCATATAAGTAATTCGGTAGTATGTAATTGGACGGCAGCATTCTATATTAACAGAACGCCATTCTCAAACATTCAAATGGAAGTTTAATAAAATATCTATTTGTACAATGATTTGGGTCATTTTTATAAATAAGAGAGCTAGCAAGGTTATTTGATTTAATACGCAATGTGAATGAGA
>NZ_JH976122.1:379073-414453 GCF_000305755.2 Vibrio sp. HENC-03 | reverse complement strand
AAACTCAACATCAATTTTAATTTAAAAAAATATATTAAATAATTTGATAACAAATATAACTCCAACTATTCAACTCCCCTAATAAAGCTAACTAGCTCATCAAACATCGCTTCTAGGATGCTAGGCATCACAGCAACTAATTGTGTGGCAATACATCGAATCAAGTTCTGTACCATGATGAGCTCCTTGGCACGAATCTAATAACTATCGCCAACACTAAACAGCTAGCGATAGTGTGATCGTTTGGGTCTACGCGGCTTCTAAACGAGAAATAATAGCCTCTAGAGGCAGATCTTTATCACGAATCAGTTCAACAACTGCATCTATATCTTGTTCGCGGTTCAAAGCTAACGCGTGGTTTAAATCGTCAATTAGCGTTAGAGCTTGTACCCTAGTTAGTTTACGCAGCGAGCTCACTCGACTATCTGACGGCATATCCATTAACTCTGCTACGGAGTCTTTATCTTGTTTCACAGAATGGGCTGTACTTGTGCTTTTCTTGATTTTTGAAACAACCAAATTCTCTACATTCGGCACCGTTTTCGACGAAGAATCAATACTTACAACGCTCTTAGCCCTAAACTCTCGAACATCAAACTCATTCATCACTGTTTCTACAGGCAAAGGTTCATAACTCTTCTGGTTGTATTTGTTTTTACTTACTAAGAGCTCAGAGTAGTAAGCAATTGTTGGCAACATGAAATTCAGATGCTTCAAAATAGCTTGCTCAATCCCTCTCATCTCATTTCGTTTGATATACACGCCGTCTTTACGTGCTTGCAGTGCGAATGAGATGGAATGCTTCACTACGTCTAAACGGCTCTCGTTGATATCGCCTAGCTCCTGAGTTTCTAAAACACGAGACTCTTCTTGAGATTTCAAGATAGGTAGACGTGTACGAAGCGATTTGATACACCCCTGGATTAATTTATCGTTCGAAGACCTGATTGAATGAACCTGTTTAGGTTTTGACTGAAAGTCGTCTTTTTTAACTTTACTTGCTCTAAGCTCACGCTTTACTTCCGCCATAAAGTTATTAATTGATTTACAGTCAGATGGAGTCGAACCGGTAAAAATTGGCTTTGGTACACCATCGATAAGCACTTTAAGATGATTCGTCTGTGTTCTTTCATAAGAGAAAGGAGTGTCGGCGCCAAGCAAGTCATTTAGAAATTTAATGACTCGTTTTTGATACTTGCTGTAACCGGATGACTTACACATAAAGGCCTCTCAATTGATATCGTTTTGTTGAAAGGAATTTTATGAAAGGCTAAGCCTTGAGTGGGGTTTATAAGCTTGCGAAAAGTATCTTCCTGAACGTTTTTACTGTGTTGTTGAGTTTATTTAACGGCTTAGTGGCTGATTCCATGAACCAAGTGACTATTTGCACTGGGTACATATATTCAATTTGCGTCAGTTATTGTAAGTTGCGACAGCTCAAACTCACAATTCAAACGGTTCAGATACAACAAAGCCCGCTAAAATAGCGGGCTTTGCGTTTGTTCACGAAGAACTAAATTTGGTGGGTCCGACCAGATTCGAACTGGTGACCCCTACCATGTCAAGGTAGTACTCTAACCAACTGAGCTACGGACCCAAATTTTATGTTCGGCATACTTTGGTTTTAGTATGGCTTTAAGGAGTGGTGGGTCCGGGCGAACTCGAATCGCCGACCCCTACCATGTCAAGGTAGTACTCTAACCAACTGAGCTACGGACCCATTCCTTAAGAACGAGAAGGATATTAGCTATATCCTATGAGGGGTGCAAGCATAAATTCATTAACTTTGAATCGTTTGGCGAAAATCTAAACTCAACACCCGTTTTCAGACGATTTTATCGTCAAGCCTCAACTTGAGTGAGGTTAAAAGTGTGATCTACTTAACTTTTGTGTTTTAGGTTAATTGTCGTAAGGCACTTCACTGAGCATCCAAATTTGCAAAACTTGCGATACGTTTGGGCAATCGCCAAACAAAATTTGGTATTTAGGCTCGAACGGTTCACCAATGAACGTTGTGCGAATCAGTTTGCCCGTTTTAAGATCCACTTGAGTACTGACTCGCCCTTTGAAATTTTGGAAAATCGCAAACTGCTCACTGTGGTAAACCATCTGCTCACGATAAAACAAGAAATGGTCCTGAGGTGTATCTGTTAACTGGCATTCAAGTGGTTTGAGTGACTGCTGTGCATGACTACTGAACGTGAGTAGCAGCGCTGAAAGAATCCATCCATATCGCATAACGCTTCCCTATTCTTCTTTCTTTACCAAAGTATAGGAGCTACCAGAACGGATGTTGATAAGTGTTGTTCTTTGTTCAACGGTAAAACAAAAAAGGCTTCAACCAATCCAGTTGAAGCCTTTCTCTATTTCATTATCTAGGAACGAAATGGTTATTCGTCTTCGGTATCAAACACCACGTTGTAGTTTTCTGTGTAGGTACAGTTTGGCTGACGGCTACAAGTGAAGAAGCGTCGGCCTTTAAACTCACCTTGGCTTGCTGTTCTGATGATCATCGGACTGCCACACTTTTTACAAAAGCGGACTTCTTTATCCGGTTCAATCAGATCAATGTGTGCTGCCAATAAACGACGTAAACGACCCACTTGGTAACTGTGTTTTACCGATGCGCCAATCAAAGGAAGGTTCGCCGATTTACACACGTGCATGAGCAGTTTTTGGCGCTCGACTTTGCCTTTATGCAGCTGCTGACCGTTATCAAGCTCAATAATCACACGTGGTTCAAGCGTTCTAGGGTCGCAGATAACGTAATCAAAGTAGCTGCGTGAAATTCGGTTACTGGCAATAAAGAACTGCTTCTTGTTCTTAATCTCTTTTGGTGCGATCAACGTTGCCATGTTTACTTTGGCAAACACCACAGCATGATCGCCAACCGCCGCTCTTAACGCATTAAAAAACGCCCCTTCTTGCCCTTTTAATAAAGGACCTTTCGAACGATATGGGAAGTCTCGCGTGTCATCGTTTTTGATCACGTACTTTTGAATGATAAAGAAGAAAACAACAAGTAGAACAACAATGATAAAGATGTTGGTCATAGATAAAGTGCGCCCAAAACAACTAGTTGCTCAAAGCCTAAATGGAAATTTTAGCCAGAGCAACAAAACCGATAAATTTTGCGGGGTGATGATAACAGTAGCCAACGTTTTGAACACGATTTTTACGTCAAGTTGAGAGAACAAAAACGGACTCCATTAAGAGCCCGTTTATTAATCATTAAGATGTAGTGAGAGTGCTAGCTGTTCGCGTCAGGTTGGTTCTCTGGCATGGCATCAATAAACGCAGGCAGTCGATTACATGCTTCTACAATCAAGCTAATTACCGGATAAGGAGTCATATCCACTCCAAAACGTAACGCGTTGTACACTTGAGGCACTATGCAAATATCAACAACAGAGGGAGAGTCAGTCACACTGTAGATACAGTTTCCATGTTGTTGTCGATGCTGGTTTAGTTTCTCTTCTAACGCAGTAAAGCCTTGATTTACCCAATGATGAATCCACTCGACTTTCGCCTCTTGATCACACGACAGCTTCCCTTCTAGATACTGCAACACGCGCAAATTATTAAGTGGGTGGATCTCCATCGCGATATCCTGAGCCATAGCCAAAGCAAGGTAACGAAGCGGCAATTTCTCTGGAACCACTCGAACTTGTGGATACTGCTCATCGAGATATTGAATGATGGCAAGAGATTGGTTTAACTGAATATCACCATCCACCAGCACTGGCACAAGCTCAGAGGCATTTAGCTCATGGTATTCCGCACTATGCTGCTCGCCACCATTACGTACCAAATGAACCGATTTGGACTCATAGTTCAGCTCTTTTAAATTCAAACAAATGCGCACTCGATAAGCCGCCGAGGAGCGCCAATAACCATAGAAGGTGATGTTATCGCTCATACTTCCCTTGCCCCTCACTCTCAGTGTTTTAGGTATTGGCTGACTTGCTGATCAATCGCGCCAAAGATCGAGTTGCCATCTGCGTCAAACATCTCAAGCTTGATAGAGTCACCAAACGACATAAAGCTCGTCGACGGTTTGCCATCACGAATGGTTTCAATCATGCGCACTTCTGCGATACACGAATAACCTACGCCACCCTCCTCGATAGAGGTGCCATGCTCCGTGCCCTGCTTATTCGATACTGTGCCCGAACCAATGATTGCGCCCGCAGAAAGTGGACGGGTTTTGCTGGCATGAACAATCAAATCAGCGAAATCAAACGTCATATCTACGCCTGCATTCGGACAACCAAATGGCGCGTTGTTATAGGTTGAAACAAGCGGCAGATGCACTTTGTTTTCATACCATGCTTCACCCAACTCATCTGGCGTTACGGCAACAGGAGAAAACGCCGAGGACGGTTTTGATTGAAAGAAGCCGAAACCTTTTGCCAGCTCCGCTGGTATCAAACCACGCAACGACACATCGTTAACGAGCATGATAAGGCGAATGGATTCTTGTGCTTCTGCAATACTTGCTCCCATCGGGACGTCACTGGTGATCACGGCAACTTCACCTTCGAAGTCAATACCCCACTCGTCGCTAGCAAATTCGATGTTGTCGCAAGGACCAATAAATGCGTCAGAACCACCTTGATACATCAAAGGGTCGGTCCAGAAGCTTTCTGGCATTTCCGCACCGCGCGCTTTACGCACTAATTCGACGTGATTGACGTAAGCACTGCCATCTGCCCATTGATAGGCGCGAGGCAATGGTGACTCTAGATAGTGGGATTCAAACGTTTCACTTCCTGAAACCGAACCATTGTTTAGCGCGTTATAAAGCTCTTCCAGTTGTGGCGCGACTTTATCCCAGTTATCCAATGCCACTTGCATGGTTGGCGTGAGATGCATCGCGTGGAAAATTTCGGTTGCCGGCACACATTGTGTCAGGTCTTTGCTCACGACCATCAATAGACCATCGCGAGTACCATTTTTCTTGGTTGCTAATTTCATCCTTGCCCCTTACTTCTCTTGCCAGCTATAGACGTATTCTTTGTTTTCAACCTTATCGAGCTCGTCAGAAAACTCGAGCGCGTGGCGCGTATCAATCATCACTGCCACTTCATCGGTAAACTTCTTCTTATATTCCTGACCCGCTTTGAACGCTTTCGGATGAGGGCCATGAGTAAAGCCTGCTGGGTGGAAAGTCACCATGCCTGCTTCGATGTTGTCACGGCTGAAGAAATCCCCTGCGTGGTAGAACAGTACTTCGTCGTAATCGTCATTGTTATGATAGAACGGCACCTTCAGTGCGCCAGGGTCACTCTCGATTGGACGTGGCACAAACGTACATACCACGAATCCAGCACCAACAAATGTAGTGTGAGCAGAAGGCGGTAAGTGATAACGGTGCGACATCAAAGGTCGAATATCACGCCAGTTCACCTTCACCACAGCCAAGTCACCGTGCCAACCAATCGCATCAAGCGGGTTGAATGGGTAAGTAATCACGCTGACTTTGTCATGGCGCTTCACATGAACTTGAGTTTGAGCTTCTGAGTATTGCGCACGAAACTCATCGTTAATGGAAGGTGTTTCCAAAACCGCTGGGTCGAACACAGCGTGATTACCCACCATGCCTTTTTCTGGTAAAGAATAAGCAGCATCGGTGTTTTCAATCATCAGAACAAACATTGGCTCACTTGGTTCTAATCGCCAACTGGTTGAGCGTGGGATCATCACGTAATCGCCTTCGCTCACTTTGAGATGACCATAGTCGCAATAAAGATCTGCCGTGCCGTGATGGATGAACAGCAGCTCATCGCCATCGGCGTTACGCACCAAGAAGTCCATCTTCTCATCCATACGCCATACACGGATCTTACAGTTGGCGTTGTGTAGCAGATGCGGCACTGCCCAAGGCGAAATCTGACTCGCCGTTTCGACTAGGTTGAAATCGAAAGCGCGCGGACGTAAATCGCCCTCCCACTCAGACCAACCTGTCGGTGCGTGTTGATGATGAAAGTGTGCCGCAGGACCGAAGAACCCACTTCGACCTGCTTCACGTTCGTAAATTGCCTCTTCCGGGAAATCAGCATGTGCTTGCTTGGAGCACACTCCCTCCCGATGAGGGAATGTGATCCATTTATGCATCGCTTAGTACTCCTCGGCGGATTTGGTCTTCTTCAATTGATTCAAACAAGGCTTTGAAGTTACCTTCGCCAAAGCCCTCGTTGCCTTTACGCTGAATGATTTCAAAGAACACTGGACCAATAACGGTCTGGGTGAAGATTTGCAGCAAGATGCCGTCTTTGGTCGGCGCGCCATCGATAAGAACTTGCAGATCACGCAGTTTGCTTACGTCTTCGCCGTGTCCTTTTACGCGCTCGTCGACTTTCTCGTAGTACGTGTCCGGCGTTGGCATAAAGTCCATGCCACGATCACGCAGTGTTTGAACGGTTTGGTAGATGTCATCGGTGGTCATCGCGATGTGCTGAATACCTTCACCGTTGTATTCACGGATGAATTCTTCAATCTGGGATTTGTCGTCAGAAGACTCATTGATGGGAATGCGGATCTTGCCACACGGCGCGGTCATTGCGCGGCTAACAAGCCCAGTGAGCTTACCTTCAATGTCGAAATAGCGAATCTCGCGGAAATTACCAATGCGCTCGTAGAATCCAGACCACACGTCCATGTTGCCTTGCTTCACGTTATGGGTCAGATGGTCGATTTCGTACATACCAACGTCTGCTTTCGCTAGGCGCTCGTCTGCATCGTCATAGAAACGGAAGTCAACATCGTAAATGCTCTGTTTGCCGTAACGGTCAACGAAGTACAGAAGGCTTTCACCAATGCCGTAAATCGCCGGAATGCTCAGCTCCATCGGGCCGATTTCCGTTTTGTACTCTTCACCGCCGTTATCCAGCGCTTGCTTGAGTGCTACGTTCGCGTCTTTCACACGAAAAGCCATGCCACAAACTGAAGGGCCATGAACTTTAGCGAAGCCTTCTGCCTGACTATGCGGCTGAGCATTAACGATAAAGCTGATGTCACCTTGTCGGTACAGCCAAGCCTCTTTAGAACGGTGCTTTGCGATCTCTGCAAAACCCAACGATACAAACAGCGCTTTCAGTTGTTCAATACCTTCGCTATCCGCCGCTGTGTATTCCACAAATTCGAATCCATCCGTGCCTAATGGGTTGTAGGTGTCCACCATGACTTTCTCCTTATGTCATTGTTGTGTTTGAACATACGTTCTCTTTCGATATTTCTAACTTGGCGCAGGAGGAGAAAAATTGGAATACATGAGTGGAAATCTGGCTTTACGCAGTTTTAAACGGCAGTTGTAAAATTTATGTTACACACAATTTTGTTATAGCAAACGTTTACGACAATTATACGGAAAGCGAGCTATATCAATGCATTATCATATACCACATCAATTTACACACCGCAGCAAGATGTAAACAACTTGTTACCGTGGCGATTATTTTGGGCAGTAACGCGCATTTATCATTCAAACAAGGTCCCGTTAAGGATATTTATATGGAATGCAAGACGATAAGTGTTAGTATCGTTTTTTTAACCACAACATTGGCAAATAGTTATGGCACGCCGAACTCACGCAGATACCCAAATTACGATCAACACCATTCTCGATGTCGCGACAGAGCAACTGATCACGCTTGGCTACGAGAAAATGTCTTACACAACGTTGAGCGAGCAATCGGGAATATCGAGGACAGGGATAAGCCACCACTTTGCAAAGAAAGCCGATATCCCTCGCGCTCTGCAAGGCAGACTGCTGAAAATGTTGGTGGATAAGCTCGACCTGTCCGGTAGCGAAGAGGCATTTGTCAGTAGTTGGAAGCAACATTTCGAAGATTCTGAATTCATGGCGATCTGGCGCTTGGCATTCTTGATGACCGTTTGCGAGCACCACACTCCTTACCTCAAAGACTTTCAAAATCAGGTAGAGGCAGTGGCTTCTTACAAGTTGCACAAAGATAGCCAACGCACGGTTGAGTGGTTGATTGGATTAACCCTGCTAAGCATTCATCGATACGAATAAAGTCAAATCAATAGTGAAGCCGAGTACCCTACTCGGCTTTTTGCTTTTTTAGGGTGTTGAATACATAAAAACAAAAGGTTAGCAGCATTGAAACTAAAGCGACCGAACCCTTTGCAGAGTTCGGTCTATCCAGAAAGGCAGTGCGAGAGGACATGAATAAACAGAGATTGTATTAATCCACATTCGTGACATTGCTTCAATAAATAGAGGGTAAATTACAATCAGCTCTACACATATACTGCTAACTTTTCATCAATTACAAAAATAGCTCGACTCTGTACATAAATACTGAACTACTTCAGTTAAAACAGAGACTTTCTCGACATATAGAGATTCGTAAAAAGCTCACATCATTCTTCTACGTCCTATTCCCCCTAACACTGATTTCATACGTAGCTCTTACCCTCGTGCTTTCCTAGCTGTTATTTACTTTCGTGACCGCCGCATCAGATCCGGTAATTCACAGGTCAGAATAATGTCAGGCAGAGGTGTTTTTTGATTCAAGACAGTTTTCACATGGATTAGCTGTGTAATAAGAGGTGTTCTGTTCCCTTTCGGGCTCGCACTCTATACCGCTGCGGTCTCGACCAAGAAAGAAAGAGACATCCAAATGACACAAATTAATCAAGAACGTCTAGTTGAACATTTCTGCCAACTGGTTCGCATCGACAGCGAATCTATGAATGAAAAACAAATTGCAGAAACTCTGGCTGAGCAACTGGGCGAACTAGGCTTTACGGTTCACAAACTACCAGTACCAGAACACATTTCTAACGGTTTCAACGTGTACGCACGTCTAGAAGGCAAGAAAGAAGGCTCTATCCTAATGAGCTGCCACATGGATACAGTAACGCCTGGTATTGGTATCGAGCCAATCATCGAAGATGGCATCATTCGCTCTAAAGGCAATACGATCCTTGGTGGTGACGACAAATCAGGCATCGCAGCGATCATGGAA
Organism: Vibrio sp. HENC-03; assembly: GCF_000305755.2. Taxonomy (NCBI): domain Bacteria; kingdom Pseudomonadati; phylum Pseudomonadota; class Gammaproteobacteria; order Vibrionales; family Vibrionaceae; genus Vibrio; species Vibrio sp. HENC-03. The sequence continues at coordinate 405,457 of NZ_JH976122.1, read as the reverse complement.
GCGGTTCGCTGCATCCAAGCTGAAAACCTAGAGCACAAAACGTTAGAGCTTGCTTTCACTGTGCATGAAGAAGGCGGCCTGTTCGGCTCTGAGTACTTCGACATGACGCACGTAACGTCTAAAGAAGCGATCGTACTGGATACAGGCGGCCCTATCGGCACCATCGTGACAGCGGCACCTGGTCAGCAAAAAATCGTTGCGACAATCAAAGGTCGCCCTGCACACGCGGGTCTAGCACCTGAAGAAGGCATCAGCGCAATCATGGTAGCGGCAGATGCAATCAACCAGATGAAGCTGCTTCGTATCGACGAAGAAACCACAGCAAACATCGGTATGGTAAACGGCGGTCAAGCGACAAACATCGTGATGCCGGAATTAAAAATTGTTGCTGAAGCACGCTCTCTAAACGGTGAGAAGCTAGAAGCACAAGTGAACCACATGATCTCTACCTTCGAGTCAGTATGTGAAAAACACGGCGCAGAAGTTGAAATCGAATCAAGCCGCGCGTACGACGCTTTTGTTATCGAAGAAGACAACGCTCACGTGTCAGCAATCAAAGCGGCATTCGCTGACATGGGCATCGATGCATTCACAAAAGGCACTGGTGGCGGTAGCGACGCAAACAACTTCAACAAGAACGGTCTAACAACGGTAAACCTTTCAACTGGTATGGCGAAAGTACACACCACAGAAGAATTCATTGCCGTTGACGACATGGTTAAAATCACTGAGTTCGTTAAGCACTTCCTAGTGAAATAACCTTGAGAATAAAGCGCAACTTACGCTGAATTTGAAACGCTAATGCTGATCCCCTTCTCGCTTCGCGCATGAAGGGGATTTTTCGTTTCTATCCGCTTTATTCTCTTCATTCTCTCTTTATCCTACCTTCTTAACAGATAATCTGACTGTGCCAAGTCGGCATAAATTCATGGATTGAAATTCTACTGGCTCACTTTTTGAGACCAAAAAGCTCAGCTTTTAACACCCTGTTACAGGTATGTTAAAACTCGATTGTCTGAACAATTTATACAATATACATTCAACTCACCTTCAAGGATGAATCGAGTGAGGAAAGGATGAAACTACCTAAGCTACTTTTGTTGGCATCTATCATGAGCCCAATGTTTGCCGCTCCGACTTACGCCGTGCCGTACCCATCGGGCGTGACACTCGCCGAAGCACAAGAGATCACGCTTAATAACGGTGCAGAAGTGACGTCTATCGATCCGGCGAAGCAAGCAGCTGAGCCCGCATTTAACCTTGGTCGAGACTTGTTCGAAGGGTTAACCATTCAAGACAAACAAGGAAGAACTATTCCCGGCGTTGCGAAATCTTGGTCGGTGAACGACAACAATACGGTCTACACCTTTCAGCTTCGTGATGCAAAATGGTCGAATGGTGACAATGTCACTGCACAAGACTTTGTCTACAGTTGGCAGCGCCTACTCGACCCCAATACGGCTTCCCCTTACGCTTGGTTTGCCGCGATTCCAAACATCCAAAACTCACAAGCGATTATGAAAGGCGAAGCAACACCGCAAACACTTGGCGTAAAAGCACTGGACGAAAAAACCTTCCAAGTGACGCTTGAAAAGCCAATTCCATTTTTTATCAAGCTGCTTAGTCATCCGGTTCTTGCTCCGGTGCATCAAGCCACGGTTGAAAAATACGGCAGCAACTGGACGCAACCAAAACACATTGTTACTAATGGCGCGTTTACCGTTTCTGAGTGGAAGGTAAACGAAAAAATGGTGATGGTGAAAAATCCATATTATTGGGACGCAAGCAACGTCGTGTTGGATAAAATCACGTGGCTGCCGATCGGTGATGCCAATGTTGTGCTTAATCGCTATTTAGCGGGAGAAATAGACCAAGTGATGTCGATTCCTTCTGCGCAAAAGAAAAAGCTGATAACCAAGCTGCCACAAGAAGTCGCAGACACCAGTGCGTCACTTGGCTCGACGTTTTATTACCTCAACACCCAGCAGGGGCCAACCAAAGACCTGCGTGTTCGACAAGCCCTATCCTATGCCATTGATCGCAAGATCTTAACCGACGCAATTTTAAGAAACGGTGGTATCCCAATGTTTACCTTGGTGCCGCCACAAACCGATGGCTTTCAATCACACACCCCAGAATACGCGACATGGACAACAAATCAGCGTATCGACAAAGCCAAACGCTTATTGGCACAAGCTGGTTATAACAAAGCGAATCCACTCAAACTCACTTTCACTGTTCCTACCTTCTCTAAAGACGTGAAAATGGCAACAGCAATGGCAGGCATGTGGAAAAGCCGCTTAGGCGCGCAAATCACCATTAAACAACTCGAGCCTAAAGTGTTCTACGCATTAAAAGAGCCAACTGAAATCACTCGTGGCGGCTGGACCGCAGACTACAACGAAGCTTCAACATGGCTCGATATCTTCGTCTCCAATGGCGAGTACAACGATTCACGCTACAACAACCCCAAATATGATGAGTTGATGTCGCGTTCTAAAACCATGAATGACCCCTCAAAGCTGTATCTACAAGCAGAAAGCATGCTGATTGAAGATATGGCGATTATCCCGGTTTACCGTCCAGGCAACGATCAATATTTGATCAAGCCTTATGTTGGTGGCTACGAGCGTACTAACCCCGAGTCCTCGTACTACCGCAAGAATGTCTATGTGAAAGTCCACTAATGGCATGCTTTCGGCCTGAGTCGGCTCGGTAACACGCACTGACATTGCGAGTACATGGCATATCGTGTCGAACTTCTCTTCTCTCGGTGATGAGCTCAGGCCAATTTTTTTCTCTTTCTCGACGTGACGACATGTGACGTCGAATGACCAAAGGATGATGGATCATGATTTGGTACATTCTCAAACGATTAGCCATCGCGATTCCGACGTTGTTGTTTATCGCTTTGGTCTCTTTTTGGTTGATGCATATCGCACCCGGTGGACCGTTTGACATGGAGCGTCCTATGCCGGAAGTGGTTCGCGCTAACATCGAAGCCAAATTTCACCTCGACGAACCATTTTTGGTTCAGTTCTGGATTTATATTACCAACTTCGCTCAAGGCGATTTAGGACCAAGCTTTGTCTATCAAGACTTTACGGTGACTCAGTTGGTCGCTCAATCTTGGCCGGTCTCTGCCCTACTTGGCGTTCTGTCTTTTTGTATCTCCGTACCACTTGGTATGTTGCTCGGCACCATTGCTGCGTTAAAACGCAATAGCCGCTTAGATTACGGGTTGATGACCCTTTCCATGACGGGTGTTGTTGTGCCTGCTTTCGTCCTCGCGCCAATATTGGTGACGATATTTGCGATTCATTTAGGTTGGCTGCCTGCCGGTGGTTGGGAAGGAGGACAACTCGCTTTTCTCGTACTACCAGTGCTAAGCCTTGCGATTGGCTCTATCGCCAGTATTGCTCGTGTTATGCGCGGCGCCATGATTGAAACACTGAATCAACCTTATATTCGTACTGCAAAAGCCAAAGGGTTATCGACTGCATACATCTTGTTCCACCATGCACTGCGACCGTCATTGATCCCCGTCGTCGCCATGCTGGGTCCAGCTTTTGTCTCGGTTGTCACAGGTTCGGTCATCATCGATATCTTTTTTGGTACTGGCGGTATGGGTCAACACTTTGTCTCCGGCGCACTGAATCGCGATTACGGCTTAGTCATGGGTATTACTCTCATCGTTGCTTCACTGACGATCTTTTTCAATCTTGTGGTCGACTTGCTCTACACCGTTATCGACCCGCGTATCCGAGTTTAGGAGCCGAGCATGTTATCGATTAAAAAGCTGGATACTCAATCCTTACAAGACCGAGTTGTTGATAATATCGAAGCCATAGAAGGTCGCAGTCTGTGGCAAGACGCGTGGACTCGCTTTCGCAGAAATCGCGCGGCAATGACCTCCGTTTACGTGCTGGCGTTCATCATCTTGTGTATCACCTTTGGCCCTTCACTTGCTGCCTTTGGGCATGATGAGATTGATTGGAACATCCTTGCTGACCCTTACGAGTTGGGGAAACCCTCTTTGAGCAGCGGGCACTATTTTGGTACCGACGACCTAGGACAAGACCTGTTTGCCCGCACGATGCAAGGTGGTCGCCTGTCGATTGTGGTTGGCTTTGTTGGTGCCTTGGTTGCCGTTGTGATTGGCACTATTTGGGGCAGTATTTCCGGCTATCTTGGTGGTGTGGTAGACAGCGTAATGATGCGCATCATCGAAGTGCTCGACTCAGTGCCATTTATGTTCATGGTCATCCTGTTCGTGACCTTATTTGGCAACAACATCTATCTGATCTTTATCGTGATTGGCATGGTGTCATGGCTGGGTATTGCCCGAGTGGTAAGGGGCGTAACCTTCGGTATCAAAAAGCGCGAATTTATTGAAGCAGCGCACTCCATCGGCGTATCTAAATTCACCATTGTGCGTCGTCATGTGCTGCCAAACGTGCTTGGGATCGTGATGGTCTATTCGTCCTTAATGGTGCCCGGATTCATCATGTTTGAATCCTTCTTAAGTTTCTTAGGTTTAGGTGTTCAACCGCCAGACACCAGTTGGGGAGTCTTGATTTCAGAAGGCGCAAAAACCATCGACGTGGCATTGTGGATGCTACTTTTCCCATCGCTGTTTTTGGTCGCAACCCTGTTTTGTTTTAACTTCATCGGCGATGGCTTACGCGACGCCCTTGACCCGAAAGATCGATAAGGACTTCCCATGCTATCAATTGAAAACATGAACGTGCGCTTCGATACGCCAGACGGGCAAGTGCAAGCGGTCAGCAACCTCTCCTACACGATTCAAGCGGGAGAAACGCTAGGTATCGTTGGCGAGTCCGGCTCAGGCAAAAGCCAATCGGTGTTTGCGCTAATGGGGCTAACAGCTGATAACGGTAACGTCTCGGGCGAGGCGCGTTTTCATGGCGAGAACTTACTCGCGATGTCGAAGAAGCAACTAAACCGAATTCGCGCAGAGAAAATCGGCATGATCTTTCAAGATCCGATGACCTCTCTTAACCCGTTTATGAAGATTGGCAAACAACTCAGTGAAGTGCTGATGGTGCACAAAGGAATGAGCCGAAAACAAGCCATTGCAGAATCCATTCAGATGCTAGATGCAGTGCGGATTCCTTCTCCGGAAACGCGCATGAACCAATATCCACACGAGCTTTCTGGCGGTATGCGCCAACGTGTGATGATTGCCATGGCATTGCTGTGTAAACCGGAGCTGCTTATTGCCGATGAACCCACAACAGCACTCGACGTGACAGTACAAGCGCAAATCCTGACACTATTGCGTGAGTTACAACAAGAGTTCAACACCGCCATCTTGCTCATCACTCACGATATGGGCGTGGTCGCTGAAATGTGTGACCGAGTTTTAGTCATGTACGGCGGACAGAAAATGGAACAAGCCGATACGGACACCTTGTTCACCCAGTCAGCTCACCCGTATACCCAAGGGCTTCTAAAGGCGATCCCATCAATTACCGAAGATATGCCTCGTTTGCCAACCATTTCTGGTAACCCTCCAAGCGCTTTGATCAATCACAAGGGTTGCCCGTTTAGAGAACGCTGTGACTATCGTGAGCCACGTTGCCAAACACAAACACCTCGGTTCGCACCCCTTAACGGACGCCAATCCATCGCCTGTCATGTAAAAGCGCAAGGCAGTATTTCTCTTATTCATCAATCGGCTTAAGGAAACGTTATGACCCAGCAAGAAGTGTTATTGTCTGCCCGCGACCTGAAAGTCCACTTTCCAGTATCGCGCCATATCATTCCTAGTCGAAGAAAGATCGTCAAAGCGGTGAATGGCATTGACTTAGATGTGTTCCGAGGCGAAACCCTCGGCATTGTCGGCGAATCCGGTTGCGGAAAGTCCACATTGGCGCGAGCCCTACTTCGTTTGGTTGAACCCACACACGGCGCCCTGACGTGGAAAGGTGAAGATATGCGTGGCTTTGGCAAAAACGCACTCGCCCTTCGTCGTCGCGAATTCCAGATGATATTTCAGGATCCGTCAGCCAGTTTAAACCCACGCTTAACCATTTCAGAATGCATTGCCGAACCACTACTAACGCACGAACCAGGGCTAAAACGCGCCGAAGTTGAAAAGCGAGTCATCGCCATGATGGACAAAGTAGGACTGCTCGCAAGCCAGCGTAACCGCTATCCGCATGAGTTTTCTGGTGGGCAGTGTCAACGTGTCGGCATCGCACGTGCGTTGATTCTTAATCCCGACTTGGTCGTGTGTGATGAGCCTGTTAGCGCACTTGATGTGTCCATTCAGGCGCAAGTGATCAATCTACTCGATGACCTCAAACAAGAAATGGGACTGACACTGGTAATGATTGCTCACGATCTTAGCGTGGTACGTCATATTAGTGATCGCGTAATGGTGATGTATCTAGGTAAGCCGATGGAAGTCGGACGTTACGACCAAGTATTTGATGATGCGCAGCACCCTTATACCAAAGCGCTGCTTTCTGCTGTGCCAATCGCCAACCCTCAATTAGCACGCAACCGCGAGATCCAATTGCTGCCCGGAGATCTCCCTTCCCCGCTCAGCCCTCCGAGCGGTTGCGTCTTTCGAACCCGATGCCCAGAAGCAACCCAACTCTGCGGGCAGAAAAGCCCTGCAAAAATTGGCTCTGAGCAACATCATATCTATTGTTCAAACATGATTTCAGGAAGTCTTTCATGAATATAACAAACTCGGTAAATCAACGCCTTTCATCGCTGCGAGATGCGATGGCAACTTATAACGTTGCAGCCTACATCGTAACAAACAACGATCCTCACAATAGTGAATACTCTGCGGATCATTGGGCTGGTCGAACATGGATTTCTGGTTTTACCGGCTCGGCAGGAAACGTTGTTATCACGACTCAAGGCGGTGGGTTATGGACCGACGGTCGTTACTACATTCAAGCTGAAGAACAGCTTCATGGTACTGGACTCAACCTATTTAAAGCGCGTCAGCCAGAGACGCCAAGTATTCCTAAATGGTTAGCCAGCACGTTAGAAGCCAACAGTACCATCGCGGTAGATGGGCGCTCTATCAGCTATGCATTTTACCAAGAACTCAAACAAGCGCTTGAGCCTAAAAACATCCAGATTATCCTCGACCTCGACTTACTGAAGCCAATCTGGCATGACCGCCCTAGCAGACCAACTGAGCAGATCTTTGAGCACCCTGTCGCCTTTGCCGGCATAGAGACCAAGCAAAAACTGGCAGACCTTCGCTCTTGGCTTGCCGACAACCACGTTAACGGTTTGTTGGTGTCAACGTTAGACGATGTAATGTGGACGCTAAATATTCGCGGCGCAGATACTCCTTACTGCCCGGTATCTGAAGCGTATCTTGTGGTGGAACAAACGCGCGCTACCGCATTTATCGACAAAGCGAAGTTGCCCGTTGAGATAGAAAAGCAACTCAACGAGCAAGGTGTCAGCGTTCGTCATTACGACTACGTGAGCCAATATTTGAATCAGCAATGTGAAGGGCTTTCTATTGCGTTTAACCCAAGCTACGCCGACAGTTTGTTGGTCAGTGCAATTGAGCAAAACGTTTCACTAAAGCCAATGGCTTGCCCGGTCACCGACATGAAAGCCAGCAAAAACCCGACCGAGCTAGCCAATCTCGAACAATCATTGAAGGACGATGGTGTGGCAGTAGTGCGGTTCATGAGTTGGCTAGAAGACCAAGTCCCAAGTGGGCTTGTTACTGAATTGTCTGCTGAGGCACAGCTAAAAAGTTATCGCCGTCAAAATCGTCATTATGTAAGCGACAGTTTTCGCACCATCGCAGGCTTTGCTGCCCATGGTGCCAAAATGCACTACGCCGCTGATGAAGAAAGCAATGCCGTCGTCAACGAGAGCAATTTCTTTCTTGTTGACTCTGGCGGTCAATACCTTGGCGGCACTACGGATATCACCCGTACTTTCCATTTCGGGTCACCGACCATTAAACAGCGCAAAGACTACACCTTAGTGCTCAAAGCGGTCATCCGACTGACTCAGACTCGATTTATGAAAGGCTCTACGGGTGCCAATCTCGACATCATGGCTCGCGGTGTGTTGTGGCAGCATGGTATTGATTATAAATGCGGCACGGGACATGGCGTTGGTATTTGCTTAAATGTTCATGAAGGTCCACAAAATTTTTCGCAAAGCCATCGCGAAGTGGAACTGAAACCAGGCATGGTGATCACCAACGAGCCGGGCGTGTATCGCGAAGGTGAATACGGCGTTCGTATCGAGAACATCATGAAAGTCGTGGAAGTCGAGCAAAACGAATTTGGCACATTTTACGGTTTTGAGACCATTACCCTCGCCCCGATTGCCACCAGCATGCTCGATATCACCTTACTTAGCCAAGACGAGGTGGATTGGTTAAATCACTATCACACGCAGGTTTACAAAGCGCTCAGCCCATCATTAGATGCGCATGACAAAACTTGGTTACAAGGTGCAACCCAGATGGTTGAAAAATAGCGTTTTCTTCATCTCTAATTTCATTTTCATTTCAAACTCTTATTAACTTCAAATAACTTAGTTTGATTGCCAGTCCTCGGGCTGGCTTTTTTCTTCTCACTGATTCATTCCTCGCTAAAAATCCCTTTTTTCTTAGAACAACATGCCATTCGCATACATAGGAAACATCATTTTGTATAGATAGATAAATACGAATTTGGACATAAGATACCAATCTAATTTCGCGATCAAATCAGAGCTGGAAGCAAAATCACAAGCGCAATTCATGCTATCTATTTCGCCGTCAATTCCCATCAGATAATCAAATCTGTAAGCCACTCACATTGAGATTGCTTATGTAATCCCCTCCATACTGTGTCGAGCTTCTGGCGACACATAAATGTCTATTCCATTGGCAAAAGTAGAGTCTAATATGAAGAAAAACACGCTCGCTTGGCTGATCTCATCCTTGTTAGGAAGTACAGCCGCTTTCGCAAACGCGAACCACGACCTAACCTTGGTCGAAGTCGGTAACCAAACCTTTGAACGCATAGAAATGCTCAAACAGTTAGCAGACAAAGGTCAAGGCACGTCCCAGCGTGATGGCGAAACCTACCTTGATTTTCAAGGCTATGAATACTGGGTTAACTTCGATGGCTACCCTAAGTTCCCATTCTTATTCGGCGATCAAGACCAAGCCTACCGCAATGTGGTGGACTTCGTCGGTCCTGAATGGGAATTCATCATGTACAACGGTGGCTTCTACCTGATGCACAAAGAGTTTGGCGTGATGAACCCAGACGACACGGGTTGCTACGTAGAATATATCCCTGCAGCCCGAGGCTCGAAGCGTCCAAATGGCGAATACATTTGGCAGTCAGATATGATTCAAAACATCGAGACTTCTGATTGTGGCGACCTATCTGCGCCAAACATCAATGCATTGAACGTAGCCAGCGTTTCAGATCAAGGTGTTCAGCTAAAATGGGCTACGCAAAACGCGAATGACAATGTGGTTTTGACGTTGACCGAATCAGGTTCAGAGCCTGTTCGTTATGATAACGTTCACTCTGGCTTGTTCATTGGCAACCTGAAACCAGACACTCGGTACACGGCGGAGCTTTCTTCGTGTAATGCGATTGATTGTATCGAGCCGCAAAAGATTGAGTTCACGACAAGTGCAGCACGCCTTGGTTACGCAGACGAATTGCCGCTAGTAAATCACTTGAATGGCGATTTGACTGGTTCTATCCATTTTGCTCAAACCCATACGACCACCGCCCCGAATCAAAACGATGTTAACCTGTTCCCTGACTTGGTGATCGACCGTGAAGCTTTGCTTTTATTCACGCCAGAAGACAAAACCGTTCAACAAGTTTGGGTAGAAGTGAGCTTTGAAGGCACTGTCATCACTCGCCTCCCAATGCTACCACCAAGCGCGCTTGCTGCTTCTGATCAGCCAGAGAATGGACGTTCTAAAGTGGTATTCTCCCATCATGCGTGGTCACTGCTGCTGCAATGGGATTGGATGAAGCCAGGCTTGTCACTGCGCTTAACCGATAACACTGATCGCCAAGGCGACTTAGCTGCTAATGAACTTGTCTTTGGCGGCGCGCCGGAGCTTATCATTCAAAACATCGACATGGGTATGCTCACGGCGCCGCGTGATGGCAATACCATGATCAAAAACATGGCAAAACTCAGCGCCGATTACTTCCAGAAAATCCCAGCATCTAAAATGGTGATGGCGGATTACACTGCCGCTTATTTCCCGAAAGTGACGCTGCCAAACGGTAAGGTTTACACCACAAGCTCCGATGGTGAAGGTGGCTGGCACGGCGGTGACATGCGTGAAGCCATTGGTAAAGCACTGGTCTCTACAGGTGTGAATAATGCGAACGTTGGCATTACCGATAGTGCTGGCTATTCGCAAGCTTACAATAAACGCTTCAACCATATTACTGCGCACACCAACCGCGGCGTATACACCAACGGCGTTATTGACCATGGCGGCAGTGGCGGTGGTGGCATCGTGACGTTAACGGCAACAACCGGTAACGAATGGTCGCACGAGCTGGGTCATAACTATGGTCTCGGTCACTACCCTTGGTATGCTTCTACGCACGATTTGGAATCTGGTTGGGGTTGGGATGCTCTGCATCGCCGCTTTATCGGTAACTTACACTGGACAGGTGAAGCCACAACTAACGATGTGGGTGGTGAAGTGGTGCCACCATTTGCGGGTGAATTCCGCTTTATGCGTGACGCTCAAGCCGGTGGCGAAGCCGCACTATTGGGCACTATTAGTCATTACACGTTAGAGCACCCTTCTCAGTCTCGCCGTGTACAAACGTGGCTCAATAACGGCTTTAACGTCGATTTAAACAGCTCGACTGGTTATGTTCGTTGGAATCAAGAAAGCCAAAGTTACGAAGAAGCACAAACCGACACGCCAGTACCTACTGCAGCAGGCGTGCCTGTTGTCACCATGTTGGGCATTTACGATCCGCGTAACGAACTTGCAAACCAAGTGTACCCGCTAATTTACTCCAACTACGGCAACGTATTTGAGCTGCCTTCTGCACCCGACGTAACTTACCATCCGGAAGGTTGGCAAGCGGTGTCTTCTTTGTCTGACGAGCAAATTCAACAAGATTTGTGGCAAACGATGAAGGTCAACAACCAGCAGGCTCGTATTTGTCAGTTCAGCTACACAGCAAGCAACGGCGAAAGCGCAAACTTCGTCGGTACAGTCAGTGCGGATATGGCGCGTTGTGAAAGCAGCGAAGACATGTACTGGAACATCAATGGTCAGCGTGAGCGCATGATATCTCAAGATCATGACTACTCGCTGCTGTCTAAATACGGTGAAGGTGCTGTGACTTACACGCCGAACGCCGAAATTGGCGAAGTACCGCTTTGCGTGCTTGATAAATCTGGCACAAGCCATGATGGTGCGGGCTACTTTACCTCTTCCCATTGCCAGCAGTTTAGTGGCGTGAAACACAACAACGGTGCAGATTGGCGTTACGCGCGACATCAAGGTGGAATGCATCAGCCAAGTATGATCTCTCAACGTAGCTGTGCAGTTACTGTGGAGCGCCAAGATGGCTCAGTACAGAACATTGCGGTTGCAAGTAGCCGATTAAACGACTCACAAAGCAATAAGTTCCACTTTAACCTAGAGCAACTGCCACTACCGACTCGTGTCACCTTAAGTTGTACTGACGTGAATGGTGAACAAGTGCTAGATAGCTTGATCCCTGATCAAAACCCAGCGCTAGATAAACTTGTTGGTCCTATCTTTGTTGGTCAGGAGCACGGTTACAAACAATACGTTGATGAACAAGTCATGTTTGCCGACAACGCAGCATTAAACCGCATCGACTTTGGCTTTGTGGCTGACTTCGACAAGTTCGTAGCAGACAACTACGGAGCGGGTGTGCTGAACAATGGTGAGACAAGTGCAGAACGCCGCGCTGGTGCACTTTACGTGTACCCTAACCCAGTCACCGGCACTCGCGATTACTTCTTAATGCGTGATATCTCTGCGGCGGATTTCCCAACCAACCAAGCAGACAATGAAGGCTGGAAGTACCTAGGATCAGCGGAAAACCATGTCCAGTTTGGTTTTAACCCACTGAAAGTCGATCGTAGTAACATCGACAATGCACAGCGCATTGCCAACTACTTCAATCAACCGCAGTTGCTAACGTGGGAACAAGCGAGTTCAACGGCATGGGGACAATCTGAGAACGCTATTTTCATTGATACCGATGAAAGTGGTGAGCGCCGTTACTTTATGCAAAAACGTCCGGGAGTGAACAGCGCGTTGCCAGTTCAAAACACCTCTGACGCTGATTGGCGCTTTATTGGTAGCGATACGGATATTGAACAGTACATTGCTGAGCTCAACAGTGACCTAGCTAAGTTTGAAGCCGAAATCTTAAACTGGCACAAGCAAGATCGCATGGGAGTTTGGGGCGAGAACAACAACACGGGAACGATAAACGATATTTACGTGTACCACTTCCGTGGTGGTTACCATTACTACCGCCTCATTGACGGCAAGTACTGGTACTTCCCTTGGCCAACGGAGGCGAACCCAAACAACGCTGATTGGCAGTACTTGGGGCACTTCTAAGCCTTAACCGATATTCAATATGAATAAAAACGCCCAGCACAATGTAAACTCGTGCTGGGCGTTTCATTTTCTGTTGTTACTAGGACCAGTTGATCTTAATTAACAGAAACAGTGTTTACTGACGACAACCTGAGGTATCAAAGTCCACTACAATCGCGGCATTTTCAAACTCACCAGAGATTTTAACGTACCCCCAGTAATTGCGCTGATTGGACAAGGTAATACACTCAGCATTACCCGCATTGTCTGACCACGCATGGTGATTTGAACCGTTTGGCCAACCATCATTGCTGTACTCAATTTTCAGGTCGCCTACCCCATTTGCCGTGGTGATTGCCATACTGGTGTGCTCATTGACCGCTGGGATACTCAACCAAATGGTTTGTTGCGTCGCCAAACACGCCGCTTGTCCCGCAGTTAAGCGTCCACCACTGATTTTACTTTGCACTGCACAATCTTGTGGTAGCGCATCAGAACCGCCCTGCGCCGTAATAGTAAGACTGTGTGTCGTGCTTGCGGTTAGCCCATCATTATCAGTCACGGTTAAGCTGATCGTGTACTGCCCTTCACTGCCATATTGGTGCGACGGCTGGGTTTGTGTGCTGGTCGTGCCATCACCGAAATCCCACAAGACGCTGACGATCTTCCCGTTTGCATCCGTGCTGTTTTCACTGCTAAATGTAATGCTTTCACCGACTTTACCCTCACTGTTTGCGGTTATGACTGCATTAGGAGCATCACCAGAAACAAGAGCTTGTTGCCACTGTTCAAACTCGCTCTGGTATAAGATTGCCCACTGATTGATGGTTGCTTTGTAATTTGCCCAATTACCCTGACGAGTTTCTATCAGCATTTGATTTACGTCGTCTTTATGTCGCTCAAACATGAATCGAACCGCCAAGTAACCCCAGCGATAAATTCTATCGACATCAAAGCCATCATAACTGGTCTCAAAGATCTCACTGAGCGTAAACGTTGACCCATCTTTGATGGTGTCTATCGCAGCTTGGTTATCGTTCTCCTTCGACACATATTCGGCAATGCCCTCACTCCACCACACGATTCTTTCAGTTGGATGACCGAAGCCACCATAAAGGTCAAATCGTCCATCAAGGTAATGAACATACTCGTGCTCTAGGTTCCACACAAAGTGATCCGGATTGGCGTAAGGCGCTTCATAAGCAACAAAATTAGGGATGTTCCCCGGCGTTGCTGGATCGCCCTCAAGGTACATCCCACCATTGTTGGTATTGATGTTAAAAATCGGTCCAGCGTATTTGCCGTAATCATCGCTTGAATCAAAGATGTTGACCTGCAACTGCGTGTTGTAGTCATCCTCAACAGGTTGTCTTCCTGTCTCAAGTGAAGTGTGGAAATACCCCTCTTCGTACCCCATCTTCGAACAAGCCTCGACGTGCTGATCTTGCGTCATGTTCTGCGACAAAATACGAATGGTAGGACTACATGTGTACGATTGAGAAAGCACTAAACCTTTCAACTGGGACTCAAAGTTACAAATTCCATAGTCACTACAATCCGCGTAATAAGAGACCGTATCGGCGGCGCCAAGCCAAATGGCATCGCCTCTACCGTACATCTCGTATTGAGCAAAGATCTCGGTCAGTTTGCTTTTCACTGTACTGGAAGCACTACCGGAATATTTGGTTAATCGTCCTAACTCACGACCAGCATTCGCTGCCATAAACTCATCACTCGCACCGATAGCTGACGAGCGCAGTGCAAAATCCCCTAGTGCTTTAACAAGCTCAGTCTGATTACCGATGGTTTGCACAAATTGCTCATTCCACTGACCACCAAACAAAATGGTAAATACGCCATTCACTGCATTACGCATGTACCAGTTCTGAGCGTATTGACTGTCCCAGCGAGTGAGCCACTGCGTAACCTGTGGTAGATAGGCATGCTGGAGCCCTGCACTGTCCATAGTGATAATGACTTCGCTGAGCACCTTGCCATGGGGGTCACTGTTCTCATAAAAGTTCGCATTGTTAACGAAGGCATCGACGGCTTCTTTTACTGCAGGGGTCACCCAAGAAAGAAACGAGACCTTGTTGTTGTAAAACTCAGCGTAATAACCTGCTCGCAAATACAGGAACAAAGCTTCAAGCTCATCACTGCCGCCCCCAGCGTAGGCTTTCGCTAAATTGGTCGTGTGCTTTGCAATGTTGTACATGTGCCCAGAGTCGAACGCCGCTTCTTGTATTCGACTCTCGGCTGAGAAAAGCGCATTAACACAACTTGCTCCTTGGGTTTTGATTGCGTTGAGCACATCATTGCTACTGTTCGAAGTGAAAGCTTCTACATCACACACGTTTGCTGCCTGCTCCGCAGACCGAGTAGAAAGGGTACGAAGGGTCGGTTTCGGTTGCTGGGGAAGCAGCTTAGTTGGTGCATAATCTGGCAACGCTCTATCATTACCGCTTTGATGAGCGTGATGTTGATATATTTCTGTGACTTGCTGCGATGGCTCACTTAAAGCAAGCGCATTCGTACTAGCAAAGAAGGTCGCTATCGCGACGGTGAGATTTTTTAGTTCCATCTTTATTCTTCTATATGATGAGTTCCTTAAATGCCGTTACCACTTAGGCATCACCATTTACTCTTCTCACGACAAAGAGCACTCTCATATAAAGCGCCTTGAGCTTTAAAAGAAACAATTCATTAACATTCAAGAACTTTGGTCTCAGTTTCTAGTACTCAATCTGCCAGAAGACGAACTTTATAAAATCCATTTGCTTGATTTAGGTTTGCCGGCTAGCGACATTAGCAATAATTAATTTAATAACATTCAAGAGTAACTGAGAGAATGAACTGGGATTGGAGGCACAAAAAAGCCCTCGGATTCGAGGGCTTTCTTTATTCATCTCATGCTGCTTTGTTTTCATGCAACATGGATATCTGGTCTTTCACCGAGTATAAAAACTCGATGTTTGGTGTCTTGTCCGTATATAACTCATACTCAAGTGAATTGTAGAAGTATTGTCTTGCGGAGGAATTCAGAACTTTGGCAAAGGACAAAGCTTCCAACTCATGCTCTATCTCTTTTTTGGTCATATTCGAGTAACCGAGGCTTTCATCTTCTGAGAAACTCTCTTGTACATTGCGAACATACGCATGACAATCTTCGATAAGCAATCGAACAGATTCAATACGTTGCTCTATGGCCATCATTTGCGAACCATTCCACTTGAGTTTTTCTTGCTCTAGCTTGTCTTTCAGTCCACCTTCCTGCAACTTGGTGTTGTTATCTTTGATTCTTAATAGTTCATCAAGAACCTGATGGAATTCTGACTCTGCCCTAAGCCTCAAAATCTCCAACTCCTTGGAGAATAGTTTCGCTCTGAGTTCGCTAGCTTGATACAAGCCAGAAACCGCAGCATTTTTGCTAACTCCAAACATAAAAACCTACCAAACACATACTTTATTAAAACAGTAGCACATCAAAACAAGGGAGAACCACATCAGACTAAAAATGCGCTTCTCTTTCTCAATATTTTGTTAATTGTAACTCATAATCGTAGTTTGATATTACTACCGACCACATGCTATCTGAAGGAAAATCACATAGTTATTTTGATAAAATTATTTATCCACAATAATCAAAAACTTGACCAATGTTATAAATCTGGAAATTCAAAATAAATATAGAGCACAAAAATACTATTTTCGTTTTCAAACGCTATTGTCAGGCTTTTGACAAGTTATCGCTGTTTTTTGAACAACCAATTTGTACCTAAATCACCAGACGCTTTGGCTTTGTATACCTAACACGCTAGAATGCGCCCTCTTTTCCTTTTCTGACGCATTCCCATGACTGACGCTGATATCGAGCTGCAACACCTTTGGTTAGAAGTCCAAGCTGAGCGCTGGCAGAACCTGTCACGCTTTTTGTTTAGCTATTACTGCTACAAACACAACCTCGTGAGTAAAACCAATAAAGTGTGTTGGGAAACTGCCCGTGCTTCACTACCTTGTTCTAAGACGATTACCGAGCGCAAACATGCAGTTATCGAACCATTGATACCGGAAGATACGGTCGTTGGACTATTAAAAACCATCAGTAAAGATGGCGATATGAGCTTTGAAATAATGACGAGCACACTCGACACGTTTTTGCGCTATGTTGTGATCAGCAAACAAGAAAAAGCCCAGCTAAAACCCAACATGCCGACAAGTTGGTATCAGCAAGAGAGCAAGCCATTAATGGCACGTTTTGAGCACGCAGGTATTGTCATTTAAGGTACGTCGATGCAATTACAAACCCTAGGTAAAGGACGCTTTGAGGCGCAATGGAGTGAAGATAAACATCTCATCGAAAAAACGATCCGAGATTGCATCTGTACGCGCCGAATTTTTGATGAAAACGAAAAGCTCCTCACCCAAGGTGAGCATGTCGAGAACTTATATTTGGTCGATTCAGGGCGCATCTCTATGGGCGTTACAGCAAGAAACGGCAAAACCTTTCTGCTTGGCACGCTAGAGTGTGAACAACAAGTCTTTGGTGAAATGGAGTTCTTTACTGGCTACCGCTGCCAAATGGACATTGCTCCTGTAGAACCGGTTGAAGTTGCGATTATTGACGCGCAAAAGCTGCAAAAATGCTTGTTAGAACAGCCTCGACTGTCGCTTTACTTTGCCAGCGCCATCGCGATTGATTACCAAGATACGGTGGAGATTCTTTCTCGCCGATTACTCTACCCAATCACCTACAATGTGGCATACGACATCTATCATCAGTATTTAAATGATCTTCCAGTGGATGGGTTCCAAAAGAACTATTTGGAAGCGGAGCGATTTGCCACCTCAGATCGTGTTTATCGCCGCGCGGTGAAAGAGCTTGAAAACAAGGGCTTTATCGCCAAAGAAAAGAAAGGCTTACGTATTCTCGACTTGGACGGACTGCGTAATTTTGTCGAAGAATAGCTGAGTTCTTCAATCGTAAATGAGAAAAGGTCTGCACAATGCAGACCTTTTTGTTCTCTTATTAATTTAAGCGGCTTGCGTTTGCTCTACTGTCTTAAACTTCATTGAAACCACCAGCATTGCGACGACCACTGCGTAGATAACTGGAATGGCGTACATCACGGTTTGCAGACCAACCACGCTTTCCATTACCGAACTGATAGCTGGGCTGAACATCGCGCCCGCACTGCCGCTGATTAAGATGTAAGACACGTTCTTACTGGTTGCATTGCGCACAAACGATACACCGTAAGCGATGAAAGCATTGTAAAGCGCAGCACAAGCAAAGCCGTAACCGTAAGTCAGGTATGACAACCATTCTAGTTTATCCGTGGTGACGATAACGCTGGTGATCACCATAGCAACAGAGATGATAGTCAGTAGGAATGTCTGAATCTTCATGCGCGAAACAATCACGGTAGAAACCAATGCACCAACCAGAGCGGCAGACCAGTATTGAGTGATGATATTGCCTGCTTGCTCAAATGGAATATCAAACTTCTCTTTCACGAACATTGGTGCCCAAGTTAGGAAGGTGTACAACGCAAGCATACCTAGGAACAAACCTACGCCACCGCTGATGATGCCGAAGTTCCATTCAGATTTTGCTTCTTGTTCAGAGCCGCTTTCGCCACCACATCGGTTAAAGTTGGTTAGTAAGGCAACAAACATGGTTGCCAACGCCACAACGCCCACACTTAGGTAACTGATGCTCCAATTCATTGCGTTCGTCAGCGCGTAAGTGGTGATCAATGGGAAGACGACGCCAGCAATGTTAAAGGTCGCGTCTTGAACCACCAGCATGGTGCTTTGAATTTTGTCTTTCCACACCGACACCACGATAGTACCCGCGATACAAAGACCGACACCGCCACAGAAGCCAATTACGGTCATGCCGAGCATCACGATAAACAGAGAAGGCGCGACATATAGACTCAGTGCTGCCGCGGCAATCGCGCCGTAACACAGTACGGTCATGCGTTTGATGCCGACTTTTTCAATCAAAAAGAAAGCCGCGATAGTACCGGCAAGTGCGCCGCCGTTTAACAGTGAGAAAATCGATGCGACTTCGTTAACGTTCGCATCAAAGGTGTTGGCTAGCGGTTCAACCAACATACCAAATTGGGTCGCAAAACCCGCCATAATGAAGTTAGCGAGAAAGCTAATTGCGGTGAGTGTTATTTTATTTTTCATAATTCACTCCAAGGGCTCATAGATAGATGTTCTTAGTATTAGAGAGAGCCAGCGAGCCAGCTCTCAAAGAAAACTTAATTGTAGGGTTAAGCTTTAATCGCTGTTTCTAGCGCAATTTCAATCATATTGTTGAAAGAAAGCTGACGCTCTTCTGCTGTGGTTTCTTCGCCAGTAATGCAGTGATCAGACACAGTCAAAATCGCCAGCGATTCAATACCGAATTGGTGTGCCAAGCCATACAAGCCCGCGACTTCCATATCCACACCAAGTACGCCAAAGCGCTCTAAGGCTGGGATCATGTCTTCATCCGGATCGTAGTAAAGATCGCCAGTGAAGATGTTACCCACTTTGACATCAATGCCCTTCTCTTTCGCAGACATGTAAGCGTTGTGCAGCAGTTCAAACGTTGCAGACGTTGCCATATGGTAGCCACTGCTGCGCTTAGCATTCGTCGGTGAATCTGTGCCTGCCGCTTGGGCTAGGATAACGTCACGCATGTGAACGTCTTTTTGCGTCGCGCCGATGCTGCCGATTCGGATGATGCGTTTCACACCAAAGTCATTAATCAGCTCGTGCCCATAGAGCACCATTGATGGAATGCCCATGCCGTGTCCCATCACTGAAATGCGCTGACCTTTGTAATAACCGGTGTAACCCAACATGTTACGAATGTCCGTAACCAGTTTGGCGTCATCTAGGTAGGTTTCCGCGATGTATTTCGCGCGTAGCGGATCACCCGGCATGATAACAGTTGAAGCAAAATCTTCTGCAGAACCTGCGATATGAGCAGTCATAATGTTTTCCTCGTTCGTTCTGATGGCGCAATCATAATGAGGAAGCAGGGCAAAGTTTCAGGACAAAAGTCCGGTTTGAAAGTACGAGCTCTCATAACTGAGCAAAGCGTCAGTATTCAACGAAAAAAGCGCCCACAAGGAGGCGCATTCGGTCAAAAAAGTGAGTAATTCTTTGCAGAGAAAGCTCAGGGTAACCGCAAAATGGCTTGTTGCTTTAACCAGATTTATTCTTGAATGCCACGGATACGCACGTTTCGTCTGCGCAGTATTTCTAGCGTGACAAGCAGACACACCGACATAAAAATCAACAGTGTCGCGACGGCGAGTATGGTCGGACTGATTTGCTCGCGAATGCCAGACCACATTTGCCTTGGTACAGTTTTTTGCTCCGCCCCTGTTAAGAACAGCGCGACCACCACTTCATCAAACGAAGTGCCAAAAGCAAACAAGCCGCCGGAGATCATACCCGGGCGAATTAGAGGAAACGTCACATGCCTGAAGGTATACACCGGATTCGCTCCAAGGCTAGCAGCGGCTTTAACTAAGCTGTGGTCAAAACCACTCAGTGTTGCCGTTACCGTGATCACCACAAACGGTGTACCAAGTGCAGCGTGAGCCAAAATGATGCCGATGTAAGTCTGGGAAAGTCCTAATCGCGTATAGAAGAAATACATAGCTGCCGCCGAGATGATCACCGGAACAATCATTGGCGAGATCAGTAGCGCCATAATAGCATTGCGAAACGGCAAATTACTGCTGGCTAATCCTAGTGCCGCTAATGTGCCAAGCGCTGTGGCAATTAAAGTTGCCATCAAAGCGATAAAAGTGCTGTTTTTGAGCGCTAACAACCACTGCTCGTTGGTGAACATCTCTTGATACCAACGCACTGAATACGCCTCGGGGTCGAGATTTAGCATGCCCTCAGTAAAGGTGAAATAAGGTGTGGCATTAAACGATAAAGGAATGATAGTTAAAATCGGTGCGATAAGGAAAAACAGCACCAAGCCACAAAAGACCAAATACCCAGCGTAGGCAACTCTCTCGCCTTTGGATGCATAATTTGGCAAACCCATGATTACCCTCCTACCTTGATATTATTAATGCCCACGACGCGGTTGAACACATAAAATAGCGTTAACACCACAAACAGCAATAGACCGCCTAAAGCCCCTGCCATGCCCCAGTTCAACGAGGTTTGCATGTGATAAGCAATCATGTTGGAAATCATCTGCCCGCTTCGTCCACCCACCAATGCTGGTGTGATGTAAAAACCGATGGAAAGGATGAAGGTCAACAGCGCACCAGCACCAATACCGGGTAATGTCAGCGGCATATAAACTTTGGTAAACGCCACCAAAGGCGTGGCACCGAGTGAACGAGCTGCACGGAAGTATGTCGGACTAATGCCCTTCATCACGCTATAAAGCGGTAAAATCATGAACGGCAAAAGGATGTGAACCATCGATACCGCGGTGCCAAACGTATTGTGGATCATTTGAATCCGTTCCGACGTTAAGCCAGACCAAATCAGTAAGTCATTAATCACACCTTGGTTTTGCAACAACACAATCCAAGACGTAGTCCGAACAAGTAACGAAGTCCAAAACGGTAGAAGAACAACGATCAACAATAGGTTTGCGCGCTTGTCTGGTAAGTTTGCTAACAAGTACGCTACGGGGTATGCCATCACCAAACAAATGAGCGTGATTAAGACCGACATCCAAAAGGTTTTAAAGAAAAGGTCGACGTAGATCTGGCGTTTTTCTGGTTGCGCTTCAATTTCACCAAACTCATTCACTTGCATGTCTAATGCCGCTAAATAGTGACTCAATGTAATGGCACCACTGAGGTTCTTAAACGCCGCCCAATACTCGGTTTCTGCCCAGCGCTTATCGAGCTTAGATAACTCTGTCATCGATGCTGGCAATGACTCAAGGCGAGATAGCTTTCTTCCCGTTTTCATCATTAAGCTGCGCATTCCGGAAACTTCAATATTCATGCGATTGGCGATTTTTGGTAGCGTTTTGCTTTGATACAAACCCAATAGCTCATGAGAAAACGCAGCGATCACTTCTGGATGCGGCTGACCTCGATAGTCCCAGCTTTCCAGCGCTTGAATTGTTTCTGGCAATGCTTGAGGTATGGCTCGATTGTCGACACTGCGATACAGCATTTCTAAGATAGGAAATGCAAAGGTGAGTAAAATGAAACACACCAAGGGCACAGTAAGCATGATCGAACGGATGGTTTTTCTCCGTTCTGCTTTTTGCAGCTGAGCTTTGAGATCGTGTTCTTGCTCATGAACTTGGCGCTCGATTTCCAATACCGAGTCCAACGAGGTTAGCTCTCGACTCATGCAGCCTCCTCATTGCATTCCGTTTGCGGTTGAGATTGAGGTTGTGAGCAATCAAGGGCGTGACAATCTTCACTTTGCCAGCCGATGCGGCATTGTGCGCCCGGAGTAAGTGAGAGATGGGGGCGATTGTCATTTGGCACTTTGACGACGAGTTTACCCACCGTCTCAACGTCAACCACTAAGCGATAATGGTCACCATGGTAAATCAGCTCACGCAAGATACCGGAAACTTGGTTATCACACAGGTCACCATCAGACTGAAGGATGATTTTTTCAGGTCGAATCGAAAGCATGGTACGCTGCCCTCGCTCTGTAACTCTTACCGGTTTCGCATTGAATGCCGCCTTCCCGACTTGCACTTGGCAGCGAGCATCATCTAACGTGTTTACAATACCGGTAAGTTGGTTGTTCTCACCAATAAACTGCGCCACAAACGCATTGCTTGGCGATTCGTACAACTCAGTTGGCGGCGCCAATTGCTGCACTTCGCCATGGTTAAATACCGCAATGCGATCAGACATCGTCAGCGCTTCATCTTGATCGTGCGTCACGTACAAAATGGTGATGCCGAGCTTTTCGTGAAGATGCTTTATTTCCATCTGCATTTGCTCGCGAAGCTGCTTATCCAGCGCACCCAACGGCTCATCCATCAACACAAGTTTTGGCTCGAACACCAAGGCTCTGGCGAGTGCAACGCGCTGTTGTTGACCTCCGGATAATTGCTTGGGATAACGACTAGCAACGTGCCCTAGCTCCACCATGTCTAATGCGCTTTGCACTTTGCTCTCGATGGTTTCACTATCGAGCTTGCGAACCTTCAGTGGAAAAGCAAGGTTTTCAGCAATGGTCATATGGGGAAAGAGCGCGTAGTTTTGAAATACCATGCCGATGTCTCGCTTATGCGGAGCAAGGTTATTCACCGGCACGCCATCAATATAAATTTCGCCGCCAGTGGCGGTTTCAAACCCTGCCAGCATCATTAAGCACGTGGTTTTGCCCGAACCGGAAGGTCCAAGCATGGTGACAAACTCACCAGGGGCAATATCTAAGTTAAAATCTTTTACAACCAAGTTGGTGCCATCGTAGGTTTTCTTAACGTGTTGAAAGCTGACATAGTCCTTGTTCGCCGAATTCATGGCTTCCCTCCTCTCACTTTTTTGAACATCAAGAATAAGCAGAGCGTCAGTTAACGCCCTGCTAAGCAGCTTGGTTATAAATTGTATTTAGTTAGGTCTAAACGAGTAGCAAGCGCATGCTCGACCAATTGAATCACCTGTTCACGCTCTGCTCCTTGCAAGATTTGACGAGGGGCACGAACTTGCTCAGAGCCGCGTCCACACACTTGCTCCGCCAGCTTGATGCACTGAACCAAAGTTGGGATGGTGTCTAAACGCAGCAATGGTAGGAACCAGCGGTAAATCTCCAACGCTTCTGCGTAACGACCTTGACTTGCCAACTTGTAAATCGCTACTGACTCTTCAGGGAATGCATTGGTCAAGCCAGAGATCCAGCCTGTTGCACCAAGCATTAGTGATTCAAGCGCAATGTCATCAACGCCGCTGAACACGGTAAAGCGATCGTCAAATTGGTTGTAGAGTTCTGTAATGCGGCGCGTATCGGTGGTGGACTCTTTCACCGCCACAATGCTTTCAAATTCAGCCAACTTCGCCATGATGTCGAGATTGACATCCACCCCGTAAGAAACGGGGTTGTTGTAAATCATAATTGGCATTTCTGGCGTCGCTTGCGCCAAAGTGCGGTAGTAATCAAAAGTCTCGCTTTCTGACGTGCGGTACACCATTGCTGGCATCACCATACAGCCATCAATACCGATTTTTTGAGCGTCTTGCATATAGTCAATCGCTGCAGTGGTGATGGACTCTGCCGTACCTGCTATCAAAGGTACACGACCATTGACCACTTCTTGTGCTGCCTGCAATACCTGACGTTTTTCTTCTGGATACAAGGCGCAGTTTTCTCCTACCGTACCCAAACAGATAATGCCGTTGACGCCATCTTTAATTTGGTTATCGATAACGGTTTGCGTTGCATCTAAATCAATTGACTGATCGTGACGAAACTGAGTACTGACAGCTGGATAGACACCTTTCCATTCTACTTTCATGAACTTCCTTCCCTATATGTATATTGTATGCAATTTAAAAAGGCGAGCAAAAATGCTCAAACTAGGCTGATGCCGCTTTCTTTCAATACCGCTTTTACGGCGGCTAAATCGGCTAAGGCACTGCCCACCGATTTGTATAAGGTGATCGCCTCATCACTCTGACGCGCTCTCACTTCTTTGGCGCAAAGCTGTGGCAACTCTCCTTTAATCTGCTCGGCGTTAAACACGCCCTCTTGGATTGGGATCAGTAAATCTCCTGCTTCCGCTAACACATTGATACGGCTATCGACATACACCAGTGCGCGCTGCACAACTGTCGAGTCACACTCTCGTTTATCCGAATCATGATTACCCACTAAGTCGATATGTGTGCCGGGTAGAACCTTTGCACCATCAAACAATGGTGTAGCGGAAGCTGTTACACAACTAATGATATCAACGTGTTCAAGAGTCTCATCGACGCTCTCAACCACCGACACCGCAAACTGACGTTCGATTGGCAAGGATTGATACTCTGGCGAAGAGACAATGCGATCAACGGTAGCCATCGCTTTGTCCAAGCTTCGTCCCCAAACATAAACCTGTTTAAGCGGGCGAACTGCGGCATACGCCCACGCAAAATATGGTGCCAAATTACCAGTTCCGTATATCAGCAACCGAGAAGCGTTTTCACGCGCTAGGTAATCCGCAGCTAACGCAGACGCCGCTGCCGTGCGCCAGAAGGTCAGCACTTTTCCATCGACCAATGCGACAGGCTGACCATCTTCTCTTTTAAACACCAAGATTTTGGAAGCCAGCGTATCTTTGCCATGTGCTGGGTTCTGTGGGAAATAGGTAAAAGCTTTAACCGCGATTAAGTCTTGGCTCCATGCTGGCAGCAAAGCAAATGCTTCATACTTACCTTCTTCCAAAGGCATCACTCTTCGCTGGGGAATAGCAGCAGGCTGGGCATAAGTTTCTCGCATGGTTTCAATCAATGAATTCATGCTCAAACACTTGGCAACTTGCTGCGCATCGATAACGTTCATGGTTTCTCCAAAGCAAATAAAAGGAAACGTCAGAGGCGGAACTTTTGGTTATCAAGCCCGTCCCTTCAGTGGTAACACTCAACTGAGCTAGCGCTTGATTAACGCCTAATTAAGCAGCCAAGTGTTAAACTCTTCGTTGAGCTCATCGGCATAATCCGACCACCACTCGTCATCAATCAAAAAGGCTGTTTTAAAGTTCTGCGGTGCGGTAGGCAGGTTTGCCAAAATCTCAGGGCTTACTTGCGCCGACGACGACTTACGGGTTGGACCATAGGCAACGTATTTTGCTTGGTCAGCTAAAGGCTTAGTACCCGACGAAAAGGCGATGAAATCGAACGCTAGCTTGGTGTGTGCACTGCCTTTTGGAATCGCCCAGCCGTTCATGTATCCCATTTGGTGATCCCAAATAATGCGAAATGGCTGACCTTCATCTTGTCTGGCATTATGGATACGACCGTTAAATGCTGAGGCTATCACCACTTCTTTGTCGGCGAGCATTTGTGGTGGCTGAGCACCAGTGGTCCACCACAACACTTGTGATTTGATGGTATCGAGCTTTGCAAATGCTCGCTCGCGCCCTTGTTCGGTCTCTAGCAAGGCATAAACCTCTTCAGGCTTCACGCCATCCGCCAACAGCGCCCACTCTAAGTTACCTTGAGGCTGCTTTTGTAGCGCACGTCGACCAGGAAAGTTCTGCAAATCAAAAAGGTCGGTCAACTTGCTAGGTGCAGCTTTGCCTTTAAATGCCTCTTCATTAACGGCGAGTACCGTCGAGACCACAATCGAGTTGATTGCGCATTCGTGAATCGCCCCTTCAATGAAATCTTGCTCTGCTGGCGTGCCATCTGCACCCGGCGGCAAAATACTCGGATTAACAGGCTCTAACAGCCCTTCTGCACAGCCG
Organism: Vibrio sp. HENC-03; assembly: GCF_000305755.2. NCBI lineage: Bacteria > Pseudomonadati > Pseudomonadota > Gammaproteobacteria > Vibrionales > Vibrionaceae > Vibrio > Vibrio sp. HENC-03. The sequence goes on along the minus strand of NZ_JH976122.1, from coordinate 379,445 downwards.
CGTACAATGTCTGGCTTGTCTAGTGATACCAGATCCCAGCGCACATTATTGGCTTCTACTTGTGCTTTGATTTCGGCTAAACCACCACTGAAGTCTTCTGAGACAATCTCAACGCCCGTCTTTTTGATAAAAGGTTTGTGGTACGCCTCAACTTGGCTCTTGGTAAACGCACCACCCCAAGACACAATCGTTAATTTCTCTTCTGCGTATGCAGAGGTCCCCAACAGCATTCCTGAAATCAACATCGCCAGTGGTGCTTTCGTCATTCGTGACATGTTTTACTCCTTTGGTCGTTTTCTGGAGGTATCCGGATACGGCTGCTGGACACCTTGTTGTTAAATTTTCGTTAACATTAGCATTAAATATATTTTA
>NZ_JH976122.1:372210-379019 GCF_000305755.2 Vibrio sp. HENC-03 | reverse complement strand
TACAATATTTAATCTTAAAATTTTTAAGCGAATCGCTTTAGCGTAAATGGTGAAAGATCAACCGATGGGCTTTTACCTTCAACAAGCTCCATAATGAGATCGGCGGTGATTGCAGCTTGGGTTAATCCAAGATGCTGATGCCCAAATGCCAGCAGCACTTTTCCTTCACAAATCTGGTCAATCACAGGTAACGAATCCACTGTTGAAGGTCGATTTCCCATCCACTTTTCTTGTTGCTTGAGCGGGTTTAATCCACTTTCGAACATTGCATCGCCTTGCTGATATAACATCTCGGCACGCTTCATATTCGGGGGAGATTCTACGTGCGCATACTCCACGGTTCCCGCTAAACGCAGCCCACTCGCCATTGGCGTCATGATGAATTTTCGGTCGGCAGAGCTGATCGGAAACGGCAGCGCTTGCCGTTTATCATCCATCATTAAGTGGTACCCTCGCTCGGCTTGAATGGGCACTGTGATACCAGTTAATTGCTTCACTAAAGGCTTGGAATGTACCCCGGCAGCAACAATGATACGGTCGAATGAATATTGACTTGATTCCACCGACACTTGCCCCGATTTACTTAGAGCATCAATCGTTTTATTAACAATGGTTCCTCCCTGCTTCTCAAAGGCATCATAGAGCTCAACGCAGATTGAGTAAGGGTCTAACGTATGTCCCGTCTCAGGAAAAAACACACCATGGCGAACCTGGCGACTAAGCTCGGGAAGCTGTTCACGGATGGTTTTCTGCGTCCAAACTTGATACTTCACACCATGTTTTTCTAGCTCTTCCAACGTACTTTGATAACGTGCGAACAGCCGCTCGCTTTCAAAGGTCAATAACGAGCCATCCATTTTGATCAGGTCTTTTTTCTCGATGGAATCGAGCAGCTGTTGCCAACTTTTCACTGCTCTTGAATTGAGACTCTTGATAGCGTTGGTCGAAGGTTCTGTCGACGATGGTTTGGCTTTTGATAAGAATCGAAGCATCCAACCCATGGTGGAAGGGAGATCTTGCCATCGGATAGAAACCGGACTTTTGGGGTTCAATAGCATCTTAGGTAACTGAGGAATAAGACCCGGTGTTGCGAGAGGAAAAACTTGCTCAGTGGCTATGTGCCCAGCGTTCCCTTTCGAGCAACCATTTCCCACGCCATTCGGGTCGAATAACGTCACCTGATACCCTTGTTGTTGCAATTTTAAGCCAATTGCCAAGCCGATGATCCCCGCGCCTACTATCGCTATATTTTGATTTCCAGTTTCTTCCTTGACCAACATGAATATGCTCCAAGTCACATTTGAAAAAGCAGATTGTATACAATATATTTTACATCACGATAACATTAAGCCCATTCGATTCAACCCATTTTTTCAGCAAGGAGCGAAAAATGAGACAAGGAACCTTTTTCTGTATCGATGCCCACACCTGTGGCAACCCTGTCCGATTAGTGGCAGGCGGTGTTCCTCCGCTTAAGGGCAATACCATGAGTGAGAAGCGCCAATATTTCTTGGAACACTATGATTGGATTCGTCAGGCATTGATGTTTGAACCTCGTGGTCACTCCATGATGTCAGGTTCTGTTGTTTTACCGCCTTGTAATGACAATGCTGATGCCTCGATTTTGTTTATCGAAACCAGCGGCTGTTTACCTATGTGTGGGCATGGCACGATAGGTACGGTCACCACAGCAATTGAAAATCGGCTGATCACACCAAAGGAAGAAGGTCGTTTGATCCTTGACGTCCCTGCTGGACAAATCGAAGTGCACTACCAAACAAAAGGTGACAAGGTCACGTCAGTTAAGATCTTTAACGTTCCTGCTTACCTTGCCCACCAAGATGTCACTGTTGAAGTAGAAGGACTGGGAGAAATCACTGTCGATGTTTCCTATGGAGGCAACTACTACGTGATTGTCGACCCACAAACCAACTATGCCGGTCTTGAGCACTACTCACCTGATGAGATTTTGATGCTCTCCCCCCGAGTTCGTGAAGCCGTTTCAAAAGCGGTGGAATGTGTGCACCCAGACGATCCAACCGTGTGTGGTGTCTCTCACGTACTTTGGACGGGTAGCCCTACTCATGAAAACGCAACCGCTCGCAACGCAGTGTTTTATGGCGACAAAGCCCTCGACCGCTCCCCTTGCGGCACAGGCACCAGTGCCCGTATGGCGCAGTGGCATGCCAAAGGCAAACTCAAACAAGGTGAGGACTTTGTCCACGAAAGTATTATCGGCAGCCTGTTTAACGGACGTATTGAAGGCGTCACTGAAGTGAACGGGCGAGCAGCTATTTTGCCTAGCATTGAAGGTTGGGCGCAAGTGTATGGACACAACACCATTTGGGTGGATGACGAAGACCCATACGCGTATGGATTTGAAGTGAAATAAGGACAGTAAGGAATCACAATGAACCCGCAAACCGACAACGTTTTTTACGCTACTAACGCCTTTACCGGTGAAACGCTTCCCCCTGCATTTCCTGTTCACACGGAAGTTGAGGTCAATCAAGCCGCTACTGCAGCTGCAAAAGTCTCGCGTGATTTTCGTCGCTTAAGTAACAGCAAGCGCGCTAGCCTGCTTCGCACGATTGCCAGTGAATTAGAGGCAAGAAGTGATGACATTATCGCCCGAGCCCATTTAGAAACGGCGCTTTCCGAAACACGTCTGACAGGAGAAATCGCTCGCACAGCTAATCAACTTCGCTTATTCGCTGACGTAGTCAATTCTGGCAGTTATCACAAAGTCATTCTTGATACGCCAGACCCAACTCGAGCCCCGCTACCTAAGCCAGATATTCGTTGCCAGCAAATTGCACTTGGTCCTGTCGCGGTATTTGGTGCATCCAACTTTCCGTTGGCTTTCTCTGCTGCTGGTGGAGATACTGCTTCTGCTCTAGCGGCAGGATGCCCGGTGATTGTAAAAGGTCATACTGCGCACCCAGGTACAAGCCAAATCGTTGCAGAGTGTATCGAGCAAGCGCTGAAACAAGAGCAGTTACCACAAGCGATTTTCACCTTGCTGCAAGGAAATCAGCGTGCTTTAGGACAAGCTCTGGTCAGCCATCCTGAAATAAAAGCGGTGGGCTTTACTGGTTCGGTTGGCGGTGGACGCGCCCTGTTCAACCTAGCGCAGCAGCGACCTGAGCCAATCCCGTTCTATGGTGAACTTGGTGCGATTAACCCGACGTTTATTTTCCCTTCTGCAATGAGAGCCAAAGCCGACTTAGCGGAGCAATTTGTTGCTTCAATGACCATGGGATGTGGACAATTTTGTACGAAACCTGGCGTAGTGTTTGCGCTGAACACACCGGAAACACAAGCGTTTATCGAAACCGCGCAAGCCCTTATTCGACAGCAATCTCCTTCTACTCTACTTACTCCTGGAATCCGTGATAGTTACCAATCACAGGTCATCAGCCGAGGCTCTGACGACGGAATTGACGTCACTTTTTCTCAAGCGGAGTCCCCTTGTGTTGCCTCGGCTCTCTTTGTTACAAGCAGTAAAAACTGGCGCAAACATCCTGCGTGGGAAGAAGAGATTTTTGGTCCACAATCGTTGATCGTCGTTTGTGAAGATGTGGCAGATATGCTTTCGCTCAGTGAAACGCTGGCAGGCTCGCTAACCGCGACAATTCATGCAACGCAAGAAGATTACCCACAAGTATCGCAGTTCATACCTCGTTTGGAAGAGATTGCCGGACGACTGGTATTTAATGGTTGGCCGACAGGCGTAGAAGTCGGTTATGCCATGGTGCATGGCGGTCCATATCCAGCATCAACCAATTCGGCTTCGACTTCCGTTGGTGCAGAAGCTATTCATCGCTGGCTACGTCCGGTGGCTTATCAAGCGTTACCAGAAAGCTTACTGCCCGATTCGTTAAAAGCAGAGAATCCATTGGAGATCGCGCGCGCAGTAGATGGCAAAGCAGCTCACAGTTAAGTCATTGGCTCAAAAAGGCACCAGTTGGTGCCTTTTATTTCACGCCACATCTCAAAACCTTCGCTTGCAGTTGGCTTAATCCAGAAAAACAATAAACTAAAGAAATTGGATACAATATTTATTTTTGACGGGAGACTTCAATGTCACAAAAACCTGTTTTTAAGACCCGCACTCAACTGGTTGAGGAAGCGATTCGAACTCAGATCCTTAAGGGCGAGTTAAAAACTGGTCAACCTTTACGTCAGGACGCATTGGCAAAAGAGTTTAATGTTAGCCGCATTCCCGTTCGTGAAGCGTTAGTGCAATTGGAAGCACAAGGATTAGTGAGCTTTGAGCCTCATAAAGGGGCAACAGTAACTGAGCTCTCTCCAGATAAAATCGACGAGTTGTTCGAACTGCGCGCCGTAGTGGAATGCCACATTTTAGAGCGTGCGATTCAGAACATGACTGACGAGGATCTCGAACGAGCACGTGAAGTCCGCGAACGTTTTGAAGCGGTAGTCAACAGCGGCGATGAAGTAGAAGAATGGAGCAACTACAACTACGAATTCCATAAAGCGCTGTATGCCCCTGCAAACATGCCAGAAACCATGGATGTGATTTACAGCCTCAACACTAAGTGCGACCGCTACATTCGCATGCAACTGCTGTTCACGACGGGCATTCAAAAGGCAGAGCAAGAGCATTTGACCTTGTTCGAAATGTGTCAAAACCGCGATGTGGACGGCGCTAAGTATCTGCTGAAAAAACACATTTTGGAAGCTGGTACCGCCATTCGTAACTTGTTGTTGGAACAACAGAACACATCAAAATAAGCTCAGCAGTTAAGGTGGTGTTAAGAAATGAATGTCGGACCTAAATTTCTATTAGCGGCGCTGCGACAAAAGGTCAAAGATGAAGGGCTGTGCTACAGCTCTTTGTCGGAGAAAAGCGGTATTCCCTTGTCGAGTATCAAACGCCACCTTCATAATCCTTCTTTAGGCTTGGATAAAATCCTTGTCTATCTCAACTATCTAAACACCGATCTTATTGAGCTAGCCAACCTCGCTAATCAGCTTCAGCATGAGAACGAACAAATGCTGACAGAGGAGCAAAGCGCGTTATTTCTTGAACACCCCTACCTTCTCGACTTTATCTATATGGTGACGTCTCGTAACCTCGACCCGCAAGACATTGCGAAAACCTACGAGTTATCAGAAACCAGTCTGCGTTTTTATCTGCGTATAGCGGAAATGCTAGGTTATGTTGAAAATTTTGGTGATGGGCTGTTCTACCGTTCTGGGCGACGCTTTTTGATGGAAGAAGGCTCTGAGCTCGACTCACTATTTCGTGAACGCTTCCAAAAAGAATCCCTATCTCACGAGGTAAATCCGGGTATTTGTGTCGGTCGTATTCGCTTGACCAACGCACAGCGCCAACAACTAGAAGAAGAAGTTTACAACAAGCTAGTCAAGCTCAATGCAATCAATACTTCTAATGATGATGGAGAACTCACCAACGTATTAATGCGTTGCACTCCAGGAACACAGATTTTCTTCTCTGATGGGTTGCCTGACATTGACGGCGACTTATTAAAACAGGTTGCTCAATTCACTAACAAAACGATGAGTTAGCAAAACAACCTGATTTAAGTTATTCCCTTAGCCGCAGTTTAAATTAAATCGTTAATATAGACTCTGCGATTACGGTATTTCTGCCGCTCAATTTGGCTTTATATAAGCATTGGTCGACTTTATCCAAGAAATAGCGAATATCTGAGCATGATTCTGCTCGCTGGCTAAATACGCCAATAGAACTGGTTAATAAATGGGTGTGAGCATTATTTTCGCATAGGATTGAAAGTTTAGAGATCGATTCTCTCAGTGACTCTGCGCGCTCAACGCAATGTTCATGCTCTGAGTCAACAAGCACAATCAAAAACTCTTCCCCACCCATTCGAAAAGCGATTTCATCAATACCATTGAATTGCGAAGATAATAACGCCCCAACCTTGGTGATGGCCTCATCACCCTTTAGGTGACCAAGCTCGTCATTAAGCTGCTTGAAATAATCTAAATCAATAGAAATAAAGCTGACAGTTTGCTTTCCTGCTTGCGCTTTGGAAAGAATATCTGGCGTCATTATGTTGAAGTATCTACGGTTATATAAACCCGATAGTTCATCCGTTATCGCAAGTTCTTGCAGCTTTTTGTTGAGACATCTCAACTCTTTCTCTGCCACAAAGCGACGATGTTTTTCTCTAACAAGCTCAATGGATTGAGTAGACACTTCAAAATACATTTTGAGAACGGTATCTGCGACTAAACCGTTGATACCCTGCAGTGTATCTACCGCGTTCACTTTTGCTGTCTCTAAAGAATCGGTAGATTCCAACTCTTTCAACGCGACACTCATTTTCTTGTCATCGCCGATGATATGGAATACGAGCCAACGAATTAAGAACTGCAGAATATGTTCGATAGATTCTTGCCAGTTGAGGGTTTTAGATTCAGATTGAATCTTGATGACTTCGTTGACAAACGACGCATGACTTTTCTTGTGATCATCATTCCAAACATCATCGAAAAAGTGTTCGTTCCAGATGCTTTCTTCAAAAGAGAAGTGGTATTGAGCGTAGTCTTTTAATTCACTAAACACACCGTCAACTTCTATTTGATCATCATAAATCAACGTATTGGCTAATTTATTTACCAATAAAAAGAGATGGTAATGTTGTTCATCGACCTTTTTAATCCCTGTCTCAAAATTGTGATTCCAAGGAAAAATGATCAGTTCATTATCAGACATAACTATTCATGTATTAACACTATTTCTTGTGGGGAATAGTACCCCATGTTATTTAAAGTTGATAGCCCTTATAATCAAA
>NZ_JH976122.1:345055-372155 GCF_000305755.2 Vibrio sp. HENC-03 | reverse complement strand
AGCCACATTTGTTATAAATATTAAATTAATAAATTTATTGTTAAAAAATAGCACCAACAGAGTGGTGCTATTTTTATTGGCTAGAAAAGTATGCTGTGAATAATTACTTTAATTCAATCCACGCTTTACGCTGCGATTTGTCCATGTAGGACCAAGCGATAAAACGGCTGATTTTTTGTCCTTGGCTCATTTCCACGATTCGGATCGCTTTTACACCCAACTTTTCAAGTTGTTTACGCATCGGGCGAACATTGTCTTTCTTTGAGATTAACGTGGTAAACCAAAGCACTTGTGCACTGAATGCTTGGCTTTCGTTCGCCATTTTGCGGATGAATGCAGCTTCACCACCTTCACACCATAGCTCAGCATTTTGGCCACCAAAGTTAAGCGCTGGTTTATTGGCTTTTACTTGCGGCGTTTTCGCTTGATTAGCTTGAACCTTCACGCCCTTTTTACGCTGATTCGCTTTTAAATTATCCAGCTTACGCTGACTGCCCATCGCCGCTTCTTCTGCAGAACGATGGAATGGCGGGTTACAAGTCGTAATATCGTAGCGATCGTTCGGCTGGATTATACCGCGGTAAATATTTGACTCACTGGTTTGTTGTACGAGTTCGATCTTACCGTTTAACGAGGCATTACGCTCTGTAATTGCTCGTGCAGATTCAATCGATGTTGGGTCAACATCGCTACCAGTGTAATGCCAGCCGTATTGACTCACACCTACGATTGGGTAAATACAGTTTGCTCCAACACCGACATCAAGCGCTCGCACTTTATGGTGGGCGTATTTGCCTTTTACTTCACCATCTAGCAACTCTGCTACACGATGAACGTAATCCGCACGCCCGGGAATTGGCGGGCACAAGTAAGTATCAGGGATATCCCAATATTCAATATCATAGTGCGCCGCCAGCAATGCTTTATTGAGCATCTTGACGGCCTTTGGATCGGAGAAGTTGATTGAGTCTTCCCCTTTCGGATTCTTTATCACAAATGATTTGAGCTGAGGCTCTGCTGTGATTAGCTTTTTGAAATCGTAGCGACCTCGATGTGCATTACGTTCATGCAATCCACTTTTAGCAATTTTGATCACTTCCACATCGCTGCTTTTGTTCGCGGCGTTAGTTTTCAGACCTGTGCTTTTTGTAGCTTTTGCTATCGGCTTATTTTTCACACGCTTTGGTTTGATCTTGGCGATTTCTTTGCTCGGCTTAGACTTCGCCGATTTTGGCTGAGCTTGTTTCGCGTTGTGATTATTGGTCTTCATTCGAATTCGCTTTTAAATCGAGGTAAATCATAAACAGACGAGCATCAAATTCGAGTTGGTGATACTCAGGTTCCATATAACAGCACAGTTGGTAAAAGGCTTTGTCGTGGTTTTTCTCACGAGTATGTGCCAACTCATGCACCACCAGCATGCGTAATAACGCTTCAGGTGCATCTTTAAACACGTTCGCAATGCGAATCTCATTCTTAGACTTTAGCTTGCCACCATGGTTACGGCTGATCACGCTATGCAAACCAAGTGCATTATTGACGGCGTGAATTTTCTTATCGTAGACCACTTTGCTAACTGGCGCGGCTTTCTTCATGTAGCGGTTTTTGATTGCTATTGCGTACTCGTAGAGCGCCTTTTCGCTTTTGATTTGGTGTCTATCTGGGTAGCGTTTTTCGAACCAAGGCGCCAGTTTACCACTGTCGATGAGTGAACTGACTTGCTCGACAATGTTCTGCGGATAACCTTGAATGTATCGAAGTGACGGATGCATGCGTATTAAGTCTGCTATGACAAAAGAAAGGCGATAAATATACCTGAGATAAGCAAGAGTTTCATCTTAGGATTACTATTCACGTGGGCTTTCAATCCTGTGTCCCCTACTCGTCTGGAACAGCATGTTCTCCTCTCGCCAGATACGTTTATTTTGTATATGGCTTTTTAGCGAGTAAACGTTTTGTTATGTGAACTTTCTTATTCGTGTCACTTGCGCACAGTGGGCACAACGCAGTAACGAAGGTTTCTTGCGTTTTTTTATTTCGAACCAAACAACCTAACTCTGCTCTTTCTAGACAACGTGAATTGCAACAATTGGTTGCTTGCTGGTTTTGCACGGTTTCCCAATATTCTAGCCAAGATCGGTAGGCGTTTGGCAATTCTATTGACTCATCTTTTACGCGCTCTACATCAGGCATATTCCCTCCAGAAGATGTGACGGTGGTTATTTCTTTTGTTTTATAAGGCGATAAACAAAACAGAGGGAGCGATTTCTCACTCCCTCTTAAGGTAAAAATAAACTAATGAAGCATCTGATAGGGTTTCAGTTCTAGAAGACCTAAAACTCACCCTCGTTTGATACTGTCAAAGTAAAATCCCACTCCTCGGTAAGTAAATTTTCGGCAGGCATTGGATCTATCAATACGTAATGTTTCTGATCGAATTGCCATTCTAAAATACCCTCAGTTGAAGAACCGTCAGGCCAATCAAAAGTCGCTTTATATCTTAATGCACCAGCAATTGGTGTTTCATCGATTTGTCCGAAGTAAAACTTATGTTCCTCAATAGGTTTACCTTCACCTCCATCGATATACATTAATTGCATACTCCAACTAGAATACTCAAAGCCACTTAGTTGCCAGTATCGTCCCATGGTTCTTCGACCGAAGCCAATATAGTGAACAGGCTCTCCTTGTACTACGTTGCTAAACTTCTCGGTGAAAACATAAAAAGAGAGAGAATGGGCTGGTGTAATCGTCAGTTCTGCATTGTCTTCAAGCTCTCCATACTCCTCAGATAACAACTTAGCAGAAATAACGACGTCCCCAACGCCTACACCTGTAGCAAGACCTTTTTCTCCAATGCTATTAGAAATAGTAGCAATGTTCGCGTCACCACTGCTCCAATAAAGATTATCATCTTGAGTTACATCAATACGCTCTCCATTGGTCATCACCAACTCAGCTTTGAACTGTTTATTCGCTCCAAACGGTATTTGAGGCGTATCTAAGCTTTCTTGAGTTTTAGGTGTAACAATTAATGTCACCGCCTCAGAACGAGTTACTACAAGAGTAGAAGTGGCCTCTATCTCCTCTCCATTCACCTCAGCATAAGCGGTAATCGTAACGTTACCAATAGAGACTCCAGTAGCTGTACCTTTATCCACGTCAGAGTTGGAAATCGTAGCAATATCTGAATCACTGCTGCTCCAATGAATAGCACTCTCTTTTGTTACATCGACAAGTTGACCATCAGATAAACGAGCAGTTGCAGTGAATTCTTTAGAAAGCCCTACAGGCACACTTTCAGACTTCGGGGCAATTTCTAAAGATTCAATGATTGCTTCTATTACCTCTACATTAGCACTACCTTGAACACGCAATCCATTAACCTCTCCCGAGGCAATAATTTCAACATCGCCAACAGCTTCACCTGTGATAAGTCCTTTTGAGCCCGCCTCGTTTGATACAGTTGCAACTTTTATATCACTGCTAAACCAATTAATTGAATCAAGCTCTGTAATATCAATGTTAGTACCATCAGAAAGGTAAGCCGTAGCTTTTAATTGCTCATTTAGACCAACAGGGACACTTTTCCCGTTTGGTGATACAACGATTGAAGTAGGAACCGCTTCCGTAACGGTCAATGTTGTCGTATCACTAAATTGACCATTTTCTGAATCAACATAAGCGGTGATATCTGTTTCACCGATAGATACTGCCTTTGCGCGCCCCTTAGTACCTTCTTCATTTGAGATTGTAGACACAACCTCAACACTACTTACCCACTTAGTTGAGTTATCTTGTGTAACGTCAATAGACTGTCCATTTGAAAAGTTGGCAGTCACCGCATAATTCCTCGTTAACCCTACAGGTGTTGATTCATCCTTAGGGGTAACTGTAACGGAAGTCATAACCGCATCTGTAACATTTACGAAAACAGTATCTTTAAAATCTCGTTTATCAAAACGACCTTCTGCAGTAATAGTAACTTTACCAGTGTTTTCTTTTGTTGAAATAAGTCCATTGGAATCTATCGTTGCAATGGATTCATCTGAACTACTCCATTTAACACCCTCGCCAGAGGTAACATCTTTTACTTTACCCTTTTTTGTTACAGTCTCAGCTTTTAGCTGTAGCTGAAATCCAATAGGCACACTATTTTCTTTCGGTGTCACGACAAGATCGTTGACACCGTGATTGCAGCCAACTAACCCAATGACAGATATTAGTGCCAATAATAAAAATTTTATTGACTTACTTATTCTCATAACATTACTCCTATGTAGCACGAGAAATCGTAAGGACACTTTAATTACATACATCACAAGCATCAATTGGCACTTCAATATTAACAATTAAGATAATGCTTGCCTTCACATAGCAATCGATTGCGTATGACCAACTTAAAGTTAGGCACCTAAAATATAATTAAACGATAAGTGCTAATTAACTTTTAAATTAAATTTAAAGATTATACTGAATGTCTAAATAATTCATAACTTAAGAAATAGAAGTATTAAGGCAAATATCATCTGGCAAGCAAGGAGATAAAAATGTCAAAATTAAAAATTGAATATTGGAAAACCATGTGTGTAGCGATGTCACTACCTTTATATTCCTTACCTATTTCTGCAAACGTGTTTGAACAGCCGCACTCTCTCACTGTAAGTGTTTTTGATATAATCACTGGTAATCCTATCGATGATGGTAACTATTATGTAGAGGTAGACATTATTGACAATAATACCAGTTTAAGCGTCGGCACAGAGCAATATCAATGTGCTTTTTTCAACGGGATTTGTTCATTCCCGATCGATAATCAACACTTGTCTAGTTTAAGCAACGTGAACGGCATTTCTTTCTTAGTAACGATCCCTGACGTAATAGTTGATGAAAACACCATATCATACGACGTATCAAACGTATCTTTAAGTGCACAAGTTCCAAACCAATTAAACGGTACATTTAAATATGAAGTGAAGCCTGTTCTTTATTCGAGAGTGGCAGAAATTGCAAAAAATGTTAATGGTGATATCACTCCTAATTCAGTTGATACTATTTCGGTCTCTATTCAGGGAAATGAAGTGATAAATGAATATGGAGAATGGATAGGGAAAGGTGGAATTCAAGGTCCTATGGGAGAGACTGGACCACAAGGAGCTACCGGGCCACGCGGTGCGACTGGACCACAAGGGGCTACCGGGCCACGCGGTGCGACTGGACCACAGGGGGCTACCGGGCCACGCGGCGCGACTGGACCACAGGGGGCTACCGGGCCACGCGGTGCGACTGGACCACAGGGGGCTACCGGGCCACGCGGTGCGACTGGACCACAGGGGACTACCGGGCCACGCGGTGCGACTGGACCACAGGGGGCTACCGGGCCACGCGGTGCGACTGGACCACAGGGGACTACCGGGCCACAAGGACCGATTGGAACGCCAGCGACAGAACAAACATTCTATGTGTCTAAATATATTGGCCTGCCGGATACAGACAGCAATAACCATGTAGAAATCGCCCTAGTCAATCACACTCTTTTGAGCCGCTCGGGCATATGGATTGATGGTTTGGGTAGTGGTGATAAAGTGTATGCAGGAAAAGAAAGAGGTGCGAAAAACAATATCAATATAGAAAATTTAAATTATATAGATGTTTATAAAGATGGCGGTCGAATAACTGGAATTGAGTTTGTTTTTAACGATGAAGCAACGAAGCTAATAGGGAGGAAAAAGACTTATCTAGGAACTTACCTCGTTCCAGAAGGAAAAACTGTATTCAAAGTGATAGCTTATTCTTCAAATGACAAACCGGTGTATACTGCTGATAACGATTTCTATGCCCCTGGAGGTGTAATTGGAGGATTAACGTTCTTGTCTAAGTAATTTACAAAAAACTATGACACAAAAAGACGTTAAAAATGAGGCTCGATATAGATTAAGAGCCTCATGTCCATATTATGTCAAAAAACAATCCATTTTACTGTTAGAATTCCTAGAACTCTCCCTCGGATACATTTTTACTATTATTTTTTATAACTTTTGTCAATTTTTCCGCACTAATTGGCCCACCGAATAAAATTCCTTGTTGTTTTACAATTCCTTTGAAAGTCGCTACCTGACTAAAAGTAGCGTCCTCGACCCCATCAAGCATTACACTCATTTTAGTGTCTTTCGGTAAACTATCAATGGCCATAAATAGATCGGTATTACTATGGATTCCAAATGTGGGATTATTATAAGTTATAAATTTAAGTTCTCGTATCGGTAACTTTGAGGCCGACATTATACGATCGACAGTAATTTTTTCTAGCCCTAAAATCAAGCTTACGCCATTTGACAATATTGGCTGTAACTTATCAAGGTAACCATCTACATCAGACTTTGCAAGATCATCGTTATCAAGATACAAACTAAAATGATGATTGGAATTAAATTTAACTAACTCCAATAAACAGCTATAAATGAAGCTGTCATCAATAAAGTCATGGTGTATGTGTAGCGTAAAGTACAACTGATTAGTGAGATCTTTAAAGTATTGCTTATAATCTTGTAGAAATTTCCCGATAACAATCTGATTAAATAATTTTTTGCTAGTTAATGTTGTTATCTCGGGTAACAAATGTGTTGACAATAATAACGCATTTTGGGAATTAAACCAGTTTGCACTAACATCTGCACCAATGATTTCCTTACTAGTTGTCATTACTTGAGGCTGATAGTACATTCCAATAGGAAAATCGAAGATGCTTAAATCATTAGAATACCGGTTTGTTATATCGTTAGGCTCGTCCTCTTGCTCAAAAGTCTCGACAACAAGTTCGGTGATACTTTTTGAATCGATTGGTTTCGCTATTGCTTTTATGATATTGAGCTCGTAAAGCTTTCCGATTTGATGCATTGATTCGATCACTACACGGTCAAGCGAAGATATGACGATGATTTTCGTCGAGATCGCCAGTTGCGAAATCATACTCAACAATTCAAAGCCGTCTCCATTTGGCATCATAATGTCCATAATGACCAAATCAAACTTCTTACTGCGTATTTTACTGATCGCTGAATAAGCGTTTTCGACACATATGACCTTTGCACAATCACTCGCAGCCAAAACCGCACTTTTAATAATTTCTCGCGATAACTCTACGTCATCAACAACAAGTACTGATTTATACATCATGCTTATCCTTATATTGAGATAGTAGGTTCATCCAAACCCTCTGAGATTTCAGAGTTTTGATGTCAATATTCATCAACTTGAACACCACATCTTGTCTCGACACACTTCTATACTCGAAACTCAAAGAGAAAAACAGATTGAAAATGACAGGGTTGTTCACATACAAAACCAGTTCTGTATTTGGATCCAAACTATGGATATAGCGATAGACTTCTCGGCTTAATGTCTCGACTAGAGAAACAATGTGTAAGCAATTGAATGACAAAATAAAGTGCACATTCTTATCATGAAACAACAAATCTTGCCCCAAAAAGTCAATGGCAAGACTGTAATTGACCGAGAACAAATGACCCAAAATTTGACCATGCTTAACTGCTATCGTTAATTCACCTCCATATTGATTGATTATTTTCATTACGATGGCTTCTCTTGTAAGGCCTTGAGTGCACATCGCTCTTAACACTGCATTTTCTTCATATTCAAAGATCGCATCAATCAAATTTAGCACGCAACTTAACCTATCCAAGTTACTGGCATTAAGGACGATAAGCTCTACTTCTCCAACGCCACTTTCGTTAAAATAACCATGGTTGTTAATTCTGTTGGTATAGTCAGGCAAGTTACTGACGTCATTGACAGTGGACCATACGTCAAAAATGTCCACACCCAACATATCTAAAATTTCATTTTGTCTGTTTAAGTGTGGCTTGGTTGCTCCCCTTTCCCATCGGCTCAAAGTGACGACATCTAAATTATCAAAATTACTACTACTTTTTTGTAGTGCATTAACAAAATCTAATTGTGATAGACCGCTTTGTTTTCTAAATGAACGGATTATTTCTCCAAACATAGTAAGTTTCTTAATTATTTCTTTATCAACTATGCGTAAATTTTGTTGCATGCAAAGCTAAAAACATAGGGGCACTTGTTAATATTTTTTATCACAAATGCCCAAGACAAAACAATCAACGCCAACACCAAAAGCGCTAGTAGTGGCAGTCCTTGCTTAAGTTAGTTGTGCAAACAAAGAGACATTGCTCTTATAAGTTCCGAGTCATCTATTGGCTTCGTAATATAGCTATCAAAGTGATGTCTTATTTTTTCTTCTTCTTGTACCGTTGCTCTAGCTGTAACTGCTATTACTGGAATTTCTGGAGCTATCACTCTAACTCTTTTAGCTAACTCGATTCCATCCATATTTGGCATTGATACATCCGTTAATATTATATCAAATGACTCTCTATCTAATCGTTCTAATGCATCAACTCCATCTATAGCAGACCTAGAATCAATGCCTTTTTCTTTGAGATGAAACTGCAATACCTCTCGATTAAAATCGACATCATCAACCACTAAAGCCTTTACACCAACAAAACTATCTATATTATTACTATTAGTTTCTGAAGCTTCGTTTTCTTTTTCAGGAGCTTTAATTCCAAGACTCAAAATATCAATAGGCAAAAAAATCTTAAACACACTTCCCTTACCTAGCTGACTCTCTACCGTCAATATCCCTCCCATAAGATTAATAATAGCTTGTGTAATCGCGAGTCCTAAACCAAAACCAAATTGTTTATCTTCTTGATTCGCCTGTTCAAAACTATTAAATATGTTTTCCATATCATCTTTTTTAATCCCCCTTCCTGTATCTTGAATTGCGAATACTATCATTTTTTTGTTTTGAAAAATCTCTTTTGAAATACTTATTATAACATCACCAAAATCTGTGAATTTTATTGCATTTGAAACAATATTTGATATCGCTTGTTGAAATCTCAATCCGTCCACATATATTCTATCAAAATCATTTATATCATTTTTTTTAATAGATAAAGTAATATCTTTTTGGTTTGCTAAGGGATTGAACGTTTTTTCTATATCTCGTATGATATTTTTAATCATTATATATTCTGGATGCAATCTATAATTCAAGGCATCGAGACGCTCAAAATCCAACAAGTCATTAACTATGTTTAAAATAGTATTGCTAGCTGTCTTTATACCGTCTAATTGGCGTTTGTATATCGTCACTACTTGATCATCTTGTAACATATTCAAGTACCCAATAATTGCATTTAGTGGAGTTCTTATCTCATGTGATACATTAGAAAGTAATGTTGATTTTTTGTTTGTCGCATCTAGCGCCTCCTTTGCCGCATTTTCATATTGTTCAGTTCGATGTTTTACTTCTTCTTCTAGGCCTTCAACCAAAGCCTTTATTGTTCTGCCGGCTTCGCTATATGCATGTGATAACAGTTCAATCTCGTCTCCACTATGATGAACAACGGTCATTGCATTATCAAAGTCTTGATTTTTAAGACAATTTGCTTGTTCAATTAACGAATATATTGGTCGAAAAGTACTTACAATAGTTATATAGATAAGAAATAGGAATAAGATGAATAAAACAAATGTTGCGAATACAATTTTTTCAACCAAACTGTTGTCCGAAGAAAGTAAAAGCTCGACAGTAGATTCATAACTTGATTGCAAATAAGACTCAGGAGTTACTAAAATTACACGCCAATTCATCGTTTTATTTTTTCTATGGATGACATTGAAAGTATCAGCGTCCGTTTTAACAGTTAAAAAACCTACATCTTCAGTCAATATAAATTCTTTAAGTGTTCGATTGTTACCGACCGTCACACTTGGACTGTTTAACAAATTTATCACATCCTGATCTAAATTAGACGCTACCAAATTACCATCGTTATCTATTATAAAAAATCGGTACTTATAACCGTCTATACTCGCAATGGATAAGGAGCGCGAGAACACCTCCAAGTCTAGTTCAAACTTTAGAAGTTTGTTTGGATAATCTTTAACAGGCTGTAATATATAGAAACTTTTAATTAGACTATTTTCAGAGACCTTATATTTAAGTGCTTTATCACTAGACCATAAGGATGAGTACTCAGGCAAATAGTTTATTATCAAACTTGAATTTTGATCCTTGGATTCAATTTCTATATTATTCCCTAGATCTACAAAAGATATCTTTTTTATATAATCTGCAGGTACTTGGTTGATACATTTCAAGTTATTGTCTATCACATCTAATGATATATAACCTTGTACGCAAGAAGAACTAAAAAATAAAGATAGGTATTTTATTTCCTCTAATATGAATTCTGCCTTCTCTTCTAAAAGAGCCTCTTGACTTTTAACTAAAGATTCTACTAATCTCGTATTCTGCCCTATGATGCCAGATTTTATCCCTTCAATTTGGTTATCATAATTGCTCTTAACCAATAAAACTGAGGCATAAATAAGTGAACCTACAAAAACGAGAAAAAGTGTAGCATTTATTAATAAAATTTTGTTTCTAAAAGACACTTTAATTACTCTCTTTCAACTGCAATATGATTATTGTTTTTTGGGATATGTGCCTTAAAATTTCTCCCGCTCTACTCTGTTTTAACAGTCCGTCATATTGTTCGCATTTTTTACATATATACGCCGCATCTTGTAACCCACATGTCGAAACAATCCCCTTTAAACGGTGACTTAACTCTTTTTTAGGTACGGAACTCTCGTACGAATCGATATGGATTGAGTTCAAATTGTTAATTGCAATCCTCCTAAAAAACTTCCCTTTTTCAGAGTTAAATCGCACACCCGTTCTTTTTTCAAATAGTATTTCATCTACAATAAAATTCACTTTAAACATATTGATCCTTTTTATTTCTACTTTGCTCAATACGTTGCCGAATATCAGAAATTTTTTACATGGCACTTTAAGTGAACAAAAAACAGAGATGCCCAATTATTGATAATAAAAATAAAATGCAAACATCAATCAGCTTCCAGGCATGTGTAACACTTCTAAAAAAATGCTAACTAAACTTGATAATTACCATATTTTCAAATACTTAACGACCCAAAAACAAAAGACACACATGGCATTTATAACTTTTTATTTTACTAAGTGACTTTAAACGAACCATAATAGGCATATGAAAAACTGAAAAAATCAAGGTGCCTATTGTGCGTTATTTAACTACAACCGTTATTTGTCTATGTTCTTTTGTTTCTTTTCAATCAACTGCAGCTAGCGTAAAGATTAGATGGACAGGAATAGTGCCAAGCATAAGCTGCTCCTCCCAGCCCATAAGTAATCAATCTGACATAGAAAAGTTATATGAAAAGTGTCAGTCTGAATTGAAAATTGAAAAACACTTACAAATTGATCAGAACCTTACTAATAGCAAAATTGTTAGTTTTGATATATAAGGTAATTAATATAAACACTTTCTATGCCAGGCCTAAACTCTGGCATAGAAATTTTCACTTTTTGGCTTGTTTTTGTTTAAAAAAGTAAGCACTATTATAATTTACAATCTAAAGAAGCCCTTACATAATCCATCGATAGGAAAGAAAATATTGTTTATTTTCCCCACCTTTATCGATCGCTATGCCAATCAATGTAGAATTTCATGCAGGTTCTCTTACTCTCTTTGTAGAGAAGCGCAACGCATCAAGTGACGTCCAGTTAGCAATCAATCTTTCTCGTAGCGAGTATCTTGTCCTAAGAGAGCTTGTCGTGCATATCGGGCAACACCTATCCAAAGAGCATCTAATTTTTATTGGTTGGCCTTGTAGCTACGTAGGACCGAACTCATTGAATATGACTATAATGTATCTCCGAAAAAAACTTTGTGTTATCGGTGGCTTCTGGGAAATATCGACGATCCAACGACATGGTTACAGTCTAAACTTATCGATAGAACATCGTAATGAAACAGTTAGCACTGTTGGAGTTTGAGTTTTGAGTAATGCAATTTAAAATATTATTAACTGCAACAAAAATGGCTTGGTATACCCAAGCCATTTTTGTTTGTGATTTCAGTATGTGTTTATAAAGGCCTAACACATATAGTTTCTGATATATTAGCTGCAGCTGTTTTTGGCATCCTATTGGTACCTACTGAACTCGTAGACATCTCTGTGACGTTTCGATATGCATTACCCACACCACCTACTCTTTCACCTTTCTCGGCGAGCCATTCTTCTTGGTTTATGGTTAGACGGACATACTCAATAAACGAACCGTTTTCAAAAATAGGTCGGATTGTGAAAACATTTTCGAATGCCCCACCAGCATAAGAGCGAGCATGAACCCCTTCTGATGACTGTGATTTTTCAACAATCGCTAAGGAAATTGGGCTGTATGTGCCTTTCATTTCACCATAAGAAAAGTCTAGCCCTCCATTTTGCACTGCGTCTAAATATTCACTCACTTCCGCATCCGTCAGATATCGCCACTCATCACTTCCCATCAATTCAGAACATTCTCTCGTCCTGTCATTCCTCGGAGATAGCTTGACCTCAAGTGGAGTTTGCCATTGCCATCCTCCCCAGTTGATCACTTTAAACTCTTCAGACAAGATGAAATCAGTATTTACATGAGATAATCGAATATAGCTTCTATCATATGCATTCGTTTCATCATTCCGCATAAACAATTCTGCCAGACCAGATTCATTAGTCTTTGCTGACCCTCCAAACGGAAATACTAATGCATTATCAAAATCATCCTCTATGACCTCAACATTTACAATAGCGTCCTTAACCGGGTTTCCATTCGCATCACTGACCGTAATATAAACCGGATATTGTTTTTCGTTACCTACTTCCCAGCCCGCAATATTTGATTCTACATCGGTTATTTTCGCTGTTGCTTTGTCCGCAACAAACCAAATGTAAGTACAGGCATTTTCAACCTTTGAAGGAGTAGAACCACATACTTCAACTGTTTCTGATGTGATGCTAGAAACTGTTAGGGAGGCATTCCCTTCACTCCCTGTCACTAACGAAGTGTTATCAGCGATCGCATTCCCACTCGCGGATTCAACTGTAACAGCAATACTTTCACCTTCTACAGGCTGTCCCATAGGGCCAGAAACAAGCTTAAAAGATACAACAGATTTAGATATGCCATTCGCAACCGTTTCTTCTTCTGCTTTGCTAACTGTAAAATCATTAATGATACAGCTGGTTATATAATTCCCCTCAGACGAGGCTGTATTAACAACTCCAGTTTCCATGTCCATTACTTTGTACACACCGTTATCATTAAGCCAATATGATCCTGTAGTTGGCCAATTGTAGCTGTCTTTTAAACCTTTCTCGAACAAAGTTGTCATTTGCTCTCTCAAAGGCAGTTGACCTTTAGTTCCACAATAACTCACAGCTTGCTCCAATGAACTTAATGCTATGTCCACTGTGGGGTTATATGAACTATCACTAACAAAAGAAGAGTAAAGTAAGCTATCCCCGGTAGCTTGAGAAGTAGTTAGAGGCTTTGTGTACCACGTATTATTGATATAAACATCATCCCATAGAAGACCATCAGGGGTAGTAACAGGAACTTCCATCAAACCTAAAGCATACGCCCCATTATTGTCTGTAACCGCAAAAGAAACATAGTGATTACCAACCTGTGAAGTTTCAAACGTAAATTGTTTGTTAGATAAATCATCTGGGTCGAAGGGCTCTGTCGCTGCATTAAATGAATCTACATGTATTAACTGATAGTCATCCCCATCGTATGAAGTTATATAGGGAGCAATATCAATAGTCACTATTTGATTAGTAAAGACTTTACTATAGATGATGTCGTCTTCAACGAACAACCCGTCATTAGCCTCGGTAGTTACCGCTATATCAAGAGTCCCTAAAAGAACCTCTCCGGTATCATCATTTTTGTAACTAAATAGAATACGCTCAATGCCTTCAAAACCACTAAACGGGGTGTAAATGATTGTATTTCTTAGTGGATCAGCCTCTGCTGTACTATAGCCGGGGTTATAGGGTAGTGAAAGTTCTTCGCTCAATGTAAAGTTAAAAGGAACCATAATCCCGGCTTGGGCTAACAGCAAATCTCTTATATCAACTTCAACTAGTTGCTCTTCAAATGTAACAGCGCTTACCGCAGGTAAAGTGACTTCTAAAGACGATACGGGCATCTCGCTCATTACTGCAACACGGGTAATTGCAACATCTGTTGGCGCCCCCATTAAACCTATTGGTGCAAGTGCGTCACGTACAATGCTTGCAGATTTTACAGAAGCATTGGTAACTGCCACTTTATATTCATAATCACATGACTTAGCGTTACGCGCGGCAATCGTAAAACTATGCGTCATGGTTTCTAAAGGTTGGCATTCTGATACATTGTTAAGCGAGGTAACCTCTAGCAATGTGAAACTTTTACCTCCATCAACAGACACTTTATCGGAAAGATCCACGACATAACTGTCTTGGTAGTCAGTTATAAAAGTAGCATTCTGTGCACTGATTGACGCAGGAACCATGTAATCCGGTGAACCATTATCTGTCTTCTTGTCACCTTCACCATTACAACCTGCCAGTGCTATCGCTGCGATTAGAGCATACGGATGCTTTCTATTATCACGGTTTTGGTTATCACGGCTTTTGAGCATATATCGTCCCTACTTTCTTTGACCACAAAATGCTAAATATCGAACACGCCAAGAAATAGGGCTCTTTGTTTTCATCTGTTAGTAAAGTGCCTAATAGAAAAGGGACTAGGTTTACACTTGGTTCTAAGGGGATAGTAGAAATGAGTTTTGTTGTTGTCTGCTAATTCTTGTTTTCACTAAATCATTAGCCTAAAGATAATCTCAACTAGTTACATTGCTGAAGAATCCCCAAGCTTAATCTTGGGGATCAAAGTGCAAATAATATACAGGAACTATTGGTTAAGGGGATAAACACATAATGTTGTTGCATTTGACATTTCTGGCCAACTGGTGCTGTTTAACAAACCAGTAACATCAGAAACCCAGTCAACATTTCTCCATGTATATTCATATCTTTTCAACCCATTTGCGGTTGTCAGCACGTAATCACCTAGCTCATAGCTCTCACCAGTTGCAACTCCCATCGCTGTATCTTCGTGATTGGCTAAATGAGAAACACTGCTACCGAACACAAGTCTATCGCCCCCCCCAATACCAAGCGTTGCTTTAGGAAACTCCCATCGATTTCCATTCTCAGATTCGATGATCCTGCCACTTATATCTTTTCCAAGCATCGCAAAACGAATTGGATCTGTCGCAATAGTTGGGTTATTTTCTTTATATTCTGTCCCTTCTTCGTATGTTGGTAATCTCCATTTATCGCCGAATGCGACCTGACAATCTTGACTGATTTCATCAGATGTAATTACATCGAGTACTTTTACTCGTAAAGGGGTTTCCCATTGCCACGTTCCCCATGTTGCTTCAACGTTTGTTTGCGAAACTTGATTACTCGTATTTTGATGCTTAACTAGAATATTCGAGAAATCAGAAAGATATGACTCAGAGTTAACTACTTGAGTTTGAGACTCACCATTTTCATCAGTGATACTAGAAGGAATCATTGATAAAGACTGATCGTTGGTATCTTCTACAACTTCATATTCAACGACAACATTAGCTACAGGATTGTCAAAAGCATCACGAACTTGAGTCAGAACTGGATAAGAGGATAAGTTTCCCGGAGTCCAGCCACTAGTATTCATACTTGCAGCTGTAACCTGAGCTGTAGCGGGGTCACCAACAAACGAAACAGAGACACAAGACCTTAACAATCCTATAGATCCACAAACATTAACATCCTCAGCTTTAGTACTTGATAAAAGTGCTATGGCGTTACCATTTTGATCTGTAACTGCTGAGCTATCAATAAATGAAGCATGTTCACTATCGGTTTCAAACATTATGGTTTCACCAACAGAAGGTTCTTCATCTTGTGCTATGAGATTGAATGTCAATTGAGTGCTGTTACCATTAGCTATTATATCTTCCAAAGGTGCCTGTACCGTTAACCCGCCTTCAACGCAGGTTGCTAAATAATTGCCATCTACGTGGTCTTGACTATCAGCGTTCGCCAAGTCTACTACCTTTATAACATCGTTATCTTCAGCCAAATACTTTACTGAAACAGGCCAGTTATGGTTAGCTTGCACATCCTCACTGCTCAATGCAATCAACTCAGATGAGGTTGGCAAACGCCCCTTTGTTCCACAATAATTTTTAGCTGACTTAAAATCTAATAAAGCGAGACTTACAGCCGGCGTATAAAAGTCGTCAGCTCGTGCTTCACTGTACTCAACAGATTCGGTGACAGCTTCGCTAGTCGTTAACGGCCCCGTAAACCATAGCCCTTGATACTCTATATCTCCCCATTTACTCGAGGTGTTAGGATCAAAAGCAGGAATTTCCACTAATCCAAGTCCATATGCTCCATTTCTGTCAGATACAGCAAAAGAAACATAGTGAATACCAACTTGTGAAGTTTCAAAGGTAAACCTTTTATTGGAAAAATCATCTGGATCAAAAGGCTCTGTCGATGCGTTAAAAGAGTCCACGTGTACTAACTGATAATCATCCCCGTCGATTGGAGGGGTTACATATGGTGAAACATCGATTGTTACTTTTTGATTGGTTTGTACTTGAGCGTGTACGTTGCGATCTTTGACTAACAAACCTTCGTTTGCATTACTTACCGCGATATCAAGCGTCCCTAATAGAATCTCACCTGTGTTGTTATTTATGTAACTAAATAGGATACGCTCTATACCTTCAAAGCCACTAGAAGGGGTGTAAGTAATTATGTTTCTTAAGGGATCAGACTTTGCAGTACCAAAGCCAGAGTCATAGGGTAATGACAACTCTTCACTCAATGTAAAATCAAAAGGAACCATAAACCCAGCCTGGAAAAGGAGTAAGTCTCTGATATCAACTTCAAGCATTTGCTCTTCAAATGCAACAGCACTTACTGCTGGTAGAGTAACTTCTGACGACGACACTGGCATCTCACTCATAACTGCTACTCGAGTAATTGCAATATCTGTAGGAGCCCCGGTCAAGCTTGCAGGCGCAACTGCATTCGCTACATCGGTAACCGCTACTTTATATTCATAATCACACGATTTCACAGCAAGCGCGGCAATTGTAAAACTTTGCGCCATGACTTCTAATGGTTGGCACTCTGATGCATTACTAAGCGGCTTGACCTCCACTAAGGTGAAACCTTTTCCCCCTTCAACAGACACTTTATCGGAAAAGTCCACTTCGTATTCGTCTTTGTAGTCAGTTATAAAATTAGCATTCTGTGCACTGATTGACGCAGGAACCATGTATTCCGGTGAACCACTATCGCTGTTTTTGTCACCTTCCCCATTACAGCCAGCAAGAGCTATCGCGGCTGCTAAAACTGCATATGGATACGTCCCTTTGTAAAGGTTGTGGTGCATATAAATTAGTCCTATATTTGTTATATCTTTGTAATTATAAATATCCGCAACAGCAAGAAATAGAGCACTTTTCCTTAACTCATACAGGAGATGCCAAATACGTCCAACGAGGTTATTCTTATACCTTTAAAAAGTTTAACTAAGCAGAAAGAAATGGAAAAATATAAAGACTAAGGAAATGATGGCTGTCTTGTTGAAACTCTTAAATAAAGAGAGGACAAAATAAAAATGCCCGATAAAATTCATCGAGCATTTAAACTAAAACTGTAAATAACAGGAAAAGTCATTGACTTTATGGAAGCATTATAAAGGTTTCACACAAGCTAGAGCTAAGTCCGTATCTAATCCGTGATTAGCGATTACACCTCTTCGTGCTCCGGATTGAACATAACTCGCCTGAACGTCGATAACCGCTCTTGGAATTCCTTCTGCCGAGCCATAAAGAAAAAAACCTCTTCCTTGCGGTGAATATGTGAGGGCTAGAAAATCACCTAGAGTTTCACTACCACTTTCAGTATAAAAATATACAGATTGGCCATCATAAGAAAAATCATCAATATAATCTTGTGAGATAAATGTAACATAATTTCTCTCAGTAATATAATTATCAACACTATATGTTATCGGATCCCACTTTCCTCCCACCGAAGATTGTGTGTCGATAAATGCAAGCCAATCGTCTGTCATTTTTGCAGACATCAGAGACCATTCTTCTCCAAACTCGCTTTTGCAAAGTTGATCCGTTGGTAAGTTGGTCCTACTTTTAGTGAACTCAACCGCATGTGGGATAGTCCATTGCCACATTCCCCAGTTGCCTACTGCAACGTGCTCAGAAGTTTCACCGCTAGTATTGGTGTGTGACATTGTATGCTCAGTTACATCAATAGCATTGTTTTCATTATTTGATACAAAAAAACTAGCAATACCTAAAGTATTCGTGACAGCATTATCTCTGCTTGGAGACACACTTAGATTAAAATCGTCGCGTGTAACATTAGACAAAACATCAACATTCGGAACAGGGTTGTCATATGCGTCGGTTACTAAAGCATTAAAAGTATAGGCTTGGCCCGATTGCCAATTACTTATATCGCTAACCTCTACCTCTCTGACCATCGCTGTTGCTGGATCCGCAATAAAAGTGACAGAAGTACAAGAATTCTGAATACCAATTTCTGCGCATATCGAAACATTTTCTGCTTTGGTACTTTTCAGTGTTGCAATAGCAATACCATTGGTATCAGTGACAGCGGAGCTTGCTTCCAGAGCTGCTTCACCAGTGTTTGTAAAGTATAGTCCAGCCCCCTCGACAGGAGCATTGTTTTCGCCTTTTAACTGGAATGTTATTTGTGCTTGTTCGATGTTATTTGCGATCACTGGATCTTCTAGTGATTCTGACGTCAATCCGCCTTCAACACAAGTAGCTAAATAATTTCCTTCTACATAACTCTGTAAATCACCGGTAGCTAAGTCAACAACTTTAATCACGCCGTTATCATCTGCAAAATACCCAGCTGAAACAGGCCAATTATGGTTAGCTTGCACATCTTCACTACTTAGCGCTACCAGCTCAGAAGAGGTAGGCATACGCCCCCTTGTTCCACAATAACTCTGAGCTGAGCTAGTATCGAACAAAGCCAGATTTACAGCAGGGTCATAAAAACTGTCAACTTTTACTTCGCTGTACTCCACTGATTCGAGTATAGCGTCAGATGTACTTAACGGGCCTGAAAACCAAAGACTTTGAGATTCAATCCCTCCCCAAGGAGTCCGATTGTATGGATCAAAAACTGAGACTTCCATTAATCCAAGTCCATATGCTCCGTTATTGTCGGTTACAGCAAAAGAAATATAATGATTACCAAGTTGTGAGGTTTCGAAATAAAAATCTTTATTCGACAAGTCTTCTGCGTCACGAGGTTCAGTCGCAGCATTAAAAGATTCGACATAGACTAATTGATAGTCATCTCCATCAAAAGAATCAACATAGTCTACAACGCTGATTTCCACTTTTTCATTGACTGCTACTTGACCGTATACGATATTATCTTTGACAGATAGGCCTTGGTTAGCTTCAATTGTTACCGCAATATCAAGTGTCCCTAGAAGAACCTCACCTGTGTCGTTATTGATATAACTGAATAGAATGCGTTCTATACCTTCAAAGCCGCTGAATGGTGTATAGGTGATAGTATTTGTTAAAGGGTCAGCATCTGCTGAACTAAAGCCAGGAGTATAAGGAAGTGATAGTTCTTCGCTCAAAGTAAAATCGGTTGTAACCTCAATTCCGGTCTGAGATTCCAATAAATATCTTATATCAACTTCAAGTGTTTGTTCTTCAAATGCAACAGCACTTACTGCTGGCAAAGCGACTTCTGTGGACGACGCTGGGATTGCGCTCATTACTGCCACTCGAGTAATTGCAGTATCTGTAGATACATCACTTAAACTCGCAGAAGAAAATACACTAGATCGAGAACTCGTCGTTACAACTGGATCATCAGTAACTACCACTTTGTATTGGTAATCGCACACTTTTGTACTTTGCGCTGCTACTGTAAAATTTTTCGCCATGATTTCTAATGGTTGGCATTCTGCTGCATTACTTAGCGCGGTAACGTCTAGCAACTTGAAACTTCTACCACCGCCGACAGACACTTTGTCAGAGAGATCTACTAAGTAACTGTCTCGGTAGTCCGTAATAAAGTTAGCATTCTGAGCACTGATTGACGCAGGAATCATGTACTCTGGTGAACCACTATTCGTGCTTTTATCACCATCCCCATGACAACCCGCGAGAGTTATTGCAACTGCTAAAGCTGTATATCGGTACGTCCTTTTGTAAAGGTTTTGGTGCATATGAATTATTCCTATTATTTATTGAATTCTAATATAATAAATATTAGACACAACAAGAAATAGAGCACTTTATCTTGATTCGTAAAAAAAGTGCCGAGTCATAGGGCAGGTTATATTTGTTTATTTAAACATATAAAAAGTTTAAGATGGTAGATGGGTAAACAAAGGCACTACCAGAAAGCAGTGCCAAAAATAACTCGTTATCATTAGTAAAAAATCATTTACATACTACAATCGGGTAGTTAATAATTTCTCCTGGATATACTAAGTTGATGTCCCTTCCCTCTAATTGAGAATTAATTTCTAAAAGGTCTTTTAGAGTGATATTTTGTGCATTTGCAATCTTAATTAAGTAGTCGCCTTCCACTAGTATATAAGGCTCACTCTCTACGCTACATACTTCTGGTTCAGGAATAACCTCAATCGGCTCTTCAACTTCCGGCTCCATGATGATACTCTCTTCTTCCACATAAATTTTGGATGAAGGAAAACGATACAAAAAAGATAAATTGAACGAGTACAAATCATCTTCAAGGTCATTGATATCAAAAATGCCTTGGTAACTGACATCTGCAAACCAATTCTTTGTTAATTCATATTGCAAGCCTAATTGCGCTGTTGGACTAACTTCACTATCAACGTAAGAGAACCCAGGTCCTGCGTAGATTGCAGCATAATCACTAACAGGCATTAACCAGTTAGCTCGAAACGAAAGTGCGTCTAGATCTAAGTCATCATCTCGACCTAAATTGAAGTTTTGATAACCGGCTTCAAGGAAAATGTCATTTTTAAAGTGATACCCAAACATTGCCTCATAGCCAAATGCTTCACTTTCTTTTTTATTGTCATCTAAAAACGAACTGTTTACGCCACCCTTAAGATAATAAGGTGATATTATCTCAGTATTTTCCGCAACTACCGTCGATGGCAGCACCATAGTTAATGCGATTAAATAATAATATTTCATGTTATATCCTCGGCGACACTATAATCGTCACAGAATCTGTGTAACTACCAGAGACTAAGGGGGTTCCTTCTACGTCATACTTGAATGTGAGATTAAAAGGTAGATTAGTCTGTATTCCACTCCCCTCACCTATATATGATTCTTGTTTTATTAAGCGCCCTTCGGTAACAAGCTCACTGGTGCTACATTTATCACACATCACACTGTAAGGAATAGTAATACTATTTGAGCTGCTACTAACCAAATTATAATCTCGATCTAACATATTCAAGACGATACCGTTATTGAAATATCCTTGAGCTTCTAGCCTATAAACGGTCTGCGCTGAAACTGTACGGTCGGTGACATCATAGTTTGGCTCCATGACACCATTACCTTCAAGGATTACAACATCGGCGATTTCTACTGGCTCATAATTGAAACTAAAAATCACGACATCACTAATATTTCGGAACGTTGATATGCCGCTGGTATTTTCATAGTAATAACGAACAGTAATCGGAACCGACGCACTGTAAACCCCTTCAGCTTTACCTTTTAGTGCGGCGACAACATCTGTTTCATTAATATTGAACATAGGTCTAAATAATATAAAAGGAGAAGTTGGAACGGCAACAGATAGCTTGGTTGAAGAAATGCAACCGATCCCGGTTACACTAACTATTGGCGGTGTAACTTCGTCTGTTAAACACCCTCCCCCTAAACTATTAGTGTCTTCAACAAAATCAATTCCAGTAGTGTTGTACTGAACTCCTGTAATAGAAATAGGGATCGGAATCGTTGTTTCTCCATTCATTCCACCTCTTAAGGTGATGGAGTTTGCTGCTGCAGCAGGCAAAGAGCCCGCTGACCATGAATTTACCGAACGCAAAGCTGGAGGTACGCCCCACTTACTTGGAACCATGGTATCTCCTTTACCATAAGTCACATTATCCCAAGTAATACCATCCACTTTTACATCACCATTGATGTAAAAAGCACTATAAACAGGAGGAGTAAGAAGTAATGCTCCAAAAGCAAATAAAGAAAAAAGCACTTTATGCATAATTAATTACTCCGTCTGACCACTTGTTTAGTCGAATAACTCTTATCGTGAGAGTTAATCGTTACACTCAGATTGTCACTCTGGATAGTATCGACTAAATTGAACGATTTATGTCTACCGGCTAAGACAGTAAGCCGTTGTCTACATTGACTGGTAACTTCTGTCGTACAACTGTTCAGATATAATTGAATCATGGTATTGCTATTATTTATAACCTCCAACTCATCACCCTTATTAATAATATCATAATCAAATACAGGTTCTGTTGTAGGGATTACATAAACAGGAGCAAAACCATAATTTATTTCTACACCTGAAACTTCTTCATTTTCTTCACGATACTTACTTGGAATAAATGTTAGAGAAAACATCAAGTCTTTCGAATTATCACATGAAGTATTGTGGCACAAACTACGAATACCAATGTCCTTCTCTTCTCCAGTTTTAAGTACAAGTCGTTGATGAGTTAATGAAATCTTCCAGTCATTCAAATTTTCTCGAGTATATTTATCCTTTAGAATATCAGTACCATCTTTAATTTTTATTTCTTCAACCACTGTTTCAACAAAAAGTGGGTCACTTTCGTCGTTGGTCAAAGTCAAGATCCCATTGCCCCGCTCATCACTAATAATCACCATTTTGTCAACTTGAAACGCGTAAGACTGCATAGAGCAAAAGCCAAATGCCAAGCTCAATAGTGATATAGAAATATTTTTGATTTTCATAATTGGCCTCAGTTAATCTGCGCTACTGAGTAGCTGATTGAGTTTGCTTTAAACGAACGTTTCGCCAGTAGTTTGATTTCTTCTATTTCCTTCTTATGGCTAGACAACATTTCAATCATGTTTGATGTATCGTGCGCAATATAAAGAGCTTTATACTTCCCCACCTCTTTTTGAATAACCCGATAACCTAAAGAACGAAGTTTTTCAAGCGAGCCTTCCAGCTGTATAGAATATTCGTACGCACCCAAGAAAATCGCGCTTAAGATTTCATCATCCATCTCAATCTGCTGCACTTCTTCGTTATCTGCGATTGGCAAGCAGTAGTTCTGACCAAAGTTCAATTGACTGGTTGACGAAAATTCATAGGGTAGTAGACACTGATTCTGATTTGACGACAGTTCGAAGTTCAACCCTTCCAACACCGTTACTCGATAAACACCATCTGTCATTTCGTTTACCTCGAGACATCCTTCACCACTGCACATCACTTCTGTAATAGGCTCATCAGATATATCACTAAACGAAGTGACAAATGATACGACACGACTCACTTTGGGAGACAAGTAAGACACTGTTCCTGGGTGTGAGTATACTGTTTTATTACTTTCTCCAGAGTTGTAGAGATTTACACTTTCTGCGTCGAAGTTTGCGTCATATTCATGGTAGCTGCGCAATGGAACGATACGTTCATTTTCGTAAACAATGAATTTACTGCTCGATTTGCCATCTTTATCGATAGTGACATAACCTCTCTCTAGTGTTGCGTCATTTGTTTCACTTGTTGAACGTACATCTTCAATGTCAACTAGAGCATATGCCAAAGAGCGGTCTTTAGTGACATGTATGCCTTTCGAAGTAACAATTTGTGAGCTCGAAATACTAGCATTTCCTCCTTGATTGCTGTCTCTAGTCGAGGCATAGGCAAGTGCATTTAGTCTTGCATAATCCGTTGAACCATCTAGCGTAAACGTCGCATCTTGATACATATCTTCTTCATCTCGGCTATATGTATTAGCTACTTCAAACGAGGTATTAAACATATCTGAATCAATAAAGTCGTTACTTCTTACAGAAGTTCTAAATTGCTCCAACCCATCATCAGTGTCACTAAGTGTACTTATTGCTGCATCCATTGAATCAGATAACGGTACACTCCAAAGTAAACTTATGGACTTGTCGTCATCAAAATCGGAGTAATCAAAGTTAACATTCAAAGTTGAATCAAGAATAGTTGGAGTCGTATAGCCAACAGAGATCAAATTGTCTTCACGTTCAATATCTGCAAAACTATTATTCATAGACAGGATATTTTCTTCGTTACGAGTATAAATTGCGTAAATAGAACGACCTTGCCCAAGATTGTAGTAAGAATTCAATGACCAGCGTGAATAGTCAGAATAACCATACATATGCGTTGCAAGAGGATCTCCGTTCTTATTATCAAGTTTCTCGTAGGAAATATTGAAGTACTTTACTCCCAAGTTCACATTGGTATGCGATGCGACATCAAACTCGCTGTGCACACCTTCAAGCATCAGGTTCGTGCTCAGCAGAGCATAGTTGCCTCCTACGCTAAACATCGAACTACTGTCTGTTACTAAGACTCCACCGCCGAGTTGTAAATTCGGTGTTACTTGATAATTCATGAGCGCTTTGCCAAACGCGTCATTATCAATTGGTTCTACGTTAGTATCTTTATAATCAAATAAACTCTCAGCTAAAAGCCCTGCACTAGCAATGTAATCAATACTGCCTTCGGTCAGTGTATCGTTTAAACTATTATATACTTGGAACAGTTGAGTATTAACAACTTGTCCATTTACAGATACTTCGACTCGAGCCTCATAACGACCAGAGGGTAATTCCGTATATGATATAGACTGTTGGCCTGCTGCAACGTTTGCCTGATAAATAATACGATCATCACGGAACACTTTTACAAAACCAGTTGAAGGAACATAAAAGCTCAGCACTTTTGCGCTACTTTCCCCGCCTACCAACAGCTTTTCCGAAGAGGCAAACGTTATTGAGTTCTGAGCCATTCGAGCAGTATTATTCAAATAATCTGTCGAGTTGACATCTGGATCGTATTCGAAATGCCCGACTTTCAATGCATAAGCTTCAATATCAAGGTGGTATGCGGCTTCGTAAAGTTCAGATCCACTATCACTATTAGTTACATTAAAATCACTTCTAAAGTAGCCATAAGGGAGCCCTAAAGTAATCTCGTCATTTAACGAAACTACTGAGTCGGAGTTTTCGTAGGCACTTAAATAAAGGTCAAATGAGTTTATCAGCCCATTACTTACACTCTTAGCATCGTGATATAGCGTTGCATCCGGACGATTTGAAAGCTCAATAATTCTAGGAGAAACAAACAAATAAGCTTCTTGCTCGTTATAGTTCTGTACGATTTCAAAAGTATCAGGATAAATCTCACAACTTTCTATTTTTCCCAAGCATTGAGCATTATCTTTTATACCAACAATTAACTCTTGAATTATTGCATCACGAAAAGCTTCATCTATTTTGTTACCTTCCAGGTATGCTCGGAATCGCGAAATACTTTCGCTATTGCTTTCTGCTATTTTTAGGGTATCAAATGAACTAAGCACCTCAATAGGTTCAGAAAAAGACCCATCTAAGTTCCTAAACTTAAACGTAGCTTCTTTCAACTGAAAGGCATCCTCAAACCCTTCAGGAATAAATGCTGCGAAAACGCTTGACCCTGGATAAAACTGCAAAGTAGCAATCAAAGGGAAAATCGCATATTTAACGGTGTTTCTCATATATTAGCCCCAACTGAAATTTCAATTTCGCCATTACATTTCTCTGGATAGCCATTTATTCCAACGTCTGAAAACGATGAAAACTCAAGTTCTAAATCATGTAAGCTTGTTTTAAATTCACCATCATCGGAGTTATAATCATTTGCAACCCCGATATTTACAATCATAGGGTCACCATCGAATAAAACTTTCACTAAATCAGTGGGCGTTATTCTATCACCTGTGTATAAAGTACAAGTTGATGTATTTTTTGTCATCGTAGTAACAAAAGAAGCACCCACAACTTCTTTTGGAATTGTGGTATTTACTTTCATTGTTGTTGATGCTGTTTCAAAACCATATGGATTTTCCGAGTAGTTGACTTCAACATCTAATACCGCGGGTGAAAACTCGATATCCGTAATAGATTCGGTATAAAGGTTATTTACATTAATATCTGTTTTTAATAATAGATTGAGTTGTATTGAATAAGCGTTCACGCTAATGAATGCTAATCCAAGTAACATTGCTGCTTTGTTTTTCATATCGTTCACTAGCTTAAAATTAATAGGGCTTGCCAAACAGCAAGCCCCAAATTAAACCATTAATTAATGATTATTAGATTGTTGACGCAACTACTGTGATAGAAGCTTGTACAGCACCACCTTCGACATCGGCAACTGGTGTATCGTTACCAACAGCCAGAGATACAGTACTCGCTTGAGCACCAAGAATATCCGAGTTATCCGTCACCTGAACGCCATCAGCAAAAACAATTAGATTTTCGTTAAGTGTAGGGTCAAACGTACCGCCATAAGTGATTGTTGGGTTTTGTACAGACCAAGTCGCGTCCGCTAGGTCACCGACTACTGGGTTGGCAGCATCACCAGATGTATTTGTACGAGCTTCTACAACAATAGAACTTGAGGTAAATGTACCATCAGCTTGCGCAGTAATTGTACCGTTTTGGATTTCCAGAGAGCCACCTTGACCTGTAATTAGTAGTGTATCGCCAGCATTAGAATCTGGAACAATACCAGTCCAAGTTAAAGTTGCTGTCGGATCCGCAGCTTGTGCTGAACCAATTGTCATACCTGCGAAAACCAAAGATGCTAGTGCTGCTTTTTTAAAGTTGTTCATTTTTCTTTCCTTAAGAAATTAAAAAAATATTAAGTGACTCTGAATCAACAGATACACAAAGGTATCTTAAACCCTGTCGACCAGATGTTTGTATTGTGCAAATTAGCCCAAAGAAAATATTGAGCATTTTCAACACCTAATAAAAATACA
>NZ_JH976122.1:0-345022 GCF_000305755.2 Vibrio sp. HENC-03 | reverse complement strand
TGCCTAAAAAACCATAAAGTGTTGAAAAAAAAGAAAACATTTCAAATACTAATTAAAAGTAATTAATAACAAACCTCAACAGCCACAATAATCTCAAATAAAAGCCACTTGAAGTTCTAAAAATTAGTTTGGTGATTCGGTGATTAACTTTTCCATGCCAAAAATATAAATAGATTCAAATTTTTCGCGATTTCACATAAGTTTAAATACAATAATTCTTATTTCACATACTTTAAAAACAAAAAAACATACAAACCCATAAGCAATAATGATCATATATAAAATTAATAACAACAAGACACTTATTAAAGAAAAAGATTAATATTTACCTATCTTACACATTTACCATTACTCGGCTTGTTAAAATTGAGAATTTTAGCTTTTAATTAACACAAATTCATTTACTTACAAGAAAATGTGTGTAAATAAACATATCAAGAGAGAGGAAAAGTGATGAGTGTGTTTGCGAACTATTTAAAAAGATTGCGATCAAATAGAGGGTTAACGCAACAACAAGTTATAGATTACTTATCAGAAAATGATACTTCATTTAGAAGTCTCGACATTACAACATATAGTCGATGGGAAAGAGGAGTTACAACACCAAAAATTTCTAAGCAAATTTTAGTAGCTAGAATTTACAAAGATGATATAAAAGTACTTATAGATGACAAATTGAGTTTTAAGGATGCAGAAGAGATATTTTTAAAGGAATATATAGGTCCAACGCAAGACCCTTACCAACTAGGAAAAGAAAGAGTTACTTTGTATGAAGGCTTTTTCCCCATAGATAAAAAAACATCATCAAATATCATTAGTTTTCACAAAAATTTTCTACAACTCGACGTGAATGATAACTTATTCAAAAACCATAATGTTGCATTTTCAAAAGCAGAAACTATCACAGGCCACCTATGTGGGCACTTGCTATACACATTTATACCGATAAACTACCCAGACGAACTTTTGGATCTTGAGCTTCAAAAGTCTAGTAATGTTTTCAAAAAACTAGACAAACGTCAAACTCAAGGTTTGAGTTTGTTCTTCATCTCGGATTACAGTCCAATCCCTGAGTTTAGACTTGCAATTTTTTTACATACGGTAGAACTTCTAAAAGAAAACATTGACATTAAATATTTCATCACAAACTGTTATCATGAAGAAATTTTACAGTTGTATGAGCAATTTACAGAATATGAAGTAATTTCTAAAGGAAAACCGGTAAGAAAAGGTGGAGTAAAGTTGTTTGGTAAAAGATATTCTTATGTACGACTAAAGTTTAAAACTGAAAACTATCTATCTGCAAAACCATTTTTATATTTAATTACTCACGCCAAAAGCAAACTAGAAGCTTTAAGAAGAAATATGTCATCAAAGACAAATCTTTAATTTTATATGGATTATTGATTTCTATTTGAATACATTTAGTAGTAATTCTTTATTCTTTTTAGTTCCTCCTATTACATTAAAATTGTTCGTTTCACACGACTTTACTTCTTTTGTTGTTGATTTAGCCAACAACACTCTCCTTTTTTCCCGACTACAGTAAGGGCATCCAACCTTTCTTGTTGCAGCAAGATAACTCTTAGGTGAAGTATAAAAAACTCCATGTTTTGAACAAACTATGGCAACATGAATATTCTGATTAATATACTCAACACGTGAATAATCATACAATTCTCCATACTTTTCTTTTGCTTTTTTAATGAAATCACCAGAACGTTCCGATTGATTTTTAGGCATAATTGAATCTCGATAAAAATATTTTTAATAAGAGAACTAACTCTGTTAATTTTATGTCATCAATTACATGAAACAAAATAGCGGTTTTAAATAATTATTTTTTTAAATGCTAAATTAGTCTATTTATTATTAATTAGCACTTAATTTTTCAATGCTATTAAAATGCCATATTCATAAAGTATTTCTTAAGTATTATAGCCAATATCCTTTTGTTTAATGGGATAACAAGTCTTTAGTCTTGAACTACATATTGCTTTATTACTCCCCCTCCCTACGGAGGGGATTTTTTTATCTTCAGTCTCTCTGATGTCTAAGCTCTTCTTCCCGCTATTCCTACTTTACTTAGTCGTTCACCGAGCTTTTCTTTCCCTTGAAACCTCGCTAAACTTCGCCTCCCGACGATAATGGAGAGAAATTGAATGAAACGTGTCGTTCTTTACGTCAAAGACAAATGCCCGCACTGCAAAGATGCTCAACGTTATCTTGATTCGAAAAATATTAACTACCGCTTGTGCAACGCAAAAATGCAACGCGGTCGCAAAGAGCTCGATGCACTGGGTGCTCGTTCTGTACCTGTACTGAAGATTGGTGATCGCGTCATGATTGGCTGGAACCCAAAGAACTTTGAAAAAATGTACAGCAACTAAGTGGCAAACCAATCCAATTGCCCGGTTACTTAGTCCACACTGAAGAGCTTCTCCAAAGAGAGGCTCTTTTTGTATCTGCCCACCCTATTTCTTTGTCTACTCACTCTTGTTCAAACCACGACTCTTTAAAATTATCGAATGTCGTGTAATGGCAATTTTCACTTGCTTACAAGCTGTATTTTAACGCTCAAACGAACCGGTCTCAGTTAAGGGGCGCCCTATCTTGCGTCGATCGTGAACTCTGACCGTCCTTCTCCACCATAAGTGAGTGTGAATATGTCAGAGACAGCAACAAAAAACCAAGCTACCCAGGCCCCGCAACCGGTTAATAAGGTCAAGCGCACCACCAATGCATTATTGGCACTCACTATGGTGTCCATTGGTACAGCGATTGTGGCAGATCGCATCATTCCGACGACCGATAATGTCCGTGTGGAAGGCAATGTCGTCTCATTGATCCCACAAGTTTCTGGCCAAGTAGACAGTGTCAGCGTTAAACCCAATACCGAAGTCAAAAAAGGCGATGTGCTACTGCAAATCAATACCACCGATCACCAGATTGCGGTCAAGCAAGCAGAAGCAAAGCTCAAAATCGCAGGACAGAATGTTGGCTCGCAAATGGCTGGTGTGATGTCAGCACAAGCTCAATTGACCACCGCGCTCGTGGCACAAGAAAATGCTAAACGCCAAGGTCAACGAGTTTTAGCCATGGCAGAAAAAGGCGTGGTTTCAAAATCAGATGCAGACACAACTCGCGCAGCCATTGATAAAGCGAATGCCGATGTCGTTAACGCCAAAGCTAACCTAGAAAAAGCAAAAGTTCAGGTGGGAGCGGCAGGTGAAGATAACGCTCAGATCCAATCGGCTTTACTGGAACTGCAACAAGCGCAACTGAACTTATCACGCACGACAATGCGAGCACCTTCTGATGGCGCTGTAACCAATTTTAATTTGTCGCAAGGCGCTTATGCCACAGCAGGTTCTCCTTTGATGACGTTTGTTGAAAGCGACGGTTTATGGCTTGAAGCCTTCTTCCGCGAAAACAGCATGGGCAATATTAACGCCGGAGATAAAGTTGAAATTGCACTCGATTATGCTCCCGGACAAACCTTCTCTGGCACGGTATCTTCCGTAGATTTAGGGGTTGCATGGGGCGCAAATAATCAGCCAGGCACCTTAGCCACAGTGAAAAACCAAAATGGTTGGCTACGCGATACACAGCGTATGCCCGTGACCATTAAGCTCGATGATAAACATGCGGCTGACTTCATGCGCATCGGTGGACAAGCAGATGTGGTGATCTACACAGAGAGCAACGCTCTATTTAACTTTTTGGGTAAGATTTGGATCAACCTAGTGAGCGTGTTCTCTTATGTTAGATAGCCTGACCCAAGCACAAGAACGTCGAATCCTACGCTATGTTGTCACTGTAGGTTTGGCTACTTTTATCGCGTTATGGTTTAACTGGCCTTTGGCATTTTGTACGCCTCTCTTGACTGCAAAATTC
This sequence comes from Vibrio sp. HENC-03, assembly GCF_000305755.2. Classification (NCBI taxonomy): domain Bacteria; kingdom Pseudomonadati; phylum Pseudomonadota; class Gammaproteobacteria; order Vibrionales; family Vibrionaceae; genus Vibrio; species Vibrio sp. HENC-03. Next base: position 341,125 of record NZ_JH976122.1, on the reverse strand, counting down.
ATCGTCGATAAACCGCAGTTTCATATTCTGCATGTCAAACAACTTGGCTATGCGTTGATCTCCACTGCGGTCATTGGCTTTTTGGTATCGAGCGGCTTGCCAGAGTACAAAATAGGTTTTCTGGCTGCTCTGTCGCTGGGCATGTTATGGAGCTATTACCTATTTACCGATCCGAAATGGGTAATGTTTGCCACTTTCTTAATGATTGCCCTGATTTTGATTCCATCGGTCACTATCATCGACAAGCAAGCTGCTTTAGACGTAGGCATCGGTTTTGCGTTTTCTGGTATCGTCGCCGTAGCGCTTTACGGGGTGTCGCATGTTTACTTCCCAGAAGAGGATGCGACGGAATTTGCTGGCTTCCCCCCTTCCCCCTTAAGCAAACAAGTTCGTTGGAATGCTGCGATTCGAGCTTGGATGATGTCGTTTCCCTTAGTTTGTTTTTATTTCTATTTCCAACTGTCACAAATATTGCTCACCGTTGCGTTTGTCATGCTGCTTTCTCTGATGGCAACCAGCAACAAAGCGGGCAAGACATCATTGTTTTTTGTTATCAGCAATGTGTTAGGAGGACTACTCGCTTTCGCGGCCTTCGTTACCATTTCTTTGGTGCCAAATATGTATATCTACATGCTCGTGATGTTGGTGGTTATTACGTTACTTGGGACCAAGATTTACACCGAGCCCGCCAAATCCCCAGTCTACGCCACTGCATTTACGGGCTTTATGGTGTTAATGGGTACCTCCATGAGCAGCGGTGCGCTAGACGATAAGTTTTACGTTCGGATATGGCAGTTAGTGTTGGTCGTTGCTTACATGGTATTTGTGACCTATTTCTTCGAATCTCGCGACAAGAAGACCGCGTAGTCGCATTAAGCTTGGGCACTTTATGCTGCTCAAGCTTTCATCACTATTGTCGCAAACTGGCAATGAATATTTCATCAAATTGGTAATCTCATACCTTCCATATTGTTATTCACTGAAGGATGGGAAATACGCCATGCTCGATTCACTCGCTAAAAAATTCATCCCACCAAAGCCTTACCTTGTGTTAGGCAACCGCATGTTTTTGCTTTCTATCGTGCTGCTTATCATCAGCGCGTATTTTTATGATGTCGGAGAAGCTTTTGTGGCGGTGGAAGTGGGAATCATCCACTACCTATACAATCTCAAATTCAGCACAACAAAGGACACTCTACTAGGTAGCCTTCATCCTTTGATCATGACATTAATTGCGGTACCACTTTCCATGGTGCCTATCACTTATGCGCCTTTTACTAGTGCGCTGTTTGCCTTCTTACTCGTCATAACAGAGCGCGATAAACACCATCAAGGAGTACCAAAGTACATTCTGCCGCTGACGTTTATGTTGTTATCGATGATGATACCAGTAGATATCCCAGCCACAGAACTTATGCTTCAACGTTCAGTATCGGTTGTGCTTGGCATCACTGTGGCGATCATTGCTAGTACGTTGGTTTGGACAAACGCCAACACCCAGAATGGCTCGATGAGCACCACACATAAAATTGGTCGTGTTGATCTCAAGTACTCCAGCCGCAAAGCGCTAGGGATTGGCTTGGTGCTGTCGCTAGGTATATGGGGTGGCACAGGAGCCGTTTTAGGTGCTTACCTATTTATGATGATCCACAGCCCGTTCAGCAAAGATTTAGCACCGAAAGCTTGGCAACGTTTGAACGGAACCTTGCTTGGCGCATTAGTTTATTTGCCTGTGGGATTGCTATTGGGCTCGTTCAACTCCGACATGGCAATGACAATAACCATGTGGGTTTTGGTCATCGCTTCGCTTTACGGCATCCTTGTATATCTCGAGCACAACTACACCATTGCCACAGCTTGTATCATGCTGCTTATTCTTACTGTATCGGTGGGCCCTTTTAATCCGGAAATGGCTGAATTGATCTTTTCGCAGCGAGTATTGTTCACCGTAATCGGTGGCGCTGCCATGGTGGCTCTAGGGGTTTTGATACCACTTAATGAGAAAGAGATAACTCCATAAAAAGAAAAGCCTCCCAATTAAAGGGAGGCTTTCCATTGAATAGTTTGGTTTTGATTGGATGCAAATCAAACATACCGCTTAACAAAGTCAATGAAAGTTCGGTCGGCAATGGATAGATAGCCTTGTTTTCGCCACGCGAGTGCAAGGTCGAGCTTAACGCTCGGTTCAAATGGAATACCCACTACACCTTGCTCATGTTGTGTCACCAATTCTAGGAGCGCAGTAATAGCAAATTCTTGTTTAACGATACTCAGAATGAGCGGCAGCAAGTTGGTTTCGAATGAGGACTTCATCGTAAAGCCATGCTCTTCACTCACGTGGTCTAAGAATTCTCGGTGGAAGTAGCCATGTTGGAACATCACCAAATCATGCTCGAAAAACTGATCAAATGTGATGGCACTGCGCTGAGCTAAGTCATGCTCCGGAGCCACGACGGCGACCATTTGGCTAGTAAACAGATGGTCAGTTTCTAAGTCTTCTGGTACATCGTCACAGCTGATCACGCCAATATCGAGCTGGCCATTAAGTAACATTCGACGAATAGACTGAGTGCCCGCCTCCACCAGCGTCAGCTTTAAATCTGGATACTGGCTCTTAAACGCCATGACAATTCGAGGGAAAAAATAGCTGCCCATCATTGAAGGCGTACCAAGGCGCACTTCCCCTTTGGCTAAACCTTTGAGCTCATCAATCGCTAGCTGCGCATCGTGTAACTGCTGAATTACTCGCTTAGCGTGAACCAACAAGGTTTCCCCTTCTTTGGTTAAGCTGATTTTCTTTTCTTCTCGGCGAAACAGCGTCACACCAAGAGACTGTTCGAACTTCTTAATTGAAATGCTTAACGCTGGCTGAGCAATGTGCAAAGCCTTAGCTGCATGAGTAATGTTGCCGTGTTCCGCAACCGCCAAAAAGTGTTTGAGTTGTTTCGATTCCATTAGATCAAAAATATATACCAACCATATTTTTAATATATTTTTTCAATCCACAACTAACTGATAGATTGATCACAGTTTCTTTATATTTGCTCGCTCGCATTAGGCAGGACTCATGGTCAGTTTCGGCACTCCGAAATACAAACGCATTACGCTATCTCTGGCGCTAGGCTCTTTTTTGGTTTTCTCAAACCTTTACCTCCTCCAACCGATGCTGCCAAGCTTTGCGGCACACTTTCAGATCTCGGAAACGCAGGTCAACTGGCTATTCGCCGCCACCACACTGGCTCTCTCCTTTAGCTTGGTCCCGATGGCTGTGCTCTCTGAATCAATTGGGCGCAAACCCGTAATGATGTTTGGTCTATTCTCGATCCCTGCTATCTCCGCACTAATGCTGTTTGGTGATTCGTTTTTATTCTTAGTCGTGTGCCGAGCTTTGATCGGTGTTGCGCTTGCCGCGTTTGCTGCTGTTGCCGTTGCTTATATGGCGGAAGAGCTAGATAAACACGCATTTTCAATGGCGATCGGTACTTATATCGCAGCCAATTCATTGGGAGGGATCGCAGGGCGTATCAGCGGAGGTTTGTTGGCAGACAACTTCAGCATCGACGTCGCCATCGAAGTCATGATGCTAGTAACCCTTACCGGTGTGGTCAGCGTGCATTACTTGCTACCAAAACAGAAAAACTTCACCCCTTCTTCAAGTAGTTTAAGGCACCACAATCGAGCTATTATCGGACACTTCAAAAATCAACGTGTGTGGTTCGCTATGCTAATTGGCGGTTTGAACTTTGCCTTGTTCGTTAATCTTTATTCGGTAATGGGATTCCGCTTGGTTAGTGCACCACATAATGTGCCTGTCGGGTTAGCTTCTCTCATCTTTGTTTGCTATTTAGGTGGTACGTTCTCTTCCCGCTGCGCCGGACATTGGAGTAAACGCTTTTCGCCGATATTTGGCATGTTTTTAGGCTCTATCGTCAGCATGGCTGGCATGTGGATCGCAGTAATTGAAAGCATACCTGCAATGTTGACAGGTTTGTTATTGATCAGCTTCGGTGCGTTCTTCACTCACACGCTCGCCTACGGTTGGGTTGGACAAAACGCAACACAAGCAAAAGCGACGGCGACCGCATTGTATCTTGTGCATTACTATATTGGCGGCAGTTTAGGTGGATTCCTATTGCTCTATTGCTGGCAAAACGGCGGTTGGTCGAGTGTACTCATCGGCGGTAGCACACTGTACATTGCCATGTTCGCTGCTATCGCATTCTTAAAACACATTACAGAGCGAATTGACGCTGGCGATAACGCAGATATAACTGCTTAGCAAGGCGTTAAGCCCTATTGATTTTATGTTGTGGCGTTGGTCTGCTATGCTTGCGCCACATTCATAAAAGCAAGAAAGTCGTATGCCAACGCGCTCAACACAAGAATCACCAAACACCGATATCAATGCGATCACAGAGCAAGTCGATCAGTGGCTCAACGATGTCGTGATCGGGTTAAATCTCTGCCCGTTCGCCGCTAAGCCACAGCGCAATAAACAAATCAAAATCTTCGTTAGTGAAGCCTCGCAAGAAGAAGCTCTACTTGAAGACATTTTGCTGCAACTGTTCGAACTCAGTAATACCGAGCCAGAAAAACTGGAGACAACCTTGGTTGTGGTTCCAAACATGCTGCAAGATTTCTGGGATTACAACTTCTTCATTGATTGGGTTGAAGGCTTGATCAAACAGCAAGATTGGGAAGGCATTTTCCAAGTTGCCACCTTCCATCCTGATTACTGCTTTGGCGGTGCAGAACCAGAAGATGATGAAAACCTGACGAATCGCTCTCCATACCCAGTGTTTCATTTGATCCGTGAAGAGAGCATGGAAAAGGTACTCAAACACTACCCTGATCCAGAGTCCATTCCAGATACCAATATTGCACGTGTTTCAGCGCTTTCAGAGGAAGAACGTAAGAAGCTCTTCCCTTACCTATTCCGCTAAAACTCACTCCCCAGGAGACAGATTTCTAACCAGTTAGAATGGGATCGCTTGGGGATTAAAGTTCGGTTTGATATGATTGCGACTTCAATCGATTCAATGGACATTAGAATGCAACTGTCAAAGCTAACCCAAGAGATTTTTGATCACCTATACCGTGACATCACAGAGTTCCGTAGCACTTTCGACCTACCAGTGGCGGATGTTGCAAGCCTAGACGCACAAGCAGATACGCTACACACTTCTCTTGCGATCGAAGAGCTTACTGAACTAGCGGAAGCGGATTGCAAAACCGAGCAAGCAGACGCAATTATTGACAGCGTTTACGTTCTAATGGGTCGTCTAGTACACCTTGGTGACAGCAAAGTTGAAGATAACCTAGCGATCAGCTACCTGATTGATCTACTGCTTAACGTAGCGGTGAACCGTGGTATCGACTTTATCCCTTGCTGGGACGAAGTGCACTCAAGCAACATGAGCAAAGTGTGTCGTAACGAGCAAGAATACGCAGAAACAGAAGCGTTCTACGCTGAACAAGGCATTAAGCTGATGGCGGTTCAAAAAGGCGAATACATCATTGCAAAATGTGCAGAAGATTTTGTATCTGAAGGCAAAACGGTACGTAAAGGCAAGGTTCTAAAGTCGGTTTACTACCGCCCTGCAGACCTTAAGCCACTTACACAATAAGTCATCGATTAAGTATTACAGATAAAATTCAGCGCCCACAATGCTCGATATTGTGGGCGCTTTTTTATGTCCGCTCAGAGCCTCATTACTCAAAAGTTAAACCTCATCGAATCTCCGGTCAATGAAGCTAAATCCATGCTTTTAACGCCACTAAACATCTGTTCAGTATTTATTGATATTTCTGAGGTCTATCTCTCTGATAACCTTATCTCAGTTACCATATCGTGGATTACTTATGATTCATATATCTCAGGTGTTGCCGATAGTCGAAAAACAGCTCAAAGAATTGCAGCCTAAAGAGGCGGTAGAGTTTAAGACTTACAAAAGAGATCGCGGCTTTCTGATTTACTGTCTAGCAGATAGCGAGTTCCAAGTTGTTGAAACGGGGTATCACAATCAAACAATGATAGGAGATTTGGTCAGTACGCGTAAACACATTAAGAAAGCCCTCCGGCGAGAGTTTCCGAGAAGTAATAAAGTTTGGGTGGAGTACTTTCAGGGAGTCGATAACCCATTAGATATCAAGAAGTCCCATTCACATCAGATGCCTCTGTTTTAGTCTCTCACCAAATAAACGCTTGGCATCTGGATGCTCTGTATTTCTTTAAGATATTAATCAAAAATTAAATACGGCCTTTCTTCTACTAAGACCTTCTTAACTTGAGTTTGGAACACCTCAGCTAATCCTTCTTCTGATAGCACTTCATCGGCGTTACCGGAAGAATGCAATACGCCGTTATTGAGCAGCAAGACTTTATCAGCGTGCTTAAGCGTTCGGTTCAGATCGTGGTTTGCGACCAACACCCCGATGCCTTGCGCAGCAATGGCATTAATGAGCTGATATAGCAGTCCTTCTTGGGCAATATCCAGCGGCGCTGCGGGTTCATCCAAAATCAATAGCTGAGAGTAAGGGTTAATTGTGCGCCACACTTGCAAACACACCCCGGCTAGACGGACACGTTGCCATTCACCGCCGGATAATGTCTGAATACTTCGATGAAGCTTGTCTTGCAGTTGCACTAACTCAATAACGATATTGACTGCATCTCGTACTTTCTCATCGCCGATATTGGCGCCAGTTGGCAGTGAAAGTGCTAAGTATTGAAAGACATCAACATTGAATGCAGGTCTCGATTGCTGACACAGATACCCACGGATATGCGCTTGTTCTGAAAGTGGCATTGTGAGTAGGTCGTTATTGTCGACAAGTACTTCCCCACTCACGCCTTCACGCTGAGTTAAGGTGCCAGATATCGCACCAAGTAATGTGCTTTTCCCGGAGCCGTTTGGACCCACGACATGGACAACCTCACCCGGCTTACATTCAAAGGAGAGCGGTAGCAGTCGACTTCCCACTGCGATGTGCTTAACGTGCATCATGACTTTTCACCAGCATCCAAATGAAGATAGGTGCGCCGATAGAAGTGGTCATCACTCCCAGCGGCAGCTCAGCAGAATCAAGCAACAAACGCGCGCCGATATCCGCAAACACCAATAAGGCTGCGCCAGATATCGCAGAAAGAGGCAACAGGTAACGGTTTTCTGTACCAAACGCTAATCGAAGCAGATGCGGCACGACTAAGCCCACAAAGCTAATGATCCCACCCAACGCAACGGAACCACCAACAAGTACGGAGATTGCCAAAATGAGTTTCCAGCGCATCTGATGAACATCAATGCCCAGTTGAGTGGCATGGATTTCCCCTAGCATCAACTTATCAAGCGGTTTGCCCTTGCAGCAGAGCCAAATTAGCACAGGTAGCATGACCAAAGTAACCGTGTGCTGATACCAACTTGCTCCACCAATGCTCCCCATTAGCCAATACATTAACTGACGCAGGCTCAAGTCATCGCTAAAGTAGAATGCCCACGTCACAATTGCGCTCGACAAAATACCCAGAGCTACACCGACGAGCAGCAACCGTGCGGTAGTAAGATGCATTGCCCTAGCGATACCAACCAAAATAACAGTAAACAACATCGAACCGGCAATGGCAGCCAACATAAAGATCATTGGAGACGGTAAAGCTGGTAAGGCAAACATGACGAGCACCATTGCCAAGCTCGCACCACCGGAGATCCCGAGAACGCCGGGTTCGGCTAATACGTTCCCGAGTAGAACTTGTAAGGTAGCACCAGAGACCGCCAATGCTGCCCCGATAATGGCGGCAGAAACCAAACGTGGCAGGCGTAAATCCAACAAGAGTTTTTGTTCAAATGCAGAGAGAGACTGAAAAGGAGAAAGGAATACCTCTCCGACCATCAAGTGGATAGCAGAGAGCAGCACGAGAATCACTGACATAATCAAAAGATTGCGTTGCCAGCGTCGTTCCTTGTTCAGGATAAGTTGTTGAAAATCCATAGTAGCCGATAAATACAAACGAGGCTTAACCTTACAGTTAAGCCTCGGTAAATTGCAAATGTGTTCTTACGCTTTATTCGCCGAAATTAAAGCGATATGGCATTAATCGTAGACTAACTCACCATCTTCGTAGCGTGTTTTCACTTCACACACCATTAATGCTGCGCGTTGACCAATCGCGACGTGGCGGTTTGGGAAAACAACGGCTTCGTTATCGTTCTTTGCCATCAATGGTTTGTCACCATCGTGACCAAACACTTCGCCGTGAACGAATGAGGTAAAGTTCTCGACGTTGTCATCAAACATGAAATCGAAATCTTCGTGCAAACGCACAATCGTACGACTAACACGGTACTTGATACATGGTTTAGACAAGTGCTCCGCTTTCGCCTCTGCAATTAGGTTACGCAGTGATAAATCGAATGCTGTCAGTTTGTCTAAGTCATTTTCACCAATGCGAGCCACACGACCCAGTTCCATCGTCAAAGCTTGAGCGCCGTAGTTCTCTGCACTGAACCAGCTAAATGTACTGGTTGGCGAGTTAGAAAGCAGCACCGCTTCAATATGTGCACTGTCGAGAAAATCAATCAAAGCTTTGCTACGAACAGGATGACGCGTTTTCGGACTCACCGCAAAGGTGTAGTGCTTTGAATCACGGATCGCGCAGTGCAAATCTAAGTGCCAGCGTGTTTCCGCTGCTGTATCTTGATAGAAATCTCTGACTAACAATTTGAGGGTATCAGCAATCGCAAGCTCTTTGGTCGGCTCGTGCTCTTTCTCATCAAACAGTCGGTTAAGGTTTTCTTCTAAAAATCGCGTGTGCGCCAGAGTCGATTCTGGGTGAGCGATAATGAATAAGCATCGAGCCTCGACTTTCTGGAAGCCAGATTCGATGTCTTTGATAATTGAATCCACCAGCTCCATCGGTGCGGTTTCATCCCCGTGGACACCACAAGAGATGATGACGTTCTTTGTTTCCTGAGTGTATTCGTCAGGAATCACTTCTAGCACACCACGCTGATAGAGTTTAAGTTTTACACCATTAGACAGCACCTGCTCCGCTGGCGCGACATCAATATGAACATCTAACGTGTCAGTTAAAAACGATTGGCGAAAGAGAGACTTCGTCATGCGTTACTCCTTAATAGCACGGCGGGTATGTTAATAAATTGTACAAAGGATTTTTGTTGTTGCGATCCCACTTATGAGTAGAAGCCATCAAATTTATTTAAAATCCCATACCTTTTCGCGCCATGCACTCAAATCAAGCATTGGGGCGTTTATTTTTTAAACAATTACAAAGTGTTAGGGCTGTGAACTTTACCACAGCCCTAAAGAAGATCATTATGATTTGATCAACTTTTAGCGTTTATTCACCACGTTGTGCGAGTAAACGTTCAAATTCGTCTACTTTGTCACGAACTAGCTCTACACTCTGCTGCCAGAATTCTGGTTGCGTCAGATCCATTGCTAGATGCTTCTCGACAACCTCTTCTGCCATCATGTTGCCAGTGTCACGTAAAAGATCTACGTAATCGTCGTAGAAGCGCTCCCCTTTAGCTTCACGTTGAGCGTAGATACCTTTACTGAACAAGAAGCCGAACAGATATGGGTAGTTGTAGAAGCTCACCCCAGAGATTGAGAAGTGCAGTTTGCTCGCCCAGAAATAAGGGTCAGCTTCGCTCATCACATCGCCATACCAATCTTTCCACGTTTCTGACATCAGCTCACAAAAATCATCTGCTGTCAGTTCGCCCTCTTGACGACGCTCGTAGAAAGCTTTTTCGAACTCGTAACGAACAGGGATATTGATCATCAGCGCTAACGCCGAAGAGAGCTCTTCCCACAGCATTTCGAGCTTATCATCCACACTTTCTGCTTTTGAAATCAGGTGATCACGAACGATGTTTTCAGCGAAAATCGAGGCGGTTTCTGCCAACGTCATTGGATAGTACGTTTGGCAAAGCGGTAAGTCACGAATCACCCAGTTGTGGAATGCGTGACCAAGCTCGTGAGCCAGCGTCATCAGGTCTGAGCGGCTACCACTCCACGTCATAAACACGAGCGGCGTGCGCGTCGCCGGCAGCTTAGTACAGTATGCGCCAAGGCGTTTGTTGGCATTAGGCGCTGCATCAATCCAGCCGTTTTGTACCATCATGCGGACAAACTCAGACATGTCTGGATTCACGGTTTCGAACGCTTCACAAATGACGTCGATTGCTTCATCGAAAGGGTAAACTTTCGCTTCACCACTCAAAGCAGGCATCGCAGCAAGATGATTCCACGGTTTCATCTCATCCAGACCGTGGACCTTAGCCATTAGCAAACCGGCTTTTTGGCCGATTTCACGACTGTCTTTAGCCACTTTCATCATGGCATCCAACGTTTCGGCTTTGATTCGGCTGCCATGCAAGCTTGGATCAAGGAAATGAACATCACGTTTGGTAGAACGCTTTTTGTTCTCTGTTAAACGCCAACCTGAAAGTGCGTTAAGGATAGAGGCAAAAGACTCTTGATGTGTCGCCATCGCCTTTTGAACGCCACGCCATGCAGCTTCTTGGCGATCAAATTCAGAGCCATAAAGAATGCTTGCTGCTTGCGAGAAGCCAAGCTCTTCACTTTCACCATCAGCGTAGTCAAGCTTCACTTTCAAAGAGCCCGTGAGGTTGTTGTATAACTTACCCCACGCAGATTTTCCATCCACACTCATTGCCGCTAATAGCTTTTCTTCTTCTGTGCTTAAGCGTGTGTCAGCCAGTTTGCGAGAGTTTAGGATTGAAAACGCCTGACCACTGATGTCTGGATTTTCATGATCCAAAACGCGAGTAATGAACTCCTCATCAGCGTGAGTCAATTTAAGCTCAAAGGCACTGTAAGCTTGAGAAAGCTCAGAGAAAATACGCGTCATACGACCTAGCAGTGCTTTCGCCTCTGCATTTGTCGCATCCACTGAGGCGTAACAGTTAGCGAAGTTAGCAATCGTGCCAGCCAAACGGCTTGCCGCTTCACTGGTTAAGATTGCGTTTTGCATCACTTCAACAGAGTTACAATCAGCAGACTGTTTATTGAGTAGGTCAATGCATTGCTCTACTAGGGCAATGTCATCTTGAATTCGTGGGTCAGCGAGATCGTTATAAACGATGGATAAATCCCAGCTAGGAGCGGTCATTTATAGTTCCTTTTGATGTAATCGAGCCAGCCCTTTTCTCTCTTAAACTCGGTAGAGATCCAAGCGTTGGCTACTTCCGTGACTAATTTTCAAATAGTGGTACGCCTATCGAACGAATTGAGGCGTAAATCTGATCATCGATGGTAATTGTTATATATGTTACTGACGCATTTCCTATCGCTAATGTCGAATACCATCGCGGATTGCGCCAATCTACACCCAATACATGGGCAAGAATCATTCTAATTACGCCACCATGCGTGACAATTAGCAAGTTGTCATTGATATCGTTGATGATTTGAGACCAAGCACAAGTTACACGATGAGAGAAATCATCCAAGCTCTCAGCATTCGGTAAGGTGTGTTGTGCCGGTGCTTTCCAAAATGCATCGAGCTTATTCCAGTGCTCAGAAAGCATGTCAAATGGGATCCCGTCGAAATCACCAAAATCCAATTCTTGAAGTTGTGGCTCCACACTTAAAGGCAAAAGTTGCTGCTCCGCAAGTATCTCAGCAAGGTCGTGACAACGTGACAAAGGAGAGCTGATGATCCCTTCTACTTCTCGGCCCGTTTGTTGCCAGGCTTGAGCAATTTTGCGTTGCTCAGCTTCATCGACTTTTAAATCGGCTTGTCCGTGTAAACCTGGGGCTGCGTTCACTTTCCCGTGTCGCAGTAAGTAGATATTCAACGTTTTCATTTATTCCCGTCCTATGGTTTGAGCTCAAGCGGCAAACCCGCAGCGACAAACGTGACTTGCTCACATACGGTCGCCAGTTTTTGATTCATCCGTCCCGCATTATCAACAAAGTAACGACTAACGGCGCCGAGCGGCACAATACCCATCCCGACTTCGTTAGAGACAAAAATCAGCGTCGCGTCAGATTGTGCTGCGGCATTCACCAACAACTCAATTTGCTCCTCTAACCGCTCATTACAGCAGTCATCACCGAGTTCAAAGATCCAGTTGTTGAGCCAAAGCGTAAGGCAGTCAATTAATACGACATCTTGAGACGAAAACTCACAAATGAGCTCAGGCAAGTTAAGCGGACATTCATATTCAATCCACCCAGCCCCTCGCTGCTGTTTATGGTGAGTAATGCGTTGCCTCATTTCTTCATCAAAAGGCAATGCGGTCGCCACGTAGTGAAGCATTCCGTTTTTGTTTTGTGCCGACTGTTGCGCCCTGCTCTCTGCTAAGCTCGACTTTCCTGAGCGAGCACCACCTAGAATAAGTTGCTTCATAATGAATGACTAAATGCGATAAGAATGAGATAAACAAGCAACTCTGAAAGCTGCTGCGCGGCACCAAGGCAATCGCCAGTAAATCCGCCGATACGTTTGGTCAGCCAGCGTTTAAAGCCGACACGAAACAGTGCCAATACCAATACAATCACAGCAGCCTGAGTCACGCCCAATAACAACGCTACAATCCCACCAGTTAAGAGTAGTATCGCGACCTCTAAGCTCGATTGTTTATTCGCTAACGGTTTGCTTTTCGAGGTGTCAGCGTCACTAACGTAAGGCATGTCGTATATGAGAGTGGCAGCCAGTGCTCGGCTCACGGTATACGCCACAACGATCATCAGCCAAAACTGAGGCTCATTGGCTAACTCGCTCCAAAATACAAACTTCGCTAACAGCGCCATCACTAGCGTTGCCGCTCCGTACGTCCCGATGCGGCTGTCTTTCATGATGGTTAAGCGGCGCTCTAACGTCATACCACCGCCAATGCCATCTGCCATATCCGTTAAACCGTCCTCATGAAACGCGCCGGTAAGCAACAGGCTAAATGCCATGGTTAACACGATGGAAACTGAGTTTGGGAACAATAAACTTGCCAGTGAAAACACAGCTGCGCACAGTAGCCCAAGCAACACACCGACCAAAGCAAAGTATCTCCCCGCTTGGTTCATGCGCGTTTCACTGTAAGGTAAATCAGAAGGCACAGGTATACGGCTAAAAAAGCTTACTGCGAGCAAGAAAAGCTCACTCTGATAGCGCAAAGAACGAGTCTCTGAATGGAGTGTATTATCAGAAGCAGACACTAAACCCTCACTCCCGCACTCTCAAAGCTCGCCATGTTGTTGTAAAACTGAGCCGCCGCTTTTACGAGTGGCAAAGCAAGTGCAGCTCCGGTTCCTTCACCTAAGCGCAGTCCAAGATCTAAGAGAGGCTCCGCTTGTAAGCATTCCAGCACAAACTTGTGCCCATTCTCTTCTGAGTTATGAGCAAACAACATGTAATCTCGCGTCTCTTCATCCAATAGAGTCGCGACATAAGCGGCAACAGAGACGATAAATCCATCGACCAAGACTGGCGTTTTGTGGCGTTTCGCTTCTAAGAATGCGCCAATCATTTGCACAATTTCGAACCCACCGACTTGAGCCAACGCGCCTTTGGTATCTAGATCACCACAGCGATTCACACCTTGTGCGACTAGCTTGATCTTACGGTTTAGCTGCTCTTGAGTAATGCCCGTGCCATAGCCAACGCAATGGTCGACTTCCAATGGACTCAGCGCAGTTAACAATGCCGATGCCGAACTGGTATTGCCAATCCCCATCTCACCAAACATCAACAAGTTCGAGCCATTAAGAATCGCCTGCTGCGCGACCTGGGCACCATATTCCAAACCCAATGCAACTTGCTCTAACGACATCGCAGTTTGTTTGGCAAAGTTTGCCGTGCCATTTCCCAGACGTTTCTCAATCAAGTTGGGATGATGTTTAAAGTCAGCAACTAAGGTATCGATCGGTGACAACATGCCACAATCAATCACCTTAAAGTCAATTTGGTTGAGATCGCAGAAACAGTTAATAGCAGCGCCACCAGCGAGAAAATTCGCCACCATTTGTTGAGTCACGGCGCTTGGTGCAATGCTCACCCCTTCTTCCGCGATACCATGATCACCAGCGAATACCAACATGCTTGGTTTGCGAATTTCTATTGTTTCAACCGATTGAAGCTTATCTTGGCTTTGAATTAACGCCAGTTCTAGCGCCACTTTTTCGAGCAAACCAAGAGCGCCTAATGGTTTGGTTTTGTTATCAATGCGAGCTTGAATTTCTGAGGCAAAAGAGCGATCCATGATGATGATTCCTTATTCTTTATTCTTTATTCTTTATTTTGGACGAGCGACAGAAAAAGTTTTTTCTAACGTGGCGTATTCATTACCGCCTAACCGAGCTAATGGGTCTACAGCTAAGGCATCAACTTTTAAACGGTCACCCTCCATGGATATGACCCGCTCATCGACATAAATGTGTTCAATCTCTGCAAAGATTAAACTTTGCGGTGTCTCCCCCATCTCTATCACTTCATGCAACTTACAGCCGAATGCAATTGGCGCGCCCTCTAAGCGTGGTAATTCGAAACCTTGGAAATCAACCGTCTCAAGTTGAGTCGTCTCCAGTTCAGATTCCCCATGTTCTAATGTGGCAGAAGATAAAGTGACTTTATCCGAGAGATCGCTGGGTGCAATATGGATAACCAACTTACCTGTTTCTAATGCATTTCGCGTGGTGTCTTTGATATCACCATTGGGCTTTTTTCCCACAGAAATCATCAATAAAGGTGGACGGCTAGAAACCGCAGTAAAGTAGGAAAATGGCGCTAAGTTGAAGTTTTGCTCACCTGAGTCTGTGAGCACCCAAGCGATTGGGCGAGGAATGACAGTTTGAGTCATCAAATGGTACACCTGCGTTGGCGCAAGCGTACTGAGATCTATGTTCATACGACGTCCTTGGTCTTAGAAAACCGCGAGAGAAATGAGACTCCCGACAAATTGAGAGAACAAGTGTACCCCTCTCCCGTGCAATTTCATCTGATTTTCTCTTTTTGACAGCGCATTTTGTCAATTCGACAGTCATATTGATAAAAATGTTATTTCAACAAGTTTGTTCCACTAACAAAAGCATTCAACTTAAACCAACTCAGTCTCAGTCATTTATTTTTCAGCGCTCTAATTGATAACGTCTGACGGTCAATATCAGTCTAAAAAACAACTTAAAGCATTGATAAATAAAAACTATCCAATAGCACATCTAACACAGATTAGGCGTAAATGAAACGAGAGCTGATTTCCTCATCGTCTGTATTTTGAAAGTTGGCACGTGTGATGCTTTAGAGAAATCGTCCCTAACACAAAAAGCGAGAAATTATGTTTGCCAATCAAAGTCGTCGCCCCGCTAAGAGAGGCAAGCCAAACCCACCACGCCAATCTCGGCGATCCATACCCTTATCATTCTCCTAAGAAAAAAGACCCGTTTGTCCCGCGGGTCTTTTTATTTTCCTTGTTTGAAGAGCAATCAAACGGGTCGTGCGTCAAACATTGATAGCATGCCTAATGCTTGGCTGAACAATTAAGCTACAATAAATAGCCTAAGCAACTGTTCTCTATGAGGAAGAATACAATGAGTAACGATTCAAATGCATGTGTCATTATCGCTGGCGCAACAGGGCTGGTTGGTAGAGAAGTCCTCCTTCAACTGATCTCACAGCCTAGCATCGAAACTCTGTATTCCCTTTCTCGACGAGCCCTCACTGACATTGCCGACCCTGATAATAAAATCATCCCACTTCTCGATGCTGAGCTCACCATTCATGACTGGGACGAACAACAACCGACCCCTCGTGTTGGTTTTATTTGTCTTGGTACAACATTGAAGCAAGCCGGCAGCAAAGACGGTTTAAGGAAAATCGATGTCGAGTTAGTGTGTAAAGTGGCTCAGCAAATGAAGTTGATTGGCGTAAAACGCCTTGCAGTCGTATCGAGTTTGGGTGCAAAAGCCTCTTCATCATCCCACTATCTTGCTTGCAAAGGCCACATGGAAAAAAATATTGAAAAGATGGGCTTTGAAGAAGTGGTCTTCGCAAGACCAGGGCCTCTGGTCGGGCAACGAGAAAATCCTCGTACAGATGAGAAGGTTGTTCAGACTCTTTCTAAAGTAATTCGTCCGCTTATGCTGGGAAAACTGGCTAATTTTGTGCCTATTCAAGCTCAAGACGTAGCCAAAGCGATGATTTACCAAGTTTTCAGCTATCAACAAGACCCAATCGTCTATTTGCATAGAAGAGAGATGATGGACCTCATCAAGCATTATGACTAAGTAAAATCGGATAAATCTCGTGCTAAAACGTTATTGCACGAGATATGCGTCTCACTTTTATATTCATTTTCGATCTATCTAATACCTGTTTTTCATTTTTAAAGTTATATCCCGATCGGTATCTTACGTTACCAGTATATAGCCCCATATAAAAAACAGTCAGCATTTGGTGCTGATTAATAAGGTCAGATTATGAATTTCGCAGTGGTTGCCTCTCTGGCGGTGTTTATCGCCATATTATTCTTTCTTTTTAACCAACAACAAAAAAAGAACACGTTATCTCGTCTTGTGTTAATTGGTCTTGTGACTGGTTCACTTTTCGGTCTTGCTTTACAACTGGTTCATGGCGAAGGTAGCGATGTAATTGCTCAAACGCTTGAGTGGGTTGGTATCGTTGGTAGTGGTTACGTTGGCCTGTTGAAGATGGTCATTATGCCATTGGTACTGGTCTCTATGATTTCAGCGGTTGTTAAGCTGGAAAAAGGCGGCTCTCTGGGTAAGATTTCTGGCCTTACGATTTCTGTTCTTCTCGTTACGACCGCTATTGCTGCCATGATTGGTATTCTGGTGACCACAACGTTTGGTCTTTCTGCCGAAGGCCTCACAGAAGGTGCGCGTGAAACAGCCCGTATTGCGGTGCTAGAAAGCCGTGTAGGCTCAGTAAGCGACCTAACGATTCCTCAGATGCTAGTTAGCTTTATTCCAACCAACCCATTTGCTGACCTAACAGGTGCTCGCTCTACATCGATCATTGCTGTGGTTATCTTTGGTGTGTTAGTGGGTATCGCTGCACGTAAAGTGATGGCAGAAAAAGAAGAGCTAGAATCTCCTATTCGCACTTTCGTTGAGGCTGCTCAATCTATCGTGATGCGTTTGGTTAAGATGATCATGGCATTGACGCCTTACGGTATCGCAGCTCTGATGGCAAAAGTCGTTGCCACTTCAAGTGCTGGTGACATCCTTAACCTGTTAGGCTTCATCGTGGCATCGTACGTTGCTATTTTACTTATGTTCCTTGTACACGGACTGCTAGTGTCTTTCGTTGGTGTGAGCCCAGCAGAGTACTTTAAGAAGATCTGGCCTGTACTGACATTTGCATTTACATCACGCAGCTCAGCAGCAACGATTCCACTTAACGTTGAAGCACAAATCACCAAGCTAAACGTCCCACCAGCGATTGCGAACTTGTCCGCATCTTTCGGTGCCACAATCGGTCAGAACGGCTGTGCAGGTATTTACCCTGCAATGCTTGCAGTGATGGTAGCGCCAACGATGGGTATTGATCCTCTAGACATCAACTTCATTTTGTCACTGATTGCTATTATCACGATTAGCTCATTCGGTATTGCCGGTGTAGGCGGCGGCGCAACTTTTGCGGCATTGATTGTACTACCAGCAATGGGCTTGCCTGTGACAATTGCAGCGTTGCTTATCTCTATCGAACCATTGATCGATATGGCGCGAACTGCACTTAATGTGTCTGGCGCGATGACAGCCGGAACGATTACTAGCCGAGTATTAAAGTCGACCAATAGCGAAACTGCGTTGGAAGAACAGAAAGCGTAGTCGCTACCCAATAAACATTTCTTACACGAGCCGATGGTTTGCCCATCGGCTTTTTTGGTTTTCAGACTCGCGAAAATAAAAGCCTGACGAATCTCCCCCAACCTCTTTCAAAGACTTACCAGAGTCTAAACAACATTTGCGGCAAATGGGGTTGTTAGCAATAATTGTTATGATATAACATCTCAACAAACTAAAGCCGCATACGAATAACATCGGAGGTTATATCATGACTTCAACTTTAACCGAGTCCATTACAACTGAAGCCTTGGGAAACACACACAAAACAGCATGTTTCAGTGCACGGAAAGAACCGACGGTGTTGGCAGACATTTATCAGGAAGACATCAATATCGCGATTTGGCAGCGTCAATTTGATCAACAACTGATTGATGCCAGCAAAGCGTTTGTTACATCAAACCCCAACTTTGGTAAGTCGTTGAGCGTCTCCCCAGAAAATGCTTTAGAAACGTTGCAATTCGCAACTGACGGAAAAGCGCCAGAAGTGCTACTAAGAAATATTGCTGAGTTGGTTGATATGTTCTGCTATTTGTTTGAACTAAAAGATGCAGGATTACGCCTTGCAACGCTTAATAGCGCAATGTGCCCCCGCTTTCACGTTGACCAAGTACCTTGCCGATTGGTAACCACATATTATGGTAATGCGACACAATGGCTAGCCAACGATGCCGTCAATCGCGCCAAACTGGGGCACGGTAGCAATGGACTCCCAGACTCAGAATCAGGTTTGTACATGAAAGAGAATGACATTCAACATTTGTCTGTGGGTGATGTTGCACTTCTGAAAGGTGAACGTTGGAGCGGCAATGAAAACAGAGGTCTGGTACATCGGTCTCCGAGCATTGATTCGAGTGAGCCTCGCTTGCTATTAACCTTAGATTTTGGGTGATACAACACCTCAATAGTCTAAGCATTAGTCAATTCCCAAATATTAAGCCGACGGTTCGCCTTCGGCTTTTCCATTTTCACAACATCACCTTGCATCTTTCGTTGCGAGTCAAGGCGTTGAATGGTCTAATACTCTCAATCGGTTCCGTAAACGGTAAGCAGAATGCACCAAGATAATCAGCCCACTTTTTTCTTTTTTGATTACGAGACTTGGGGAACAAGTCCAGCCAAAGATCGTCCAAGCCAATTCGCAGGCGTTCGCACTGATGAAAACTTCAATATCATTGGTGAACCTTTGGTCATGTACTGTCGTCCACCTGCTGATTATCTCCCTTCACCAGAAGCTGCTTTGATCACTGGCATTACGCCACAAAAAGCCATGCAAGAAGGCCTACCTGAGCCAGAGTTTATCGCTAAGATCCACGCCGAGCTTTCTAAATCAAACACAACGAGCCTTGGTTACAACAGCATCCGTTTCGATGATGAAGTCACACGTTACACTTGTTACCGCAACTTTATCGACCCGTATGCGTGGAGCTGGCAAAACGGTAACTCGCGCTGGGATTTGCTCGATGTGATGAGAGCGTGTCATGCCCTTCGTCCTGAGGGCGTGGAATGGCCGGAGAATGATGAAGGCTTTACGAGTTTCAAGCTTGAGCATTTATCCGTCGCCAACGGCATTGAACACAGCAATGCTCACGATGCGATGGCAGATGTAATTGCTACTATTGAGATGGCGAAGAAAGTCAAAGCCGCGCAACCAAAGCTGTTTGATTACTTTTACTCGATGCGTAACAAGCGCAAGCTGAACGAGTTAGTCGATATTGTAAACATGACGCCATTGATGCACGTGTCAGGCATGATGGGACGTGAGTGCCAATACACAAGCTGGATTGTGCCAGTGGCTTGGCATCCAACCAACAACAACGCCGTCATCACGATTGATTTAGCCAAAGATCCTCAGCCGATCCTTGAGCTTTCAGCAGAAGAGTTAAAAGAGCGTTTGTACACCAAACGTGAAGAACTGGGTGGCTTATTGCCTGTACCCGTAAAGCTAGTGCATCTGAACAAGTGCCCTATCCTTGCTCCAGCTAAAACGTTAACGGCAGAGAACGCAGAAGTAATCGGAATCGACCGTCAGAAATGTTTGAGTAATCTAGCGCTGCTGCGTCAACACCCAGAAATCCGTGAGAAGCTAATTAGTCTATTCTCTATTGAGCGTGAGTTCGAAAAGAGCGATGATGTGGATACGCAACTGTACGATGGCTTCTTTTCACCAGCAGATCGCGCAGCGATGGACATCATTCGTGAAACAGATCCAAATAACCTTGCTGCGCTGGATATTGAGTTTGATGACAAACGCATCAAGCCGTTGCTGTTCCGTTACCGTGCCCGTCACTACGCCGGCACACTGGATGAACAAGAACAAAGACGTTGGGCACAACACTGTCGTGAAGTTTTCGAAAGCCAAATTGAAGAGTACATGCTGAATTTAGAAAACTTAGTTCACGAACATGAAAGTGACGAAAAGAAGATAGCGATACTAAAATCCGTCTATCGTTATGTAGAGAGCTTAGCCTCCTAATTTCTTACCTTGTTCAAGCGCACCTTCGGGTGTGCTTGTTGTTTTATATGCTGTCAAAATGATTAAAGATCGATTACTACAGCTGGTCCATTTGCTCATTTCCCTCGCACTCATCATGGGAGCACTTGGCATCGGCAACACTATTCAAAAATTCACTGGCGTTTCTGTTCCTGGAAGTGTCATCGGCATGCTAGTGCTGTTTTTCTCTATGACCCTTGGCTTCGTCAAAGTCGAATGGGTTAAGCCTGGCGCGACGCTTTTCATTCGCTACATGATCTTATTGTTCGTCCCAATCAGTGTTGGTTTGATGCAGCACTTTGATATGTTGCTGGCGAATGCACTGCCAATTATTGCGAGTGCCGTAGGCGGGTCACTGATCGTATTGGTCAGCTTAGCGTGGTTCTTAGATTACTTGCTGAAGGAGAAACACTAATATGTGGTTACTTGTCACTATTGTGGTTTTCCTTGCCGCTCGTCAAATCGCGATTAAGGTGAACAACCCAATCGCCAACCCGCTTTTAATCAGCATTGCAGTATTGATCCCTCTACTCACCTTTTTGAAAGTGCCGTTTGAAACCTACTACGCCGATAACGAGTATATTAGCTTCTTGCTTCAACCCGCTGTTGTTGCGCTAGCGTATCCGCTCTATGAGCAGCTACCTCAAATCAAAGCCAATTGGCGCATTATCGCACTGGCTTGCTCTCTGGGCAGCGTGATGTCGATGCTAACAGCGACACTGATCGCCGTTGCGTTCAAAGCAGACATCAGCCTCATTGCAAGCTTAGTGGGCAAATCGGTAACCACCCCTATTGCGATGGAAATCTCTAGTCACTTAGGTGGTGAAGCCGCTGTTGCCGCTATTTTAGTGCTTATCGTGGGTTTATTCGGTGCAATCTTGGCTTACCCAATCTTTAACCTTATCGGCATTAAGCACCCTATCGCTCGTGGTCTGACAATGGGTACTGTCTCCCACGCACTTGGGACAGCAACATGTGCTGAAAAACAGCCTGGTGATGCGGCTTTCTCTTCTCTAGCTTTGGTGCTGTGTGGCATCATCACTTCTATTCTTGCGCCAAGCTTCTTTGCTTTGGCTGTTTGGCTATACCAATAAAGACCTCAATGACCTGCTCTACTTTGCTTCCTGATAAAATGAGCAGGTCATAATCTCATCCAGAAAATTCGCAGTATGAATATACGTTGATATAGTTATTAGTGGGACAGAGATAACGTTAAATCGTCGTGAAATCGAATACATGTGTGAGCTCACTCTAATTATGTAACGTAAATTATCATTACACACATTAACGTGATCTAAAGCACAGAACATTTCCATCTTTCACATAGAATAACTGTCCATGCAATAACAAGGATTCAACATGAAAAGTCGCATTGAACAGGCGCTAGCAAGCGCTCCTGAAGCACTTTCAACCCATCTTGCTCCTATCGTTCTCGCTGACGATTTTGATGCCACTATTTCTGAGCAACAGTTTGATGAGCTGCTGAACGCTACCAACCTTTCAGACAAAGAGCTTCGTGTTGCTCTACTTCCTTTTGCCGCAGCGTTTTCTTACGCTCCAATTTCTGAATTCTATGTCGGTGCGATTGTTCGCGGTCTATCTGGTCGCCTTTACTTTGGTGCGAACATGGAGTTTTTCGGCGTTCAACTGGGTCAAACCGTTCATGCTGAGCAGTGTGCAATCAGCCACGCTTGGATGAAAGGCGAACATGGTGTGAAAGACATCACCATCAACTACAGCCCTTGTGGTCACTGTCGTCAGTTCATGAATGAGCTCACTACGGCAAAAGAACTTAAGATCCAATTGCCAGAACGCGAAGAAAAGTCACTACACCACTACCTTCCAGAAGCTTTTGGTCCTGCAGACTTAGGCATCGAATCTGGTCTAATGGCAGATGTAAAACACGAGTTTGTGTGTGATGAAGATGACGCTCTGATTCAAAAAGCGGTCAGCGCTATGAACATCAGCCACGCGCCTTACACTAACAACTTGAGCGGTATTGCTCTTGAGATGAACAGTGGTCGCGTATTCCAAGGCGCTTACGCAGAAAACGCTGCGTTCAACCCTAGCCTTCCACCACTTCAGGTTGCACTGATTCAAATCCTGATGGCTGGTGAGCAGTTTGAAGACATCAAAGCTGCAGCTCTGGTTGAGAACTCGCAAGGCAAGATCAGCCACCTAGCCGATACTCAATCAACGCTAGAAGCGCTAAACCCTGATATTCCAGTGAGCTTTGTGAACGTTTAATTCATAAGCTTCAATACAAAAAAAAGAGCCCGTCGGGCTCTTTTTTATTATAAGAATTCAGTTAATCGATTCGCGGCTCTTTCTAATGCCAAGTTGATCACCTTTGTAATCTCTGGATATTGGTTGTCAGGATCGTCCCAATCAACATCTTCCGGTAGCATTACCTCTTCAAGAATCTGGTGTTCCATAACAATCTTGTTATTGCTGAGATCAACCAATGTCACTTCAGCATTAACATAACCACGTGGCGATGTAAGTGGAATAAAACCATAGTAATCACGTAGCGTTCCGGCAGCCATGGTTTGAATTACCAATAAGTGGGTCGCTTGATACTGTTCTTTTACTGCAGAAACATCGTAGTCAAAGTAGCCCTTTTTACGTTCTTCTTTCGGCAGTTTATGTTCATCGGTCGCTTCATAGTATTCTGGAAGAATCACACTGCGACTTCCTCGGCTCTTGATAAGTGTCGCGACCTTGGATTTACCCAATTCAAACTTATCGTGTTTCAGTGACTGGATATGAGATTCAACACTATCTGTCACCATTTCATTGATGGCCATATCCAGCAGACCTTCACCACCTTTCCTGTGCGCATCCATCTCTGGAGGCTGAACAAACGCAACGGCGATATTTTTGTCGCCACCCGTTTGCCAAAAGTCTGAAGGGATATCCATCGCCTTTTGAGATACACACCCAGACAAAAGCATCACTGCAATAGCACAACCGATTATTCTTATATATTTCATTATATTAGACTCCTTTTTATAGAAGCGAAGAAATCTATCAATATGAAATATATTCTCAATGAGAATAATCATTTATTGTGATTGATTGCATATTAATTATTACAAACGAAGAAACCAAGCGATGACGCAAACGTTTGCATCATTACAAAAAATCAGTATGATCCCCTGCAAATTCGGTTTCATCACTTTATTTTGTAAGGGAACACTATGTTCGGTACTGCTACTAGCACTCATGCTACCCGTGTATTACTTTTGGGCTCTGGCGAGCTTGGTAAAGAAGTGGCAATTGAATGCCAACGTCTTGGTTTGGAAGTGATCGCGTGCGACCGTTATGCCGATGCTCCAGCGATGCAAGTTGCGCATCGTAGCTACGTCGTCGACATGCTTGATGGTCAGGCACTAGAAGAGATCATCAATAAAGAGCAACCTGCTTACGTGGTTCCTGAAATTGAAGCTATCGCGACCGACAAATTGGTTGAGTTAGAAGAGAAAGGCTTGAACGTTGTTCCTACAGCGAAAGCAACTAAGTTGACAATGAACCGTGAAGGCATTCGTCGCCTTGCTGCTGAAGAGTTGGCCCTAAACACTTCCCCTTATCAATTTGCTGACAGCTTTGAGGACTTTAAAGCAGCAGTAGAACACGTTGGAATCCCGTGTGTTGTTAAGCCAGTGATGAGCTCTTCTGGTAAAGGCCAAAGCGTTATCAAATCAGAAGAAGATGTTCAAACGGCTTGGGATTACGCACAAGAAGGTGGTCGTACAGGTGCAGGGCGTGTGATTGTTGAAGGCTTTATTGACTTTGATTACGAAATCACATTGCTAACCGTGCGCGCAGCTGATGGAGTGCACTTTTGTGCTCCGATCGGACATCGTCAAGAAGATGGTGATTACCGTGAATCATGGCAGCCACAAGCAATGTCAGACAACGCTATCAAAGCGGCTGAATATACAGCAGAGAAAGTTGTTAATGCACTGGGTGGCTACGGCATCTTTGGTGTCGAGCTGTTTGTTAAAGGCGATAAGGTCATTTTCAATGAAGTATCCCCTCGCCCACACGACACCGGCATGGTAACCATGATTTCTCAAGAAATGTCTGAGTTCGCACTGCATGTTCGAGCGTTCACCGGAATGCCGATCAACAATATAGTTCAGTATGGACCATCAGCATCAGCGGTTATTTTAGGCCAAGGTACATCAACTGATATCCGCTTTGACAATGTCGCCAAAGCACTGGCTCAGCCACAAACTCAAGTACGTTTGTTTGGCAAACCTGAAATCGACGGTCGTCGTCGCTTAGGCGTTGTTTTAACGCGTCGTAAGACTATTGAAGATTCGATTGAAGATGCAGTAAATAACGCATCTAAAGTGCAGATCGTTTACTGATTTCGTTGATAAGCTATAAATAAACAAAAGCGCAGCTCAATTGGCTGCGCTTTTTCTTTCTGTAAGCTTGAATAGCCCTTTATTCGCTCTCTATCAAGTAGACTTCTTCAGAGAAGCGACTTAGACCTTTCTTAGCAATTTTGGGATGGTTTTCGTCGGCTTGATCGACATTCAAACAAGTTACCTTATAACCCGCAAACAGCTGTTCAATCTCTTCGACTGGCACGCTAAATGGAGGGCCTGACATCTCATCCTGTGGGTAGTTAAGACTCACAAGTAAAATACGTCCGCCAGGGTTCAACAGTTGCTTAAGACGAGCTACGTATTCTTCTCGCATTTCTTGCGGCAAAGCCACAAGCGCAGCACGGTCGTAAATGATATCGGCTTTAGAAACAGGCGCAGTAAAAAAGTCGCCAGTGTAAATCGACAACTCATCGAACTGATACAACTCATGCATGCCGTTTAGTGATGTGACAGTCGGCGTATAGAAATGTTCAGCAAAAAACGCACGCACGGCGATAAGGCTGAGTTCGACACCCTGCACGTCATCATGCTTTGTCGCAAGCCATACCAAATCTTCTGACTTTCCGCACAAAGGAACTAACACGGTGTCTTCACGTTTAGGATTGGTATGCTGCCAGAATGCAGGTAACAGTGGATTCACGTCATCTAGGTGAAAACCAATTTGGTTACTCGCCCATTTACTATGCCAAAATTCTTGATCTCTCATTTTACTTCTACTTGTCGGCTGATTGTGGATTCGAGCTTTGCGCTTCGCTTTTGTGGGGTAAGACTAATGATTTTTTCAAATTTGTCTATGCCGTTCATCTTTGGTTAATACTGCGATGGTAGTATGGCTATCGTTCAAGAATGAACCCTTCCTTTTTCTGGTTGTCAGAATAAAGGAAAGCAAAATGGTGATCTAGAACACGATTCCACCATAAGGCTAAAAAACAGCCTTGGAATCTATCGTAGAGCCCCCATTAACTAGGTAGTACCTGATTTGCAAATCTTAGTGACCTTTTCGTTACCCATTTTCTAAGTGCAAGCAAGTTAAGGAGAGTGAATGAGCTTATTTTTACGTACTACAGCATTGATGCTTTTAGTACTAAGCCGTGCGCCGGCGTTCGCCGCACTTCCAAATGTCCCGAGTAACGAGCAACAAAACCGTTCTGCTAGCCAAAACGAAGTTT
Source organism: Vibrio sp. HENC-03 (assembly GCF_000305755.2). NCBI lineage: Bacteria > Pseudomonadati > Pseudomonadota > Gammaproteobacteria > Vibrionales > Vibrionaceae > Vibrio > Vibrio sp. HENC-03. Next base: position 315,215 of record NZ_JH976122.1, on the reverse strand, counting down.
GCTCAAAATTGTTTAAGCATAGCCTTAGTGGTTTGTATGGCATTCAGTCAATCGACTCCAAACCAACTCAACCTTATTCAGATTTCGACGTACTTTACAGCAAAGCTCACCAAGCGCAGTTCGAGTTAGAAACCATCTGTAAAAGTACTGCCCTTCTTACTGACGCCCAACCTTACTTCGCAGGCGTTAAATCTCAACATCGTGCCGAAGAAAAAATTGCTCACGAATTGGATGGTCAAGTAGAGCGAATTACAGACTTAGCACGAGCAACTATCGTCGCGGATGACGTTGCAAGCCTTGTCTCTGTGTACGAAGCGTTAGAGCGTGAAACTACCATCGTTAAAGTGAAAAACCGCTTTAAGAAACCAACGGCTTCTGGCTACCGCGACTTGAACCTGTTGGTTCGTCTTCCTAAAACGAATTTGATTGCTGAAGTTCAACTGCACCTTAAAGCCATTGCTGATGTTAAGAATGGCCCGGAGCATGATTTGTACGAACAAATTCAGAAGCTGGAGCGTCAAGCTCTGGTAGAAGGCCGAAACTTGAATGATATCGAGACAGCTTCGATTCGCAGCATGCGCACTCAATCGAAAAACTTGTATCAAGAAGCTTGGCATCCGTACCTGACAACACACCTAGAAGCGGCGTAAACAAGCCGTCTTTTAGAAACTGATTTCCTCAATACTGAAAAACCACCGCAATTGCGGTGGTTTTTTATTTGTTCTTTAGTAAGTAACGAAGCATACAGACAAAAAGACCACGACAAAGCGTGGTCTCATTCCATGTTACATGGCTTACTGGTCTGCCTTTAGGTTCTCTACGCGAGCTTTCAACTTCTGACCCGGGCGGAACGTAACGACACGTCGAGCAGTAATAGGAATATCTTCGCCAGTTTTCGGGTTACGACCAGGTCGTTCATTCTTGTCACGAAGGTCAAAGTTACCAAAACCTGACAGTTTTACCTGTTCGCCACTTTCTAGTGCCTTACGAATTTCTTCAAAGAACACTTCCACCGTTTCCTTGGCGTCCCGTTTACTAAATCCCAATTTATCAAACAGGTTTTCTGCAAGTTCGGCTTTTGTGAGCGCCATAAAACTTTCCTCAAAGCTATGTTAAACAATGCTACCTAGTGTAGCGCCAGAGCAGTTTTACCCTACCAATTCAACAACATATCGGGGTTACATCAGGAAGTGTATGCCAAGCTTATGATTTTCGCCAACTTTTTTCTTTGCTAATATACCGAATGTTTTACCACTGCTGTACTTTACCTACCATCATTTCCAGATTTTACTTTAATTCCCTCTCTATCGAGAAAAATATCCAGTTTAAATTACTAGTTTAAAACCTTAAAACAACATTAATCACTATTTAATAAAAATGTCAGATACTGGCTGTTTTACAAACAATTGACACAAAACTTCTCTGTTTTTCAGTAGTTTGAGTCACTTCAAAAATAGATCTGACCAGTCACATTCAGCATACTTTTTTTACCTATTCTGATAGGTGAATTGAAAAACGAAAGCTTGAACGAAGGCAAAATTCTGCGTGTTACTCCATGACGGCAAATGGAAACATTGATACTGTTTTCACATACCGCCCTCTTACTAGCGAGCCAACATGTTTCACCAAGTCGTCAGCATTCTCTTCCCTGTATTCGCTTTGGTTTTTGTTGGCTATCTCGTTGGCCGCTACATCAGACCAGATTTTCGCCCCATCAATCGCATTAATATGGATGTGTTCACGCCAGCACTCGTCTTTTCATCGCTGGTAAGCATGCCTCTCGACATGGACCAAGCCCCTCTTTTAGTTGCTGCTGTTATTGCTGTCGTCGTTCCCGGCATTGTGATGCTACCGATTACGAGACTGACCGGTCTTTCATTTAAAGCATGGGCACCACCACACATGTTCCGAAATAGCGGAAACTTAGCGATCCCGCTGTTCACGTATACGTTCGGTGAACTCGCTTTACCCTCGGCAGTGCTGTTGTTCGTTGTCTCAGCCTGTTTACACATCAGTTTGGGTGTAATGCTGCTCAGTAGCGGCAATCCCTTCAAACAGATCATTAAGATGCCGATTTTCTTATCTGCTTCACTCGCTTTGTTCATTAATCTTTCCGGAATTGGCATTTGGAACCCGCTGTATGAGGCGACCGCATTACTCGGACAAGCGGCGGTACCAGTGATGTTGCTTTCATTGGGTGCCCAGATGTTGAACCTGAGATTAGGAGGTTTAAAGGTAGGTCTTATGTGTACCGTGCAATCGCTTGGGACTGGTGCGATCGCATTTGCATTAATCTATTGGTTGATTCCACTGCCGACAATGCAACTGCAAATGATGGTGTTGTTCACTATGCTGCCACCAGCCGTCATGAACTATTTGTTTGCAGAGCGACTGAACATTGAGCCAATGACAGTCGCTTCAATGGTGTTGTTTGGTAATTTCTTCAGCATAATCACGTTGCCGCTACTGCTGTTGTTTACCCTTTCACTCTCTTGAGCAAATCAGCCCTAGCGATAGTGGATCTTCGCAGGAAGCACCACTTGCTGCGGGGTGTGTTTTGGATCGGTTAGCAGTGCTTTGCCAGCTTCATATAAGCTTTGCGCAATCAAATCACAATCCTGCTCAATCGAATCTATCTTAATTGGTAAGCAATCCAAAATCGCGTAGTTGTCGAACGTCGCAATTTTCATCTCTTCATTTAGCAGTTGCTGCTCTGAAAGGAAACGCAACACCCCTTCTAGGATAGAGTAAGAAGCAACGAACAAGCGTTCTGGAAGGCGACCTAACTCTTGATAGGTTTCCTGCATCATTTGATAGCCTGACTCGGGTTGGTAATCCTTATGTTTGACCAATGCCGCTTCAAATTTCACTCCGGCTTGTTCCAATCCTGCTTGGTAACCAGCAAAACGGTCTTTACTTGGGGACAGCTCTAACTGACCACCAAAGTAAGCGCATTCTTTTGCTTCCTTACCCAACTTCTCCACCACTTGCTTAGCGGCGTTGTGAGCGTCGGTTTTGATTGTCGTCATCTGTTGCTGTTCAATAACACGGTCAAACAAGATCACAGGCGTAGACTGTCTGACTTCTTGATAAAAGCTATCGTCAGACATAGACGTTGCGACCATCAGCAAATCAACTTGTCTTTCTAATAGGCTCTTTACTGCTTCTTGCTCCTGCTCAGGTTCATCCTCAGAAGAGGCGATCAACAACTGATAACCACTGCTTCGAGCGAGCTTCTCGAGTTGCTTAGCGGTTGTGGCAAAACCCATGTTAGCCAAATCAGGAATAACCAAGCCAAGGGTATATGTCTTTTTCGCTTTTAAAGCGCGTGCATAAAGGCTTGGTGCGTAATTGTGTTCCGCGACGACTGCTTGGACACGTTTTACGGTGTCTTCATTGATTCGGTGTTTCTTGGCGTGTCCATTTAAGACAAAGCTGACTGTGGATTTAGACACTCCGGCCAGTTCTGCAATGTCCGCTAGCTTTAATTTTTTGTTCTTCACCTGGTCATTCCGTGGTTATTTTAAGCTTGGGCTTTTTTATTATCCCGCCAATGATACTCAGGTTAATTATGAAAGCCATCACAATCCCCCACTTTGCGCTTGGGCAAACACTCTAGATCATGGTTAAGATCACAATTAACGTCATTTTGACCTTTTTGGTTCAAATAAACATTGATTAGCTAAAACGATTTAGCAAAAATGTAGTTAGTGATTAGATTCTATTTTAGGTAATAGTTATGAGTAAGATTTGGGTGACTGGCGATGCCGTTGTTGATTTGATTCCAGATACAGAAAGCACGTATTTGAAGTGCCCTGGTGGCGCACCAGCCAACGTTGCAGTCGCAATCTCTCGATTAGGCGGTAACAGTGCTTTCTTTGGCCGTGTTGGTCAAGATCCTTTGGGTCGCTTCATGAAAGCAACGCTGGCACAAGAACAAGTCAACACAGATTACATGCTGTTGGATGAAGCACAGCGCACATCAACTGTGATTGTAGATTTAGATGACTCAGGTGAACGCAGTTTTACTTTTATGGTGAAGCCAAGTGCAGACCAATTCCTAATCCCTGCTGACATCCCAGAATTTGCTCAGGGTGAATGGCTGCATGTGTGTTCAATCGCACTAGCAAACGAACCGAGCCGCAGCAGTACACTAAAAGCGATGCAAGATATTAAAGTAGCCGGTGGCTTCGTCAGCTTTGATCCAAACCTACGTGAAGAAGTTTGGGCTAATCCAGAAGAGTTAAAACCTGTGGTTCGCCAAGCAATTGAGCTGGCTGACGTGGTGAAATTCTCTGACGATGAGCTGCTGTTCCTGACCGACACGGACTCACTCGAAGCAGGTCTTGAAGCTATTAAAGCATTCAACAACACGCTTGTCCTTATTACTCAAGGTGCAAAAGGCGCGTTGGTTGTATTCGAAGGTGAACAAGAGCTGATCGCGGGCCAAGCCGTCAAGCCTGTAGATACAACAGGCGCTGGCGACGCATTTGTGGGTGGTTTGCTGGCTCGTTTAGCTCAACACAATGAGTGGGCGAACAAAGAAGCGATCCATTCAGCGGTTAACTGGGCAAATGGTTGTGGTGCTCTAGCGACGACGCAAAAAGGCGCGATGACAGCATTGCCAACTCAAGATGCTTTGTTGGCTTACATCTAAAACAACATTTCCATAGCTTGAAGCTTAGGTAATAAAATAGAAATCCCCGCAATCGCGGGGATTTTTTTAATTAGTCGTTTTTAAATTAAACGTTTTGGAAAGGCGCTGTTGCCGCTTTCAAATAATGCAGAGTTGCTTTTCGCTCTCCGCCTTGTAAAGACAAACGTGTCGCATCGACGTCAGCAAACACACGCGACGTCATCACCGCTTCGCCACCGTTAACAAACACTTCAACAGAAGAAGTATCCGCTAAGATACGCAGTTCAATCTTGTCAGACTCTAGCGGTAACTCGCGAACCGTATCTTGTGCTCGATTCAATGTTTTAGAACGATCTAAGATCAATCGACGCTCAACGTCATCCGCTTTTATTGTCAGTTTTTGCGTTGTATTTTCGAAGAGGCGTAACTCGTCTCCCCATTCTAACGTGATAGTTAAATCGAAAGACTTGGTTCCGATATCCATACCATCGGAGTTCAATACAAATTCGTTTGTTGATTCAATCAGCGATTCAAGCTCATGAATTGGATATTGATACAGCTTGCCATCACGGAAGCTCATATCACGCATTGTCGTCAGTTGATGTACCCAGCCATTGTCTGAACTCGGTTGATCGATTTCATCTGGTAATCCCATCCAGCCACACATAACGCGGCGACCATCTGGCGTAAGCATGGTTTGTGGCGCGTAAAAATCAAAACCAAAATCGAGGTGTTGGAACTCGCTCAGGTGAGGGCCATCTTTTTCATTCCACTTTGCCTTCACAATGCCATTATGGTGAGGAATTGAGTTGTGTTCAGAAAACGAAGGAATGCCCTGCGGGCCAATGACAACAAAGCTCTGCTCAGACAAACTGAACATGTCCGGACATTCCCACATATATCCGAAATCACCAAACTCATCGCCATACAAACCATCAAACGTCCATTGATACAAGTCATCAGATTTGTAAATCGCTAAGCGCCCTTTTAGCTCTTCCGTCTGCGCACCCAATAGCATTAGCCACTGGTTATTGTGACGAATCACCTTAGGATCACGGATGTGAGGTGTTACACCAGGAGGTAGTTCACCAATCACCGGGCCATGCTTAACGAAGTTCACACCGTCAGTTGAAGTCGCTAAACACTGGGTTGTATGACGATCTCGTTGCGGCCCAATTCGTGTATTGCCTGTGTAGAACAACATCAATTCGTTTTCTTGGCTAAGTGCATGACCAGAAAATACACCATGACTATCGAACCAATCTGAAGGCGTGAGCGCAACGGGTTGCCATTCCCAGTTGATTAAGTCAGTACTGGTTAAATGTGCCCAATGCTTATCTTTGTGTTCGCACCCATACGGATACCACTGGTAAAACATGTGGTATTGGCCATTGTGGAACACAAAACCATTTGGGTCGTTAAGCAAACCTTGTGGTGGCGTTATATGCCATAAGGGGCGGTGCTCACATTCAACAGGCTCTTGAAGTGATTCAAAACGTTTCTCTTGTTCTTTGGCGATCGCCTCTCCTAGCAGTAGTAATGCTTCCGTACTGACAGAATCTGAGCGCACAAATCTCACTTGCATTTTTCCCTGAACTTCTTGTAGTTGCTCAATCAACTCAGAGTCTTGAATTAGCGTGTGTTCACGCACTTCAAAAATAAGGTCTGAATCAGGAATCAAAACGCGAGAGATGTTTTCAACTCCCCCACAAACGGCAATGTATGGTGCTAACGACATTTACTTTAACCTAAAACTTAAATTGGGAACGTTTGCAAAAATAACATATCAAATAACGAATTCATAGATAACAGCGGATCATAGACAGCAAAAACCGTGATCAATCTAACGCTATAAAGCATCTTTTCATTTATGGCTTAGTACTTAAGTTCTCGTTAGCTGCTATGCTGATCTTTATGTTTGAGAACGTTCCCTAAAAACCCAATTAACGAGTGGAAGATTTAGATCTACCTTTCTTACAAAGCGGTAATAAGCAACATAGAGGTTTACTATTAAAACCAAGAGGTTAAGTGTTACACTGAAACCATTCAACCAAACGTTACATTGCGAAATTCCATGAAGTCGATTTTCCAGATCAGCGATTGTCACTTAAGCGATCCACCTAGCTTTGAAAACCTGCGTAAAGCGCTGTTGTGTGCTCAAAATGATTCATCTTGCGATACTCTTTTTCTCACTGGCGATCTGTGTTGCAACCCTCAACCTGGCGCTTACCTCACTCTAGTCAACTTCATAGAGCAACACACCCGAGACAAGCGTATCTTCGCCATCTCTGGTAATCATGATGACCATGAACTGATGAAACGAGAACTGCGTGGAAGTTGTATCGCCGTTGTCGATAAAGCCAAGATCCATGGACGAGAGGTTATATTTTTGAACTCAAGTGCAAAACCATTGGATAAGCGACACCCTTTAGGCTCTGGCCGAGTTGATAACCTTGGTTTAGCAGTCTTAACTAAACAGCTTCGCCATGTAGCCAAACCGATTGTCGTTGTCCACCATCCCATTATTCCTGTTGGCTCAGACTGGATGAAAGCGATTTGCTTGGAGAACGATGCAAGCTTACTTGCGCTTTTAGCAAAGCATCGAGTTCAGGATGTAATTTGTGGACATGGTCATGATGCACTTACTATATCGCAGCAAGGTGTGACTCAACATATGGCACCCGCCACCGCTTATGGCTTTGACCACAGTATTGACGAATACAACCGAAGTGAAAGGATTGGTGTGAATAAGATTTGCTTTGAAGGTGAGAGGATAAAAGTGGAGACAATTTGGCTCTAGCTATTCCCTATTCCCAAAATACAAAAAACCCTGCCGAGCTGGCAGGGTTTTCATTTCTTAAGAAGATGCGTTACGCGAGATTAGTCACGTAGAGACGCACCAAACTTCTCAGAAACGTGAGCAACGATAGCGTCAACCGCACCCGCGATATCTGCATCTTCAAGCGTACGCTCAAGTGACTGTAGAGTCAGAGCGATGGCTAGGCTCTTCTTACCTTCTTCAACGCCTTTACCTACGTAAACGTCGAACAGTTTCGCATCTTTAAGGAACTCGCCACCTTGCTCTAGACAAGCGTTAACGATGTCACCAGATGCAACAGCTTCATCCACTACTACCGCGATATCACGACGGTTTGAAGGGAATTTAGAAAGTGCTACCGCTTCTGGGATCACTTTGCTGTTGATTGCAGACCATTCGATTTCGAATACGATAGTACGACCGTTTAGACCGAACTTACGCTCAAGCTCAGGGTGAACGGTACCGATCACGCCCACTTCTTTGCCGTCTACGATGATTGCCGCAGATTGACCTGGGTGAAGTGCTGGGTGCTTAGCAGCAGCGAAAGAGTACGCTTTTTCGTTCGCAGATAGCTCTAGAATCGCTTCTAGATCGCCCTTAAGGTCGAAGAAATCAACAGTGTTAGTTTCGATATCCCAGTGCTCTTCACCGCGAGTACCAGCAATAACACCTGCAAGCATAGGCTCTTGGCGCATGCCGTTTTCTGCAGATTCACATGGGATGAAACGTAGGCCGTATTCGAATAGACGAACGCGTGGCTGTTGACGCTTCTGGTTGTGAACAACCGTGTTCAGCAGACCTTGGATAAGACCAAGACGCATTGCTGACATGTCTGCAGAAATTGGGTTTGGAAGCACTAGAGGCTCAACTCCAGGTACAACTAGTTTTTGTTGCTCAGGCTCAACGAAGCTGTATGTAATTGCTTCGTGGTAACCACGGTCAACAAGAAGATCACGAACGCGTTTCAGTGGAAGATCCGCTTCAACGTGGTTGTGCATCTTAAGTGCTGCTGCTGGGTGTTGGTTAGGAATGTTGTCGTAACCGTAGATACGGCCAACTTCTTCAATCAGGTCTTGTTCGATAGCGATATCGAAACGCCATGTTGGCGCTACTGCCATCCAACCTTCTTCTGAAGCTTCAACAGTCAAACCTAGGCGCTCTAGGATTTCTACTACGTCAGCATCAGCGATGTGGTGACCTAGTAGGTTGTCTAGCTTAGTACGACGTAGAGCAACTTTGTTTGGCTTAGGTAGGTCTGCTTCAGACTCTACTGCAACAACAGGTGCTACTTCACCACCACAGATTTCAACAAGAAGCTGAGTCGCACGCTCCATTGCGCTCACTTGTAGTGCGTAATCCACACCACGCTCGAAACGCATTGAAGAATCAGTGTGCAGACCGTAGCTACGTGCGCGACCACGGATGTGGTCAGGTGCAAAGAATGCACACTCTAGCAGAACGTCTTTAGTCTCAGTTGTTACACCAGACTCTTCACCACCAAAGATACCTGCGATTGCAAGTGCTTTGTTGTGGTCAGCTACTACTAGTGTATCTGCGTTTAGCTCTGCTTCGCTGCCGTCAAGAAGTGTTAGCTTCTCACCTTGCTCAGCCATACGAACGACGATGCCACCTTCGATCTTCGCTAGATCGAATGCGTGCATTGGTTGACCTTGCTCTAGAAGAACGTAGTTAGTGATGTCTACTACAGGGTCGATAGAGCGAATACCACAACGACGCAGTTTCTCTTGCATCCATAGTGGCGTTTCAGCTTGAACGTTTACGTTCTTAACAACACGACCTAGGTAACGTGGACACGCAGCTGGCGCTTTCACTTCAATAGACACTTTGTCTTCGATTGAAGCCGCTACCGCTTCTACTGATGGCTCAGTCACGTCAGCACGGTTTAGTACGCCAACTTCACGAGCTAGACCACGAATGCTGAAACAGTCAGCGCGGTTTGCTGTTAGATCTACGTCTACCGTTACGTCGTCTAGACCTAGGAATTCACGGAAATCGGTACCAATTACTGCGTCTTCTGCTAGTTCCATGATGCCGTCTGACTCAACGTCGATACCTAGTTCAGTGAATGAACAAAGCATGCCGTGAGATGGCTGGCCACGTAGTTTCGCTTTTTTGATTTTGAAATCGCCTGGAAGAACAGCACCAACTGTTGCTACTGCTACTTTCAGACCTTGGCGACAGTTGTGCGCGCCACAAACGATGTCTAGAAGCTCTTCTTCACCCACGTCAACTTTAGTTACGCGCAGTTTGTCTGCATCTGGGTGTTGACCACATTCAACAACGTGACCAACTTTAACGCCGTTAAACGAACCTGCTACAGGTAGCACGTCATCAACTTCTAGACCCGCCATTGTAATTTGGTGAGTTAGTTCGTCAGTGGTAATCGAAGGACTAACCCACTCACGAAGCCATGATTCGCTGAATTTCATAGTGATTTATCCCCTGGATTACTTGAACTGTTTTAGGAAACGAAGATCGTTCTCGAAGAACGCACGTAGGTCGTTTACGCCGTAACGAAGCATTGTTAGACGCTCAACACCCATACCGAATGCGAAACCAGAGTATTTTTCAGGGTCGATGCCTACGCTACGTAGTACGTTCGGGTGAACCATACCGCAACCTAGTACTTCTAGCCATTTACCGTTTTTGCCTTTCACGTCAACTTCTGCTGAAGGCTCAGTGAATGGGAAGTAAGATGGACGGAAACGTACTTCCACTTCTTCTTCGAAGAAGTTACATAGGAAATCGTGCAGGATGCCTTTCAGCTGTGCGAAGTTCACGTTCTCATCAACCAACATGCCTTCCACTTGGTGGAACATTGGCGTGTGCGTTTGGTCGTAGTCGTTACGGTATACACGGCCTGGTGCGATGAAACGGAATGGTGGTTTACCATTTTCCATCGTACGGATCTGTACGCCTGACGTGTGAGTACGAAGCATCAAATCTGGGTTGAAGAAGAAAGTATCGTGGTCAGTACGCGCTGGGTGATCAGCGGCGATGTTTAGTGCATCAAAGTTGTGGAATGCATCTTCGATTTCTGGACCAGACTCTGTGTTAAAGCCAAGTTCGCCAAAGAACTTCTCAATACGCTCAACAGTACGAGTAACTGGGTGTAGACCACCGTTCTCGATACGACGACCTGGTAGTGTCACGTCGATCGTTTCTGCTGCTAGCTTCGCTTCTAGCTCTGCACGTTGTAGTGCATCTTTACGAGCTGCGATAGCTTGCTGAACTACGCCTTTCGCTTTGTTGATCTCTTGACCAGCTTCACGGCGCTCTTCTGGTGGTAGTTTACCTAGGCTTTGAAGTTGAGCAGTTAGCTCACCTTTTTTACCTAGATACTGAACACGCACTTCATCAAGTACGACTAGCGATTCTGCGGCTTCAATTGCTGCGCTCGCGTTAGCAATGATCTCTTCTAGATGTTGCATCGTTTCCTCATCTACCTATTGGTAGTATCCATAAGGGAGTGATTGGTTTTTTGATAGCTGTACATAGTAGCCAAACGCGCCACCAAAGCCAAATTGAATTATGAAAAGAAGAGGTTATTGAATAAAAAGAACACAAAAACGTAAAAAAAGCAGCGTTGTCTAGGAATAACGCCCATTTTATCGAGGTTGTTTTTGCATAAGAGGCCAAAGAAAGTCACTGGTATTGTTCTTATCAAGCGAGAAAAGAAGACCGTTTTCTTTGGCGATTGAATATGAGAAGTAATCTAGTTTAAAGGCGTGAGTTTTTGTACGGTTTGAACTCGGTTTTTACCGTTTTGTTTTGCCAAGTAAACGCCCTCATCGGCAACTCGAATTAAATCCGTGTAGGTTTCCATATTGTCTCGACGCTCTGCAACACCAACACTGATGCTCCCTCGCCAAGGTTCGAATGAAGTAGGAACAAGCATATGGGAGACCTGCTTTCTCACTGCTTCTGCCACATGCAAACCACCCTCTAATCCTGTATCTGGGCAAATTACGAAAAACTCATCGCCGCCTAAACGACACACAATGTCATCACTGCGGAAGTAGTGCTTCAATGCTTGTGCGAGTTCGGTTAGAACTAAATCCCCAGCTTCATGGCCGCAGGTATCATTCACTTGTTTGAAGTAATCCGCATCGATCATGATGCAAACCAAAGGCAGGTCTTTAGAGTCCTCATCCTTCCACAATTTCTTAAGCGTTTTTATCGCGCTTCTACGATTGGGTAACTGGGTTAACGAATCAGTTAGGGACAAGGCTTCTAGCTGTTTATTTGCATTCGATAACTGCTTCGTCCTTTCGTCCACCTTTTCCTCTAGAACTAGGTTCAGCTTGAGTAGCTCTCGATTTCGCTCCGAGACTTGTGAAAATAGCGCATTTAGCGCCTCAAGCAGCGGCTCTGTTGAGGCATTGGCCTGTTTTTCTTGCTCTTCATACGCTGCTTTTGGAGACATGCCGGATTGAATCGCCGCCACTTGTTTGGACATATTCTGATCGATGCCAAGAATATGGTACGCCAGCCAGTGAATAAGGAAATCCAGCAACTGTTCGGCTGCACGCTTATTTTCTTCATTGATGAAGCTTTGCATGCTGATGATATCGCTCATGAACGCGCGATGGACTTGGATATGCTTCTGTAGATGCTCAGGATAGATTCCCACTTCGCGCATCAAGTTCTCTTCTTCTTTGAAGTGAAACTCTGCGTAACGAGAAAGATCAAACAATGCGACTTGAATATCGGTCAGGGAGATGCTGTTTTGCGCCAAAAGTTCGCCGTACTTATTGATGAAGCCGACTAAATACTGGTGTTGCTCATCAACTTGTTCGATTCCAGTTTCGAAATATGTGTCCCAACGAAATGAATTCAACGCTACTACTCCTGAGTAAAACCAGTGAGTATTGATAGTTGCTTATATACAACTATCAATACCACAATAAACATAAGGAATAGTATCGACAAATCTTCCTTAACGCTTTAGCAGTCAGTCAAAATAATGACGTGGATCTACTTGCCTCCAACTTTTCGATTAGTTTATCTACCAATTTAAAAATAATACTGGATAGAGAGTTCGATAAAGTCGTCGTCCCGTGCGAAATAAAGCAGGTCCGTTGGCGTGTCATTTTTAAACAACCAAGCATCGATTTGCCACTTGAAATGATTTGAAATGCGGCTGGAAGCCTCAAGTTTTGCGTTGTACACATCGGAGTTGTCGAGATCTTGCGTTATACCCGTTAAGATTTCTGTGCCGTCTTCGTCATTGAGTGCTAAACGAATGCCTGCAAAGACATCATTTTGACCGATGTTTTGCGCATTGTTACCACGGCTATCATAGAGATACTCACCAATAATGCCTACGTCCCATACCGTATCAAAAGCGCCGACTATCGTGTATTCAAAACCCGTCACGACGCCGACATGATTATCGAAGCTATCGCGGTAGACACTCTCTAGTTTCCATAACCAATCGCCCACGATGCCTTGAACATCCAGTCCGACATGGCTCATTAGGGCGTAGTAAGGTTTTAGCTCTCCTTGATCAAACCGAAAATACGGGTCACGGTTTGTTCCATAAACATAGCTTAAACCTACATCCCAATCGCCGAACATTTGTGCGTACCGAAACGCGACATCCACATGCTTTTCTTCTCGGCTAGATTCATACAACGGATCATCAGAGACAACGGGATCAATCCTCAAACGTCCATCTTTACCTGCAAATGTTCGCTCACGAAAATAAGGCAATAACATCGCATCCACCGTCCCCCACTCTTTGATAGAGGTAAAATGAACCATAGGCTGGCCGAGCTTATCTTCTCCATCAACCGCCTCTATCGCATCAATTTGGTTTACAACATCAACCAAGTGCGCAGACTCTGTGACGCCCCAAAACACTTTGCTGATGCCAACTCGGAGTTCGTAATCATCCCAATAGGTTAAATATAAAGCTTCTCGAATATCACCATGAGTACGCTCATCATCCATGCTGTCCCAGCGATAAAAAGGTGTGAAAGTGAAACTCGCATCACCGTCCTGCAGATCCCAATAAAACTCGGGTTGCAACACAAGTGATGTTTGCCCTTTGTCTTGCCCCTGAGCACCGTCAGAGAAAAACTGGCGATACTCGATATTGACCTGCCCCGCTAGTTCAACGCCAAGCAAAGGCGAAGAACACAGTATGGCCGTAATGCCAGCCAAGGTTCGGCTTGCAGCGATTGCCCTAGTCATTCAACCTCCCTACTTAACGCGCTTAAGGACGTTTTTGTTGAAATCGTTTTCTTTCAAACCAGTCTGGAAAGTCAATTCGCTGGTCGTCAGTTCCGTGCTCTTGCCCGTTTGGTGATTCGTCATCGCCATGGTGTGAGCGCGCCAGTATTGATTCAGATATTGCTTGTAGTCGGAGAATAAAAGTGTTTTTAACAACGCACCTTTGCGGTCATAAAACTCTACTTTCAGAGGACGATAGTGCGCCTTGTCCAACCAAACCACCTGCTTGGTGTAACCGGAGTTTTTATCTGTCGGGATTTGCTCTAACACAAACGTCTCTTGGTCATTCATCGTTTCATCTTTAAGGTAATTGAAACGGTATTTTTCAATCTCGAATGAGCTCAGGTCTTCATAAGCAAACTCACTGCCCATAAACGGACCGGATTTATTGCGTGAAGCAATACGTTTTACACGCTTAAGAGCTGGCAGGTAGAGCCATTGGTCATCAGCACCGACTGTATGAGAATGGTTGAGGAATGCAGTGCCTTTTACATCACGAGGCTCATCAAAAATGGTCAACCCTTTGTCACCATCATCAGCAACCTCAAGTGATTTCAAGCGCATCAAACGCGTACTGCTCTCCCCTTGTGCGTTGCGAAGGATCATTTGCATGGTTGCCACCGAATCCCCCCAACCTTCATCACGAGCTTTGCGCTCCTGTGCAATCTCTAATCCTTTTGCCTCATCGGCCCATGTAAAAGGCGAAAGCAAAAGTGAAACCGATAACGCGGCGACTTTGAATGGTGTTTTAACTAGTTTCATCATGTGTTCCTTGTCTTAATTCCTGAAGTTCGTTTCTCGATTACAACGGTGTCGCCGTAACGTTTTTCTCAGATTCTGAAGGTGTTTTTTTCGTCCCTTTGTTTTGTGAGTAAGCGGCCTTATCAAACAGCATCAACAAAGTCGGTAAGAATAAGAAATCCACTACTAAAGCGATAAAGATGACAATCGCGCTGAGTTGGCCCATATCAGCATTCAAACGGAAGCTCGACATGGCCAACACCGAAAAGCCTGCCACCAAGACAACAGTGGTAATCCAGAGCGCGCGCCCAACAGTATGGAAGGCGTAACGCACTGCCTGTTCGGCGGTTTGGCCTTCTTTTCGAGCACGCTGGTATTTAGAAAGGAAGTGAACGGCATCATCGACAACAATCCCGAGCGTCAATGTGACAACAACAGATAATCCGAGGTTGATTTCACCAGAGATAAGCGCCCAGAGACCAAAACCAATCACGGCCGGTGCGATGTTTGGCACCAAGCTGATCAAGCCCAGCTTAAGAGAGCGAAGCGCAAAGATAAGCAGCGCGGAAATGAGCACTAATGTAATAGGTAAAGTAGAGAGCATACTCGCCATGTTGGTCTCACCAATGTGAGCGAACATCAAAGAAGGACTCGAGGCGACTACTTCATATTGAGGGACATTGTCAGCAAACCACGCATAGATACGATTCTCAAGATCAACCAATTCAACACTGCCTAAGTTATCGACGGTGAGAACCATTTTAATTGACGATTTATCAACATTGATTTGGTTGTTTAGGTCGAGCCCATAAGGCAAGGACATCTCATAAAGCAACAGATATTGCGCAGCCAGTTCGCGATTTTGTGGTAACGCGTAGTAGCTTTCATCGTCGCCATGCATGTTCTTGTTGAGACGTTTATACACATCCGCTAGCGTCGCAACATGGTCAGTTTCTGGCTGAACTCGCAGCCAATCCGTAAACCCACCAATAGCATTGAGAAATACCGGGTCTGCAATCCCTTGTGACTCGTTAGTTTTAATCGCAATACTGATGTTAGTCATGCCACTGATGCGCGCTTCCATAAAGTCGGCAGCTTGACGAAAATCACTGCGGTTATCGAAGTACTTCACGGATTCATCATTGACGCGATTCAAAGGAATCAAACTCGCGCTGACTGCAATAACCAAAACAGATGCAGGCAGTAACGCTTTGCGATGTGTAACAACAAAGTCGCCCAGTTTGTCCATAAAGTCAGACTTCCCGTTCGAAGGCGTTTGCTTAACATTGATAGGAAGCAACTTCAGTAAGGCAGGAAGAAGCGTGACAGAAAGGAAACATGCGATCATTACACCTAACGCTGACAAGTTACCGAAGTCTCTCAATACCGGAGAATCGGACATATTCATCATCAAAAAGCCGATTGCGGTGGTCACTGAAGTGATCAGAATTGGCATGAAGTTAAGTGAAATACTTCTCTCGATAGAATGTGCTTTGCTAAAGCCATTTTGCATCGAATGACGCATGGTGGTGATGACATGCACACAGTCCGCAACGGCAAGTGTCATCACCAGTGTTGGCACATTAACGGTCGCCGTGCTCAAGAACATGCCCGCCCAACCAGAAAGCCCCATCGTCGCCATGACTGAGCCGATGATAACGATCAAGGTGGCGACGACACTCAAGAATGAGCGCAACATAATGGTCAAAAACACCAAAATCACTAACAGCATGGTTGGCACCAGCGTTGAACTGTCCTCTTGCGCCGCCGTCATAAACGCATAGTTCATGGCGATAATGCCTGCTTTATGGAACTCAACATTTGGGTACTTCTCTTGGTAACGCTCTAGCATTGCGCTGATATGAGACATCACCTCTTGCACTTCGGCCGTCTTGTCTATTTCTGGCAGTTGAACAGTAATGTTCACAACCGTTACGTCCCCTTTTTCCGAAATCAATGCGCTTTTCAATACAGGTTCTGACAACGCAATACTTTTAACTTTAGCGATGCGTTGGGGGGTTAGCTCATAGTCTTCATACAACAAACCCTCGACGAGAAGATCGTCTTCGAACGCTTCGGTATGTTGGTAGTTGGCGATAGAGTCAACACGACTGGAATAAGGCACCTGCCACGAATCGACGGTGAGGCTTTGTATAAGTTGGAGGATTTCCGGAGTGAAGACGTCGTTGCTGGCTGGTGCAACGACAATGGCGAGATTGTCTGTTTTAGCAAAAGTGGTTTGAATTTCATCGAACGCCAATAACTGCTTATTGGTACCATCAAAGAAGATATTGTAGTCACCACGAAAATAAAGGTTCTTTCCTCCTATTGTCGCGATAACAACGAGTAATACTGTGGCCAGTAGTACCCATATACTGTACTTGGTTGGAATCTTCCCCCATTGAACAGAGGAAGCTTGTTGAGCTTGGTGGTGTTTCATCACACTCTCCCTTTGTGACGTTTCGTCATAAAACGGAGTTAAAAAAGCAGCTTATGCTGTTCTCTAATTCCAGATACGTTTCTAACGCAATCTCTACACCGATTTAATTAGAGGTATTGGTGTAGAAATCATCGTTATTGACGATCCGTCAAATAGTGTGATTAAAAAGCCAATCCGCTGGTTTGATTGGCTTGTTGCTTACTTAACGATTGACTGAGTCAAGATAAGCAAGTTCTTCACTGAATAATTCCTGCTCTACTCGACGCCAGGTTTTGCGGTAATCCCACTCAGTTGAGAGCGGTAACCAACCCAAACCGTCAAGTAACATATTGGCGTTATGAAGCACTGAAAAAGGGTCTTGCAAACGCTGTATGCATCGACTATTCGACGCATTTTGCGCAAGCGCATTAGAACCAAAAGCAATAGACCAGTTTGCGAATACAATGGCATCAGAGCCTACTGCGGGTGAGAATTTTAAATCCCCAACTTCTACCGCATGGTTCACTAATGCATCCGCACCGGAAATCACTTCCTCTTCAAGCTTATTCAATTCATTTAGGCGGGCCGGAGAGGCTTTCTCTATCACCCAAGGGGTTTTAGCAACAATTGCGCACGTCGATAAGACAGGCTCCATGCGAGCGTAGATTCGGTAGCCCACATGCATTGCAATGATCTTCTCACGAGTATTGCCATCAAAGTTGGCCGTGCGTTCAAAAAACACCGCCTCACTTTTTAGAGAATGGATACAAAGCGCGAGAATCACATCTTCTTTGCTGCAGAAATGGTTGTAGATTGTCCCTTTTGAGTAAGGGCTTGCGGCGGTCAGCTTATCCATGGTGAGATTCGCAAACCCCTGCTCTTGAACCAATGACTTTGCAAGTTGGATCAACTCCACCTCACGATCGGCGATCGCTTGCTGTTTCTTAGTTAAACCAGAAACCACTCGACACCCTTCTTGTTTGTCATTTTTCTTGCAGCCGAAGTTAAACATATTTCCCTGTTCCGTATCCCTGTGTAACCCAAATGAAGTGTAACACGAATATGGTTTGCAGAAACGACATCACATTTCTGACGAATCGTCATAATTGACACTTCGTCATAATAGTTCAACAAATAAACATTTCAAGAATGAATTTATAAATCATTAAAAATAACTAGAGATTATATCGAGAGACTCGGCTTATCCCCTGCGGATGCTATCGCATAACGAATATCATCAATAAAGTTTGTCTCTGTTTGAACGATACCATCTGAAAAAGTAACGGGCTGATGTGGGCCTGCAATCAAAAGGACATTGGTAAAATCGGATACGTTAAAGTTCTCTGCCACTACATTTTTTGAATGAAAATCAAGCACAGTATTCGCGACCTGTTCTTCCAAGATAAGCAGTTGTTCTTCTGTGATTTTCATGCGAGACAAAGCGACTCGAACACACTTCTCGTGCGTGGTCGTTTGATCCTTGATGATCTCTGTGTACTTGTCGTTAAGCTTCGAGTTTTCAGCATAGCTGTAGTAGAGCGGACCATGCAGCGTAATGTTGTTTTCTTCATCAACATAAACCAGATCAAGTAATTCTAGCGCGCCTAAATAGTCCGACATACTTTGTTTCGAGAGGTCATACTTTTTCATTAGGATGGTATAGCCGTCTTTCCCACGAAGCATCCGTAATTCTCGATAAAAATCGTAAAGATGAGGAAATTGGAAAAAGACTTCGTCTTGCGTGTGGCTAAAGTAATCTTGATCCTCAGCTTGAAGTTGATTTGCCAACTTCTGCAACTCATCGAGGGTGCAGTCAACCGCGCGGCAATACTCGAGTAGCTTATCTAAAGCAAGGTTAGTACTAGTTAAATGACGTTTAAAAGTGGACAACGGCATGCCCATTTTCTCAGATAACTCTCGATATGTTAGCCCTTTAGTTTTTATCGCTTGTCGTAATGCGGCTAACAAGTACTCGGGAGTGAGTTCTCTCATCTACAATTCCTTATGGCAATGTTACAGCTGTAGAGTATTTGTAACAATTTAGAATCACTTCGCAAGGCATAAGTTCATATTTTTATAAGAAAACTTTGAATTAATATACTTTCATTCACATTTATGATGTTAATGCTGGCACTTAAAATGCATTCAGTTTCATTATAAGTTGTTATCAAAATAGATTATAAACATGTTAATCAACATGCTATTCGTCGCATTAACTACTAACTTGAGCGTTTTCTCAGAGTATTTCCGACTTAAGACATCACAAAAACTTAGAATATTTACCCTACAAAACATGCACCCCAAATGCATAATCATTCAAATTGCATATGCTAAATCTCTATCTATTATTTTTTGCGAACGCTACGATCAGGATCAATAAGGTGAGTATGTAGGAACATTAGGTGGGCGTCAGAAATGCAAACGCAGAACATCACTATCGAGATTCTGCGTTTCACTTGAAATGGATAATCGAGTTGGAACTTACTACCCCATTCTATTGATCATGAGTTAGCAACACATCGTCTTGGCCAGTCGCTCTTAGACAAGCTTTACTGCAGTGCCAAATGCAAGAATCTCTGAAGAGCCATCAACGATCGAACTGGTGGTGAAACGAATACCGACAACAGCATCTGCTCCTAGGTTCGCGGCATCCTCTACCATTCGTTGAATAGCAATATTTCGGGCTTCCGTCATCATTTCGGTGTAGCCACGAATCTCACCACCAACAATGCTTTTTAAGCCAGCCATGAAATCACGCCCAATGTGCTTTGACTGAACCACATTTCCCGTCACAACACCTTTTATCTCAGCAATCTCTCGTCCAGGAATCGTCTCGGTTGTTGAATAAATCATGTTATACCTCAGTAAGATAGTTAGATAACTCAATTAAGTTACCATCTGGGTCTCTAATGTAAACCGATAGGATGTTACCAATTGCACCTGTCCGTTGAACGGGGCCATCAATAACCTGGATAGAATGGGAGTCTAAATGGGAGAGCACGTTTGCAATTGGCGTATCACATACAAAACACAAATCGGCACTCCCAGAGGCCACCTGACTCGCCTTAGGTTCAAATTCATTGCCAAGCTGATGAAGGTTGATTTTTTGTCGTCCATATACCAAAGCGACACGTCCTTCCCCAAAAGTAACACTTTCCATACCGAGAACTTGTGTATAGAAATCCAGTGTGGTTTGAATGTCTTTAACGGTCAGTACAAGGTGATCCAAGCGGTTTATTTTCATTAAAGCCTCTCTACAATGCTTCAGATGAGATGACTGCCTCAATCTCAATAGATAAGTCGGGGTGAATCAAACGGCTCACCTCGACTAAAGAACAAGCAGGTAAATACCCTTCATAGAAGTCGAATAATACCGACCGGATCTCTGGCAATTGGTTCATGTCGGTTACAAATATCGTCAGCTTGACGAGATCGCGTTTCTCTCTTTGTTCTTCAGTGAGTATCTGCGACAAGTAAGACAGAATCGTTTTCGTTTGCTCAATTAGGCTTTCACTTTGACTTGGTGAACCCATGGCTGTCAGCCCTGAAACATACAAGGTCTCACAATGTCTTGTCGCATGAACATAAGGACCAGAAATTTGCGGCAAAAACTCGTAACTGATTCGTTGAACCATGTTGTCTCCCCCTTCCCTAGCGGTTGTATTTTCGTTTGTTCAGTATCTCTTTCACTTCGTGCGTTTTTTCTAAATCTATTTCATAAACATTGGCTAATGCACAAACATATTATACCCAAATGTCTTCAATGAGCAGGATTCAGAGCGTTGTCACTGACTCTAGTTCAAAGTCAAACAACTTGAGGAATAGTCTTTCTATTTCCATTTTGTTTGGCAAAGAAATAGTGTTAGTGACACGCTCCCAAAGGGCGAGTTGCCTTGGCTTGTATACTTTGTTGTCGATTTTCGATTTAGAACCACTAGATCTTTAAATCGCCGCCGCGCCTACAAACCAATGCAATCTCGCTGAACCTAGCGCATTGAGGATATTTGGGTATACGCGTACGTCGTAGAGTTCTTCCGCGATTGTTCCTTTAATTGTGTCCTCTGTCGGTTGTCCAGTGGCGTCTTTCCTAATCGATTCAGACAACTCACCCACTTCTTCAATCAGTTTGAGGAAATAATGCTGTTTCTGTTCCGGGTCGTGATCAAACTCTTTTATATGCGCTTGTAGTTGTCGAATGTCCATTTCTAATCCTTTTGTTTGTAATCCTAATAAACCCTATCATAAGTAGATAACAGAATGATTTAACGCGATATTCCTTTACTTAGGACAATGCAATGGTACTCGCGCCCTAACTCATGCTCAGTATCATCAAATTGCTCTATGTGATTGAAGCCTTGCTTAAACCAAAAGCGAAAAGCGTCAGTATTCTCAACGTACACGTTTAGCATGGCTTTATTGAAAGACGCATACTCAAGAGCAACGTCCAATACACTATCGACGATTTCCTTTCCTAAACCTCTACATTGATAGTCAGGAACAAGACACAGCATAGGGATCCATAAACACCCTTTGTACGGAAAATTCAGTTCGAGTTGGATATAACCTATCGGCTCCCCCTCCTGTGTCGATATTTTTCTGAGGTAAAAAGCTTCGAGGTCATCGGGATTTTTTGGTAGAGCACTCTTTGAAATCAGCGCTTGATATTCTGCAATTGGCCAATCACGAAAAGTATGGTCATAAACCACTTTTTGATGATTAGAATCGAATAGAGATTTGGCTAGCTCAGCCTGTGTTGTATCAAAAGTAGAAAAGATTAAACGCTTTGATTCCCAATAGCTCGGTAACACAGATGCTCCTTATCCATGATTTGATGAGTAAAAGCAAAATAACAAATCCAGCCACTAGAGCAACTGATTTGGTCAGAGTTGGGATATATGCGGGAAATGGGAAACGGGAAACGGGAAACGGGAAACGGGAAACGGGAAACGGGAAACGGGAGAGTTATGGTAGAGGAAACAGAAAACAATAAAAAAGGAGAGCTAATGCTCTCCTTCTCTTAATCCTAAACTGCTAATTAAAGAGCAGCTTTCGCTTTTTCAACTAGAACAGCAAATGCTGCTTTGTCGAATACTGCGATGTCCGCTAGGATCTTACGGTCGATCTCGATAGATGCTTTCTTAAGACCGTTGATGAAACGGCTGTAAGATAGACCATTTTGACGAGATGCTGCGTTGATACGTGCAATCCATAGTTGACGGAATTGACGTTTCTTAGCGCGACGGTCACGGTAAGCGTATTGACCAGCTTTAGTAACTGCTTGGAAAGCTACGCGGTAAACACGTGAACGTGCACCGTAGTAACCTTTAGCTTGTTTTAGAACTTTCTTATGACGTGCACGAGCTTGTACACCACGTTTTACGCGAGGCATTATGCTTCTCCTAAACTAAACGATTGATAACTAAAAAGAATTAAGCGTATGGCAACATACGAACAACTGCAGCAACTTCACAACGTGGAAGAATTGCATTTGGACGTAGCTGACGCTTGTTCTTAGTAGTACGCTTAGTCAGAATGTGACGTTTTGTAGCGTGCTTGTACTTAATACCACCAGCAGTTTTCTTAAAACGCTTAGCAGCACCTTTGTTGGTTTTCATCTTAGGCATGATGAATAACTCCGCATTGAGTAGGTTTAATAAACAACGTAATTAGGGCGAACAAAACCCAGCCGTTTACCTTTTAAAAGGGAAACGGCCAGGTCTTAATTACTTGATGAGCCGTTAATTACTTCTTTTTAGGGGCAAGAACCATGATCATCTGACGACCTTCGATCTTACTTGGGAAAGATTCCACTACAGCAAAGTCTGCAGTGTCTTCTTTCAAGCGATGAAGAACGTCAACACCGATGTCTTGGTGTGCCATTTCTCGGCCACGGAAGCGAATTGTTACCTTCACTTTGTTGCCTTCTTCAAGGAAACGCGTCAGGTTGCGTAGTTTTACCTGATAGTCTCCAATATCAGTTCCAGGACGGAATTTTACTTCCTTAATCTGAACCTGTTTTTGCTTTTTCTTCTGCTCTTTAGCAGATTTGCTCTTTTCAAAGAGGAATTTGCCGTAGTCCATAACACGACAGACTGGCGGCTCAGCGTTAGGACTGATTTCCACAAGATCCATGCCTGCTTCTTCAGCAGCTGCGATCGCTTCTTGAATCGATACAACACCAACTGATTCACCGTCAGCGCCAGTTAGTCGAACTTCACGAACGCCACGAATTTCACCGTTCATACGGTGTGGGTTTTGTTTTACCGGCTGTTGGCCGCGTCTTCCGCCTTTAATAGCTTATTCCTCCAGATTGAGCTTACGGCTAGAGATCTCGTCTTGGATGTATGCGATAAAATCATCCACTTTAAATTTACCGAGATCTTTACCTTTACGAGTACGTACTGCGATTTCGCCTGCTTCCATCTCTTGGTCACCGACTACAAGCATATACGGTACACGCTTCAAAGTGTGTTCGCGGATTTTAAAGCCAATCTTCTCATTTCTCAAGTCCGCTTTAGCTCTTATTCCACTTTTTTGTAGTTTTTGTACTACTTCTTGAACATATTCTGATTGTTTATCAGTGATGTTCATAAGAATTGCCTGTTCTGGCGCCAACCAAGTTGGGAAGAAACCAGCATATTCTTCGATAAGGATACCAATGAAACGCTCTAGTGAACCTAGAATTGCACGGTGAATCATTACCGGTACAAGACGTTCATTGTTTTCACCTACATAAGTTGCACCTAGGCGACCTGGTAGGTTGAAGTCTAGCTGAACAGTACCACACTGCCACGCACGGTCTAGACAGTCGTATAGCGTGAATTCGATCTTAGGACCGTAGAATGCACCCTCGCCTTCTTGAATCTCGTATGGGATTTCCATCGATTCAAGAGATTGTTTCAATGCTTCTTCAGATTGATCCCAGATTTCGTCTGAACCTACACGTTTTTCTGGACGAGTAGACAGCTTCACCACGATATTGTCGAAACCAAATGTTTGGTACGTATCGTACACCATCTTGATACAGTTTGTTACTTCTTCTTGAATTTGGCTCTCAGTACAGAAAATGTGAGCGTCATCCTGAGTAAAGCCACGTACACGCATAATACCGTGTAGTGCACCAGATGGTTCGTTACGGTGACATGAGCCAAACTCAGCCATACGTAACGGTAGGTCGCGGTACGACTTAAGACCTTGGTTAAAGATCTGTACGTGACCTGGACAGTTCATTGGCTTGATTGCGTATTCACGGTTTTCAGAAGAAGTCGTGAACATTGCATCTGCGTATTTGTCCCAGTGACCAGAGCGTTCCCAAAGAACACGGTCCATCATTAGCGGACCTTTTACTTCTTGGTAGCCGTACTCATCTAGCTTAGAGCGGATGAATACTTCTAGATCACGGAAAACAGACCAACCATTGTGATGCCAGAACACCATACCAGGTGCTTCTTGCTGCATGTGGAATAGGTCTAGTTGCTTACCGATCTTACGGTGGTCACGCTTCGCCGCTTCTTCTAAGCGAGTAAGGTGCGCTTTCAGTGCTTTCTTATCGTGGAAAGCAGTACCGTAGATACGTTGAAGCATTTTGTTGTCGCTGTTACCACGCCAGTAAGCACCCGCAACATTCAATAGAGTGAAATGTTGACAGAAGCTCATGTTAGGAACGTGAGGACCACGACACATGTCGATGTATTCTTCATGGTGGTAAAGACCTGGACGATCATCACGAGATACGTTTTCGTCTAGGATTTCCACTTTGTATGGTTCGCCACGTGATTCAAACGTATCACGTGCTTCCTGCCAGCTCACTTTTTTCTTAACAACTTCGTACTTGGTTTTCGCTAGCTCTTTCATACGCTTTTCAATCTTTTCAAGATCTTCTTGCGTTAGAGACTCATCTAAGTCGATGTCGTAGTAGAAGCCATTGTCGATGGTTGGACCAATCGCCATTTTAGCTTGTGGGTAAAGCTGCTTAAGAGCGTGACCAAGAAGGTGAGCACATGAGTGACGAACGATTTCTAGACCGTCGACTTCATCTTTTACTGTGATGATCTCAAGGCTTGCGTCTTCTTCAATTAGATCGCACGCATCAACGCGGTTACCGTTTACACGACCAGCGATAGTTGCTTTTGCAAGACCAGGACCGATCGATTGCGCAACTTCCATAGTAGAAACTGGGTTGTCAAATTGACGCTGACTGCCGTCAGGAAGAGTAATAATAGGCATGCTATGTCCTTTACAGTGGTGTTGCACACCAAGCAACACATGTTATTCAAATTAGAAGATATTTCGAGAGTCGATGACGGTCGCTCAGTAACACGAATACCGGACCTTCATCGGAACAAGGATTGTACATAGCTCACATTTAGAATGCAAAGTGCGATTTCAAAATGTCATTGAAACTTCATCACAGCAAATTCATCGATAAGCACAGAATGAGGAATTAATACAATTGAACGGCATTCAAAACATGATAAGACTATAGTTAATCTATTGAGTAATATCACTTTAGGCTCTCATCATGATGGATTTAAGATGGCAACCTACG
The DNA here is from genome assembly GCF_000305755.2 of Vibrio sp. HENC-03. Classification (NCBI taxonomy): domain Bacteria; kingdom Pseudomonadati; phylum Pseudomonadota; class Gammaproteobacteria; order Vibrionales; family Vibrionaceae; genus Vibrio; species Vibrio sp. HENC-03. Next base: position 289,795 of record NZ_JH976122.1, on the reverse strand, counting down.
CTCATGAGTTGCACCATTCTCCTATCTGCGCCGGCAATTTGCGCTTCAGATTTGTATGGTCCACTACGTTCCTATGCTCAATCTCCAGTGCAAGTTGTCAGCCACACGAACATACTTCGCTCCGGATATGCCCTCCCCTCTGGTTATGTTGAAGCGTATGGTTCGGGCACAATTGCTAGTGTCTGGGCACATACCAGCGACTATTCACTCGACTATTACCACAACCAACTCGAGTTAGGCGGTAAATGGCAAATCGATGAAAAGTGGCAATTGGAAGTGAACTATCGTTGGGTCTTTGCTGCGGACAACCATTTAGATGGATTGACCGAAAGCTTTCACGACCTATTTGGTATTGGACAAAATGGACGTGATGAAGTCGACAAGAACCGCTTTTATATGTCGATGCCTGACTACGACATTTTAATAGAGGATTTTGAAGGTGAAACGCTGGCAAACAACCTCTCAACGTATATCCAATACCAAATAATACAAAATGAACATCATGGTTTGTCTGTTGGTGGAAGCCTCTATTATAACGATGTTGCTCATGGCTCTTTCAAAGGCAACAGTTTTGAGCAAGGGGTACAAATCAACTACAGCTATCGATTCAATGCAGCCAATGTATTCTATTCGATGGCCGGAATGACCTTTAGAAACAGTGATAAAGCGCTCGCTAATTTCCCCTATCGACATAACACCGCCGCCTTTGCTGGCGGTTATCGCTATGCACTAAAAAACAATCACCACTTCATACTTGAATACCATTGGTATCAAGGTTCGACAGAAGGGCCGAGTGAGTTTGCCGACGCATCGAATGAGTTCGTGATTGGATATCGCTATTTAATGGAGAATTCTGCCATAGAGGTCATGGCGATTGAGAATGCGAGGAATATGGATAATAGTACCGATATCGCCTTTACATTTGGATATCGGTACTTATTCGCTCCAGATAATGAGAGCTAGAAATATTACAGGTTCAATGTCGGCGCAATGGCTGCCGCAACTTGTGAATCAGAAGCCCCGATCGGTAATGAGAACGAACGGTATTGGTCACCCGACATACTAAACGAGCGGTCAATCTCTGCTAAACAATGGATAGTCCTACCATCTAAGATAAAGGAAAGCTCTATCTCTTTCGTAGAAACGAAGCCGTTATTGCGGAATTCTAATTCTTGGTAAATACCGGAACGTGAGGAGAAGGTATTCCCACGTAAGAAGCCTTTTTCAACATCAGCTTTTACCATTGTAAAACCGGCTTGCTCGATCGCTTGAATCACACGAGCAGCAACAGGCAAAGGTTTAACCTCAATGTAATCACGATCGCGAGGGTCTATCGCAAAGCCGATGTCCAGTGTGGTCTCTACCCAAACATGACACTGGTTTTTATGTGCGTTAACGGCTGTGATGGGCGTTTCATCGTGCAGTTTGAGTTCAAAAGGTACTTGTTTTTCTTCATTCGGCTGAATGACAAACGGCTCAACCGCTTTCAATTGATCAATGGTGAAAGTTTGGTAGCTAACGCTGTCGTCTTCTTCCACTTTCATTTCTGTGTTCAATTTAATGGTAATGGCATCGATTTGTTGCTCAACATCACCGCCTTTAATTTGAACGTGACCACGCAAAGTCGCGCCTTGATACACACTCATCTCATCTAAAATCGTATCTACTTTTGCTGAGCCGATACCGAGTGACGCTTTTAGTTTTTTAAACATGCGATTCCTTTGTGACTGTCTGTTTTCGTTATTCTGATAAGTCTCTGTTTACACAACTGATGAAACTCCTGCAAGCAATAGACGACAAGAATGCGGACTAATTCCTTTTATCACTGCACAAAATACGTATGTCTGTTTGCAATTTGTCTATAGATTACGCACTATTTGTATAGTCAATTAAAAGGAAACCTTTATGTCTGCACCACTCTATATGCAAATCAAACGATTTATCCTCGATAAAATTGATTCGGGTGAGTGGATGGTTGGTCATCGCATCGCAACAGAAATCGAATTGACGGAACAGTTTGGTGTGAGCCGTATGACCGTCAACAAAGCGATCCGAGATTTAGTGAATGAAGGCAAACTTCAACGCCGACCACGCCTCGGCACCTTTGTTTGCGATCCGGCAGAAAAGTCTGAATCTCCACTTTTAGACATTCGCAACATTGCCGATGAAATCAGTAATCGCGGACGAGAGCATCACAGTGAAGTGTTGCAACAAATCTCCATCAAAGCCGATGACAGTATTGCGACCAAGCTTGGCGTCATGCTTGGCACCACGGTGTTTTACAGTGAGATTGTCCATTTTGAAGATCACACTCCGATCCAACTAGAACTGCGTTGGGTCAACAGCCAATATGCGCCCAACTACTTGCAACAAGATTTCACTTGTATGACGCCAAACCAGTACTTGTCGGGCAACTGTCCACTCAGTGCCATCGAACATACTGTCGAAGCGATTATCCCCGACGCTCGTGTAAAACAAGACCTAAAAATGCAAGCCAACGAGCCGTGTTTGCTGCTTAATCGCCGTACATGGAGTCAAGATAAACTGGTCAGCACAGCTCTCCTTTATCATCCGGGCAACAAGTACAAATTAAGCTCTAAGATCCTGCTATAAACTAGGCGTTACTTCTTCGTTTTGATCACATTTCTGCAACATTAGCCTTGTCAGTGATGCTTTTTTCTCCTATTTATTTGTATATACATTTAAAAGTACAAATCAAAAGGAAACATCAGAATGGATTTGCTGATTGAAAATGCACGTCTCGTCACTATGCAAGAAGGAGAACAAGGTTACCTACCCTCTCCCCTTGCTCGTGTCGGCATTCGGTCAGGAAAAATTGTTGCACTCAGCACCGCAACAAAAGGCAAAGACAGCGCAGAAACTGAATCCATCCTAAATCCGGACCACTACGAACAAACCATTGATCTTCAAAGCAAGCTTTTGTTGCCAGGTTTGATTGATTGCCACACTCATCTTGTATACGCCGGAAATCGAGCCAACGAGTTTGAAATGCGCCTCAATGGTGTGCCTTATGAAGAGATTGCGAAACAAGGTGACGGTATTCTCTCTACCGTTCATGCCACTCGTGCTGCCAGTGAAGAGCAACTTATTGAGCTCGCTCTACCACGTTTAGATGGGTTACTTGCCAGTGGCGTTACCTCTATCGAGGTTAAGTCTGGTTACGGTCTCACGCTAGGTGATGAAATTAAGATGCTGCGAGCAGCTAAAGCCTTAGAGCAAGAGCGCAAAGTCAAAATCACCACAACCCTGCTCGCCGCTCATGCACTTCCACCAGAATTTAAAGACCGTGCTGACGATTATATCCAACACATTTGTGATGACATTATTCCCCTCGTGGCAGAAGAAAAGCTCGCCACCAGCGTCGATGTGTTTTGTGAATCGATAGGTTTTAACTTAGTCCAAACAGAGCGTGTCTTTGAAGCGGCAAAAAAACATGGCTTGCATGTGAAAGGTCATACTGAACAGCTCTCTGATTTAGGTGGTACGGCTCTAACCGCCCAATACAATGGTCTTTCTGCCGATCATATTGAATATCTCGATGAAATTGGCGTACGTGCCCTTGCCAACTCTTCTACCGTGGCAACCTTGCTCCCTGGCGCATTTTACTTCTTACGTGAAACCCAATTACCACCTATCGATTTACTTAGAACGCACAAGGTGCCAATGGCAATAGCGACGGATATCAACCCTGGCACGTCACCATTTGCAGATTTAACCCTGATGATGAACATGGCTTGCACTCTGTTCCGTTTAACACCTCAAGAAGCACTGCGTGGCGTCACTCAAAACGCAGCAAAAGCATTGGGTTATGGGGAATCTCGTGGCGTGATTGAAGTCGGTTATGACGCTGACTTCTCAATCTGGGATATCGAACACCCAGCAGACCTCAGTTACCAAGTCGGCGCAAAACGTTTGGTAGGTCGTATAGTCAATGGTGAATATGTCTCTCACGGAGGACTGTAACATGGCTCAATCAGATCCAAATACCGCTCCATTTCACTGGCAAGGCCGCCACGATGCAGAAGATGGAGAACTGGGTAAACGCGTTCACCACGTGATTAAAAATATTTCTGTTGAAGAGTTGCCGAACAAAAGCGAAGGCGTCTCAATCCTTGGCTTTGCTACCGATGCGGGTGTTGCCAGAAATAAAGGCCGTATCGGCGCGAAAAAGTCACCGGATTTGATCCGTCGTGCCCTAGCCAATCTCGCTTGGCACCAAGATGCACCACTTTACGATCTCGGCACCGTTGTTTGCGAAGACGACTTACTAGAGAGCAGCCAATCGCAATGCGCAGCCACGGTTGCTCAAGCACTACCCCATTCACCTGTCGTGGTATTAGGAGGCGGACACGAGATCGCATGGGCGTCATTTTCTGGGTTGGCCGAATACTTTAAAACTCATCACCCAGAAAAGCAGCCGAAGATAGGCATTATCAACTTCGACGCGCATTTCGACCTGCGCGCTTTTGAAAGTTCGCTAGCAGATGTAAAACCGAGCTCAGGCACACCATTTAATCAAATCCATCACTTCTGCCAACGCAATGATTGGAAGTTTCATTACGCTTGCATTGGCGTAAGTCGCAGCAGCAATACTAAAGCGCTATTCCAGAAAGCGGACGAACTCAATGTTTGGTATGTGGAAGACAAACAGCTTTGCTACATGAACCACAGCTACCATTTAACGCAGCTGCAGCACTTTATCGACGACTGTGATTATCTCTATCTGACGATTGATTTGGACGTATTTCCAGCGGCAACTGCACCTGGGGTAAGCGCGCCAGCAGCGAGAGGCGTGAGCTACGACATCCTTGCACCGTTTCTCGATCGAATACTGCATTACAAGAACAAACTCATGTTGGCAGACATTGCAGAGTACAACCCCACTTATGACGTCGATAGCCAAACGGCTCGATTGGCAGCACGCCTGTGCTGGGATATTGCCAATGCCATGGCAGAGAAAGACCATAAACCCAAATAACCGAATTCAATAACACTTAACTCGAATAATGGTCGGTTCTCATGCCTAGTTATTTGAGGAGAAGTAGCCAAGCAGAGACTTGGATATAAACGTGAAACTAAAGGAGTCTTAAAATGACACAGCGCCAGGGACAAGATCCACGACTTGATACAAGCAGAACAATTCGTGCTCCACACGGTACACAACTGCGCGCCAAATCTTGGCTGACGGAAGCGCCACTTCGTATGCTGATGAACAACCTTGATCCAGATGTAGCCGAGCACCCTCACTCGCTTGTCGTCTATGGTGGCATTGGTCGAGCAGCACGAAATTGGGAATGCTTCGATAAGATTGTTGAAGTGTTAGAAAGACTCGACGATGACCAAACTTTACTCGTCCAATCAGGCAAACCTGTCGGCGTTTTTCCGACGCATAAAAACGCGCCGCGCGTGCTGATTGCGAACTCAAACTTAGTGCCACATTGGGCGAATTGGGAACACTTCAATGAGCTCGATAAAGAAGGCTTGATGATGTACGGTCAAATGACCGCAGGCAGCTGGATTTACATTGGCTCACAAGGCATTGTTCAAGGTACTTATGAAACCTTTGTGTCTGTGGCGAAAAAGCACTTTAAGGGTGATGCCAAAGGTCGCTGGATCTTAACTGGGGGCCTTGGTGGCATGGGTGGTGCTCAACCTCTTGCTGGCACCATGGCTGGCTTTTCCATGATTGCGGTCGAGTGTGACGAATCACGCATCGATTACCGCCTACGCACCGGTTATGTTGACAAAAAAGCAACGTCTTTGGATGAGGCACTAGCGATGATCAAAGAATCTGACGCACCCATTTCAGTTGGTCTACTGGGCAATGCAGCAGATATCTTCCCGGAGCTTGTAGAACGTAACATCACACCAGACGTAGTAACAGACCAAACCTCTGCGCACGATCCATTGAATGGTTACTTACCTCAAGGTTGGAGCATGTCACATGCAGCAGACATGCGTTTACAAGATGAAGCGAGCGTAGTTAAAGCAGCCAAACAGTCGATGGCGATTCAAGTGAAAGCTATGTTGGAGCTTCAAAACCGAGGCGCGGCAACGCTCGATTACGGAAATAACATCCGTCAGATGGCTTTAGAAGAAGGCATTGAGAACGCGTTTGACTTCCCTGGCTTTGTACCGGCTTACATTCGCCCGTTATTCTGTGAAGGCATCGGACCGTTCCGCTGGGCAGCATTGTCTGGAGACCCAGAGGACATCTACAAAACCGACCAAAAAGTGAAAGAGCTGATCCCGGATAACCCACATCTACATAACTGGCTAGACATGGCACGCGAACGCATTCAGTTCCAAGGTCTACCAGCACGTATCTGCTGGGTTGGTTTGAAAGATCGAGAACGTTTAGGTCAAGCCTTTAATGAAATGGTGAAAAACGGTGAGCTCAAAGCCCCTGTCGTCATTGGTCGTGACCATCTAGACTCAGGGTCTGTAGCAAGCCCGAACCGTGAAACCGAAGGAATGATAGATGGCTCAGACGCCGTTTCAGACTGGCCACTACTAAACGCATTGCTGAATACCGCAGGGGGTGCGACATGGGTATCTCTTCACCATGGTGGTGGCGTAGGTATGGGCTTCTCACAACACTCTGGCATGGTGATTTGTTGTGACGGCAGTGATGACGCGTCAGAGCGCATTGCACGTGTTCTACATAATGACCCAGCAACGGGGGTTATGCGTCACGCTGATGCAGGATACGACATCGCAAAACAATGTGCAGCTGAGCAAAAACTGGATTTACCAATGCTCAATGAAGAACTGAAAAAGCTGAAGTAAGGATGAAAGACATGCTCAATTTAACGCTAAAGCCAGGTCATATTAGCTTAAACGAACTACGCCAAGTGAGCCGCTCACCCGTAAACCTTACTCTGGATCCAAACGCGATTCCAGCAATAGAAGAAAGCACTCAAGTGGTCGATCGAGTGATTGCAGAAGACCGAACGGTTTACGGCATTAACACCGGCTTCGGTTTGCTAGCAAATACACGCATTGCGCCAGAAGATTTGGAAACACTGCAGCGCAGTATCGTGCTTTCTCATGCGGCTGGTATCGGCAAGTTCATGTCAGACGAAACCGTTCGTTTGATGATGGTATTAAAGATCAACAGCCTCGCTCGTGGCTTCTCTGGCTTACGTTTAAAAGTCATCAACATGTTGATTGATTTGGTGAATGCTCAGGTCTACCCATGCGTCCCTCAGAAGGGTTCTGTAGGCGCATCTGGTGACTTAGCGCCATTAGCTCATATGAGTACGGTTCTTCTTGGTGAAGGTCAAGCTCGCCATAATGGCAAAGTGATTTCAGGTCTAGAAGCACTGCAAATAGCCGGTCTTGAGCCAATCACTCTTGCTCCAAAAGAAGGGTTAGCACTGCTTAATGGTACTCAAGCGTCAACAGCATTTGCACTAGAAGGTTTGTTCATTGCCGAGGACCTGTTCTCATCAGCGACGGTTTGTGGTGCGATGTCAGTAGAAGCGGCTTTAGGCAGTCGTCGTCCGTTCGACCCACGTATCCATCGTGTTCGTGGTCATCGTAGCCAAATGGATGCCGCCTTGGCGTACCGCCACCTGTTAGAGGCGACCAGCGAGATTGGTGAATCTCATACCAACTGTGAGAAGGTACAAGATCCTTATTCACTGCGTTGCCAACCTCAAGTAATGGGAGCTTGTTTGCAGCAAATTCGCAATGCAGCAGACATTCTACAAGTGGAGGCCAACTCTGTGTCGGATAACCCGCTGGTCTTTGCGGAAGATGATGACATCATCTCCGGCGGTAACTTCCATGCAGAGCCAGTCGCTATGGCGGCGGATAACCTTGCACTTGCGATTGCTGAAATTGGTAGCTTGTCAGAGCGACGCATGGCACTACTTATAGATAGCGCTCTATCTAAGCTTCCTCCCTTCTTGGTCGACAATGGCGGCGTGAACTCCGGCTTTATGATTGCTCAGGTGACGTCGGCAGCATTGGCAAGTGAAAACAAAACATTGGCTCACCCAGCTTCTGTCGATAGTTTGCCAACATCCGCAAACCAAGAAGATCACGTTTCGATGGCTACTTTTGCTGCTCGTCGTTTAAAGGAAATGGGAGAGAATACACGTGGCATTTTGGCGGTTGAATACTTGTCAGCTGCTCAAGGGCTAGATTTCCGTGCACCAAACAAATCTTCAGAGCGTATCGAAATTGCCAAGCAAATGCTGCGCGAGAAAGTCTCGTTCTACGATAAAGACCGCTACTTCGCGCCGGATATCGAGCAAGCCAATGCACTACTCAAGCTTGCTCTGCATAACGCATTGATGCCAGAAAGCTTACTGCCAAGCGTGCATTAATCTATTGTGCTAATGACCCTAAAGGCTCCTTCTTGGAGCCTTTATTGTATTTATACGCATCAAGTCCCTCAATAATATGGTAAATCGCAGATTTATGACCATACTGAATAATGCATAACAAAAGCGCTCTTTTTGGTGCTTTATTCCGCTGCGTTATCGTTTCATTGTTAAGATACAGTGAAGTTTTCACTGGATGGACCATTGCTACGCAGATATTCGCATATAATCCCTGACAGTTTTGGTTACTACGTAAAAATTATGTTTCTAACACCTTATTTTTCAAACACTAATCACCAATTTCAGTTCACTCGTGAGCAAGCAAGTCACTTCGCAAAACGCGTAGCTGGTGATTACAACCCTATTCACGATGAAGACAACAAACGCTTTTGCGTTCCAGGCGATCTGCTTTTTGCAGTCTTACTGAGCAAAGAAGGCGTGAGCCAAAAGATGCGTTTTGATTTCTCTGGAATGGTGAATGACGGCGTTGCGCTTCACATCGAAAATAAGTGTGAAAAAGAAAGCGCCGTGGTCGATGAAGCAGGTAAAGAATACCTACACATGTCTCGTGAAGGCGAAACAAACCAAGATCCTGCATTCATTGAACACGTGGTGACTAACTACGTTCAATTCTCTGGCATGAACTTCCCTCACATCATGGTTCCTCTAATGGAAGAGAAACAGATGATGATCAACTGCCAACGTCCACTAGTGATTTACGAAAGCATGGAAGTTGAGTTCTGCCGTTTAGACCTGACTCACCCAGAAGTCGACTTCACAGGCGCAACGTTCGATGTGGAAGGCAAACGTGGTGTTGTAACATTAAACTTTGCATTCAAACAAGACGGTGAAGTCGTTGGTAAAGGCATCAAGCGTATGGTGGCAAGTGGCCTTAAACCATACGACCAAGATGCAGTTGACGATTTGGTGCAACGCTTTAACGAACGTAAGGATGCCTTCTTAGCAAAGTTCGCTAAGGCAGCTTAGTCTTCGGAAGCAATGCTCCTGCAGATAAGCCCTGCCGCTCCTTTCCAAAAAAGAAAATTCAATAGAAAGCCCAGCAAATATGCTGGGCTTTCTTGTTATCTGCGGTTTGTTTACTCATTAAATCCAGCGACGTACTTGGTTCTTATAATCTAGGTAATCTTCACCGAATAGTCTTTCCAAAGCGCGCTCTTCTGGCTTAATTTGGTAGCGATTCATGTACGCGACAAACAATACAGCGCACAAAATAACACTGAGATGTTGCCACCACAGACCAATAGCGATAATGACAAGCAAAAGCGCTACATACATTGGATTGCGTGTGTAAGCGAATACGCCTGTATCGACCACCAGCGAAGCAGTTTCTGGTTTCACTGGGTTTACTGTCGTCTTGGCTTTACGAAACTCGTAAACACCGGCAATGCCGACAAACCCAGCAATCAAAACAAGCCCAGCAGTAACAAACTCAACAAACGGTACGGTAATTTTCATTTCTGGCACGACGTCTTTCAGCCAGTACATCAGCAGTACCATCAACAAAAATAAAGCGACAGGTGGCACTTTAAGCTCAAGCTTTTTCAATCTTCATATCCTTATGAGAATAAAACGTTGTCATCGTCAGTAACGGTTCTTAAATGATAAAAAGCCCAGTTAGACTGGGCTTTCGTAAAGCATTATATCAAGGTTAGCAAAGCTTGAACTGGGTGCTTAGGTTTTACCCCTTCAAAGCGTTTGACTTGGCTTCGGCAGGAGTACCCCGTAATCAAGCAACGTTCGTTGTCAAATTTGTCCAAGTTCGGCTTCCAGCTCAGATCATAAATTTCACGCGACATCGAGAGCTTATCGACTTCATGGCCAAAGGTCCCTGCCATGCCACAGCAGCCTACAGGCACAGTGTTCAGCACCGCTCCAAAATGAGCGAAGATAGCTCCCCACTCTTTCTCTGCATTTGGCAATTTGGTTTTCTCAGTACAATGAGCGAACAGATACCAAGGTGCTTGCTCTTTAGACTCAAGAGCATCGAACTCGCCCAGTCTTGGGTGAAGCCACTCATGGACAGTCAGCACATCAAACTGACCACGCTTGCTACCCAATACTTCAGCATACTCGTCGCGGTAACACAGTACTAACGCAGGATCGACTCCTACCAATGGGATATCTAAGTCCGCGACCATCTCCAAGAACTTCGCGGTATCTTGCGCGGTGTTCTTAAACTGACGTAAGAAACCTTTGATGTGCTGCGCTTTGCCGTTTGGCTTAAATGGCAGAAGAACCGGATTCATACCTAACTTCTTAACCAGTTTGATGAAATCTTCCACCACCTCTGCATCGTAGTAACTGGTGAAAGGGTCTTGAACAATCAGCACATGTTTTTGTTTGTCTTCACTTGATAAGCCACTTAGTGCTTGTAGGTCATAAGCTGTGGTTAACGTCTCGACTCGCTCTTTCAAAGTCGGTACAGACAATAACGGAGCATCAACATAACCCACCGTCGAAGCCGTTAGACTTTGCACCCAAGATTGCTTGAGCACACCATTCACGACACTTGGCGCTTTGGCCATCAATGGCAACATGGACTCAATGTTCGACACCAAGTAGTCTTTTGCCGGGCGTTGGTAACGAGAGTGATAAATATTGAGGAAGCGAGAACGGAAACTAGGTACATCCACTTTAATCGGACACTGACTCGCACACGCTTTACACGCCAAACAACCATTCATCGCTTCATACACTTCGTGGGAGAAGTCATACTCATGACGACGATTAATCGAATGACGCACACGGTCGATCATGGTTTTGAGGGACGTTTTGTTTTCCAGCGTCTGCTTCTCTAAGTCGAGAATATCAATGCCCTGCTCAGTCAATTGGCGCAGCCACTCACGAACTAAACCTGCACGCCCTTTCGGCGAATGACGGCGGTCTGCAGTGACTTTCATTGAAGGACACATCGGCGAGCTTGTGTCGTAGTTAAAACACAAGCCGTTACCATTACACTCCATCGCTTGCTTGAAGCTATCACGTACTTGTACGTCAATCTGACGATCATAGTAGCCGCGTTTGGTATCAGTGACTTTGACAAGCTCAGCATCGCTATTCAGGGGCGTACAAATCTTGCCTGGATTCATTTTGTTGTGTGGGTCAAAAGCGGCTTTCACTCGGCGCAATTCAGTAAAGAGTTCTTCACCAAAAAACTCAGGACCATACTCAGAGCGGAAACCTTTACCGTGCTCACCCCACATTAAACCGCCGTATTTTGCCACCAATTTAACCACTTCATCCGAGATTTCATGCATCAAGGCTTCTTGGTGAGGATCGCACAGATCCAATGCAGGTCGAACGTGAAGCACACCTGCATCTACGTGACCAAACATGCCGTAGTTAAGTGATTTTGCGTCTAGCAACTCACGAAATTCAACGATAAAGTCCGCTAAGTTTTCTGGCGGAACACAAGTGTCCTCGGCAAACGCCACAGGCTTGGCGCGCCCTTTCGCAGCACCCAATAGTCCCACGGCTTTTTTACGCATGTTGTAGATACGGCCAATGCTCGCTACATCGCTGCATACTTGGTAACCAATGATGCCCGCTTCTTCCGTTTCTAGCATGCTATCGAGCTTGGCGGTTAGGAACGCGACTTGAGAAGCAACCTCCTCTTCATCCTGACCTGCGTATTCGACCATGTTAATGCCAAGCATCTCTTTATCAGGTACGTCAGTAATCAAATCACTGACGGTGTGCCAAACAATGTCTTGCTTCGCCAAGTTCAGAACTTTTGAATCCACAGTCTCAACGGACAACGCTTTTGCTTCCACCATAAATGGCGCGTTGCGCAGAGCCGAATCAAAACTGTTGTATTTAACGTTAACCAGAGTACGAGCTTTAGGAATGCGGGTTAGATTAAGCTTAGCCTCGGTGATGAACGCTAACGAGCCCTCAGCGCCGCACAAAACACGAGTGATATCGAAGCTGTCTGCCTCTTCATCAAATGCGTTTTTAAGGTCGTAGCCAGTTAAGAAGCGGTTTAACGGTGGAAACTTATCGTTAATTTGCTGGCGCTTGTCACGGCATACCGATTCCGTCACACGCATCGCGGTTTCGGCAAACTCGCCTTCATTTGGCAAGCCATGAGAAAGGTCGGATTCCAAAATCGAACCATCAGCAAATACCGCTTGAAGAGAAAGAACGTGGTCAGAGGTTTTACCGTACTTAAGCGAGCCTTGACCGGACGCATCGGTGTTGATCATCCCACCAATCGTGGCACGGTTGCTGGTTGATAAATCAGGCGAAAAGAAATAACCATAAGGGCGAACAGCATCATTCAGCTGGTCTTTGACCACACCCGTTTGAACTCGAACCCAGCCTTCTTCTTCATTCACTTCTAGAACTTGGTTCATGTGGCGAGACAAATCAACCACGATCCCCTTCGTTAAAGACTGTCCATTGGTCCCCGTACCGCCGCCACGAGGAGAAAAGGTAATACGCTCGTATTTTTCTTTGTTGCTGAGTTTACCGATGAGGGAAACGTCTTGGGTGGTTTTGGGATGGACAACAGCCTGAGGAAGTTGCTGGTAGACACTGTTGTCGGTGGCTACTGCGAGACGGCTAGAATATTGGCTTTCAATATCGCCAGTGAACCCGGAGTGCTCAAGCTCTTTGAGAAAACTAAGAACAAGAGGATCGACATCCGTTTGCGAGTGTAATCTTGGTAACATTTGCTTCCTGCCCCCTACTGCGCTGATCCAATCAGCTGCGGGTTATCTAATTTTTAATCATTCTCACCATCAACGACCAAAACCATTGGCGAGTTAGCGGTATGAATGAGGTTGTTTTCTTTGAATTACGTCACTTTACAACATTTAAAAAGGCGTTCAAATCAGAATCTCAATACAAGAATTAAACTTATGCTTTATTTTGTAACGCTTGATGCCGTACATTGAAAAAGAAATAGCCTTTCAATATGAGCTTTCAGGATGAAAAAAAATAAAGTTGTAACCACTGAAGATATCCTTCTAAAACTTTGCCAGTCGGTTTCTGGCGTACTTACTTCAGCAACCTCTTCTCAAGTTAACTACTCTGCCATGGTGCAAAAGATCAACAAAACCAGCCTCAAGCCGGATTTTGGTTGTTTTGTATTGTTTGATGGAGGCTTCACTGGTCTTGTTGTGATTAACTTTACAGCAAAAGCGGCCTTAGAGATTTACACCAACTACATGCGTAATATGGGCATGCCAGAGGAAGAGTTAGCGATCTCACACACTTCAGATGAAGTGGGCGATGTGCTTGGTGAGTTGATGAACCAATTGGTCGGCGACTTCACGAATAAGATTCGTAAAGAGCTGCAGACAAATATCACGCAGAACCAACCAAAAATGCTTTCGCTCAACAAACAGGTGATCCTGCAAGTTGATACCAATCTAGACCGTCCTCAAGCGCGCCGAGTCACCTTCTCTACAGAGAACAATAATATCTTCTACCTAGAACTTGCGATGGACAAGACCGAGTTTATCCAACTTGAAGAGTTTGAAGTGGCTGAAGATGAAAGCCCGGACGATATTTTAGAAGCCACTCGCAAAAGTATGGCTGACAAAAAAGCAGCAGAATCAGCAAGCTCAAAAAGTGATGCGGATGATCTGCTAGACCAACTTGGTCTGTAACATTATCAAACAACGACCTTTCTCAAAGCCTCTTTCCATAAGGGGCTTTCTTTTTGCAGCACAGTTTTCCCTCTCCATCGTTATTCCGTTTTTCCATCAAAAAAGGTAATATATCCGACTTCCTAAATTTTCAGTTCCCGGTACTGGTCGTCGATGGATAAACAAAAAGCTCTGAAAAAAATCGCCAAGTGTTTAGAACTGGGCAACTCCGCCAACGTTAATGAAGCGGCGAACGCTATCAAGATGGCGCATCGTCTCATGCTGAAATATGGCTTGGATAAGGACGATATTGAGTTTATCAAGATGGGTAAGACTCAGTCTTCACACCTCTTGCCAGCCAGCATTAGCTCGACGATATTGCGCGTGATTCGCGGCATCAATACTAAGTTCGGTGTTGAGGCGGTTCTTCTGAACCATAAAGGGCTTAAACGAGTAGAGTTTATCGGTGAAGCAGACCGCGCGATTTTTGCGGCTTTTGCCTTTGATATTATCTATCGTGAGATGAACGAAAGCACCGGACAGTTCCGCAATAGTTTCGCGGGTTCAGGCACTTCTTCAATGGAAGTAACGCGTCGTGTTAACTCGTTCGTTTCTGGTTGGGTAGAAGGTGCGCTCGAAAAGCTACCTGTGATCTCACCAGACGAAGAATCCGCAAACAAAATCAATAACTACATTGATAAAGAATTTAAAAACATCGACCGTGAGACGTTCAAGAAACAGCTCAAGGAAGCGATGAAGAACATCACTGCAGATTACGAAGTCGGCTTGAAAAAAGGTCGCAAAGTTTCCGTTAACCGAGGGGTTGGCGGAGAGCAGGCGAGAAAAATGTTGGATAACCCTTCTAAATAACTCTGGAACTGATTACAACATCGCCAACTATAAGAAAAAGCTTACAAAGCTTCTATCAATCTGACGTTCGCATAACAAATATCAATACCTTCTATTCCATAATTCACATCCCATTATGAGGCGCACTTGCGCCTCGGCTTATACGGAGATTTTCCCTTGAAAAAGATGTCTATTGCACTTGCGCTAGTGCTGGCTCTTACTGGCTGTCAAGCAACACAACGCCAAAACGCAACTACAGGTGAATACGAAACTAACTCAACTACGCAAGGTGCGCTTATCGGTGCGATTGCGGGTGCAGCAATTGGTCTTGCGACTGGTGACGACGCTAAAGAACGTCGTAAACACGCATTGATTGGTGCGGCGGCTGGTGGTGCTACAGGCGCTGGTGTTGGTTACTACTTCGACCAACAAGAAGCGGAACTGCGTCGTGCTCTATTAAACTCTGGCGTACAAGTTGAACGTGTTGGCGAAAACCAACTGCTTCTTCGCATGGAAAACGGCATTGGCTTCTCTTCAAGCTCTTACCAACTAGACGCAAGCATCCACAACACACTACGTGGCGTGGCTCGCATCCTAGTTGAATACCCAGACACAAGCCTTGTGATCGATGGTTACACAGACAGCACAGGTAGCGATTCTTACAACCAAACGCTATCAGAGCGTCGTGCTGAATCGGTACGTCAGTACCTAGTATCACAAAACGTTGCACCAGGTCGCGCTATCGCACGTGGCTACGGTGAGCGTAACCCAATTTGCTCAAACCAAACTTCTGAAGGTCGTGCTTGCAACCGTCGTGTTGAAATCCAGATCTTGCCACTGAAGTAATTTGGTTGCACCATATCGGTAATAACAATTATTACCGGAGCAGGTCTAGCGTTGTTCGCTAGACCTGACATACCCAATGTCTTTCAGAACCACTGCCCTCACCTTTGCTTTAAGTGCCTGCCTTACAAGCACTGCATTTGCTTCTCAGAACCCGACACAACCTGAAGCCCAATTCGACCTTGCGCAGCAACTGGCATTGAAACCCAATCCAGAATCACCGACTGACGCACGTTATTGGCTAGAACAAGCGGCACATCAAGGTTACTTACCTGCTCAAAAACAATTAGCGGAAGATTATGCTCGCGGTTTAACTGGCAACACGGATTTCACCCAAGCGATTTATTGGTTCACTTCTGTTGCGCTAAACGATCCTACCGATCGTGGCTTTTTGTTGGCCGATTTTGTCCAACACCACCAAGCGGAAGTATCGAACTCTGATCTCGTCGAAGCTTGGTATCAACTGTCTGCACTTAAAAACCCTCAGGCAGAAGAAGCCTATAACCAGTTTTTGGAGGATCGCTTCAATCAACTCAGAGCTAAACAAGTTTCTGAGATTGTAGAGTTGGATAAGCAAGCTACAGACGAAGAACAGAAAGAGACCATCGAGATTCAACAAGCAAAGAAAGCTGAAAACTCCAACGTTTGGTATGCCTCTGGCGCTCTGGGCTTTGCTCTGCTGCTTGGAGGCGGTGCATTCGGTTACCGCAGGCACACACAAAAGACCAAAGCCACTGCAGCGAATGAAGTGTCACGCTCTCTGCAATTAGAGACACAAGTGAAAGAACTTCAGTTCGCCAATAAACAACTTAAGCGCCAACTCGAAAAAGTATTTAAAGAGTTTAAGAAGATCAAAGGTCAATCTGAGAACCAAAAACTTCTCGTCGCTTGTGCAATGTTTGGCTATACCCCGCAAACTATTCCAGACAGTAAAGCAGTGAAGTTGCGCTACAGACAATTATCTAAACTCTACCATCCTGATTCCAGGGGAAGTGAAGAAGAGATGAAGCGTTTAAATCAGGCGTTTAAAACCATTTCACAAAATGTTACAAAAGAGTAAAACTCAGCCACACACCTTTATCTTGCGAGCTTTTAATCCAAGAAAATAAAGGCTCGCAATCGATCTCCCTCTCAAACAAATTAACAGACATTTAACTTGACCATCTTTTATATGCCATAATGCTGGGCGAAAAATAACACCTAGCGACTCAAATTTATGTAGGTGGGGAGAAAATCAATGTTCACTGAAGAAGGCACCTGTGACTGGTGTAAAAAACCTAGCTTTGTAACTCGTCATGATTACGTAGATGGTAAATACCATCGTTCATGCAGCTCTTGCTACGACATCGCGAAAATCGATGTCCGCCTGTTCAACCAAGGCGAATTGCAAATGCGCGAGCGTTTGGAACAACGAGCAAGCTAAATAGAACAAATCAACGGAACTGATTTTCAAGGGCGCCTTATCACAAGGCGCTTTTTTGATCCTTCATTAGAACGTGAAGCCCTCACAACCAAAACACTCCGCAATCACATTCTCTAGTCCTCTGGTGGTTCTCACACTCTCAAATCGGCTATTAATTGACCTATTAAAAACAGTGTCACTTATTTCATAGTGATGTTGATGGTTTTCCCTGTCAGCGGGTCAAACCCACGATACATCTGGAGTATAGTTTTGTCGCTCAAACAAAAAACAGGTGACCATATGTACACAGATGAAGCGGAAGCAATTATTGCTAGCCAGCCTCCTGAAGCCGTTGCAACTGGCGAGTTGATGGTTTTGAAAAATACAATTAAGAGAAAAGTCTCTGGCCCTAACAAAAGTCGATTATTGCGATTAGCAAACTCCGACCTTGGCAGTTTATGCTCTCGCGCCAATTCAGGTAACATCGAACAAATTCGCACTATGTTTCAAACTATGGTTCAGCTTGTAAGGGCTGGCAACCTTGGCCAATTTGAAACAGAAATCGCACGTGCAAAAACCGAATTCTAACCATTATTAAACATCGATCCTTGTATTTTCAGGCTGCGTATTCGCAGCCTGCTTTTTAACGTTGTCTGTAAAAGCAAAGCGCTTTCTTGAACGTTCAGCCTCTGCCTTTTTGTTTTCTCTTCATTTCTTCTCCCTCAAAAGCACTAACACTACTGTGTGCCATCCCGAAAAAGCACTGTATAAACCGGTTAAAACCACTGTATAGCTAAGCCGAAATAACTGTATATACAGTAGTAATCACCTGTATATACAGCTCCGGAATGCAGGTGACTTCACATTTCACCATGTTTATCAAACATATCAAAAATCAAACTTTACAGTTTAATTTCAATTACTTAGATAAAAACCAAATCATAAGTAAGGGAAAATTTTTCAACTCTATTCATAAAAATCGGTTGATCAGGCATCAAAAACAAACTACTGTATACACATACAGCATGTATAAAGGAACAGTAAGATGCAGCTACAAACTCAATCTCATACATACTCTCGCTACAACGTATTGGCACAAGCAACACAACCTATGGATGTGTCTGACCAACTTCTTTCTAAGTTGGCAGTATTGTCTCAACAACAGCAATGGATTCTGTTTACCGCTGAGTGCCCTCGTCCTGATTTTGAGCAACTTGCTGCTTCCAACATTCGCTGTCAAAACATCATTCAGATGAAGCCGTCTCAACAGCTTTCTGAAGTGGAAATCGTGATTAAAGCTATTCAGTCTGGTAACGCTAGCGCTGTCGTCGCATCGAACAGGATTGCCCTAATGAATCAATCAATGCTTCGCGATATTGCTCAACGTTATCAGTGTGAAGTCTTTTTCGTCGAAGGCAGAGTGAACAAGTACCACTAACAAGATCGACGTTATCCATCCTGCATCTCGCCTCCTTTTAAGGGGGCTTTTTTTGTGCTTTAACAAATTAAGGCAAACGTTTGCTTTTTCTCTGGCGAGTTAAAATAGTTCTGGTATGATGCCCTCATTCGATTTATTCAGCGTGCTTTTTTCGCTGGATATCTTCTCTTTATGACGTTTGATTAAGATGATAGGAATGTCGCAATGAGCCTTGCTAATCAAGTACTTGCCGTCAATGACGACCTGCCAATTCGCACCCACAAGCCTGTTCACAGCGGAAAAGTTCGCTCTGTTTACTGGTTAACTGAAGAAGACAGCGCACGACTGATCAAAGAAAAAGGATATGATGTCGCTCCTGATGCCCCGTTGGCCATCATGGTGATCAGTGACCGTATCTCTGCATTCGATTGTATCTGGCATGGCGAAGGTGGACTCAAAGGCGTTCCGGGTAAAGGCGCTGCACTCAACGCGATCTCTAACCACTGGTTCAAATTGTTCAAAGACAACGGCCTTGCTGATAGCCATATCTTGGACATCCCTCACCCATTTGTTTGGATCGTACAAAAAGCGAAGCCAGTTAAGATTGAAGCAATCTGCCGTAAGTACATCACAGGTTCTATGTGGCGCGCTTACGCAAATGGCGAGCGTGAATTCTGTGGCATTCAGCTTCCAGAAGGTCTTGAGAAAGATAAAGCGCTACCTGAATTGCTAATGACACCTTCAACCAAAGGTATCTTGAAAGGTATTCCAGGCGTTCCTGAAGCGGATGACGTGAACATCACTCGCCAAAACATCGTGGATAACTATGAAGCTTTCAACTTCTCAAGTGCAGAAGACATTGCACAATACGAAAAGCTATTGAAAGAAGGCTTTAACGTGATCAGCGATGCGCTTGAAGCCGTTGACCAAACGTTCGTAGATACTAAGTTTGAATTTGGTTACGTGCACGACGCTGCCGGTAACGAAAAGCTAATTTACATGGACGAAGTCGGTACGCCTGATTCGTCACGTATTTGGGATACGAAAGAATACCAAGCGGGTAACATCGTTGAAAACTCGAAAGAAGGTTTCCGTCAGTTCTTACTAAACCACTTCCCTGATCCTGATATTCTGCTTAACAAAGAACGCATGCCAGAGCGTGAAGCTCTTGCTCGTGATAACGACCTACCAGTGGAATCCTTGATGGATATCTCTCGCACGTATATCGGCATCGCAGAAAAAATCACAGGGCAACCAATCAAGTTGAGCGAGAATCCAAAAGCAGAGATCATCGAAATCTTGAGCAAAGAATACGGTCTAATCGACTAAAGCCAGCCTTTACGCTGAGTTACTAGATTAACCAACAAGAAAGTCCGCCAAGTGCGGACTTTCTTATTTCAAGCGCGGTCGTCTAGAACGTATTCGTTAGCTGCCCTACTCTATATCGAGCGTCAGACCATCCGTTGTGGATGCCGACTTGGTTGTCACTTGATAGTTTTTATCTTTAATGCTGGAAAGCATGTACCACGTTGATTGCGCTTTCTCTGGCGTAAAGGTCACACGCATGAAACCGCGTTGCTTAATGTCTGTCCATTGCAGCTCAGAGACTAAATTCGGCAGTGAGTATTCCATCTGAGCAATCGCAACTGGCTCCAACGCTAAATATTCTTCCAAGCCCGGCGAACTGACCGAGCTTGTCGCGAACTCAACGCCAATAGGATTGTTCGATATATCCTTCAACTCACTAGTCCATGCATTATGTGTGTCACCCGCCAAACACACAAAGTTGCCAGAGCTCGCTTTAGCAATTTCATAAACGCGCTCGCGTTCGACATAGTAACCATCCCAAGCATCGAGGTTATACGGCAGTTTAATCGTGTCTGAGCTTGGGTCAGCAAGATAACCGGCGATTGCATTGTTCACTGCCAATAATGCGTCCATCTTCTGCTCATCGGTTGCGGTAAATAGTTGGAACATCGCCAACATAACAGAACTCGGAAGCTCCATACGTGACATCAGCACTTGCTGTCCAAGCACATTCCACTTTGCATTTTGGCTATTAAACGCATTCATCAACCAAGCTAATTGCTCTGTGCCAAGCAGTTCTCTATCAGTACTTCGTGACTGAGCGACTAGGCTACCAATTGCTTCCATTGATGGTGCGGTTAGGGAGAAATAATCCAAAGGTTGGTCGCGGCCTACCAATCGAGTGTCGAGCATCATTAGATTGATTAAGTCACCAAAAGCAAACTGACGATAAATCAGCATGTTTGAAAAGGTGTTTTCCCGCACAGGGAGCCATTCAATCCAAGCTGCTGCCGCCGCGGCACGCCTATCATCAAAGCTGCCTTCGTTGTCTTGGTGGTTTTCCGCCCCCTCTTTCCATGCATCATTAGCTAACTCGTGGTCATCCCACACTGCGATCATTGGTAACGCCGCATGTAAAGCTTGCAGATCTTCATCTTGGCGATATTGAGCATAGCGCTTTCGATAATCATCTAACGTAATACATTCTGTGCCTTTACTCGGCTCACGCCCTAGCGCAGCTGCATCTTCGCTCGCATAACCACCAGCGCCGTATTCATAAATGTAATCACCGAGATGCAAAACCACATCGAATGCTTCCTTTTGATGCTGTACAAGAATCTCTTTGTAGGCGTTGAAATACCCCGCTGGATAATTTGCGCAAGACACGACTGCCATAGACGCTTTGCTCACGCTTCCTTCCGGTAAGGTCTGTGCCATACCAACGAGGCTCGTATTCTGTCCCACCATGAATCGGTAGTAGTACTGGGAGCTTGGATTAAGGTTTTGCACATCGACCTTGACCGTAAAATCGCGGCTGGTATCGGTGGTAAAAGTGCCACTTTGCTCGATGCTAGAAAAGTCTTCCGTTGCAGACACCTGCCAAGAGACATCGACATAACTCGCCTGCGTAGTCACCCGTGTCCAGATGATCACTTGAGTTTGAGTTGGGTCACCACTGGCGACGCCATGCTCGAATGAGGCAGCATTGGCGGTATTGTTATCATCACTCCCACAAGCGGTCAGCGTGGTAGCAACGGCTCCTGAAGAGACGACTTTTATAAAGTCTCTGCGAGACAATGACATAGTAACTTCCTTTGTTATTGTGTTTTTATCGATGCGCGTTTTCCTGCGCTGAGTAACGAGCCAATTTAGGCATTGGGGTCGTTTGGCTAATTACCCTAAAAAACATTAAGTTAGAAGCTAGTTATGACAATTGCATTTCTTGATGTTAATTTTTTGTTAATTTAAGTGTAAATACTCTATATTCATCACAGTTCCAACAAATTGAAAACCAATTTATAGAATCGATAGAACAAACATAAAAAAAGCGACCGTTGCAGGTCGCTTTTGTGTTTGGGGGAAATGTTCCTTGGGTGTTAGAGCTTCAAATTAAGCACATCTTGCTCTGCAGTTTCTACTTTTAGTTTACTTCGAGATTCAATGTACTCTATTTGTTTTGAGTCTAACGAATAAGGCATAACTACACGTAATTCATGGATCCCTTCGTGTTTTGCTAGCTTCACCAACATCACTAGATTGGATTCATCGCTCTGACGAGAAGACATCGATTTTAAGGCAGCATCCCAAAGGCGATCCTCTGGTTGGCTTAACTCCGCGATGTTCTGTTTCCACATCAGGCCAAAAATGGGAGCGATGGTGGCGAATGCCTCCAAGAAGGTCCACTTCTTACTTCCCGTTGCCCCTAGGAAGCTTGTGTAGTCGAATTCAATGCATGTCTTTCCTTGTTGCTCCATCCTATGCCTCGACACTCTGAAATGAGATATACAAAATATCGTTCAATTATTTTGATATAGCAATAGGATATAAAACAATGGTCTTTTATGCCCTAATTTAACCTCAAAAGGAAATATTAAAACCAGCTTTGTAACAAATGATGTACAGCTTCGCCATATATAAGCATCCAATTGATTAATATTTTAAACGCCAAACTAAAACTAAGGGGCAACAAGGGATACAAGCAGATCGGCGTTATAAGTTAACCAACCTGATCCCAAGCCCAACACGCGTTTGTGAATGGTCGTAATCAATCAAGGTTTCACCATAGCCATGGTAGCCCTGAACATACAAACCTAAGATATCATTGAAGTACAAGGTGTACCCCAATTCTACGCCACCTTTATCATCGGCAAAGTTATAGAAGCCTCGGGTATTAAACACACCAGCACCAGTGTAGACCTTTGCCCAAAGCTCATACGGGGCGTAATAGTTTTCCATGTCATCATTTTCGGTGGTGACCACCCACCAAGCGTGCGCACCGTATTCAACAGGACCAGAAAAACGCTCTGCTGCGATATAAAGGCGATCCCAACTACGAGATAGCTTACTTGATTGGCCATTTGACTCATGCTTGTACCCCACCTCTAAATGGTTGAATAACAGCATGTTTGATTGATGCGCAAGAAACACTTGAGGTTTGTAATTGGTCTCTCTGAACGGAGAAGAAATGTCAGAGTTAGCAAGTTGCCAGAGAGACTTTTGCGTGTAAGACCCCATCAAAGCCGTACCGGAACTGAATCGGTAGAATGGGATAGAAGCCGAGATTTGAAACTTCACTTCAAACTGCTGAAGTGAGTCCATATCTGAACCGAGTTCGTTGTAGGCGTCTTGATTGATGTCTGTGGTATAGGTACCCAGAACGTAGTTGTCTTCGTATGTTGAGATGTGTGTGATGCTTTTGCCGTACGCTAGTACCGGACATAACAATAGTGGAATCGCTTTATACTTCATCGTTTTCCTTCACGCCGCTCAACCGGAGCGGCAAATTCATTCCTTATCACCTAATAATCAGGTCATAAACTGCAAGGGAAACGGATTAAAGCAATTATCGTTCCGGCTTATAAATATCCTTATTTTACATCAAGTACACGACTGGCTTTTTTGTACTGCACTTTCCAACCTGCCCAGCGTGGTAGCTCCCAACGTTTAGGGTCGCCTTTTCGGCTGCCTTCGGTGTAAATGACATGAACCAATTTACGAGACACAAAGTATTCCACATCGAGTTTCAGTTCCGCCAAGATCAACTTTAAAGGGAACTGCTCAGCAAAATCTTGATATTCCCAGTCTGGAATGCCTTCGAATGGGATGTCATCAACTTCAAACAGCTCGATATCTTCCACACTTTCTACACCAAGCGTTTCCAGTTGCTCGACCAACCAAGTAGCGAAAGACAAACCATCGAGTTCTGTTTTTTCAATAGGCTCAGGATTTAACCCAAGCGCGTTATAGATCTTCCAGTGCTGAATTTGTTGTTTTCTCAATGGCGCAAAACCCGGTAATAGCGTTTCGTCTTCAATCATCTCAACAATAGACTGGACGGCAACTTCGCCTTCAAGCGCTTGATATTCCGTACAAATGGTTCGTCCTGCATAGATCAAATGCATAGTCACGCGTGGGGATTCTTCCTCATAATTGGTTTCGCCTTGTTGCCACTCACCAAGCTCTAATTCGCGAAGCAGATTGAGGGAAACAGGCAGCATTACGGAGGCAAGATTGAGCGTCTGTTTTACACCTCGTCCGGGTACGCTGTGGCTATCTAGCACCAAAGCTGCTTCACTTTTTTCCGGAAAACGGCTATTGCGCCCAACCATCATTTCCATCAAACCATTGCCTAGCGCGTCACGACGTCGTTCTCGGCGCACAAATACAAGCTCTGGATGTAACGTGGCAATGGCTTTGGTCAATTCATCACGTTTGTATCGCGATGCGACTTCAAGATCCGGCAATTCAAACACTTCTCGCATTTGTTTTGCTAACCCTTGCGCTTCTTCAAGCACACTCGCGTCAAGGTTAATGCCGGGAAGTTGCTCCCCTCGCACCAAGCGAATCATCAGCGAGGCATCGCAGCCAAATGGTTCTTCTTGTGCTAATGCTTCGGCCGATTCCCCACCTTGCAATTGATACAACTGAGCGGGCACAGAAAGCGCTGCAGCTAAGTCGATCATTGCTTCTCTTTCTGATTTGGTTTGGATACGAGTCACTAAGTCCGCAAATAAGGCATCAATTGGTAGAGGGTAAACTTTTTTACCGTGCTCGGTGATGTCACCTTGCTCGTCTATCGCTGCCATCCCCTGCAGGGTTTGGAGTGCTGAGTTAAGTGACTTTTCAGGTACAGAATCGAGGAAGGAAAGTTCGGAAAGTCTGTATCCACAACAAGCCGCAGCGAGCATTGGTTCTACGAGTTCTTCACGATGCAATTCAGGCGGCGTCACCAGTTCCAACGGTGCATGCTCACCAAACAAGCGAATACACGCCCCTTCAGCAACACGGCCTGCTCGACCCATTCGCTGCGCCGCGCTGGCTTTGGAAATGTTACTTAACGTCAGAGCTGTTCGTCCATTTCGTTGTACGGTTCTGCGTTCCAAACCACTATCGATGACCACGCGGATGTTTGGAATGGTCAGAGAGGTTTCTGCAACGTTGGTTGCCAACACCACTTTACGTTGCTTTTGTATCGTTAACGCACGATGGCGCTCTTCATCACTCACCGATGCATGCAGCTTCACGACCATCACATCATCAATACTTTGCAGCATTTGCGCGCATTGAGTGATCTCTTTTCGACCCGGTAAGAAAACGAGAATATCGCCCTCTTCGTCTTCAAGTGCTTCTTTTACCGTGCGCACAACATCATTCTCACAACCTTTCTTGTTCGGCAAGTAACGACTGTCCATTGAGCGATGAGTCACGGTGACAGGAAAGCAACGCCCTTCAGAACGCAGGCGCTTGGCATCCAAATAGTTCGCCAGCTTCTCGCCTTCTAACGTGGCTGAAGTGACAATCAAACGGTGCTGTTTTTCTTGCTTTAAAATCGCGGTAAGGAGATCAATGTCCCAGCGGCGTTCATGAAATTCGTCCACCATCACGATATCGAAGTTAGCCAGTTTGTCTTCCGCGAACCAACGCAGCGCAACACCGGGCGTCACGAACACGACTTTAGTCTTTTCATCATAGTGAGCGTGAAGCTTGATCGCGTAACCAACCTGTTTACCTAAAGGTTGACCAGATTGCTCGGCAAGAAATTCAGCTAATGACGTACAAGCGATTCGGCGTGGCTCAATCACCAATACTCGACCGTAATTTGCTGCCCAAAGTGGCAATCGCGTGGATTTACCTGAGCCGGTTTCGGCCTCAACCACCAAATGATGGTGATTCACGAGTTGGTCAAATTCCGCTTGTAAGCTATCGATAGGTAATTGAGACATAAAAGATAAGAACGTGATAATGGATTGCGAGGCATTATACCTGAGTGAGAAATTCCTGCTTTAGGAATCGTTTCTGGCCATTTAATGACAGTATTATTGTTTCAGTGACGATATTTTCGTCGGGAATTGGATTTTTTTGCGACATTACGTTGATGTGCATCAACGAATGTTTACAACTAAATAGTGAACCCGTTAGAATTTTGCACGCATCCTTCAACCCTACATTTAAGGCACCCAATGAACAACGACAAGCGCCCACTCTATATCCCATATGCGGGTCCGGCTCTTTTAGCGACCCCTCTTTTGAACAAGGGCAGTGCGTTCTCCGGAGAAGAACGTAGTTCATTCAACTTGGAAGGTCTTCTACCAGAGACGACTGAAACCATCCAAGAGCAAGTAGAGCGTGCGTACCAACAGTACAAAAGCTTTGAAAGTGACATGGATAAGCACATTTACCTGCGCAACATCCAAGACACGAACGAAACGCTATTCTACCGCCTAGTTCAAAACCACATTTCTGAGATGATGCCAATCATCTACACACCAACCGTTGGTGCAGCGTGTGAGAACTTCTCAAACATCTACCGCCGTGGGCGTGGTCTGTTCATCTCTTACCCGAACCGTGACCGTATCGATGACCTGCTAAACAACGCAGCAAACCACAACGTTAAAGTTATCGTGGTCACTGATGGCGAACGTATCTTGGGCTTGGGTGACCAAGGTATCGGCGGCATGGGTATTCCAATCGGTAAGCTTTCTCTTTACACAGCGTGTGGCGGTATCAGTCCAGCTTACACACTACCAATCGTACTTGATGTGGGTACTAACAACCCGCAACGTCTTGCAGACCCAATGTACATGGGTTGGCGTCACCCTCGTATCACTGGTCCTGATTACGATGCGTTTGTTGAAGAGTTTATCCAAGCAGTACAACGCCGTTGGCCAGATGCCCTGATCCAGTTCGAAGACTTTGCACAGAAAAACGCAATGCCACTTCTAGAGCGCTACAAAGATCGCATCTGTTGTTTCAACGATGACATTCAAGGTACGGCGGCAGTTACAGTAGGTTCTCTACTGGCAGCATGTAAAGCGGCAGGCACTAAACTGTCTGATCAGCGCATCACTTTCTTGGGTGCAGGTTCTGCTGGTTGTGGTATTGCAGAAGCGATCATTGCTCAAATGGTATCGGAAGGAATCTCTGATAAGAAAGCACGTTCGCAAGTTTACATGGTTGACCGTTGGGGTCTGTTGCAAGAAGGCATGCCTAACCTTCTTGATTTCCAACAGCGCTTGGTTCAGAAGTTCGATAACACGAAGAAGTGGGAAAATGAAGGAAATGGCTTCTCACTTCTTGATGTGATGCACAACGCGAAACCAACCGTGCTAATTGGTGTATCTGGTGCCCCTGGTCTCTTCAGTGAAGAAGTGATCAAAGAGATGCACAAGCACTGTGCGCGTCCGATTGTATTCCCGCTTTCGAACCCAACAAGCCGCGTAGAAGCAACACCAAATGACATCATTCGTTGGACAAACGGTGAAGCGTTAGTTGCGACAGGTAGCCCATTTGAGCCAGTGGTTCATGAAGGCAACACTTACCCTATCGCGCAATGTAACAACAGCTACATCTTCCCTGGTATTGGTTTAGGTGTACTTGCGGTAAACGCGAAGCGCGTAACGGACGAAATGTTGATGGAATCAAGCCGCGCATTGGCGACATGTTCACCATTAGCGATCAACGGTAACGGTGCTCTGCTTCCACCACTAGAAGAAATTCATTTGGTATCGAAGAAGATTGCATTCGCTGTTGCGAAGAAGGCGATTGAGCAAGGTGTCGCGCTAGAAATCACTGATGAAGCGCTAAATGATGCAATTGACCAAGCATTCTGGCAACCAGTTTACCGTCGTTACAAACGCACAGCATTCTAAGCTTTAAGACGTTTTGTATAATTATTAGCCCTCGCACTCCGAGGGCTTTTGTTTTTTATGCTCTTTTTTCTCATCCTAACCATATTTTGGCATAAATGGGCTTCTCTCTTTTCATTTCTATCAGATATGATGAGGGATACACATTGAAATAAGGACATCGAACGTTTTGCTGTTTTCTCGCATAAAGTCAAAGTGGAAGCTCAAGTTCTCATGGAAGCGTCTGGCTTTGGTTTTGTCGATCTCTTTACTCGGTCTTTTCGTCACGATTATTGCCATTGACCGTTGGGTCGTGCTCCAAGCACAAGAAGAAATCTTTACCGACTACGAGCAAGTGCCTAAGCATGAAGTCGCAGTCGTTCTCGGCACCAGTAAATACATTGGGAAGATCCTCAATACTTACTACACCCACAGAATCAACGCCGCTATCGAACTGTACAAACAAGGAAAAGTGAAGCAGTTTTTGTTGAGTGGGGACAACGCACATCGCTCTTACAATGAACCGTGGACGATGAAACGTGATCTACTCAAAGCAGGCGTGCCAGAAGAAGTGATTCATCTGGACTATGCGGGATTCCGAACTCTGGACTCCATCGTTCGCGCTAAAAAGATATTCGCCTCTGAGCGCTTCTTGATTGTCACTCAACGATTCCATTGTGAACGAGCGCTGTTTATTGCTGACGCTTACAATATTGATGCGCAGTGTTTGGCCGTAGCTGGACCAACGGCAAGTAAGCAGAAGATCAACATGCGAACGCGTGAACTTATGGCTCGTGTGAAAGCGTTTTTGGACTTGTACATCATGAATACGCAACCGCGCTTCCTTGGTCCTCAAGAGCCAATCGTTGCGGTCGAAGATACAGTGGAAGAAAAGCAAGAAATCATCGAAAACGAACGTAACATTCCGGTTCATTAAGTCGACCAAAGTGTTGCTGCTTTCAATATTCTCGCCCTGCATTACACACCGATAACAATTCATTAAAAGTAAATGGGTAGCTTTCTACCCATTTCCAATTCCCAACCTCACACTTTCTTATTCTGCCGTCGATTCAGGCAAAACACCCTTTCGCATCCGAAGTAACATTTAATCAATAAATAACTACAAGTCAGTTACTTTGCCATAAAAAACCAACACTAAGGCAATGCAAAAGGAGCACAACCCATGACCGCACTCGCTGTGACACTGAAGAATTGGTTCTTCACACGCAACAGCATGATATTGACGTCTAATGTCCTGCTGTTCGCTATTTTGTTCAACACCCTACCCTTTGAGCCTCAAGTCGTAACCGGCTTATGTATTTTGATTTTCGTTGCCGTACTTTGGTTAACGGAAGCCATTCACGTAAGCATCACTGCCCTGCTAATCCCGTTACTTGCGGTATTCTTGGGCGTATTCAATACCCAAGCAGCACTAAACAACTTCTCTAACTCGATCATTTTCTTGTTCTTGGGTGGTTTCGCATTGGCTGCCGCGCTTCACAAACAAAAGCTCGATCAAGCGATTGCCGACAAAGTATTGCTGATTGCGCGCGGTAAGATGTCTGTCGCGGTCTTCATGTTGTTTGGTGTGAGCGCAGGCCTATCAATGTGGATCTCAAACACCGCAACGACAGCGATGATGTTGCCATTGGTTCTTGGCGTCATGAGCAAACTAGACGCGAAGAAGAGTCACAGCACTTATTTATTCGTGCTACTTGGTATCGCTTACAGTGCGTCGATTGGCGGCATCGCAACGCTGGTAGGTAGCCCACCGAATGCTATCGCAGCCGCAGAAGTCGGTTTGAACTTTACAGAGTGGATGGAGCTGGGTTTACCAATTTCTTTGATTCTGATGCCTATCGCGATCCTGGTGCTTTACACCATGACAAAGCCAGATTTAAGCCACACGTTCGAACTTGACCACCAGCCAGTTGAGTGGACAAACGGCAAGAAGATCACCTTAGCGATTTTCCTATTAACAGTGACATTCTGGATTTTCAGCAAACCAATCAACGCGATGCTTGGCGGTTTTGCTAAGTTCGATACCCTCGTTGCAATTGGTGCGATTCTATTACTTGGTGCATCTCGCGCAGTAGAGTGGAAAGACATTGAAAAGACAACTGACTGGGGTGTTTTGATCCTGTTTGGTGGCGGTATCTGTCTAAGTAACGTACTAAAAGCAACAGGCACAAGTGTCTTCTTGGCTAACGGTCTAGCAGGCTTCCTTGAGCAAGCAGGTGTCCTACTTACGATTCTATCTGTGGTTGCGTTTGTTGTTTTCCTAACCGAGTTTGCAAGTAACACCGCAAGTGCGGCGCTATTAGTGCCAGTCTTTGCCACCATTGCAGAAGCGCTTGGTCTATCGCCAGTCATTCTCTCAGCACTGATTGCTGTAGCAGCATCTTGTGCCTTCATGCTGCCAGTAGCAACGCCACCTAACGCGATTGTATTTGCGACGGGTCATATCAAACAGAAAGAGATGATGCGAATCGGTATGGTGTTGAACGTTGCATGTATCGGCGCGCTAACTCTATTCGCTTGGTTGTTCTGGTAAACATTGCTCAAATAAAAAAGAGCTGCGCCCAAACGCAGCTCTCTTATCAAAACTAGCACTACAACTGCTGTTCTCGGTAATCAAATTGAATACCTAACTACTACCCCCTAGTCATGTTCAGCAGTTTCCCTTTTGGTGGTCGGTCGGCCACCTTTTTTCTTTTCCACGCCAATGGTGAGCGCGGCGACCATCTCAGAGCGCAGCAATTGGGAAGCTTAAGTTAAGAAGCGATATCCGACTTCTTTTGCATACCGTAATTCACTTCTATTCGGTTTCGGCCATTACGCTTAGCCAAGTACAACACTTCATCTGCACGAGCCATGGTTTCTGAAACTCGTTCGTTTTGCATTTGGGCGATACCAATACTGCACGTTAGCGATTCACCATGAACCCAGAGGTGTTTTTCAACGTTATGGCGCACGACTTCGGCTTTCTTCACTGCTTGCTCAATATCGGTATTTGGGCAGAACACGACGAACTCTTCCCCACCCCAACGAACCAAACGATCATCTGGTTGGATAGAGCTAGCGATCACCATAACAAACTCCCGCAGAATATCGTCACCCATCTGATGACCATACTTGTCGTTTACACGTTTGAACTTATCCAGATCCATGTAAAGGATAGAGAAGGAATCGTGCCCCCAACGAACTTGTCGAGCCTGTTGCTCCAACCAGTTCTGTACCGCATGTCGGTTCATTGCTCCAGTTAACGCATCACGATGTGCCAGTTCTGCAAATTCATAATTTTGAGCGCGCAGTGTACTGTTCACTTTTTCTAAATGGCGATGACGCTTGCGTGCTTTGTTATACGCGATTTTGTTCTTGCGCATTTCATGCAGTGAGAAAGCCAAGCCAAGTGCCATCCAAGAGAACAACAGCGCGAACAAGAGTGTGGATTGCTGAACATACGCACCTTCAAACTCTATCTTGTCGATAACGATCTTATGTTTACCGAGTGCCGCACCCGCTCCGGTAGCCAAATCAATGCGAGTAATATTGGCAAATTCAGGCGCAGAGTGCTCAATTGCAACGTCGTTATCATTCAACCACCACGTCATTACTTGAAGGTTTTCTATTGGGATCTCGATAACTTCGCTAAAGTCTGAAGGAGAAAACTGCATGCCATTGTATTTGATGGTGTATTCGTCATTCGGATCTGAATAGGCCGAATTGAAGTTACGTAGGTACAGGCGCAGGTTTTTGCTTGGGCTTTGTCCCTCTCCCGCCGTTTCATAACGAATTTTAAGACGAACGGTATGGTAACTGGAAAGATCCAAACCTTTAGTCGCTTGCTTCACATCGGTGTAAACGGAGATACCGCAATAAGGCCACGCGTACTTACTTTCTTTTAGGTCACAGTTTAGAACCAAACTGTGGTTTTGATAAGTAATATCAGATTCACTCAGACCACCAGCAATGGCATCGCTTGTGACATGAATATTAAATTGATCCGGCGTGACTTCTAGCTTACGGGTATCACCAAGCAAACTGTATAACGCCACTAAACTGATGGTGCATATCGATAATGCAAAAATTAATCTGTGTATCCACTTCATCGTGACTAACCTAGTTACTGACTATCGTTCTGTTTATATTAAGCAAATGTACTGAAAGTTATTTCACATTTCAAATAAAGTTATTTATCAAG
Source organism: Vibrio sp. HENC-03 (assembly GCF_000305755.2). NCBI lineage: Bacteria > Pseudomonadati > Pseudomonadota > Gammaproteobacteria > Vibrionales > Vibrionaceae > Vibrio > Vibrio sp. HENC-03. The sequence goes on along the minus strand of NZ_JH976122.1, from coordinate 257,959 downwards.
TTAAAAAGTGATTTTTGACTCGCATTCTCACTCTCGATACATATTACTCATTTAAGAAGCGTGATCTTGCTTCAGGTATGTAGGATTTTTCTCACTTGAGCATTTGTGCGAAGCATCTCACGTCAATCAACATCGCCTTGATTAAAAAGACACCAAAGAGAACACAAAACCACAGACTTGTTTGCTTACCTCTGCATATCGAGACCGCTTCGGTATATACTGTGCAAAAACACAATAATGAGTAATGTCATGTCAATAATTGCTACAGGCACGCTAAACAAAATGCGTGCTTCTCTGGATGGTGCAGTAAGCTACCGTCTGCCTGTGGGTGATGAAGAAGTGGATTTGAGCCCATTTCTTGGTAAAACCCTCACCCTAACTCACACTGGCAACATCTACTGTTGTTCTTGCGGTAAGAAAACCAAGAAGAGCTACTCTCAAGGCCACTGCTTTGTATGTATGAAGAAGTTGGCGAGTTGCGACATGTGCATCATGAAGCCAGAAACTTGTCACTACGAACAAGGCACATGTCGCGAGCCGCAATGGGGTGAAGAGAACTGCATGGTGGACCACTTCGTTTACCTATCTAACACGTCAAGTTTGAAAGTGGGCATCACGCGTCATACCCAAATTCCAACCCGTTGGATAGACCAAGGTGCGACACAAGGTTTGCCTATCTTCAAAGTAAAAACTCGTCATATCTCTGGCTTGATTGAAATCGAATTAGCGAAACACATTGCTGATAAGACAAACTGGCGAACGCTGCTGAAAGGCGATGGCGACCCAATTGAACTGCAAGATCGCTTTGCAGAACTGCTGCCATTAGTAGAAGACAAAATCGCTGAGATTAAACAGCAGTATGGCGATGACGCAATTGAAGTGTTAAGCGAAAACATCACTTCTCTAAGCTACCCAGTTCAGCAGCATCCAACTAAAATCACCTCACACAACTTCGATAAAAACCCAGTTGTAACGGGTACATTGCAAGGTATTAAAGGCCAATACCTGATCTTCGATACTGGCGTGATCAACGTGCGTAAGTTCACCTCTTATGAAGTTGAAGTGAGCGAATAAGCTCTCGACTCATTGAATAAACGAAACGAAAAAGCTCGAGCACTTGGCTCGAGCTTTTAGTTTGTGGCGTCTTCGATTCTTAGGCGTCGAGGATGTTTTCTAACACATCAAACAACATATCGATTTCTGCCGTCGTGTTGTAGTGCATACAACCGATGCGCACCACACCACCCGACTCCTCTAAGCCTAACTGGCGAACGAGTCCTAGTGCATAGAAGTGCCCATTCCAGACGCAGATATTGTGCTCACCCAACGTCTTCGCGATGAACTCTGGAGCGTATTTATCAAAAGTCAGCGCGAAAGTTGGCGTTCTCAGTTGGTTGCTTTCATTGTTAATACCAAACAAGTTCACGCCATCGAGCGCCCCTAAACGCTGCAAGAAATGCTCACTCAATTGCTGCTCATGTTGGCTGTATAACGCATAGCTTTGCTCCAAGCGCTGACGAAGTGATGCATCTTCATCGCCAAACTGGGCTAGGTATTCAATCGCAGCGGTGACGCCTGCCAAGCCCTCAAAGCTTTGTGTTCCGGTTTCGAAGCGTCCCGGTCCAATGTTGGTTGCAGGTTCAACTTTGTAGGGCTTAACACTGTGTAACCACTGGTCTGCTACATACGCGATTCCTACATGTGGTCCAAAAAACTTGTACGCTGAACACGCCAAGAAATCACATCCTAATGCTTGTACATCCACTAAATGGTGTGGCGCATAATGCACGGCATCCACATAAACTTGAGCGCCGATACTGTGTGCCATTTTGACCACTTGGTGCATGTCAACAATCGAGCCCGTGGTGTTCGATGCGTAAGTCACCGCCACTAAACGCGTTTTTTCATTCAACAAGCTCTGAAGATGCGCAAGATCCAGCGTGCAATCTTCTTCATTAATTCTGACTTGGTGAACCACAGCGCCTTTGTCTTCTGCTGCTTGTTGCCAACTCGACACGTTAGAGTAATGGTCTAGGGCTGAAACAATGATTTCATCGCCCTCTTTCCAATCTCGACTAATGGCGCGACTTAGCTGGAATGTCAGCGAGGTCATATTCGCTCCAAACACAATATTGCCCGAGGACGGTGCGTTTAGCAGAGCTTGTGCTGATTCGCGAGCCGACTGCATTACATCAACCGTCGCTTGGCTTGAGAAATAATGCCCGCCGAGGTTCGAATTGAATCGCCCAAGGTAGCTCACCATGCTATCGAGGACCGACTGCGGCACTTGTGAACCACCGGGTCCATCAAAAAAGGTCACTGGGCGATCATTGTGGTATTGCGCCAGTGCGGGAAATTGTTCTCGGATCTGATTAAGATTGAAGTTCATTTCGTTTGTCCGTCGCTGTCAGTACAAATACATCCATATGACCTTCTTGGTCATTAATCACTGAGCGAATTGGCACCGCGTTGTGCCACAGTTTGCTGTCTGCCAGCATTGCCACTTCGCCATTTTCCAATACTTTACGGAAAAAAGGCGCTTGATTGTGGCTGCTGTAAAGCATGATGTCGCCACCCATGATGTTGTGACGCCCTACGCCTACTAGCGCGATGTGGTCAAAACCATCTTGGTGTACCCCTTCCGGTGCAACTTGGGTTTCATCGTAAATCGCGGTAATTCGAATTTGATGGATCTCGATTTCCTGACCGTCTGGTAAGTGGTTTGCGTTAACGAACAACTCACACATTTCACGGAAACCTTCGCTAGAAAGAATCCCTTTTTCAATCGGCTCAAACTGGCGAATCACATCACCTTGGAAACGGTTGATATCAGAAGATTGTACAAAGCTGTTCTTGTTTAAATCGACCACCTGACCGTTTTCAAATCCAACGACAGAGTAACGACGAAGACGATATTGACCGTCGGCGTGTTCCGTACGAGGTAGGCCTTCGAAGGAAGGAGAAAGTTGCTCAATCGCTGCCATGCTGAGCTGAGTTAAATGTAGGGTGTTCTCTCGTGAATGTAACATCATTGGCTCCTTTAATGAGGCACATTTAGCTTGTTTGAATTAACATTTAATTTACATCTTAGGATACGCAAATATTCTGCAATTACCAGAATTTGACGTTGATAGCTTCAACAAAAAAGAAAAAACGACACTTAGCACTACAATTAATATCAACAGCAGTTTAAACATTCAGAACGGAGCTTGCGCAGTATTTGAAACTAGAACTCTCTACTATAAACAGAATTTTATTCTAGTCTGGAACACCTCTCCATAAACATCAGCAAGTTCTAACCTATAACCAATAATTCGATCCGCTCCTTTCGTTTATGCTTTTAAAGCACTAAGAATTTCCATACAATCGGGAGAAATGTTCAGCCCTCTATGGAGCCATAATGAGCGACGTAAAACACTGTAAATTATTAATTCTTGGTTCTGGCCCAGCAGGTTACACCGCAGCAGTATACGCAGCGCGTGCTAACTTAAACCCTGTGCTAGTAACGGGAATGCAGCAAGGTGGTCAGCTAACGACCACAACTGAAGTAGAAAACTGGCCTGGTGACGCAGAAGGTCTTACTGGCCCAGGTTTGATGGAACGCATGAAAGAACACGCAGAACGATTCGAAACAGAAATCGTGTTCGATCACATCAACGAAGTGGATCTGTCTCAACGTCCATTCCGTCTGAAAGGTGACTCTGGTGAGTACACTTGTGATGCGTTGATCATCTCTACTGGTGCATCAGCGAAATACCTAGGTCTTGAATCTGAAGAAGCATTTAAAGGTCGCGGCGTTTCAGCTTGTGCAACTTGTGATGGCTTCTTCTACCGCAATCAGAAAGTGGCGGTTGTGGGCGGCGGTAACACTGCTGTTGAAGAAGCGCTTTACCTATCAAACATTGCATCAGAAGTGCACCTGATCCACCGCCGCGATTCATTCCGCGCTGAGAAGATCCTTGTAAAACGCCTGATGGATAAAGTTGAAAGCGGTAATATCGTTCTTCACACTGACCGTACACTAGATGAAGTGCTAGGCGACGACATGGGTGTAACGGGTGTTCGCATTAAAGACGTGAACAGCGGTGCAACTGAAGATATCGATGTAATGGGTGCATTCATCGCAATCGGTCACCAACCAAACACGCAAATCTTCGAAGGCCAAGTCGATATGAAAGATGGTTACATCCTCGTTCAATCCGGCCTTGAAGGTAACGCGACGCAAACAAGCATCGAAGGTGTGTTTGCAGCAGGCGACGTGATGGATCATAACTACCGTCAAGCAATCACCTCTGCAGGTACTGGCTGTATGGCAGCTTTAGATGCAGAACGCTTCTTAGACGCACTTACTGACAAATAACTTTTCACATTTGTGTCATATCCTTAAAGCCCAGCGGTATTCCCGCTGGGTTTTCTTTTGTATACTACCGCCTCATTAAAACAATTATCATTAAGCCTTCACGATGGATAAGAAAAAGCAAAGCAGCTTGAATAAGTGGCTTAAGCAACAAAGTAAGTTGGCCAAGCGCTGGCTGATGGTTGCGATAGGCCTAGGCGTACTATCAAGCGTGTTTTTATTGGCTCAAGCAGCCCTGCTCGCCTCCATTCTCCACCAACTCATTATTGAACAAGTCGACAAATCCGAACTCGTTTGGTACTTCGTCGGACTTGGTGTCACCGTTATCGGTCGCGCAGCTTGTACTTGGGGACGCGAAATCGCTGGATATCGTTGCGGTGAACAGATCCGCGTTTACATCCGCCAACTGATTCTCGATAAAGTTCACCAACTTGGTCCTGCTTATATCAAAGGCAAGCCAGCAGGTAGCTGGGCAACGTTGATTTTAGAGCAAGTAGAAGACATGCAAGACTTCTTCTCGCGCTACCTTCCGCAAATGTCGTTGTCTGTTTTGGTGCCTTTCATCATCCTAGTGGTGGTTTTCCCAATTAACTGGGCAGCGGGTTTAATTTTCCTGATTACTGCACCATTGGTTCCAATGTTTATGGCGTTGGTGGGTATGAAAGCCGCTGACGCAAACCGTAAGAACTTCAAAGCTCTGCAACGTTTATCTGGTCACTTTTATGACCGTTTGCAAGCAATGACAACCATCCGTTTGTTCGACCGTACTCAATCAGAAACCGAGACGTTAAAAGGTGCATCTGAAGTTTTCCGTACTCGCACAATGGATGTATTGAAGATTGCATTCCTATCTTCAGCAGTTCTTGAGTTCTTCACTTCTATCTCAATTGCGATTACGGCAGTTTACTTTGGCTTTAGCTATATCGGAGAGCTCAACTTCGGTTACTACGGCACAGGTGTAACACTGTTTGCAGGTCTGTTTATTCTGATCCTTGCGCCTGAGTTCTATCAGCCATTGCGTGACCTTGGTACCTTCTACCATGCGAAGCAACAAGCAGTTGGCGCAGCAGAAAGCATTGTTGAATTTCTAGAGCTAGATGTAGACCAAGTAAAAGACGGCAACAAGGCCGTAGAGCCAAACGCAGCGATTCATATCGAAGCTCAAGACCTTGTTATCTTCAGCCCTGAAGGTAAACAACTTGCTGGTCCCCTATCCTTCTCGCTAGAAGCGAACCAAAGCACCGCACTGGTTGGCCCAAGTGGTGCAGGCAAAACTAGCTTAGTAAATACCATCCTTGGTTTTATGCCATACAAAGGCAGCTTAAAGATTAACGGCTGTGAACTTTCCGAGTTGGATTTGGCGACATGGCGCGAAACCATCAGCTGGATTGGTCAAAACCCAATGCTTTTGCACGGCAGCATTCGTGACAACGTCACCCTAGGTAAGCAGGATATTCAAGACCAGCAAGTCCACTCTGTACTGAGTGACTCCCACGCTGCAGAATTTGTTGAAATGCACGGTCTGGATTACCAAATCTCTGATCGCTCTGGCGGTTTGTCTGTTGGTCAGGCACAACGTCTTGCTCTTGCTCGTGCGATGTTACAAAACGGCCGTTTTTGGCTACTTGATGAACCAACCGCAAGTTTGGATGCTCGAAGCGAGAAATTAGTTATGGAAGGCATCGGTAAATACACTGACTCCACCACTAACTTGATGATCACTCACCAACTCGCACCGCTGCAGAATGTCTCCCAGATTCTGGTTATGCAAGAGGGTCAAATCGTTCAACGTGGCGATTACGCAACGTTGGCTTCACAAGATGGTTTGTTTAAAGAAATGTTGGCTGCCAACCTAGCTCAACGTGAATCAGACAAGGGGAACTTAGATGCGTGATTTACTCCCTTATCTAAAACTGTATAAAAAGCACTGGTTTGGTTTGTCACTCGGTATGCTTCTAGCGTTTCTAACGCTGGCTGCTTCTATTGGCCTACTCACCTTATCCGGTTGGTTTATCTCTGCGGCGGCGGTAGCGGGTTTGACTATTGCTCGTGAAACCTTCAACTACATGCTTCCGGGCGCTGGCGTTCGTGGCGCTGCGATGGCACGAACTGCGGGCCGTTGGGGCGAGCGTGTAGTTAGCCACAATGCAACATTCAAACTACTGACGGATCTACGTATCTTCTTCTTCAAGAAGCTTGCACCACTGATCCCTGGTCGCGTTTCGACTCTGCGTGATGCGGATCTGCTAAACCGTCTAGTGGCAGACGTAGACGCGATGGATCACGTGTACTTGCGTCTTGTCAGCCCTGTGATTGTTGGCATCTTCGGTATCTTGTCGCTAACCGCAGTACTTGCCTTCTTTGACTGGCACCTTGCGCTACTGCTTGGCGGTATCCTGACGGTAATGCTGTTGGTGTGGCCGGTATTGTTCTACAAACTGGGCAAACATAACGGCGAACACCTGACTCAAAACAAAGCACAACTGCGCGTAGCAACACTGGACTGGCTACAAGGTTACAGCGAGCTGAGCCTGTTTGGTGCAGAAGAGCGTTACCGTAACGTGATTTTAGAAAAGCAAAAACAGCTGCTATCCAACCAGTTTGTTAACGCAAACCTCACTGGTATGGCATCTGGCTTGTTGATGCTCGCTAACGGCTTAACCCTTGTTGCAATGCTTTGGTTTGCTGCGGATGGTGTCGGCGGTCGTGCTCCAGATCCTTGGATTGCACTGTTCGCATTTGCAACCATGGCAAGCTTTGAAATTCTGATGCCAATTGCTGGTGCTTTCCAATACCTAGGTCAAACATTGACATCCGCACGTCGATTGAACGAAATCACCTTAGCGGAGCCAGACGTTGTCTTCCCTGAAACATCGAAGCGTGAAGGTAATAAACCGTTAAATATTGAGTTCGACAAGGTTGATTTCACCTACCCTGATGGCCAGCAAAAAGTGCTGAAAGACCTAACACTGTCACTGCCATTGGGCTCAAAAACGGCGATTGTTGGTCAAACCGGTTCAGGTAAATCGACGCTTATTCAATTGCTTTGTCGCTACTGGGATGTAAACCAAGGTCAAGTCAGCATTGGTGGTGCGCCTCTGCAAGATTGGAGCGAATCCGATCTGCGTGCTGCAATCACAGTAGTTAGCCAACGTGTGGATGTGCTTAATGGCACACTGCGTGACAACCTATTGCTTGCAGCTCCAGAAGCAACAGATGAACAGCTGGCTGACATTCTAACTAAAGTGGACTTGGCGAATCTGTTAGACGAACCAGGACTGGATGCTTGGCTAGGTGACGGCGGTCGTCAACTGTCTGGTGGTGAGAAGCGTCGTATCGGTATTGCTCGTGCGCTATTGCGTGACGCTCCTATCCTACTGCTTGATGAACCAACTGAAGGTCTAGACAAGCGTACTGAGCAAAAAGTGATGGAATTGTTCAAGCAACACTTCACCAATAAAACGGTCGTATTCATTACTCACCGTTTGATTGAGTTGGAAAGCATGGACAACATCTGTTTGATGGAACAAGGCGAAATCATCGAACAAGGTAGCCACCAAGCACTGCTTGCAGAAAAAGGTCGTTACCACCAGCTATTACAATCTCTGTAGTACTGGGATTCAAATAGACAAAGGGCTCATCAATTGATGAGCCCTTTTCTTTTGCTCTCGCTGTTCCCATAACAAGTGCAAAATTCTTTAACGACCTGACTTGGCCAGATAAGCCGACATTTCCTCTTCCGGTACCATGCCGCCACCGGTCGCCCAAACTAAGTGAGTCGCGTTGCTTAATTTCTCTTCAGTAAACTGCATTCGCGCTTGGTAAGCTTTATGGCTAGAAACATGCACCGCACCAACCATGCCTGCAAGCGCCGATGGTTCTAAACGAATATCTTCCAGCTCGCTAAGCTCACCTAGATGGTGATACATGCGCTCATCCGTAATGGTGTAGTACCCATCAAGCAGTCTCTCCATCGCTCGGCCAACAAAACCAGACGCACGACCTACCGCTAAACCGTCAGCAGCAGTAATGTTATCAATACCAAGATCTTGCACCGCGATGTCATCATGCAAACCAGTGTGCACACCAAGCAGCATACACGGAGAATGTGTCGGCTCCGCGAAGAGACAATGCACATCGTCACCAAAAGCCATCTTCAAGCCGAACGCCACACCACCAGGGCCTCCGCCTACCCCACATGGTAGGTAAACAAACAACGGGTGGTTCGAATCAACGACAATACCCATCTCATCAAACTGTTGCTTTAAACGTTCACCTGCAACGGAATAACCTAAGAACAAGGTTTGAGAGTTTTCATCATCAATAAAGAAGCAAGTTGGATCTTTCTCTGCTTCTTTGCGTCCTTGTTCAACAGCAACACCGTAGTCTTGCTCATATTCCACTACATTCACGCCGTGAGAGCGCAGTTTGTTTTTCTTCCACTCTCTCGCATCTGACGACATATGAACCGATACAGAGAAGCCAAGTTTTGCACTCATGATGCCGATAGACATGCCCAGATTTCCGGTTGAACCCACGGCAATGCTGTATTGCTGAAAGAACTGACGAAACTCTTCACTGAACAATTTGCTGTAGTCATCACTTTCACTTAGAAGCCCAGCTTCAATCGCCAGCTTCTCCGCATGTGTCAACACTTCATAAATACCGCCACGTGCCTTAATAGAACCTGAGATAGGCAAATGACTGTCTTTTTTAAGCATCAAACGCCCAAGGATTTGAGTGCCGTATTGCGCTTCCAAGCAGGACTTAATCTTGTCGATGCCGACCACGCTCGATTCAATGATTCCGTTAGAAGCCGCCGTTTCAGGGAAGGCTTTCATTAAGTATGGAGCAAAGCGCTCTAGTCGTTCACTGGCGTCTTTGATGTTGGCAACACCTAAACCAACGAACGGCAAGCCTTCTTCAAGTGTGGTGATATTTGGGTTGAACCAAACCACCTCTTCCAAATCAATCAATCGCTTAACCAGAGGAAACTCGGTAGCAAGTGCGTGTGCATTGTAGGTTGTCATTGGTTCCTAGTTGCAAGTTACTGTCTTTAATCGTTATTTAACCAAACTCTCGCCAAAGATGACAAACGATCAAAAATCACTTTCACATGAGCTGGATTAAAACAAAAACGTGATTAAGTTGGAATTTTGCGGACAAGAAGTCTTTTTAGCTCAACATACAACACACAAAAGCCCTATTATCCAATCAACAGCAGCAAATCATTCATTAGCCATGTACACCAACGACACCATTTTCGGTAAGCATCAGCGCATCAACAGTTTTCAGCTTTCTAAGTTACACACCTTTGAAGTAGCAGCGAGACACTGCTCTTTTTCCCTTGCTGCGGAAGAGCTTTCCATGACCCCTAGCGCCATCTCACATCGCATCAACAAACTGGAAGAAGAACTTGGCATCAAGCTGTTTGTAAGGTCACATCGAAAGATAACCCTGACCGAAGAAGGCGAACGGATATATCTAGCCCTTAACCGAACGTTGAATGAGTTAAACCAAGAAGTAATGGAAGTGAAGTGTGGCGATGTTTCGGGCGAACTGACCATCTACTCCCGCCCTTCCTTTGCGCAAAGCTGGCTGGTTCCGCGCATTTACTCGTTTAAACAGCAGTTTCCGTCGATTGAGCTAAACATACTAACGGGTAATGAGAACGTGAATTTCCAAGGCTATGGCATTGATGCTGCCATTTACTTCGACGAGCAGATGCCAGAAAAACTGTGGCACCAAGAGCTGATGGAAGAAAGTATTGTTCCAGTTTGCACCAAAAAGTACGCAGAAGAACTGGGACTCATTGATGCCCCAGATAAACTTGTGAGCGCCACATTACTGCATGACAAACAAGCATGGGACTACAACTCGCATCATGATGAATGGGCGCTCTGGGCGAGTGAAAATGGGCTCAACGACATCGAAGGGATCCCGAGTATCTCGTTTGATCGTTCCGATCTTGCGGTTACAGCGGCAATGCATAACGCCGGCGTTGCCATTGGCCGACTTTCTCTTGTCGAAAGCTTGTTGAAATCCGGCGCACTTATTACGCCTTTTTCTGCGAGAGCACTTCGCTGTAAACAGAAATACTATGTGGTCACCGCCAATGAAAAGCACTCACGCAAGTTGGCACTTTTCATTGGTTGGTTAAATCAGCAAGCAGGGAACCGCTAAATGTTATGCCCACATCGCCGATGAGCCATGGTTTGAGCTAGGCTTAGAGAGTTTTGGGCATAAATCCGAAACCATACTTGGTCTGTGCAGGTAATAACCCTGCGCATAACTCACATCCAAACTTTGCATGAAATTCAGTTCATCGGATGTTTCAATCCCTTCGGCAACCAAATCAAATTTGTATTGGTGCTTCCAAGACGCCAAACGTTGCCAGAACTTCTCATATTGAATGCCTTGCCTTCTGAGTAAGCTTCGATCGAGCTTCACCACATCTGGCGATACATACCGAATGATGGATTCATTTTTATGATTGTCTCGCCCAAAATCGTCCAGCGCAATTTTCACTCCCAAGTTTTGGCACAACTGTAGGTTGATCTTAAACATTAACTTATCGCACACCTCTGTTGGGTACTGCGTCTGCTCGGTCAGTTCAAGCCATAACGTGCTTCCCATACGCTTACATGCGTTCAATAAGGGCAACACATCGGCAAAAAAAGACAGACTGGAAAGATAAGAAGGTGGAATATTTACCGAAATGAAGCCAATCGATTCAGGAAGCTCATCCAAACACGTTGAAAGCTTTTTGAATAATCGTTTAGTAAAAAAATTGGCGTACCCTTCTTCCTCGATACAACGGAAAGATTTTTCGATACATCTTGGCGTGTTCCATCGCGTTAGCACTTCAGCACCAATTTTGTGGCCGTGCTGCAATCCATAGATTGGTTGAAAGATGGGATAGAAAGCGCCTTTACGAATATCCGCAAAGACCGTTTTACATTCATCCTCCCTCGTTGAATTTTTCATGGGTCTTACCGTTAACAATAGATCTCTAATATAAAGATTAAGGGAACGTAATACACAATAGTAGGCATCGAAAAATGGGTTTGCTTGAGCTTTGCTATGCGACTCCTATAATGACAGAGCAATCAATAACCTATTACAGAACAAAAAATGCGAGGAAATTGATGTTCGGGGAATACTTAAAACAACTCAGGGAAGAGATTGGACTAACACAAAAAGAACTCGCGACCAAACTGAACCTCGCGAGCACAAATTTCGCCTCGATTGACCCAGTAACTATTAGCCGCTGGGAAAGAGGAACGACGGCTCCAACGACGGTAAAAGCCATCAGAATCCTGAGAGTACTCACCACCGACTTAATGCCCTTTCTCATCACGCTGCCATCTGAGTCAGGAAAAGGCATATTTGAAGAGATTGTTGAATATCGATTTAAGTCGCCTTGGGCAACATTAATGAGCAGCTCTTATGACACACAATCGAAATGCAATGCGATTTCGGAAAGTCAGCTGTTAGAAAGCGATCAGGATGATTACCTAACTAGCCTAAAACACTTTTTCAATAGTTTGTCGCTCGATAACAAAGCGCTGTTCGATATCGATTTGTACCAATATCAGCTCGATAACAAAATGGTCGCTCGCAAATACACGGATGAAGAAAGTAAAGAAATTCTGGGCCATAGTATCTCGTTTTTATTTGATGCTAACGAATTACATCAGTATTTCTCATCGCCATTTTATCCAGTGCCATTGCAGCAAGCTCGCCCTTATTCCATGAGCCGAGCCATGGCGGTTTGTACCATCTCTCGTTATTCGTCGATTGAATCTGTATTTTGGCAAAACAGTGCATTTGGTGCGAAATACGTTGCCTCACATGCCAACATTCATGATATGTACTTTTATGCTGTTGACCACTGGTCAGTCAATTATATGAATAGTTTAGATGCAGAGAAAATTGCTTTTGATACACCCGATGAAAACGGCATTGTAAAAATTGGCAATCAATCTTTTAAACGCTGTTTATACCGAGTTGATAGCGCTATCTGGTTATCCAGACCAGAGATCATCGAGCTTCTAAAACGCGAATAATTATTAATAAGTGTCACTTCTTTCTTATATAGATGAACAGGATATAACCAAATCCAGACATATTATTGACATGATTGAACGTGACACTGCCTAGCATAAAAATAGTTTCTACAATTAATGTAGGCACGTGTAAGAAACACGATTCAAGTTATTATGAGGGCAATGTATGTTCGGGGATTACCTGAAAAAGCTTAGGATCGAGGGAAATCTTACGCAAAAGGAACTTGCGGTAAAACTTAACTTGGCAGACCCAGAGTTCGCCTCTATCGACTCTGTAACGGTCAGTCGTTGGGAACGCAATACTACCGCACCGAATCCGGTTAAAGCGGTTAAAGTACTCAGAACCCTTACCAACGATCTAAGGCCTTACCTTCTCTCCATCGAGATTGATGAGGACAAGACTCAGATTAATCACTATCTGAAAGAGCGTTACCATTCTCCTAAAGATGTCTTGATGAATACTTCGTATCAATCAAACCAAGAGGTTGAAGCATGTAATGTGCTTGAGGCACCACTGTTTGAATCCAGAGGGGAAAAATACGAAGCAGGTTTGAAGAACTTCTTGAGTGGAATTGGCATTGAGTACGACACCTTGTTTGACGTCGACCTATACCAATATCAGCAAGATCATAAGATTTACGGCAAGAAGTATCTCGATAAGCTGTCTGGACGATTGCTGGGGCACTCGCTGTCTTTCTTCTTCCATGCCGACGATTTAGAAGACTATTATTGTTCGCCGTTTCTTAAGATCCCGATAAAAAAGACCAAAGCCTATTCAAGCAACAAAAAGATGGCAATCTGTACGTTAACCCATTTTTGCTCTGATGAGCCTACCTTTTGGATTGACCATCAAACCGGTATTGACTACCTCGCGACTCACGCGAACGTTCAAGACCTTTACTACTATGCCATCGATAAACTCACGGCAGACTATATGATTGGGATCGGCGCCGAAAAAGTGGCTTTCGACGCACCGAGCGAACAAGGCATCGTCAAAATCGGTGCAGAAAAGTACATGCGCTGTTTACTTAAACTCGACAGTGCGATTTGGCTGACACGCCCTGAGTTGCTTCTCCTTCTCAAAAAACAATATCCTCAATAATCAACTACCCTAGTGTAAGAAGCCAATTAGTTTTGGCTTCCTTTCCATAATAAAAACAAGGTAAGTGTATGTTTGGAGACTATTTAAAACAGTTGAGAAATCAGCTCAACTTGACGCAAAGGGAACTTGCCACAAAGCTCAACCTCGCAAACCCAGAGTTTGCCTCTATCGACTCTGTAACGATCAGTCGATGGGAAAGAAACACAACATCACCAAACGCGGTTAAAGCGATCCGAGTACTTCGTGAACTCGCATTAGACTTAAAGCCATTTTTGCTGTCCATTCCGTCTCCGGACGGCACCATGCTCGATGACATCTTATACGACCGCTTTCATTCGCAGAGAGCGATGCTCCTAACATCGGGATACGAAGAGCTAAAACCGAGTAAAGAAGTCGAGATCATTGAAGAGACGCTTTTCACTGAGCATGTTGACGCCGATCTGGCTCGCTTAAAAAACTTCTTTCTCAATTCAGACGCGCATTACCCAGGGATGTTCGATCTCGATTACGTGACGATGCACAATGACGATAAGTTAATCGCCAAAGTCTACAAAGACAGCGAGACGAACAAAGTGCGTGGGCACTCGATTTCGTTCCTTTTCCGGATTGAAGATTTGGACGCTCATTTTCATAACCCAAGCCAAACCTTGCCGTTTAGCCAAGCTCGCGCTTACTCAGAAAACCGAGGTATGGCACTATGTTGCTTGAGCCGATATGCCGCTAGCGAACAAGTCTTTATGATGCTTCATCCGACGTTGGTGGATTACTTGGCAGGACGTTCCAATATCACTGAGTTGTACTATTACGCGTTCGATAATCAATTTACCGATTATTTAGTGAGCTTGGGGGCTGAGAAAGTCGCTTATGACACGCCAGACAAATCGGGTTCGGTAACCATAGGCAAAACGTCTTATCGCAAATGCTTACTAAAAGTGGATACTGCCGTACTTCTTGCACAGCCTTCAATGATATATCTACTCCATCAACACCAAGCAAATACTGCAAAACGTTAAACGCTAAATAAGGCTTTCCTGAAATATATTAAGCGCCGTAAATTCACTTACGGCGTCTATTAGTGCATTGACACTAATAGATAAATAATAAATTCAGTGAAGAAAGGACCTTATAATTACATCTAATATACTCATATGAAATATGTTCTTTCCCGTGAACCTTTCTCATTTTTAAGATAACAGCAAAAAATGATTTACCGAACGTATAATTGTATAAATTTCATTAACCTACGTGACCAAGTACTAAAAAAGACTGTAATTACAAGGCTGTTTTCATCTATTTTAGGACAGTATTGGCCATCACTAGGCATCTTCAATCGACTTAATAAGCACAATGCCTTCTCAATTTAATAACAAACACAATATGATTTGCATGATATTTATGATCAAACACAACATAAATATTAATGCATTTTCAACCTCCTATAAGCCAAGTCAATTTTAAAGGGTCGTAAGTAAATGGAATAACATTTCCAACAATTGACATATTTGGCAGAGGAATGTCATGCACATAACTTAAACGAAAAATAAGAATTAGCTATGGACATGTTTTAAACCTATGGGGGAAAGTAAAGTGTTCGGGAGTTATCTAAAAGCAATAAGAACCACATTAGGGTTAACTCAGGAGCAAGCATCGATAAGGTTAAATCTATTAGGTGGTGATTTAGCTAATATAGACTGTGTCACTTTCAGTCGATGGGAACGGGGCATTACTCAACCAAGCTTAAGCCGTCGAGTAAGAGTCCTACGAGCGTTTGAAAACAACTTGCTGCCTTATCTGTGCAGTTTGGGATTAGACTCATCTTTAAAGGATGAAGTTGAGCAATTTGAACTGTCGTTGAAGCAACGCTACCAGGATGCGATGTCGATCATCTCGGGGATTGATTACAACACTCCATGTCCGGTAGAGCACAATAATATTGAAGAGGAAGAGCTCAGCCAAAGTAATGAACAAGAGTTCATTCACAGTTTGAACAACTTCCACAATCAATTGAAGTCGCTCAACATTAAGCACAATTTGGCTACTATCGATTTGGTGGAATACCAAAAGGATGGTCGCGCAATTGCTTACAAGTACCTTTCTCGGGGGGAGTTAGTAGGACATAACATTGGCTTGTTTTTTACCGAGCCAACATTAGAGAATGAAATTGATCGAGTAAAGAAAAACCGCTTACCGATCGATGTCATTGACCTAAGACTCACCAAACCGCTGAAAGATAAAGGGGTATATTCTTACTACGCCATCAGTCAACACTCGAAGAATGAACGTGTTTTCCGTAGGCAGTTACACACTGAATTTACCTTTTTGGCTCAAAATGCGCATATTCATCACTATTACGCGAGTGTCACACTCAAAAGTTCTGTCGATGTTATGCTCAAGATGGGCTTTAGTGTCGCCGCTTACGAAGGTGAAAACCCAGTTGGCGCGATTAAAGTCGGGTCTAAGCGTTACACCAGAGCGATCATGTATATTGAAACCAGTGAACTGTTCACGCAGCCTGAGTTTCTCTACTTGCTCACTTGTTGCGGCGTTTGCACTCACCGCCAGTGTGACACCTGTACGGAACACCCTGACTGCATTTGTTAATTAGCGACAAAGAACGAAAGTTTCGGCATTCAGCTGCCCCGCTCTGTGCTTGAACGACACTGTTCATCAAAAGGTCAATAACAGCAGACTCTCCCTCCTAACCTGTTGTGATTGGCCTTTTTATTATCCACGTCGCCCGCATTTAGTTTTCGACCTTACATTACGCATACGGCCATCAACGAGTTCAACGGTAACGTACCCAGAGCGCATTATTAAGAAACTTGAGCCAAAAACTGAACGCTCTGACTTATTGGTTTCCATTCTAAATCCTATTTGCTGCATTACCTAGGCAGATAACAGTTTAGCTTTTTATAATATGCTTAGGATTGATTAAGTTAGAGCATTTAATCCGTACATATCCGCGTTGAGAACTCATTAGGTATCACTGCTCAATCGACAGTGTATCGTATAAAAAACAAACGCAACTCATTGAATATCCCGATACTTAGCAATAGGGGTATGTATCAATTTGTAAATGCTATCTTATCAAGCTTCATAGTCGTTAAGATGAAGCGTTAAAGTGCTATACGTTTATTCACAGGTGAAACGCATGAAAAAGATTCGCTACCCATTTGATTTGCACGGAACGCTCTCAATCCGATACAGGGACAAAGTAAATCCAATTTTTCTTGATACTGACGAGGAAAATCAGTCCATTATCGACATTGATGATTTTGCAGTAAGAGCGTTTAGCTACGACGCAGAAGATCGTCTACTAAAAATATCGTTGCAAAAGGCGGTGAACCTTACCGAGATCTCGGATTGCGGTTCGGTATTTACAGGTGTGGAGCTAGAGCAAAACAACATCAAATTGGATCTTGTGTACTGCCTCTACAATGCAGGCATTATTAGCTCTAGCATTTCTTACCCACTTGATGACGCTTCACCGATTGAATCTATCGCAGTCTCAAAGCCATTAACCTTGCATTTAAAGTAGAGCCATTGATGTAGTAACGAGCTCCCAAAGCAACAGCTAGGGCTCTGAAGCAACAATAACTAATAACTGCATCACCATACTCAAATAAAAAGCCCTTGCTGTACGGACAACAAGGGCTTTTTGTATTCAGGCGAGTAGCGCTAGATTAATAGGACCTGATATCTATGCCCTACTCCAATAGCGGCTTACTTTTGGTAGAAAGCGCGTTTTTTCTCGTACATGGCTTCATCTGCGATAGAGAACAGATTTTCCAGCGCCACTGACTCACTCGATGCACCGCCAACAGAGAACTGAACTGGGTGACGGTTTTGCCCTGATAGCTCTATCCATTTGTCTTGCTGAGATGCTTCCAAAGCTGAAATCAGTTCATCTAATGCTGCGGCATTCATATCTTGTGCAATCACCGCAAACTCATCGCCACCAATCCGATACAGGGCGTGCTTACCTTGAAGTACTGTCTTAATCAGTTGAGTGGATTTAGCAATTAACAGATCACCACGATCGTGCCCGTAGGTATCATTCAACGTCTTCAATCCGTTAATATCGATGATAAGAATCGACATCCTATGCCAACGCCCCTGAACAACAGACTGGCGCGCATACTCATAGTCTTCATCAAACGCTTTTCGGTTAAAGCTTTTGGATAATTTATCTCGACGAGCGAACTCTTCCAATTCAAGCCAAGAGTAGAGCTGCTTCTTGAATAGCTCTAGAAGGATGCCTTCCTCTTCGTTCATCGAATAAGTACCGTAGTCGAAGTAACCCAACTCAGAACCCGTTGATGAGCGCATCGTTTTAACGCGTTCACAGTCCGGTTTTTCAAAGCTAAAGCGCATGTCTGAATCAGGGAAGAGCTTGATCAAACCTGAATTAATCACTTCCGGAATCGCGTGATACCCCACACCTGCATGGCTGGTGGTGAAATTAATCAAGGTCATCAATTTAGCTTGGTGCGCCTCTTCTCGGGTCAAGTTCGCACGTAACTCTGCCGTTTGTTCATCAACGCGATGCTCTAGCTCTTGGTTAAAGTTCGCTAACTGTGCGTTGGTTTCTTGGACTTGCAGGTTTGCCTTTCGCAGTGCTTGGTTTCTGATCTCCAATTCATCCATGTGGTTGGTCAACTGAAGCCACAACGAGTCGAGCAACCTCATCAACTGCCTAAACTCTTTAAACTGGAACTGCTTAGGTTGAAGATCCGGACGCTTGTTGTTTTTAAAGCTACGTACCACCCGCTCCATTTTCCTGATAGGTTGAGTCAACCAACGGCTCGCGACGATCGCAAAGCACAGGGTCACAATGAGCGTCGCGATGATAATATTGAGCAGCTGTTGCTTCGAGCGCATAAGGTCTTGGTTACGCACAGCGTCAGAAACAGTGTGCACCATAGTGACTTCAAGTGGCTCTACAAAGTTACTGTTGTTCACCTCTATCTCACTCACATGGCGAGAGTTATCCGTCTTTAACTTGTTGATGTCACCGTAGTGGAAGTTCACGCTCTCTTGCGCATAGAGGAAAGGCTGAGAGATACGAATCAAATCTTGGTACGAAACCAACACCACTAGATAACCTTGCGGCTCATACTCTGATCCAGGCAACAGCGTATACGGCAAAAGCGGACTAACGAAGGCAATTCCACTTTGTCCCCCCTCCAAGACTAACCCTTCATCAAAGTAAGTGGTGTGGAACATTTTACCCTGCTTATAAACATCGCTAGCGGCGCGTATTTTGTTAAGCAGTTTGCTGGTTTCTAAATGGTAAACGGAGCCATTACTTTCGTACATTGGCTGCCAGTTTTTGTCGATGATATAGGTGGTACTAACGTTAACGGCCAATTCTTCAAACGTTTCGATCATCTGCCAGATGATGCTTGAATACAGCACGTTATCCATGCCTTGAACCAACAAACGGTCTTTGGAGTACCAACGTGTTAAGTTCGCGACGAACGTCAGATCTTCCGTCACTGTTTTCTTGATACCTTGATTGGTATTAACAAGCTTGATCTCTTTCTCCACCAGCAGATCTTCTTGGTGTTTTTCGATCATACTAGTCCCGACCCAATAAGCAGGAAGCAAAGAGCCTAGCACCACAATCAAAGTTAGGATGTTACGTAAACTTATCATGATGACTTCCTACGTTTATGGATATGCTGAGAGTGTTTTTGGATGAAATCCACCACAAACTCTGCTGCGGATTCAGCAGGCATGCCTGCACGGAAGCGTTTGTAGCCACGAATCAACGCTTCCCATGTGACCGCCATTTCGACAGTACTCGGCATAACATAAGCTGGGTTCAACTGAGTATAGAGATCGCTGTAGTAAGTGCTGTCTGCGTCATACCATTTACGATTGATTGAGCGGTTGGTCGAAATCAGATTCTGGTTGATGATAACGTCTTCGATGAATTCAGGTTTCTGTACAATCGTCGCTAGGGTTCGCATGGCTTGGCGCTTGTCTGGGTTTGCCATTGCTTCAGCATTAAACGCCAGCACTTTGCCACCACTTAACGAATGCATGTGATGGTTGTTGTAAGTCGGCAAGCCGCTGATTTTCAGCTCTTTTGAAAAGTGTTGTTTGAGCTCCCCTAACGCCCAATCACCATCAATTAAGTACGCCACTTCACCATCGATAAACTGTTGTCGTGCCTGATCTTGGCCGTATTCGCCTTTTAAAACGCCCACGACAGGAAGCTCACCATAAAACTTCAGCGCAGCAGCTAAAGCACCAACGTCAATGTCTGTGACCGGTTTAGAACGATGGTCAGAAAACATTGGAACAAACGACATCAAAAAATACATATTCGGATATTGCATCGCCAGCGTCGTTCTTCCCTGCTCAGCCTCTTCAAGCAGCTCTTCCCACGTCGGTTCAAGATCTTTGGTTAGCTTTGTGTTCACGTACAACACAAGGTGATTGCCCAATCCAAGAGGCACGCCATAAATGGCTCCATCAACCGAGACCAGCTCAAGCGCTTTTGGCTCAATACTCTTTTCATCAATCCAGCTCGAAGGGATTTTAGCCAAATCGAAATAATCGTGTAGCCCTAGAAAATCTGAAGGCACCCAAATCACATCAGGTACCGTAATCCCTGTCTGTTTTGCTAATAACAGCTCTGAGCGAATGTTGTTTACGTCAAACTCACGAATCGCTAGCTTGTTGCCCGTCTCTGCCTCAAAACGCTCTTGGATCTCAGCAACGGTAGAGTACTCAATACCGCTCCACACTTGGATCTCTTGTGCATTTGCAAAGGAAGATAAGCAAAGCAGAAATGTCAGACAGAGGTTTCTCACTAGATTTCTCGAAAATTGATGATGTTACAAAGATAGCGAACAGCGGATGGTTGTTCAAAATCGCCATTTGGAAATGTGCGTGTGCTTCCATTAGAAAATAGCGATTCTGCAGAAAGTAAAAAGCGCCGCTAATGCGACGCTTTGAAGGATTGTATCACAGGTCGCGATTAAGCGTATTCTTGCTCGAACTCTCGCATGAAGTCGACAAGGGCTTGTACGCCTTCTAGTGGCATTGCGTTGTAGATAGAAGCACGCATACCGCCAACTGCGCGGTGACCTTTTAGTGCTTTCAGACCTTTCGCGTCTGCTAGCTCGAGGAATGTACCGTCTAACTCAGGCTTAGCAAGTTGGAATGGTACGTTCATTAAAGAACGGTTCGCAGAATGCACACCATTGCGGTAGAAGTCTGATTGGTCAATGTAATCGTAAAGCAGCGCGGCTTTATCACGGTTTACTTGTTCAATCGCTTTTACGCCGCCTTGCGCTTTCAACCACTTGAATACAAGGCCAGATAAGTACCAAGCAAATGTCGGTGGCGTGTTGAACATTGACTCTTTCTCTGCCAACACTTTGTAATCCAAAATGCTTGGCAGTACTTCTTTGGCTAGACCAAGCAGATCATCACGAACGATCGCAATAGCGATACCTGAAGGACCAATATTCTTCTGAGCGCCCGCGTAAATCACGCCGTATTTTGAAACGTCAATTTCACGAGAAAGAATGGTTGAAGACATATCAGCAACGATTGGTTTGTCCGTCATTGGCAGATCGTTGATTTCGATACCATCAATGGTTTCGTTCGGGCAGAAATGCACGTAAGCCGCGTCAGGCGAAATTTTCCATTCTGCCGCTGGCAATACAGCTGCTTTGCCGTCGATAACCGTCTTTGCGTTGAAGACGTCTGGTTCACAGTACTTTTTCGCTTCTGCTACTGCGCTTTCTGCCCAGTAACCGCCATCAATATAAGTCGCAGTTTCCGCATCGCCTAAAAGGTTAAGTGGAACAGCGGCAAATTGAGCACGAGCACCACCTTGGCAAAACAGTACTTTGTAGTTGTCTGGGATGTTCAGAAGATCACGAAGGTCTTGCTCTGCTTCTTCTGCAACCTTGATGAACTCTTTGCTTCGGTGACTGATTTCCATCACTGAAGTACCAAGACCTTGCCAGTTGATTAGCTCCTTTTGTGCTTGCTGCATGACTGCTTTTGGCAGACCTGCTGGCCCTGCACTGAAGTTAAATACGTTGTCCGTATTTTGTTCCATGATGCTCATTGCTCCTGCTAAGTAAAGATTACGAAATTAATATCACGTTTTGGCAGGGATAAAAACAACAAAAGAGGTCTTACGACCTCTTTTTAAACTGAAAAAGCTAAAAACTTACTTTGTAAACTTCTCTATTGCATCAAGGCTGGCATAAGCAGTGCGATTAAAGGAAACTCTTGTCCGTTTTCGAACTTCAATTTCCCATCAGAAATTTGCGCTTTTAGTTCATAACCTTTGTCTTTTTTCTGGATAAGCTCCATCACCATCAGCTCATCCACACTTTCTTGAATGAATGGGTAAAGATCCACGAGTTCATCCGAGAAGTAAGTGTTTAGAGAACCATTTGTCGCCGTCATCAACTTCATTGGGTCTTGAGTGATGTGGTCAGTACCTTGAGGCACAGATAATTGCCATTCGTTGCGGAACTTGCCTTCACCAAATGCCAAAGACAACTCATTCACAGATAGGTTGAAGCCTTTGCTAAACAACGTATCAATGTGTGGCAATAGTTTTTGAACTTCTTGCTCATCCAGCATTGGCGAGCTTTGGTAGATTGACATGATTTCATCGAAAGATTTGCTGTCTACATCGCCAATAGCAAAATCCAACTTAAAGTTATCAACGTCTGTGCCATCTGTTAAACGCATTTGCTTCGCATCCAGCACCAGTTTCGTGCTTAGCTTATCGCCCGCTTCATTAAGCGAGGTATTGCCGCTGTAGCTTGCGTTCTCAATCAGGAACATAGGAGCAAGTTGCGCATCAACGACATCCAGCTTTTGTAGTGAGAAAGACTGCTCACCAAGCCAGTAACCTTTTGCTTGCTTACCTTTGCCTTCACCTTTTAGCTCTGTTAGGTGAATCTCTTCGCCATTTTCAAAATCAATTTGTACCGAAGGAATCGACACTTGGTAGTTCAAATCACCCAGTACCGTTACATTACCTTTCACTTGAGCAGGGCTTGAAGAAAGGTGCATACCTTGAGCATCATTCTGGTAATTCCAGCTAGCAAGATCCAACGTGAAATCGGTGTTGCCATTCAACTGGGTTTTGCTGTGCATCGTCAGTGGCAAGAAGTCAGCATCCACCAATTTAGAGTCAGCACTTAGGCTTGTTAAACCATGAGTCACGTCACTGGTTACATCAAATGCAGTCGGCAGACCATCGCGCTCAAGCTGCGCTTTGATTTCTGGGTCGACAACGGTGTAACGCGTCAGAACGACTGAAGACAGGTAACCGCGGTCATATTCCACGATTTCACCTTTGACCATTTCATCGTTCATGTTGGCGATGCCATCTTCAATGATAGTTTGACCAATCTGACCAACCGCTAGCGGCCAACATAGCGCAAGAGAAATAGCGCCACCAATGGCACCGATTTTTTTTAGATTTTCCATAACGTCACTTATTGAGTATTTGTGCTCAGTCTAACCCAAACCCAAAGCGGATAAAACATTGAGATATATCAGACTATTGATGGTTATTTTAGTTCATTAATCGAGAATAATACCCAGCTCCCACCCATTCTTACATTTAATTGATATGTTGTTAGTGCCAAGTTTTAACCGGAGCTCAAACCGCTGTGAACCGTTACGCTGTACTGTGCCTCGACAACAATCCAATCAGTGCCGAACAGTTTCGATTGGAGTTGTCAGCCTTCTCAAGTAAGTTTGATATTCTCTCTGTGGAATCGATAGAAGAAGCACAGAGCGCTCTCGAATATCTCGAAGAAAGAGAGCAAAAAGTGGCACTCGTCATTGCCAGTCATCACGCACATTTTAACGGCGTCGATTTCCTTATTGGCTTGGATCGCAAGCCTCATACTGAACAAGCGCGCAAAATACTGATCAGCTGTTCTTCGGATATTGAAGCGATTTTAACCGCCGTTAACGAAGGTAGGCTTGACCATTGCTTAACTAAGCCACTCCCTGACAAGGTTCTGTTCAACACAGCACAGAAAGAGCTCACCCAATTTATTCTGCGTTACGACAGAGAAGACTTACTCAGCTACAGTCAAATCCTCGACCAGCACAAGTTGCTCCGTGCGCACATCGAAAATCAGATGAGTAACTACCAAGCAGGTTTCCTAAACGACTATCACGCCCTTTCCGACGGAGAATTGGCAGAGCAAGTCATCAGTGCTCTGCAACATTTCTTTGAACAAAATGACGATACCAAGGCTTGCCGTACCTACTCACCAGAACACTTGCTCACGGTAGAAGGCGAACCAAATAGCTTCTTATGGTTTATTACCAGTGGTGAAGTGGCACTCTATAAACGCGACGAACTTGGTATGCAGCGCGAAGTGGTTCGACATTCGAAAGGTAACATTGTCGGCGGCATGTCGTTTGTTACTGGAGAAAGTTCCTTCTCGACAGCCTTAACGCTCACCAAAACCGAAGTAATCAAACTGGATCGAAAAGTCTTTCGGAAGGTAATGCAGAGCGATTCAAATTTGCTTCCTTTGTTTACCAACTTGTTGTTACGCCATTTCAACCGACGTTTGCAGCGCAGCATTAATACTAAGCTGCAACTGCAAAAAACCTTAGAGTCGTTAGAATCCGCCCACCAGCAATTAATAGAGCGTGAAAAGATGGCAATGCTTGGCCAGCTTGTCGCTGGGGTCGCTCATGAGCTGAACAACCCTATTGCGGCAATTTTGCGGGGTGTAGAAAACCTGACACTGACGTTAGAGAATCTGCTCAAAGAGCTTCCTAGCCATGACATTCAAGAAAAAGGCGTTGCCTTACTGACCAAAGCCCAACGCGTCAAACCCGCTTCTACGTCCGAGCTACGGGAACGAGTGAAACAATTAAGCGCCGACCTACCCGACAGAGCGCTCGCTAAGAAAGTCGTTAATCTCGGACTCGAATCTGACCAAACCTTGATAGCGCAGCTCAACCGTCAAAAAACCGAACCCTTGCACGCCTTGGGAACCCTAGAGCAGTATCACCAAGTTGGTGCCTCTCTGCGTTCGATAAATGTGTGCGCCGCTCGGATTGCTGATATGGTGAAAAGCTTGAAGGGATACGCCCGCTCTGATGATGAGAGTTTGCATTTTGCAGACCTGCATGAAGGCATAGAAGATACGTTGGTGATCTTTGAAAACAAACTCAAAATGCACAAGGTCACGACCGACTATGCTGAGCTACCAAACACCCTTTGCCAGCCGATTGCGCTGCAGCAAGTGTGGACCAATCTTATTTCCAACGCGATTGATGCTTTCCCAGACAAAGGGGAACTGGTGATTCAGTCGAGATTGGTCGAGAAAGGCAGTCAAACTTATGCTGTCATCTCATTCAAAGACAACGGATGCGGCATTCCAGAATCACAACAAAAAGCCATTTTTGAACTCAACTTTACAACGAAGAAAGAAGGTAATTTCGGTTTAGGAATCGGACTTTCTATCTGCCAACAAATCATGGCGGGCCATAAAGGCTGGATAGAAGTGGAATCTGAGCTCAACCATTTCACTTGCATGACCGTCTGGTTACCTATCACTCAAGAAGGAGATGAAGCATGACTAAATATCTGATTTTATGTGTGGATGATGAAAGAGAAGTCTTGGATAGTGTCCTTCAGGATTTGATCCCATTTGAAGATAACTTTGTGGTCGAAGGCGCGGAATCTGTTACGGAAGCCAAACAAGTGATTGAAGAAATGGCGGAAGATGGTATTCAGCTCGCCTTAATTCTGTGTGACCACATCATGCCAGAACAGACAGGCATCAGCTTCTTAATCGAGCTCAGTCAAAATGGTGACACTAAATCCGCTCGAAAAGTACTCCTTACTGGACAAGCAGGGCTTGAAGACACTGTAGAAGCAGTTAACCACGCAAGTCTTGATTACTACATTGCTAAACCTTGGAAAGGTGAAGAATTAAGAGAAGCGATCGTCTCGCAACTGACTGCTTTTATGATAGAAAACGATGATAACCTCCTATCCTGGACTTCTATTTTAGACGCAGAATCGATTCTTAACGCCATGGCAGATAGACGAGCAAGCTTCGGCGAATAATCCTTTAAACACAAAAACGCGCCGCGTCACCCCAACATGGCGCGTTTTTTGCTGTTAACTTGGCACAATTGACTCATTTGACAAAACATCGACACTTTTTTGTTGGTCGTCGCCCTTGGTTTTTATTATGATGTCGAACAAATCAGATTACGGTTCAAGTGGTTACTTGGATCCATGGAACTATAAGACAAGGTTTATCGTTAGTTATGCGTAAAACACTATTAGCCGCTGCCCTTTTGCTGGCATCTAGCCAAGCTCTAGCTGCGAACGACTACAACGCTCCAGCAACAATGAGCAACTTTAGCTACGACTACATGGAAGCTCGCATTGGTGCAAGCCCAGTAACATTCGGTGCTGGCTTCAGCAAATCAATCCACCCAAATGCACACGTGATTGCACGCATCGATTCTGAGTTCGATGGCGATTTCGATTCAGCAGCGGGTTTTGGCTTCCACTCTCCACTAAACAACTGGGCTGACCTAACAGGTGCAATGCTAATGCGTGTTGTACAACCATCAAACTCTAGCAGCACAGACGTTGGTATGGAACTGAACCTTGGTGTACGCCAATGGCTTGGTCCACAACTAGAAGTGGGTGGTAAAGCAGGCTACGTATCTATCGATAACGATGACGATTGGATTGGTTCTGTTTACGCTCGTTTCCACTCTACAGAGCTATTCTCTCTAGGTGCAGAAGCGCGTATTAACGACTTCTACGGTGACCAAGTGATGTTCACTACTCGCTTCAAGTTCTAATCAATCCCTTGATTGAACAGCCATAGAAGCACAAATAAAAAACCGAGGCATCTGCCTCGGTTTTTCTTTTCTGATAACTGATTTGTAGCAATGACTAACTCGAATGAAGTGGCTAAAAGCATCAACTTCCTTTTGTCGCTTTTAACACTCACCTTTTATGACTCGCTAACTTCATCCTAAACGAGTCAATCATCGTGAAACTAAAGCGCCTTACTCGCACATCGCTAGCAATTGCTTCTTGCGTGGCTCTTGGATTAGTTTCCAGTGGATACCATCGATCGCACCAGCAAATTTCCATAGAAGTTTCACATCAACGTCACTGCCGTAAGCAACTCTGACTTTGTTGAATACTTCTACCGGTCCAAGTTCTAAAAATGTGTCGACATCATCAATGCCGGCTTTCTTTACCATGCGTTCGAGCGTTAACTGCATATTTGGCAGATCGCGCAAACGTCTACTGGCAGAAGACTTTTGGTATTTGCGTTCCTTAATAGAACATTCAATTGATTTTTGTAACAGTTCGTCTAGCCCATCAAAGCTCGAATCAAACAGATCTGTTACGTCGTAATAGTTTACGGTTGCCGTCGTTTGTTTTTTGACGTGCTTATACTTTTCGCAGTTTAGTTGAGTAAACTCATCATCCAACCCATTTCCGCCGCGTAAATAACAACAGTCGTTACTTACTAACGCGAACATTGCGTCATTGCTGAATAAACCAATACCACCAAACATTGAACGTTTTTGGTACTCACTAAAATTGCTTACATAGTTAAAAAAAGCTTGGTCTGTCATGTCCATTGACCTCTTTAATTGGAATAAATTACCCCGATTAGCGATGTCACCAGATTGAACAGCAGCTTATAGCGATTAAAAATTGTCGTTATGTTGGCGATATTTTTGTGAATTGCGCTCACCAACTGTCTTAATCATACTTAACGTTGAAAAATAAGTTAGGATCTATGTCACAGATGCCAAACTACAAATTCAACATACGTGATTAGTTTCACACTTACTTATCTTCACCCGATGTTTTTTTGACGCAGTAAGTGCCAAAAAATAAGCATCATGGTGATTAATACGGCAATTGCGAGAGCGAATTAGGTATTTAATTGATAACTAACATACTGTGAGGGTACACTGTACGAAAGCTCTCAAGCACAGCGTCATAATGGAACATTTATCATTTTTTTGGCTACCTAATAATAAAGATAAGCTCATAAAGGCACTCGAATCTGAGTTCGCTCAGCTGGTAGAACAATCGATTTCTACTGGCAAAATTTCCCTTCCTCCCATCCCAGATGTCGTCCTCAAGATCCAACAACTTTGCACTGAAGAACACACGACCATTGCAGATGTAGCAAATGCCTTACTGGAAGATCCAGGTTTGGCTGCAGTTGTTGTTCGCGTGGCAAACTCTGTCATCTTTAATCGTCGCAACATTACATGCAATGACCTAACGACGGCAGTTTCACGCCTTGGGATTCTGCGAGTGAGGGATATCGTCACTGCACAAGCGATTGAACAGTTGAAGCACTCTGTGAACCTAACTAAAGAGTGTAATAGCATCTTGGTGAAAAGTGCGGCGGTTTCACGTGAGCTTGGCGCAACCATGGTGTTAGTGGTTCAAGAGTTTCGTAAGCATGAGCCGGCGACCTATGGGCATCTGGAGCAAGAAAAGGCACTGCTGGTTGGCTTGTTAGCCGACATTGGCTTATTCTGCCTAATCAATGAATACCATCTCTATCTCGATCGCGGCAATTACCTTGATGCCGATATCGCACTACAAATATTCCAAACCCGCTGTTCTGCTACGAGTAAGTTAGTGCTAGAAAAATGGGGCTTTGATAATGATTTCCGCGAAGTCTCCTCGAATGAGAAGTTCGAATCTGCTCGCCCTGAAGTAAGCTATTTAGATATTGCTCGTATCGCAAACCATCTATTAATGTTCCGCAATCAAGATGAACGCATTGAAGATCACGAAGTAGAATTTAATCTAACGGGTGCAGAAGTCTTGTACGATCTCAGTAATATGAGTGATACTGACTTCCAAAGTGAAATTAAAGAAGTACTCAGCGCAAGCGGCCTTTAATCTTACCAGCTTCAAATTAAGCCACGATAAGCATCAGATAGTATTTTGATACGTTGATTCGTGGCTCTGTTGTTCTTTATCCAGAAAGGAATCATTGGGCTTTATGTTCTCAGGGATGCTATTTATCTTCGCCCCACTCGTGGTGGGTTATTTAATTCCAGTTTCTCGCGCGTCAGTATTGGAGAAGATCAATAAATCGACGTCATACCTTATTTACGTCATTCTTTCCCTCATGGGCTTGAGTTTGGCTGCGCTGGATAATTTAGGTAGCAATCTACAAACCATCCTTCTGTACGCGGGCACCTTCTTTGTGTGCTTGGGAGCCTGCAACCTACTCGCTTTACCTTTGGTCGATAAGTTGCTTCCTTTGCAAACCGATCAGAATCAAAAGAAGCTACCCCTTTCGTCAATGGCCTTAGAGTCAATCAAGCTTGTCGTTGTTGTGGGTGGTGGTCTAATCGCGGGCTTGATTCTTCCTATTGGTTTGTCTTGGGTGGATACTGCGAGCGAATGGATTTTATTCCTTTTGCTTTTCTTTATCGGCATTCAACTGCGCAATAGTGGTTTGACGCTTAGACAAATTCTACTCAACAAGCAAGGCATGGCGATTGCGACAGTGATCATTGCAACGTGTATGCTTGGCGGCGTAATTGCTTCAATGGTTTTGGATCTTCCTCTTTATCAAGCTTTGGCAATGTCTTCTGGTTTTGGTTGGTACTCACTGGCTGGCATTTTGATGGGTGACGCCTTCGGCCCTATCTTTGGCGGCGCTTCTTTCTTAATTGAGCTGATGCGTGAACTGGTCGCTTTGATTGCCATCCCACTACTTATTCGCAGTTATCCATCAACGGCAATTGGCTACGCTGGAGCGACGGCGATGGACTTTACCCTGCCCGTCATTCAAACCACTGGCGGTGTTCGATGTGTGCCTGTTGCCATTGTTAGTGGCTTTATCTTGAGCTTATTGGTGCCAGTTATGATGCTTTTCTTTGTGTCTCTTGCTAGCTAGATCTCAGGAATATTCATTAACATCCATTACAATACGGCAAAAATTCAAATACCCAAGTAACCTCAAAACGCTCAATTCGAAGAGAATTTTCTGGTTCACCGCTTTGTTATCGAGCCCTTTAATTTTTAACTGTTGGATCGGTAATCAGTGACAGGCAAGGCATATGTCTATTGGGGTTACAAAGGGAATACAACCAAAAGGAATAATAATGAAACGCTTTGTCGTTGCGGCGCTCCTCGCTACAAGCTCAACTTTTACTTTTGCTGCTGATCAGCAATGTCTTGCAACTAAATACGATGGCTACATTGATGCTTCCCTACAGTGGTATCAAGACCTCGTAGACTTAACTGTGACTCAATACCCTGACTTAAACGAAGTTAGCCAATGGTTCTTAGAAGGCCGTAAACACCACTTCGAACTCAACCGTGAAGCAGTACATTACTTTCTAGAAAACGATCCAAGCCGAGTAGCAACAGAGCAACCGGTTGAGGCATGGTTGAAGCTAGAACAACATGATGTGAAGCAACTAGCGACACGCAGTGATGCCCTAGGGGAAGCAGCGAAGAAAACCTTCAGCGATCGTCAATCTGCAAACCATCCAAAGAACTACGACCTACGCTCTGCATTTGCTGACTTATTGAGCCACCCAAAACAGATCGATTCTGCGCTTAACAAGTATAATCAATCAATTGCTAAGATTGAAAAGCAGAAATGTGAATAAATCCCACCCTAGAATTTCATTTCAGCAATATGGGTTTCAATAATTAAAACGGGACTTTGCGCCCGTTTTGGTTTAGATTGTGCCGCTCGCATTACCAAAATAACTACAAAGATTCTTTGCTATGGTTAAGGAACAAAAAACCGCTGACGTTAGCTTCGAGAGCTTGTTAAAGATCTTCACTATCCCTGAAGGTCCAGATTCAACGTTGACTAAAATTGATGAAAGTCTTTCGCAGAACTTGAATCAATTTCTTCGTGAACACATCGTGGCAGAAGAAAAGCCTTTACGTGAAATTGAGAAAGACTTTTCTTCTGCTCAGATTCCTGAGCAACCTGAGTTCGTGTCAGACCATACCGAGCACCTGCTAGATACCTTGGTATCTCACTCGGTTCACACCTCTGCACCAAGCTTTATTGGTCACATGACTTCTGCCCTGCCGTATTTCTTAATGCCGCTGTCGAAGATCATGATTGCCTTGAACCAAAACTTGGTGAAAATCGAAACATCAAAAGCTTTCACACCGCTTGAGCGTCAAGTTCTTGGTATGTTGCATCGCCTTATCTATGGTCAGGACGATAAGTTCTACCGTAAATGGATGCACAGCGCGAAACACTCTCTTGGTGCATTTTGCTCTGGCGGTACCATCGCTAACATCACTGCACTTTGGGTTGCTCGAAATAAAGCGCTGAAGGCAGATGGCGCATTCAAAGGTGTAGAGAAAGAAGGTCTGTTCAAAGCCATGAAACATTATGGCTACGAAGGCTTAGCAATTTTGGTTTCTGAACGAGGTCACTACTCACTGAAGAAAGCGGCAGACGTTCTTGGCCTTGGTCAAGAGGGCCTAGTTGCTGTCAAAACTGACGCGAACAACCGCATCATTGTTGACGACCTAAAAGCAAAAATCGCCGAGCTCGAATCACAGAACATCAAACCTATCGCTGTGGTTGGTGTTGCTGGTACGACAGAGACTGGTAGCGTTGACCCTCTACCTCAAATTGCAGAAGTATGTGCTGAGCACAACTGCCACTTTCACGTGGATGCAGCTTGGGGCGGCGCGACTCTGATGTCGAATAATCATCGTCACCTACTTGGTGGCGTTGAACTTGCCGACTCTGTAACGATCGATGCTCACAAACAGCTTTACATTCCAATGGGCGCTGGCATGGTTCTGTTTAAAGATCCAGATGCAATGAAGTCTATCGAGCATCATGCACAGTACATCTTGCGTAAAGGCTCTAAAGACTTGGGCAGTCATACGCTTGAGGGTTCTCGATCTGGTATGGCAATGTTGGTTTACGCAGCAATGCACATCATCAGTCGCCCAGGTTACGAGCTTCTGATCGACCAAAGTATTGAGAAAGCACGTTACTTCGCTGATTTGATTAACCAACAAGAAGACTTCGAATTGGTGTCTGAGCCTGAGCTTTGTTTGTTAACCTACCGCTATCTGCCAACCAATATGCGCGCGGCGTTAGATAAAGCACAAGGCGTTCAGAAAGAAAAACTTAATGAGTTAATCAACCAGCTCACTCAGTTTATTCAGAAACGTCAGCGTGAAACTGGTAAGTCATTTGTCTCTCGTACTCGACTGAATCCAGACCAATGGCAACGCATGAACACCATTGTATTTCGCGTCGTTCTTGCTAACCCATTAACCACCAATGATATCTTGAGCGCGGTTTTGAGTGAGCAAAGAGAAATTGCTCAGCAAGCACCGAGCTTGATGGCTAAGATTGAAGAAACTGTCGACGACATTCTCAATTCTTAGGCGCCAATGTGAGTTACATCAAAGTGAAAATTTCTTTCTTTTTGGTGTAACTCAGACATCATTATTGTGCCACTAGAGCAACAAACCAACGATCCCGCCTTCAATTCTGTAGTTTTTACAACATTTTGTTTGAGGCTTGTCAAATTCTCACGAAATAGTAACGGTATTTGTTTTAGCCAGATAAAGGATCGGGTTTATACTGAATTTATGGCGCTGGTGGTTTTCGTTAACGCCCCTCTAGACCGAGAAGCCCCTTGGGTTTCCATACGTTAACAGAGCCAGCGAGTTGTTCTCTATACCCTCGTGAACACTATGAATACATTAGAAAAAATTCAAAAAAACCTGGAGAATTTCAGTAAGTCAGAGCGCAAAGTTGCGGAAGTAATTATGGCGTCTCCACAAACTGCAATTCATTCAAGCATTGCAACGTTAGCTAAAATGGCTGACGTGAGTGAGCCTACTGTTAACCGTTTCTGTCGTCGTCTGGATACTAAAGGTTTCCCAGATTTTAAACTTCACCTTGCGCAAAGCCTTGCCAATGGTACGCCTTACGTAAACCGTAATGTCGAAGAAGACGATGGTCCGGATGCATACACGCACAAGATTTTCGAATCGACAATGGCGTGTTTGGACGTAGCGAAAAACAGTCTTGATTCGATGCAAGTTAACCGCGCGGTTGATCTTCTGACTCAAGCTAAGCGCATCTCATTCTTCGGTCTAGGTGCTTCTTCTGCTGTTGCACGAGACGCTCAAAACAAGTTTATTCGCTTCAATATTCCAATTACTTGTTTCGAAGATATCGTGATGCAACGCATGAGCTGCATCAACTGTAGTGACAATGACGTTATCGTTCTGATTTCTCATACTGGTCGCACTAAGAGCCAAGTTGAGATTGCAAACCTTGCTCGTGAAAACGGTGCGACGGTTATTGCCATTACAGCAAAAGACTCACCGCTAGAGAAAGCAAGTTCACTGGCTATCACGCTAGATGTACCTGAAGACACAGACGTATACATGCCAATGGCAAGTCGTGTGGTGCAAATGACGGTCATCGATGTGCTAGCAACGGGCTTTACGCTACGCCGTGGTACTGGTTTCCGTGAGAACTTGAAGCGAGTAAAAGACGCGCTGAAAGACAGCCGCTACGACAAGCTAAGTCAGTACTAACGAATCGACTTAGTCAGTAATAAAAAATAGAAAGGGGAGCTAAATAGCTCCCCTTTTCGTATCTGGTAGATCGTATTTCTATTGATTCACATCCGAAAGATCGGAACGTGACTCCAACACCTCTACTGAGCTGACATGCTGGCTACCTTCACTCTCGCTAATGCAGGCATCACTGCAATCACAAACTTGGCGAAGAATGTACACCAAACGATCTTGCGTTAGCGGTAATGGATTACCTTTGATGGCAACTGACTTTAGTGCATCATCGGCGACTTGCTCAAACGACGTCTGACACACGCCAAATTTACCAAGCTGAGGCAATTCAAGCTTATCCAGCACCATTCTCACCCAAAGTACGCCATCATGTTCGTTAGCATTGGTTCTTTCCGTGACGAGTTGGGCCAATCGCTTGTAACGGCTTATCACATCACTGCGCCCTGCTCTTTTTGCGGCATTGATGTTTTCTTGCATAACATGAGGAGCCAAACGCGCAGTAATAACACTGTGTGGGGCATCGAGCTTGCCACCGAGTGCAGAGGCTAATCCGTGCGCCGCACCAAGTTTAGCGTTGGTGATGGCCATCCCGCCTAAAAGTGCCGCAAAAGAAAGGTCTGCTCTGGCCTTATGATTGTCCTGTTTACAGCCCGCAATGACCGAACGACTTAATCGACGTAATCCCTCTTCACACACCATATCGGTGAGAGGGTTTGGATCACCACATACGTATGCTTCCATCAAATGCGTGAAGGCATCCATTGCTCCGCGACCAGAGGTATATTGGTCAGTGCCATAGGTTAACGTTGGATCGACTATCGCCACATCAGCGAGCATTTCCGGACTTCTTAAACTGACCTTCACTTGGTCTTGCCCGGATTTAAGTACGGCGTTTCTGGTTACCTCAGAGCCGGTGCTTGCCGTGGTAGGAATCGCAATAAAATGAATCGGTTTGGTTTTTAAAGGTACGTTTCGTCCAACCACTTCGACGTAATCATAAACATCACCTTGGTTGGGTATGATAGCGGCAAGTGCTTTGCCCATATCAATGACACTGCCCCCGCCAATCGCAATGACCATGTCAGGTTGAAACTTGCGCCCAAGCACGGCAGTTTCTTCCACCATGGTGATATTGGGTTCGCCATTGATGGCGACGTGTTGATAACGCATGTTCTGCGCTTTTAAATAATTAATGATAGGTGTGGCTCGTTGCGTGTCTTTACCAGTGACCAGTAAAACGCTATAACCAAATTGATTGATTACAGACAGCGAAGATTGGAGTGCTCCCTCGCCGAAGATAATCCGTGTCGCAGTCATAAACTGAAACATACACTTCCTCCCCAAACAACAACTCACACTAGAGTGCTATGCTTTCAGCAAAAAAAAGTTGACCGAGTGCACCTTGCCGCCATTAACCCTTCAAAAAGTGCGTTTTTATGCGTCACTTCACATACTTAACTGCAGCGATTTTGCGGTTAAGAATCATCCCCAAAAGTGACTTTTCTTGGCTTTAAGCTTAGTGCGTGTTTAGTTTTTATACGATAGATTTCACCTATCGAGCCAAGAGGTAAATGCTGCTTTATTTCCGTATCTGGATCGGGCATAGTTATCCCAACAAACGAAAGCATGTACCGACATGACGTCTAGTTGTGCTTTCAACAAGAATAGATTTTAGGAGAAATAAGATTATGTTCGTAGTTATCTTTGGTCGCCCAGCTTGCCCATTCTGTGTTCGCGCAAAAGAGCACGCAGAGACACTTAAAGCAAAACGTGATGACTTCAACTACCGTTACGTAGACATCCACGCTGAAGGTATTTCTAAAGCTGACCTAGAGAAAACAGTTGGTAAGCCCGTAGAAACTGTTCCTCAAATCTTCATCGACCAAACGCACATCGGTGGTTGTGATGACTTTGAAGCTTACGCAAAAGAACACCTAGGTCTATTCGACGAGTAATTCGAATAACTGAATTTTTAAAAAGCCGCTATTAGCGGCTTTTTTATTATGTATTCAGATTGTTACTCCCCTACGTCAAGTAATAGTAAAACCTAAAAAATTTCACTTATCTTTTTGCTATATTTAGTTACAATTCGAAATTCTTAATTTTTATTTGGCACACACCTTACCGAGCCACGCTGTGAACATAGACGTCGTACACCTTCTTGAACAAAACCCCATTCTTCTAATCTTCGTCGTATTAGCAATTGGTCTTGCCATTGGTAAAATTCGCTTTGGAAAGCTGCAGTTAGGTAATTCCATTGGCGTTCTCATTACGTCTCTCGTAATGGGCCATCTTGGCTTTTCTTTTAATGCAGAAGCACTGACCATCGGCTTTATGCTGTTTATCTACTGTGTGGGTATCGAAGCGGGTCCAAACTTCTTCGGCATATTTTTCCGAGACGGTAAGCATTACTTTATTTTGAGTATGACCGTACTCGTTTCTGCGGTAGGTCTTACCTATTTCTGCAGCCACTATATGGGTCTCGATTTTGGTTTGTCTGCCGGTATGATGGCTGGCGCTCTTACCGCGACGCCTGTTCTGGTAGGTGCACAAGATGCGCTGAACTCTGGTCTTGCAACCATTCCACGCAACATGGATTTTTCTTTGGTATTAGAAAATCTATCGGTGGGTTATGCGATGGCTTATCTGGTGGGTTTAATCAGTATGATTATGTTCGCCAAACTACTGCCAAAACTGCAAAAACAGAACCTATCGGATTCAGCTCAGCAAATTGCGCAAGAACGTGGCCTAGGCAACTCTAGTCAACGTAAGGTTTACTTGCCGATCATCCGTGCATACCGCGTTGGTCCTGAGCTGATTGATTGGACAGATGGTAAAAACCTCCGAGAATTGGGTATTTACCGCCAGACAGGTTGTTACATCGAACGTATTCGTCGTAACGGGATTTTGGCCCATCCAGACGGTGACGCAATCCTGCAAGAAGGTGACGAAATCGCACTAGTAGGCTTCCCAGACAGCCACGCACGTCTTGACCCAAGTTTCCGTAACGGTAAAGAAGTATTCGACCGCAACCTACTTGATCTTCGAATTGTCGAAGAAGAGATCGTCGTTAAAAGTGATGCGATTGCGGGTAAGCGCTTGTCTGATTTGAACCTATCGGAATTCGGCTGTTTCTTGAACCGCGTAGTGCGTGCTCAAATTGAAATGCCAATGGATTTAGACATCGTTCTGGCCAAAGGTGACGTGCTCCAAGTAAGTGGTGAGAAAAGCCGCGTTCATGGTCTTGCTGAGAAAATCGGTTTCATCTCGATCCACAGCCAAATGGCAGACTTACTTGCGTTCTGTAGCTTCTTTATTCTAGGCATTATGTTTGGTTTGGTGACAATGACGTTTGGTCAGGTGTCATTCAGCCTAGGTAACGCCGTTGGCCTACTGCTTTCAGGCATCACGTTAGGCTTCCTACGAGCGAACCACCCTACTTTCGGTTATGTACCGCAAGGGGCATTGAACATGGTCAAAGACTTAGGTTTGATGTTCTTTATGGTTGGCATCGGCTTAAGCGCCGGTGGCAAGATGTTCGAACACTTAACTCAAGTGGGCCCACAGATCATCGGTTTGGCGTTTATCGTCAGCGTTGTGCCTGTCGTTCTTGCATACCTAGTTGGCGCTTACGTGCTTAAGATGAACCGTGCCCTACTCTTTGGTGCCATCATCGGTGCTCGTACATGTGCACCAGCAATGGACGTAGTGAACGAATACGCGAAGTCGACGATTCCAGCACTTGGCTACGCAGGTACGTACGCGATTGCCAATATCTTGATGACCCTAGCTGGTACAATTCTGATTATTCTGAGTTAATCACTTTAAGCGGGCGTTGCAGAACAGCTTATGCAGCGCTCCTTATTCAACACAGAGATTCAAGACACAAAAAAGGCGCTCATTGAGCGCCTTTTTTAATTCCGTTAGAAACGATTAGATTTGAGTAAAATCTGTTTCTACTGCTGGGTTCACGTCTGCTTCGTAATCCACACCGTCAACACCGAAGCCAAATAGCTTCAAGAACTCTTCTTTGTACTCAACGTAGTCAGTCAGTTCTTTTAGGTTTTCAGAGGTGATTTGTGGCCATAGGTCACGGCAGTGTTGTTGGATATCCTCACGTAGTTCCCAGTCATCCAGACGTAGACGGTTCACTTCATCTACTTCTGCTGCGCTGCCGTCTTCTTTGTATAGACGTTGGCTGAACATACGGAAGATCTGCTCCATACAACCTTCGTGTACACCTTCTTCACGCATTTTCTTGAATACCATAGCGATGTATAGAGGCATTACAGGAATTGCAGAACTTGCTTGGGTTACAACAGACTTAAGTACCGCTACGTTTGCGCTACCGCCAGTTGTAGACAGTTTCTCGTTAAGTGCTGCAGCTGCGCGGTCTAGGTCCATTTTCGCTTTACCTAGCGCACCATCCCAGTAGATCGGCCAAGTTAGCTCAGTACCGATGTAGCTGTATGCCACAGTTTTACAACCATCTGCTAGAACGCCAGCTTCTGATAGTGCGTTAATCCATAGTTCCCAGTCTTCACCGCCCATTACGGTTACTGTGTCTTGGATTTCTTGCTCAGTAGCAGGCTCTACGCTTGCTTCGATGATGACGTCTTTGTTGGTATCAACAGCCGTCGACGTGTATGTCTCACCGATAGGCTTAAGTGCTGAACGGATCAGTTCACCCGTTTCTGGCATTTTACGTACTGGAGAAGCCAGTGAGTAAACCACCATATCTACCTGACCAAGGTCTTCTTTGATCAGATCGATTGTTTTCTGTTTTGCTTCATTTGAGAACGCGTCACCGTTTAGGCTTTTCGCGTATAGACCCTCTTCACGAGCTAGCTTTTCAAATGCAACAGAGTTGTAAAAACCTGCTGTACCTGGCTTCTTCTCTGTGCCTTCTTTTTCGAAGAAAACACCGATAGTTGAAGCGCCGCCACCAAATGCCGCAGCGATACGAGAAGATAGGCCGTAGCCACTTGATGCACCCACAACAAGAACGCGTTTTGGTGCGTTTTTAATTGGGCCTTGTGCTTTAGTGTAAGCAATTTGTTCTTTTACGTTAGCTTCACAACCCACTGGGTGCGTAGTAGTACAGATAAATCCACGAATTCTAGGTTTGATGATCATATTCAACTTCCTTTAAAAAACGTTGCTAGGATAAAAGGTTCAGCCCTACTTCGCACCTAATTTCTGTAAAAATGCTGCGAAAATGCAAGTGGTTGGAGCACTCAGCCGAAAAGTAAAAGCGTTAAACATAAAAAAGCACCTCAATTGAGGTGCTTCTCTCATTTTGTACTCACGCGCTTCATGCTGCTGAGTTCAAATGCGATTTCTTGGTTGTCACATTGGTACGAACTTCTGAGAAATCGT
This sequence comes from Vibrio sp. HENC-03, assembly GCF_000305755.2. NCBI lineage: Bacteria > Pseudomonadati > Pseudomonadota > Gammaproteobacteria > Vibrionales > Vibrionaceae > Vibrio > Vibrio sp. HENC-03. The sequence goes on along the minus strand of NZ_JH976122.1, from coordinate 219,449 downwards.
GGCTAAAGTGGTCGACTTGAATCGCTTTGTAGCGCAACTTATCTGCCGCCATGATTTGATCGATTTCTTGCTCTGTCAGTACCTCTGCTTCAAACGCTTGCTGTAGACGGTCATGCAGTAGGCCTTTACGAGCTACTTTGCCATCTTTCGCCGCTTTCATCAGTTTACGCTCTAGAGGTTTCACATCGTACATCGCTAAGAACGCTCGCTCCATCAGACCAACACTGTCGTCCTCTGCTTTACCTATGTAACACAAGCTCGTCATGCGGTCACGTTGTGCTCCTGGCGTCATCATTGCTTCTGCTAGGCTCACACACAGCTCGTCACTTGGTGCTTTGAAGTGATTACCTAATGGGAACAACAAGCCTTTTAGAACGCCACCCACGTATTTCACAGGGAAGTTTGAGTACGCTTCATTTAGCGACTTCGAAGCGTTGTACAAACAATGTTGAACGGCATAGTGTACAAAGTTCAAATCACCTTGTTGACGGCCTTCGTCTTCGTATTTCTTAAGCGCCGCTGACGCCATGTATAGATAGCTCAAGCCATCACCAAGACGAGCAGAGATCATCTCTTTACGTTTCAGATCACCGCCCAACGTTAGCATCGCAAAGTCTGCACTTACTGCCAGTGCGCGACTTAGGCGAGTGATGTCTTTGTAATATTGCTGTGTAGGGCCACTCATGTGCGCTTTCACGAAGCGAGAACCGGTCAGTGCTGCACCCAACGCACCAAAGGTATTACCCATTGCGTGTTTGATGTGTTTGAACAGCAGATCATCAAACTCTTTTGCGCCTTCTTTCGAATCTGGGTTCGCAGCAGCTTCCATCTCTTTCAACACGTATGGATGACAACGTGTCGCACCTTGACCGAAGATCATTAGGTTACGGGTTAGGATGTTTGCCCCTTCAACCGTAATCGCGACCGGAATACCCAGATAGTGTTTCGCTAGGTAGTTCATTGGACCATCTTGAATTGCTCGACCCGCGTGAATATCGAAAGAATCGTTCAGGATAGTACGAGCCATTTCTGTCATGTGGTATTTCGCAATTGCGGTCACGATGCCCGGTTTCTCTTTCATATCCAGAGAAGTCGTCGTCAGCGTGCGTGTCGCCTCAAGCAGGTAAGTCAAACCGCCAATACGGCCCATTGCTTCTGCCACACCTTCAAACTTACCAATCGACATACCAAACTGCTTACGAACGTATGCATAAGCGCCAGTAGTACGCGTAGTAAGGTGACCAATCGCGGTACCTAATGCAGGAAGGGAAATACCGCGACCGGCCGATAGACACTCAACCAGCATACGCCAGCCTTTACCTGCGTATTCTGAACCACCAATCAGCCATTCCATAGGAATGAACACGTCGTTACCGCGAGTAGGACCGTTCATAAACGCAGAACCTAGCGGGTCGTGACGCTCACCAATCTCCACGCCTTCATGATCGGCAGGAATCAATGCACAGGTGATACCCACATCTTTCTTGTCGCCAAGCAGACCATCAGGGTCTTGAAGCTTGAACGCCAAGCCAAGTACCGTTGCTACAGGAGCGAGAGTGATGTAACGCTTGTTCCAACTAACACGAATACCAAGGACTTCCTCACCCTCGTGCATGCCGTAACACACCACGCCTTGGTCAGGAATGCCACCCGCATCTGAGCCAGCTTCAGGGCCAGTCAACGCGAAACAAGGGATATCAGTACCGTCCGCTAAACGTGGCAGCCAGTAATCTTTCTGCTCTTGAGTACCGTAGTGAGAAAGCAGCTCACCCGGACCAAGAGAGTTTGGTACCATCACAGACACTGCTGCACTGATGCTGCGTGTTGCAATACGAGATACGATGGTTGAGTTAGCCAGAGCAGAGAACTCGCGGCCACCATACTCTTTTGAAATGATCAGTGAAAAGAAACGCTCTTTGCGTAAGAAATCCCAAACCTCTGGCGGAAGATCTCGATCATCTTTCACAATTTGTTGGTCATTAAGCATTTCAAGCAGTGTTTCAAGTTCATTATCCATGAAAGCTTGCTCTTCAGAAGACAATGCAGGCTTCGGATAATGATGTAACGTTGTAAAGTTAGGCTTGCCAGAGAACAACTCTGCATCCCACCAAACGCTACCCGCTTCCATTGCTTCTTTTTCAGTGCTCGACAATGGAGGCAATACTTTCTTAAACATTTTGAATGCTGGGTCACTAATCCATTTTCTTCGTAGAGAGCTCATAGTTCAGATCCTTTTGTTCACGTCACCGCTCGCGGCTTTCACTTATCTTTTTTATTGATTTAATGTTTTTTACTTAGCGGACATACCGGCCGACAAGTAAGGAATCAGTAGGTCAACGACAGACTTCACGTCCACCTCTTTTTCAAATTTGCTTTCTGCAATCTCGGTTAACGCTTGGCTCGATGCCATAGTGAAAACACAAGTGCCAAGTGTGAAATGCAATCTCCAGAAAAGTTGTTCTTCGCTCATTTCAGGGTTTGCCTTCATGATGGAGAACATAAACAGGTTCAACACTTCTTCATATCTTGTACTGATAAACCAACGTAAATGGCCTTGTACATCGGTGTATCCTCGACCAATCAGCAACATAAACAATGCTGTGCCGTTCGGTCTCACGTCATTCAGTGCACGCAGAGGTAAACGTAGCGATTCAAACACTTCATCCATGTTGTAATCGTCGCGTGTGTTTAACTCGATCAAAGACGTTTTGATGCTCGGCATTAGCGCCTCTAGATATCGGTCTAGTACTGCCCTTACAAGTGTTTTCTTGTCGCCAAAGTGGTAGTTGACCGAAGCTAGGTTCACGTTCGCCTTGCCAGTAATGGTTCTCAGTGATGTGTCATTGAAGCCGTATTCTGCAAATAGTCCTTCTGCTACATCGAGTATTTTTTCTTTTGTTGTACTTCTCGGGGCCATTTCAATCACTCGTATTAAACAACTGTTTGAAAATATACTCCCGAAACTTGAGATTAACAAATGATTAACATCACATTTTCACTCATTGGTCTGACCAGACAAGGAAAGTGTGCAGTTAACGAGATGAATTTAAAGCGGTTCTTGTTTTGTGAAAAAAACTTCTAAAAAAAATGGAACTGTTTGGAATTGTTCCGGTCTGAATTACTGTAACAACTAGGGCATTTAAAGTTTTACTGGCCGTCAAACTTGTTTCTATCTAGTTGCTACATTGCTGCTTTTTCTTATTAACTCCTATGTTTGTATCCGCCCAGACACTTTTTCGTCTGGGCTTTTTTTCGTCTGTCGTTTGAAGCTTTGTCAAATGACTTTCCTCTGGATACAAAAAAGCCTCCCGATATGGGAGGCTTTAAAATGTAATCGTCTTTTCTTACGCTTTTTCTACCGCTACTTCTTCTGCCGCTTTCTTTGGTAGAGAGAAGTGCAATAGCGCATAACCGAGCACTGCCGCCGTTGTTGAGCCCATCAAGATACCTAGTCGAGCATAAGTATCGAACTCAGGACTTACATTACCGAATGCCAGTGATGAGATGAAGATCGACATCGTAAAGCCGATACCACACAGCACCGATACAGCGAAGATGTGCATAAAGTTCACGCCCTCTGGCAACTTAGCAATACCCATTTTCACAGCAGCCCAGCTGAATGTGAAGATACCAAGTGGCTTACCAACCAACAGACCCAGTGCAATACCTAGAGGTAGCATAGAAGTTAGACCGGACATCGACACGCCCTCTAGCGAGATACCAGCGTTTGCAAAAGCAAACAGAGGCAAGATACCGAATGCTACGTATGGGTGCAGTGCGTGCTCCATGTGTTTCAGTGGAGAGTGCTCGCCCTTCTTACCTTTAAGTGGGATAGCAAAACCGATTACTACACCTGCTAGTGTTGCGTGTACACCAGATTTCAGTACGGCAAACCAAAGGATCGCACCAACTATCATATACGGCGTTAACTTGGTGACGTTTTTCGCGTTCAGCATAAAGAGCACGCCCGTCATGATAAAGCCAACCACCAATGCCATTGTCGATAGATCGCCTGTGTAGAAAAGCGCGATGATAACAACAACACCAAGGTCATCGATAATAGCCAATGCCAGTAGGAAAACCTTCAGGCTAATTGGCACACGCTTACCAAGAAGCGCCATGATACCTAGAGCGAAAGCAATGTCTGTTGCAGCTGGGATTGCCCAACCAGAAATCGCCTCTGGGTCACCAGCGTTAAATGCAACATAAACAAGTGCCGGAGCCAACATACCGCCTACCGCTGCAATAGCAGGGAAGATTGCGGTTTCTTTCGATTTTAGTGCGCCTTCAAGTAGCTCGCGCTTTACTTCAAGACCGATTAGTAGGAAGAACACAGCCATCAGGCCATCGTTGATCCAGTGAGAAACTGACATACCAAATACATAAGTATGCAGCATAGCTTGATAAGTTTCGCCAAGTGGGGTGTTAGCAATGGTCATCGCAATTGCAGCAGCAATTACTAGAAGAATACCACCAGCGGATTCCATTTTGAAAAAGTCACGAATGACATCGTTCATGATTTCGCCCTTATATTTATTATCTTAATAAACGATTAACAAAGAATGATGAGAGTGTATAGCTGCTGAAAATTTTAGAATAATCGCTTGTTTAGAGTTTAAACTTCGATTTTTCCGATGTTTCATTTACGAAACATCGTATTTTTCAACAAGAACATAATTATTTACAAGACCTGCCTATCTCCTTATAAGCTCAATCTATTAACATAGACTACTATTAAGTTAGTATAATATCTGATGAATTTTCGTGATTAACGTGCGGTTTTGCGTCGAAAACTGCGTGTTTCATTAACAAAAAAGCCACCCTTCTGGATGGCTTTTTTCGTATTTTAGTAACCGGTGAGTTGCATAAATCCCCAGGCTTCATTGGACCCCGAAGCAAGTATCGGACCTTCCCAATATGGAATCACAAAAGGCAGCCACATGTCCGATTTTATGATCCTCGTCGTCAAATTAATCTTCTGCTCGGGGACATTAATGATCCACTGCAGCGGTAAACGTCGTCCATTAGACAAGTTGGTCACCTGTAGTGGCGTCATGGTTAAATCTTTTTCGGTAAGGTTAATCACCTTGCCAGAACGTGTTGATAGTGTGCCAAATAGATGTGGCACCTGACCATTGTGTCGATAGCGGCTTACTGTCAATGCGCGGCCATCATCAAGATTAAATACAAACCAATCCCAACCTTGCTGCCCTTCGCCAATCAGACCGCTTCCCCACTCTTTCTGCGTCCATCCAGAACCAGAGACAGGAATTTCACGACCATTTAAGGTCAGTGTACCTTTTACATTAAGGAACGGCGCACTGAAGCTGAAAGAAGCAATGGATTGAAGTGCGTGTTTAACTTGGAAGCCCTGATCACCATTTACGACAAATGGACCATTGGTTGTGGTGTTCAAATCAAGCGCAAACGTGTCGGTAGTTACGTCTAGGTTACCCGGAAATGGAGTAGAGCCTAGTGCTCGCCAGTTCCAGTTATCAATCCACAAGCGGAACGGGCGATTCGTCATACCAGCCTGTCCAATACCGCCTCGTGCAACTCTCTGCTCTTTCCACACATGAGAGCCAGAGCTCACAACGATATGGGAGATAAACAATTGTGGGTTCTGCCAACCACGAGTATCGCGTTCGTCCGTAGCCACTCGGAAGTAGCTCCATTGAACGTTATATACTTTGCCGTTCTTGTCTTGAACTTTGGCAAAGTAGTTCCACCATTCATGTTGATAGTCAGGGTGGAAACGAAAATCCTGCGGTAACGAAACATGTTGATCTGGTAGCACCGGCTCAAAGATGGTTTTGCTCTCGCGTTTTAGAACATCGCTGATCTCACTTTGTTCTGTTGCTGTCGCTTCTGCCCAATGTGTAACGTACAAAGTCACACCCGCTAATGCGATAAACACAACAAACACCAGAGCAGAAATAGAAAACGTCTTTTTTGGGGTCATCTTCTTCATTACAACGCATCCCTTAACGATTTCATCGGTGTACTCTTGATCATTCTTATCACAGGCAGTGCCCCTGCAATCATGATGGCCAACATCGCCCAAGCAATCGTCTGAACGTATTCCCAAGGAATGGTTTGAAGCTCTAACGACCAGCCGAAGGACTGCTTAATGATGATATCGACAATCAAGTGCGCCAACGCTAAGCCCAGTGGAACCGCGATAATCGCAGAAATCATACCGAAGGCGAACAACTGTAAACCACCTAATAAGACGAGTTCTTTACCTGAAACGCCCATACACCGCAACAAAGAGAAATGTCGTTGACGAGAAAGCTCACCCGCGAGCGTTGCGAAGAACAAACCAAACACAGCAATAATCAACGTAATGTTGCCCAGCGTACCCGCGATTGCAAAGGTATGGTCAAACACGCGCATGGCTTGGTTATAGATATTGTTATTGTCAAACACTCGATCTTGCGACAGACGGAATACGTTTTCTAGTCGACGCTTTAGGCCTTCGCCATTCACGTTGTCTTCGAGCAAGACGCCAAGTCCAACGTTGCCAGAGCCTGCGAACGCATACAGCCAATTTCGATGCGACATCATGACTTGATTATATGGGTTACCATAGTCGTAGTAGACACCGACGACTTGCCACCCTCCCCCTAATGGAGGTTGCAGGTCTATGTAATCACCAGGGCGAATGTCGAGCTTTAAAGCCATGGATTCACTTACCATCAAACTCTTAGAGTGATGTAAATGATACCAATAGTTAGGCACACCAAGTTTCACGGTTAGAGAGTCCAACTCGCCCTCAGAAGAGCCTGTACTCACAACCTGCAAAGCACCACGTTCAGTCGGTACGTCTTTTTCCCAACGCCACCAAACCGAATCAACCTCTGGCTGCTCTTTTAACCAAGAACTCATACGTGCTGCAGAGTTGTTGGTTGGATAAATATAGAGATCGGCCGCTAAGCGTTGACTCAACCATTTGTCCGTCGTATCGCGGAAGCTACCCACCATGGTTTCAACACCAATGTTTGCAGCAAGTGCAAGCATAAATGCCATGGTCGCTACGCCTCGGTAACTCATACTTGCCGCCGCGTCAGCAAAGAACCAACGCACACGAACCCATCGTAATGAATAAGAGAAGCTTTGGAACATGTGCCACATTAGGAACGGCATAAACAACGCTACACTGATCAGCATTAGCGCGATAATCGCGAAACCTGACTCTTGCGTTTTTGGTGCCTGATAAACCGCAACAGCAGCCACACAGAACCCGCAGGCCGCAAATGCTTGCCAAGAGAACTCACGCCCAGCAAAACGCATTAGGGACAAGCGAGAAGATAAGCGAATAGGTTGTGATTTTAATAAGCGGATCAACGGCCACAGACAGGAAATCAAGGCACCTAAGGCCGACATAGCCAAACTGTATAGGCTGGATTCCCAAGACCAACCAATCGTCAGCCCTACATTGGCATCGTATAAATCACTCAAGCTTGATGAAACGGCTGGAATAAGCTCGTTAGCTAGAATCAAACCGAAGAAATTACCACATGCCCAAGCGACAAGAACAAGTATGGTCAGCTCCAGCATCAAAGCTTGTGCCAGTTGCATACCATTCACACCGGTTTGACGAAGGATCCCCACCAAACGTTGACGTTGAATGAAAGACAAAGACATCGCTTGGTAGAAGATGAACAAGCCAACTAGGAACGATAGCATGCCCATTGCTGTCAGGTTCATGTGGAATGCTTTCGTCAAAGATTCCAATTCTGAGCGGCTATTACGTACCAGCGTCATGCCATTTGGCAGCATATTTTTCAGCGCTACTACCTTCTCTTCTGGCATTTCGCCACAAGCAATCGCGGACAAGCCAGAGCTGCGCTTTAACATTCGAAGAAGCGAAATGTCCGTCACTAAGCGCGTGCCTGAAAGTAAGTTGTCGCTGTCGACTTTCAACGGCCCTAATCTGCTGCCATCGTTAAGGGTAATAAAATCACCATCATTCCATGACATGTGAGACGCTAAGTCTTGGCTCACTAAAATTGGGTAAGGCGGCGTCATCAACGTCAGCATAGGAAGGTCTTTTAGCGACTTTCCTTGCTGCAAAGGCAGTAACGCAACAGGATCTACCCCAACCAACATAAGGCTTAAGTCGGCTTTGGTATCGAGATGAAGAACATCGAATGGCGCGCACTGATTAAAACCAGCACGTCGAAGTTGAATGTAAAAACCCTGAGGGATTTTATTAGCTGAATGCTTGGTACGAATACGGTAAGGCAAAGGGTTTGAAAAGAGTTTCTCACCGGTTTCGTAGCTCTGTTTTGCGTGTTGGTTAATCGATGTCACACCAACAAGAAGTGATACACCTAAGGTTAAACCAAGCCAAACAAGAATAATTTGAAGTGGATAGCGACGGTAATGACCGAGTAGTGCCTTAACTACGGGCCATAACATGCAGCTGTCCTCCTTGAAGACGAATTCTACCTTCCATGTGCTCTGCAACTTTCTCACTGTGCGTAACCAACAGCAGCGTACACTCTAATTGACGTGCTAGGCTGGTTAGTAGACGCATTACCGCTTCAGCATTACGCTCATCCAAGCTACCTGTCGGCTCATCGGCAAGCAGGATTTTCGGCTCCATATACAAAGCACGAGCAATCGCAGCACGTTGTTGCTGACCACCAGACACTTCTTCAGGGTAACGACCTAAAAGCGGCATAAGATCGAGAGCAGAAAGAATTTGACGCCACAAGCCTTTGTCTTCTGGTAAGCCTTTTAATTGGCGGCAGAAACGGATGTTGTCAGCGATATTCAAGGTAGGAAGCAGGTTGAACTGCTGGAAGATATTTCCAATGTTGTTGCGGCGGTAGAGTGTTCTAAGATGTTCAGGTGCGCTATGCATTGCAAAGCTTGGGTATTGGATCTCGCCCGAATCGGCAGTATCAAGACCTGCGATAAGGTTAAGGAGCGTACTTTTCCCCGATCCACTTTCACCCATTAATGCGACTTGTTCACCTTGTTGTAATGTTAATTCTGCCCCTTGTAGTACAGGATGAAACTCTCCCCCGTCTACATAGCCTTTACATAGGTCTGACAGTTTTAACATTGATTTTGCCGCTCAAATGGTGTTTAAAAATTGGAATCAGAATCTACACTAAAATCCTGTTGGTAGGAAGTATTTTGAATAGTTGATCACACTATCAGAGTACAAATGCAACTTGTCTCGCGACCCTTCCTAAGCATCGATCAAATTTTTCATCCATTTCTTGCTCGCCATGCGGTGTAGGCATGTCCCCCACTTCACGACTTCTTCGGTCAAAAACAGTAAATAAACCCATTGCGGCTCAAAGCCTAAATAGATAGCACCGAATGCGGCTAATGGAATACTTATTACCCATTGTGCGATCAGATCTTGGTACAAACAGAACTTCACATCCCCACCCGCCCGAAGCACGCCGACAATAGCCATCATAGGAACAGAACGAAGTACCACCCCGACAGCAAGAATCACCATAAACTGTTCAGCTAGGTGGCGCGTTTCCGGCGTCAGAGCACTAAAAGCATCGAGAATAAGTTGGTTTGAGAGCAGAAGTAAAATCGCGACAACGATGGCTATCAACACATTGAGAATCACGGTTGCCCACGCTTGATAGTAAACCGGACCAAAGTTCTTGGCGCCTAATTGATTACCCACCAATACCGCAGCAGCGTTAGATGAACCGATCATCATAGCAAGAGCAATCGACTCTACCGGTGTCATTACTGACAATGCCGCTAAGCCTTGCACGCCTGCTTGTCCCATAATCGCGTGATAAGCAAACAAGCCGCCCGCCCATGCTAGGAAGTTAAATGTTGTCGGAAGGGAAAGTTTTAGGAAACGGGTGATTTTATCCAACACTAAGTTGGCACGAATGTCGTCCAAACCAAAAGCAATGATGTGTTTTTTAAACCACAGGTAACTGAATAAACAAGTTACCTCAATAGCACCACTGATGACGGTGGCAATGGCAGCCCCTTTAATACCCATCGCAGGAAAGCCAAATTGCCCAAAAATAAGCACCCAGTTAAGGAAGATGTTGGAAAGAATGCCGATGCCGCTAAAAAACGTACTTAGTCCCGGTTGATGCATGGCGCGCAGACCCACCGCCATACTTGCGACACAAGCTACAGCGAACATACTAACCGATGAAATAACGAGATAATCAGCACCAAGGCGAATCACTTCTTCCGAATCTGTCGTCAAGCGCATGATTGGTTCTGGGAATAGTACGAATAACACCACCGTCAGGGCAGCGAATACCATGGAGATCATCCACGTCAGCGACGTACTTTGCCTTACACCTACTTTGTTTCCCGCTCCCCAGTACTGCGCTGTTAACAACGCACCGCCAGTTGTTACGCCAAGGAGCATGATGGTCGTAACGAATGTCGCTCTTGCTGCAACGCCAACCGCAGCAATTTCCGCCTCGCCCAATTGACCGAGCATCAAAACGTCTACCAAGCTTCGGCTGGAGAACATCATGCTCTGTAAAGTGATGGGTAATGCGATGGCAAATAGTCGACGTAAAAACGACTTATCGGCATGAGTAACCAGTTGTGAGAAAAAAGTCATGCACGCTCCGACGACAACTTATTGATAGAACGAGAAAAGTGTCTCATGATTATACCCAGTGGTGACTAATCCACCAGCAATAAAAAGGACTCAGAATGAAAAAGGTGTTGGTACTTGGGGCTTCAGGATACATTGGCTCACAGCTTCTTCCACAGCTACTCGACAAAGGTTACATTGTCACGGCAGCCGCACGTCATATAGACTATTTAGAATCTCGAACTCAACCACACCCTAATCTCACACTCACTTATTTAGACCTCGCAGACGCAGAAGCGACACTCGAAGTCGTAAATGATTTTGATTTGGTGTTCTTCCTTGTGCACGGTATGGCGCAAGGTCACGACTTTGTTGAGTACGAATTAAACCTCGCAGAGAACTTCAAAAATGCGCTTGAGAAAAGTCGTGTAGAACACGTGATCTACTTGAGTGCGATTCAGCCACAAACCGGCAACTCTCAACACTTAGCAGCACGTAAAGCAACGGGGAAGATCATTCGCCAAGCTGGCATTCCTGTTACCGAGCTTCGTGCAGGCGTGATTATTGGGCCGGGGTCTGCGGCATTCGAGATCATGCGTGACTTCGTCTACAACCTGCCAATTCTAATTGCGCCTAAGTGGGTCGACTCCAAAGCCAACCCAATCGCCCTACCCAACCTCAATCACTACTTGCTTAAACTGGCAGAAACTAAACCGACAGAAAGTGAGATCTATGAAGTTGGTGGGCCGGATACATTAAGTTATCGCGAGCAATTTGAAGTCATTTGTAAAATCACGAAAAAACCTTACCGGCTTTGGTCAACCCCACTGCTGACACCCAAAATGGCATCGTATTGGTTAGCCATTGTGACATCAGTTCCTGCAAGCATTGGTAAAGCGCTGCTAGCTGGTTTGGAGCACGATTACATTGCTGATACCAAAGCCATTCACGAACGATTTCCACAAGAGCTAATCAGCTATGAGCAATCCGTAGCGGACACCATCGCTACGGAAGGAACTTTTGTGCGCAGTAACGTATGGGGGTTTGAACCAGCAGCACTCAAACGTTGGCAACCGGGCTACGGCTATTATCCAAAACAGGCAGGAGCAAGCATTAAGACAAAAGCCTCGGCAGAATCACTTTGGAAGGTAGCACAAAAGATCGGGAGCCCTGAAAAAGGCTATTACTTTGCCAACATCCTTTGGCGCACCCGAGAGTGGCTTGATATCTTCTTTGGTGGAGGGAAACCCATTCGAGTTTCACCACCAGGGCCAGAGCTCAAAGTGGGTGATTTCATTGATTCATGGAAGGTTATTCGCTGCGAAGAGAACCAGTTCCTTTCACTGTTTTTCGGTATGAAAGGCCCGGGACTTGGCCGTTTAGAAATTACGATCAAAGACGATGGCGAAGAGCGTGAATTTGATATCACCGCATGGTGGCATCCGCAGGGCTTCCCCGGTTTGCTTTATTGGTTTGCGATGATGCCAGCACACCTATTCATCTTCAAAGGTATGGTAAAAGCGATCGCCAAAGAAGCAGATCATTTAGAGCAGGAGTAACACCATTACATTTGGCCGCTCATAGCACTTCCAAACAAAGCAAATAAAGACGATTTGAGAGTGCTATTGAAAAGGTTCTATATTGATTAACACTGTGTAAATTTAATTGAATTTATTTCAGTGTAATCCCCATATTATTCTTAGCTCATACCTTTTTAGACCGGCTTTGTTCTGAACTTAGTGACTATACGTTAAGCAGATTTTGGAATCACAATGGGCAATCGATACATCATTAGCAGCAAACACCACGATAACTTTATGCTTCGTCAGCAACATGTCGATAAGATCGCGTTGGTGACTGAGGGAGGCGGCCAGCGAGGCATTTTTACTGCAGGCGTGTTAGATGCCTTCCTACATGCTGATTTCAATCCTTTTGATTTGCTAATTGGTACTTCTGCTGGCTCTCTCAACCTAGCCTCGTATGTCTGTGGGCATCAAGGGCATGCCTACAAAATCATCACAGAAACAACACGACGCCCTGAGTTCTTTAAACTCACGAAATACTTGCTCAATGGGGAAGGATTTGACTTAGATTTTTTAGTAGACAATGCCGAGACAAGCATCCCGTTAAACTGGGAAAAAGGTTCTGATTTACTCAAAACAAAGCAAGTCGTCGCCGTCGCGACACACGCACGAAACCTAACAACAGAGTGTTTTGATGTCACCGTTGATAATTGGAAGGATGTACTTAGAGCATCTTGTGCGATTCCCGCTCTACACAAAAAGCCGGTTGTGTTTAATGGCGCACGTTGGTTAGACGGCGGTGTTTCTGCACCAATCCCAGTAGAAGAAGCTTATCGTCGAGGTTACAAACACATCGTGGTAATCCGAACGATGCCCATCGACTTTGACGAGCATCACCCTCTAATAGAAGCCGTGCTAAAGCGCGCGCCATCCAAAACAATGAGTGAGCTATCAGCTATATTGCTCAAACACGAAGAAACTTATCGACAAACTCGACGCTTTCTCGCCTTTCCTCCTGATGATGTAAACATTTACGAAATCTCTCCGGCACGGAACTTACAATCTTCGGTTGTTGAGAGTACGAAAAAACAACTCGATGCGGATTATTTGCACGGAGCTCAACTGGGCCGCTTGTTTGTGACCAGCATAGGAAGAAAACTCAATATTCCTCACAAACCCTATAAACGCTATCACCCCATTACCTCGGAGTTGAGTCACCATAACCATAATTATCACCAACAAATAGATGATGTATGGCAAAACAGAAAGAGCGGTTACTTCAAAGGCGCGATGAATAATGATATCGCTTGGATCAACGTGAACCCTCAAAACCATACAAGAACGTTAGTCATTGTTCAGGGGCGAAATGAATCGTTTTGGAAGTACAAAGAAGTCATTTACGAACTCAGCCAATACTTCAATATCTATTCCTTTGATCATCGGGGTCAGGGAGAGTCGCAACGCTTGGCAGAGCACAGCGAACTTGGACATGTGGACCAATTTGAGCATTATGTTGAAGACTTGGCTCAGTTTCTTGAAGAGGTTGTAGAGAGCCAACATAAAGACGAAGTTATGATGCTCGCCCACTCGATGGGAGGCGCTGTCGCAACTCAATACCTCGCGAGCTATGAGCACAACGTTAAAGCGTGCGCCCTAACAAGCCCAATGTTTGGTATCAAGTTACCCAAAGTGGTTGGCGGCATTCAAACGGCAACGATTAAACTCATCAGTCAACTTCAGAAAACACCGAATTTCGCCCCTACCCAGACGGCATTTGTGACCAAAACCTTTGAAGGTAATGACCATACAAGTAGCCCTAATCGCTTCAAAGCCTACAGTGATTTGTTAAGCAACCACCCCAACCTGAGACTCGGTGGTGTTAGCCCTAAGTGGATTAGCGAAGCCGTTGCTGCGGGTAAAAATTGTTTAGCTCAAGCCAAAGACATTAAAACGCCGATTTTAATCGTGCAACCAGAGGGGGATAACGTTGTGTCCTTGCCTGCCCAAGACTTATTCAATGAGCATTGTGCCAGTTCGAGGCTTTTAAGCATTCCTCATGCAAGGCATGACATTTTAATTGAATCCGACCGATATCGAGATTGGGCCCTGAAGCGAATCATGAACTTCTACGATCACAGCCATAAGTTTGTTTAATCGCTTGATAGAAGTGAATGCCATGCCCTCAAAAACAAAAAAGCGTACACACCACAGTATGTACGCTTTTGAGAGCCGTAATCTCCGATAAGTAACGTTTTTCGCTCACCTCAAGGTGAAGCTCGGTTACTTATTGAGATGCTAAATACGGTCTAGTCAGCTTTAAATGACAGCGGGATCTCTGCCAGCTGATTGCCTTCGTTTGCTGGGAAGATCAGGTACTCACCGTGGTATTTCACCATGGATTTGTAGTCCGTCACTTTATGAACCATATAACCCGCTTGTGATGCTTTTTCGACAAACTCAGCGTGGTTGCCACGAACAAACCAGCTCATTGGTTTAACGAGTAGCTCACCATCAAAACAGCTTTCGCACTGATCGGCACACAACGCCAGAGAATTTTGCCCCTCTGTGAAGATTTGCACTTTGCCACAACCAACCAGTTGCTCAGACGTAGACACTTCCCAACCCGCTTGTTCCATTGCATCAAGAAACGCTTCAATGTCAGAATCTTTGATCACTTTAGGCTCTTCACCTTCTGGGAAAAACTGCGCGTAAAAGCCAGAGATGCGTTTGAAGATGAATAGCAAACCCGCATCATTACCTTTTGAGCGACCAGCTTTTTGCCAACGCGTTAAATCATCACCCACAGTGCGACCAAAACGTTGTGATTTCAGCGCCTTGGTTACCCAACGAACTAAGTAATGGTTGTTCGCTACTGGCGCATTCGCCAATTTACCTGAGCGATGCTCCTGGTCTAAATCCGCCAGAGCAGCGTTAACTAAGTTTTGAATTTCTTTGGTGTAATTAGACATTACGCCTTTCTTCCTAAAGTCCAATAAAACAGTGCAGACAGCACTGAACAAGCAAACATAACGATGATCATCGGCCACGACACGCCACCCGGCATTGCTGCAACGAGTGCACCAATCAATGAGCCCGTACCGAAGCGCAGTGTACCCGCAAGCGAAGATGCCGTACCCGCCATTGTTGGGTAGCCGCTAAGTAGCAACGCCATCGAGTTACTACCAATCGTAGACAAAGTACCGATAAACAGCACAACGAATGGCACGATTCCCCATAAACCGAGATCAAGCATCCAGCCAACAAACAGACCAATACCCGCAATCAACTGAATCGTTAAACCAAAGCGAAGCATGGCGTGTGAACCAACTTTCTTGACCAAGCGGCCGTTCAGGCTGGTCATGATGATCATCGCGATGATGTTCAAACCAAATAGGTAACCGAATTGGTCCGGTCGAACACCATATAAATCAATATAAACAAACGAACCCGCAGTCAGGAATGCAAACATACCCGAGAACGAAAACCCACCTGAAAGCATTAAACCTAATGCCTCAGGGTTAGAACACAGACGCGCATAGTTGCGAATCGTAGTTCTAAATCTTAGTGGCTGACGGTTTTCTGGTTTCAGCGTTTCTGGGATCATCCATAGAACCAGCAAAATCACCACAA
The DNA here is from genome assembly GCF_000305755.2 of Vibrio sp. HENC-03. NCBI lineage: Bacteria > Pseudomonadati > Pseudomonadota > Gammaproteobacteria > Vibrionales > Vibrionaceae > Vibrio > Vibrio sp. HENC-03. Next base: position 203,738 of record NZ_JH976122.1, on the reverse strand, counting down.
CGGCAAAAATAGCTAGAACCCAGAAGATCGAGCGCCAACCGAACCAGATAGCAAGGTGACCACCAATCATCGGCGCTACCAGAGGCGCAATCGTGATCACCAAGGTCACGAATGACATTGCACGCGCGAAATCTTCACGGTCAAACATATCACGCACGACCGCTTGAATGATCACAGCAGCCGCAGCGCCAGCAAAACCTTGTGCAGTGCGCACATAAGTTAGCGCATCAATACCGTTAGTGGTTGCACTGACTACCGCTGCCAAACCAAAAAAGAGCACACCTAAAATGAGTACTGGTCGGCGACCGTAGCTGTCTGCTAAAGGACCGTGAATTAACTGACCTATAGCAAAACCTGCCGTATAAGCCGTTAATGTAATTTGTACCGCACCTGGGGTTACGCCAAGATCTTTTGCGATGGTTGGCATAGCTGGCAGATACATATCGATAGCAAGTGGCGTCAACGCACCAATAGCACCGAGTACAAGAAACAATAAAAAACTGATTTGTGACTGGGGAGCACTTTGGGCTTTTTCTGTCATTGCTTTACCTCTTGTTGTGTCCTCCCATCAACATTCCACATTGATTGAGATAGATGATTGACGCTTCTCCTACCCTGAATTCGTAGTAGTTACGGAGACAGAGCATAGTTTCCTTACTAATGAGAAGATCATAAAAGACGAAAGTATACCAAGACGGTCTTGACTAACTCGACGCTATAACCTGCATGATCAGTATGCAGAACGACAAAATAACCGAGCTAAAACGAAGAGGCGGTGACGTTAACACCGTCTGTACTTATCGTCAGTAAGGACCAACAAGAGAAAAGACTTTTCTCAGATTAAATACAGTTCTGCCTGCGTTTACGAGCGGCGAATGTGCGTCTTGTTCAGACACTAAGACATATTTGGTAGGAACCCTCATTTTGAGCGATTTCCTACCAAAACACTAGTTCCTATCGGGAATTAAACAATTTCCCAGAACAGCAATTATTTCCGAATAGAATGGATTACTTCCAAACTGATTCGACTTCTTCTTCGGTTAAGAATCGGTAATCACCCGGCTCCAATGCTTCATCAAGCACGATAGAACCAATACGTTCACGATGTAAGTGCTCTACTTTATTGCCGAGTGCAGCAAACATGCGTTTCACTTGGTGGTATTTACCTTCCACAATCGTTAGAAGTACTTCGTTTTCTGCTTCGTTGACGATTTCTAGGTGTGCTGGCAGTGTCGCTTCACGCTCGTTACGTAGCTCAATGCCTTCAGCAAACTTCTCAACATAATCAGGTTGAATCGCATCCACTAGCCATACACGGTACGTCTTTTCACATTTGTGTTTTGGTGACGTAATACGGTGCGACCACTGACCGTCGTCTGTGATCAACACAAGACCGGTTGTGTCCACATCCAGACGACCAGCAAAGTGAAGGTTCTCTACCTTTGGCTCATCAAGTAACACGAATGCAGTTGGGTTGTGCCCATCTTCATGTGAACATACAAAGTCCGCAGGTTTGTACAGCATGATGTAACGAGGACCAGGAGCACCAACTTCGCGTCCTTCCCACTCAACTACACCACCTTCTGGCACTTTGAAAGCGCCACTCTTTTGTACTTCACCATCAACCGTTACTTCACCACTTTTGATGATCTTCGTTGCCTGCTTGCGAGTCGCGCCCAGTGCATCACACAAATATTTATCTAAACGCATGAATACCTCTAATGTTTAAGGTCGGGTATTATAGCGATCCTAATTCGAATAGTTGAGCAATTTCACAGATTTTCATGTACACCCTTCGACCATACCAAGCCGACTCTGTAAAAGCGGTGATTCACTATTTTCGTAAACACTCCACACCAGCGGTCATTGTGCTGCCTACAGGTGCGGGGAAAAGCTTGGTCATTGCAGAGTTAGCAAGGCTTGCCAAAGGTCGAGTACTGGTACTTGCTCACGTAAAAGAGCTAGTGGAACAGAACCACGCCAAGTACGAAGGCTACGGACTAAAAGGTTCAATTTTCTCAGCAGGGCTTGGGCGAAAAGAAACCGATCAACAAGTGGTGTTTGCGTCGGTGCAATCTGTGGTTCGTAATCTGGATTCCTTCAAGAACCAGTTTTCTTTGCTCGTTATTGATGAATGCCATCGCGTGCCAGACGAAAAAACCAGTAGCTATCAAAAAGTCATTACTCACCTGAGAGAGCTTAACCCGGGCATTAAAGTGTTGGGCTTAACCGCAACACCATATCGCTTAGGTATGGGTTGGATTTACCAGTATCACACCCGTGGGCAGGTTCGCACTGAAGAATCACGCTTTTTCCGCGACTGTATCTTCGAGCTCCCTATCCGTTATTTACTAGACGAAAACTTCCTAACACCAGCACGTATGATGGATGCGCCCGTCTTGTCTTATGACTTCTCGCAGCTAAAACCGGCTAACACAGGTCGATACAAAGAAGCTGAAATGGACATGGTGATCGACAAAGCCAAACGTGCGACGCCACAAATCGTTGAGCAAATCATTCAATACGCCAACGAACGTAAAGGCGTCATGGTGTTTGCTGCCACAGTTCGCCATGCGCAAGAAATCCATGGATTACTGCCTGAAGGTGAAACCGCAATTGTGATTGGTGATACGCCAACACCTGAGCGCGATGCCATCATTCAGTCGTTCAAGAATCGAGAGATAAAGTACTTGGTTAACGTGTCCGTTTTAACCACAGGTTTCGACGCGCCACATGTGGATTTAATCGCGATTCTGCGCCCAACCGAGTCGGTCAGTTTATATCAACAAATTGTTGGTCGTGGTTTGCGTCTGTCGGAAGGCAAATCTGAATGTTTAGTTCTGGATTACGCTGGCAACAGCTATGACTTATATCAACCTGAAGTGGGCGACCCTAAGCCCGATTCCACCAGCGAAATTATCACCATTCCTTGTCCTGCTTGCGGCTTTAATAACAACTTCTGGGGCAAGTTAGACAGCAACGGCTTTTTGCTTGAGCACTTTGGTCGTCGCTGCCAAGGATATTTTGAAGATGATGAAACCGGAGAGCGCGAACACTGTGGTTATCGCTTTAGAGCCAAATATTGTGGTGAATGTGGCGCAGATAACGACATTGCAGCGCGTATTTGTCATGAATGCGATGCCACTCTTGTCGATCCAGATAAAAAACTCAAAGAAGCGTTAAACCTGAAAGATGCGCTGATCTTCGAATGTACAGAAATGGAATTGTCGGTATTTAAGTCCAGTGACGGTAAGTCACAACTAAAAGTGACGTACTCTGGTGAAACCTATCAAGGCGAAGGCAATGCATTGGTGCATGAGTTCTGGTCACTGAATACCAAGAAACAAAAGCAAACCTTCAAAGACCAGTTTGTGCGCCCTCACCTTGCCGACAAACATCGCCCATTTGAAGAAGCATCACCAACGAAAGTGGTGGCAAACCAACATCGTTTCCGTTTACCTCAATTTGTGATTGCTCGTAAATCAGGTCGTTTCTGGAAGCTTCGTGATAAGATCTTCGAAGACGAACTCAAGCAGTAAAAATTCAAGTATCGTCCAGCTATAAAATGACAAACAGCGCCCACTTCAGCGCTGTTTCACTTTAAGACTTAGACTCAAATGCCCTTGTACTGATACATGTCTTGATCGGCGAGTTCAATCACATCAAGCAAAGACTCGTCACTCGTTCCTTTAGCCACCCCTGTCGTCACACCAACCTCTATACCATAACGCACTAAAGGTCGTGCAGCGATGCTATCTCGCAAATTGGCAGCAAGCTCCTCTGCAGACTCTAGCGGGCAATGTGGCATAACAACCACAAACTCATCACCACCAAGGCGAATCAACCAATCACTCTGCCTAAAGGTCGACTTCATCATTCTTGCAATATGAATAAGCGCTAGGTCACCCGCTTTATGTCCATAGGTATCATTGATTTGCTTAAACTTTTTACCATCGATAAGAATCACCGAATAGTGTCCATCTTTAAGTGCGTCTTCAAAGTCCTGATCTTCAAATACCTTGCGATTGTACAACTCGGTCAGCTCATCCCGACTGGCACTTTTAATCGCATGCGCTAAGTGATCCCTGTGCTTTATATTGGAAGAGTAAAGGCGGTGATAAGTTCGAACCAAAACCCAAGTCACCAGCAACACCCAAAGGTTATCGATGATCACCTTCACGACAGGCAATTGATAGATCACCACGCTGACGTTATCAAGCGGCAATATTAGCCCTCCAGCGAGATCATAAAACGGGTAATTTGCATGCCCGATAGTGACGTAATAGTGCCCGTTCACTTTCTCCGTCGATAAGCTCTGCCCTTCCAAAAACTCATAGTTCACGTGAACTTCAACGACCACATCACCAACGATGCTCCCGTCACTATAAACAGGACTTGAGATGCTGAAGGTCGTTTCTCCCGTCTCGGTGTTATTAAAGTTTTCAGAAAAGACAACTCGGTCGGCTAAATCAGAGTCATGCATATTCAAGGTGCAATCGCGAGTTTGACTGCATAAAGCGGGATCGAACATCGAAGGCTCAATAGCAAGGTTGTCCCCTGCTTTCGAGAAGATAAGCTTTTGCCCTGTGTAAGAGCGATAATAAATGTGAACGTTGGGTCTTTCCGCAAGCTCGCGGTTGTACTGATAAAGGTCTTCTAATACGGTGAACGCAATCCTTTCGCTGTGATTGAGCTCGTCATCGTTTAGCGATTTAACTCGTTGCGATTGGTTTATATGATCTGATGTAAGGGAAACTGGAGAATCGTGTTTTAGGTCAGATTGAATTCTCAATCCAGTTAGGACCGCAGTGCTTTTGTAGAGCTCCAGATAATTGGCGATAGAAGCAAACTCTTTTTCACTGCGATTGATCGCCCAAAAGCTCATCGAAGAAACGACAGCAACATAGACCAGTAACGAAATGACCAGAGGATTTTTCGACAGTTTAAACAGAAGCATTCTCTACCCTAAGAACTCCATGCATACACTAGGAACTGCACCGAGCCATCCAATTAAAATGCCCTATCATTTGTCCAGACCAATTATATGTAATATTTATATCAGCAGCGTATAGCGCGAAAAATATACATTTGTTAGGTTTTTGTTTATAGGCATATTGCGAAATGCAAATCCGACCAGTGCCTAATTACTGTTAAATCTCTCTATAAGCCATTTAAATTACAGAAATTATTTTTTTATCGTAACGAAGGTAGAAAAATTTGAACTCGATTTCGTATTCACTTTCCATTCATGTACGAGCCGATATAATTTTGCTAACTCTCCGAAAAAGGCTTTGCTATGTCTACATCCTTCACACCACGCAAGCTGCCTGTGCTGCTAGGTTTAGTACCGCTTTTATTGTCTGCACCAAGCTTTGCGTCTCACCATGATCATCATGATGACAAAGACGGTCATGCCATTGTTCGTGACGTCGAAAAACCAGGAACACGAATCGAGTTCGATGAAGATCAGGATGAAGTCTACCGCGCCGTTCAGAAAGGCTATATTCGCCCTTTCTCTGATATGTATGAAGCAGTGGAGAATGATCTGTATGGGCGTATTATTAAAGTAGAACTTGAAGAAGACGATGATGAGTGGGTATACGAGCTGAAAATCCTGTTCAATGACAGCGTAATCAAAGTGGAATACGACGCAGCAACGCTGGAAATGCTCGAAATCAAAGGCCGTAACTTTAATAAAGCACTCAAGCCACAGTAATCAATCGCAAGCACTGTGCACTAATAACCTGATCATTCATAACCTGATCAATCATAAATAGTCACTAAGCATAATAAGAAGAAAGAATATGAAAATACTTGTTGTCGAAGATGAGCCTCGCCTAGGCGAACAGATTTTAGAAACGTTAGAAAACAATGGCTGGGTGCCAGAGCTTTCTCAAGATGGCATCGATGCTTTGTATCGCGCTACTTCTGAAGAATGGGATGCGATCGTACTCGACCTTGGTTTACCAAAACTCGATGGTTTGACGGTTCTAAAAGGCATTCGAGACGAAAACATTAATACACCCGTGGTAATTTTGAGTGCGCGTGACACTCTATCTCAACGTGTTGAAGGTTTGAATGCAGGTGCCGACGACTATCTAACTAAACCATTTGAAATGGTGGAACTTACTGCACGTCTCCGCGCTCAACTGCGTCGTGCTTCAGGTAACGCATCACCTGTAATGCAGATTGGTGATTTAAGCTTAGATACGCGCTCATCAAAAGTTCTATGGCAAGGCCAAGCTGTCAGCTTAACCGCGCTAGAGTACAAAGTGGTGGCGTACTTCATGCACAATCCTGAAAAAGTTATTTCTCGTACCGAGTTGGTCGAACACATCTATAAGCAAGATTTCGACCGCGACTCAAACACCATTGAAGTGTTCATCGGTCGTATTCGTAAGAAAATCGCACCGAAAATCATCAAGACCGTTCGTGGCTTGGGGTATCAACTGAATGCCGAATAAAGCAAGGCCTTCCATACATGTACTTAAGCGGCTCAGTATCAAGAGTCGCTTAGTTTTAGCTGCGGTCGTTTGGCTGACCGCAATGATCCTTGCTGCTGGCGTAACAATCCCTACTCAAGTGTATAGCTACATGGTGGACGACACTCGTTCGCAATTGAATGTTTACATGGACGAAATCGCCGCCCAGCTTGAAGTCGACAGCAAAGGCAAACTCACCCTCCCTACCCAACTTTCAGACCCAAGATTTAGCCGCCCATACAGTGGCTTATACTGGAGCGCTTCTACTGAGACGAGCTTAGAACGCTCTCGCTCTCTGTGGGACAAAAAAATCGAATACAAAGGATTGGATAAAGATGCTTTTGGCGCGCGCGATGAAAAGCTCATCACGTTGAAGAAGACCCTTTACCTTCCTGATTATGATGGCCCTATTGATGTCATCATTGGTATCGACGAAGACCCAATTGAAGGCACGATTCAATCTTTAACCGGGCAACTTTGGATTATCTTGGGATTGCTGTTTGCTGGCGTGCTCGCCGTTATCTTGCTGCAAATTGCGTGGTCTCTGAGCCCGTTGACCAAGCTACAAAGAGAGTTGGCCGAACTGAAATCTGGTAATAAAAAAGGCTTGGAAGAAGAGTACCCGAAAGAAATTTCGCCGCTAATCTCAGACCTCAACGCCCTGTTATTCCATTATCAAGAACTGCTTGAGCGTGCTCGTAACCATGCAGGGAACTTGTCCCACGCGCTGAAAACGCCGCTTTCGGTTTTGAAAAACGAAGTGCAAACCTTAAAGCCCGAAGAGCAAGATCGCTTGAACGCGCCAATCACGCAGATTCAACAGCACATCGACTATCACTTAGGTCGTGCTCGTATGGCTGGTTCAATGAACATCCTTTCGGTGAAATCGAACCCTTCAGTGCGTGTTGATGCCATTTCGATGGCGTTTGATAAAGTCTATGCACATCGTGATGTCACATTGATTAACGAGCTCGATTCTGAACTGAATGTGGCAGTAGAGAAAACTGACCTTGATGAGATGGTGGGTAACTTGCTAGAAAACGGCTACAAGTGGGCAAACAGCATCATTCGTGTTCATTCAACCTTGGACAAAGACAACATTCACATCGTTATTGAAGATGATGGCCCGGGGATTCCTGCTGAGCAACTATGCCAAGTGATTAAGCGAGGTTATCGACTGGATGAAACCACTCCGGGTTCTGGTTTGGGTTTGAACATCGTGAATGAAATGGCACACAGTTACCGAGGCCAACTTGAACTCTCAGAAAGTAAAATGGGCGGTTTAAAAGCCACCCTCATTTTGCAAAAGAGTCGAGCTTAAATCACATCCGGTGATAACTCTGAAATGGCACTTATCGATGCTTCATCGTTAGGTGCCATTTTTTGTATCTGAGCTCTGATTAAGCACATTGAAAGCAAGTGAAGGCTCGCTAATCAACAATACATTCCCATCTGAGTAATAGTCATGCTTATTGTCCATTGCGACAGGTTGCGCTAACGAATGCAATTCCCCTACTAAGGCTAGATGACTCATTTCGATTTGATTCGCCAGACGGTCTCTTTCACTGTCTACGTTTGGATCAATCCGATGCAGCACAGTCACAATACCGGAGTAATGCGCTAATTTGAGTCCATCATCATAGCTTATCGCCCCCACCCAAACCGACTGATTTGAGCTTGCCTCGTGTCCTGCTTGCCACCAGCGTATATGAGAACGTTTAAGTAAGCTTCCGGGTTCTTGAAATGCCATCGCTTGTGGTTTGCCATTCCAAAACAAATCCGACACAGGTGGCAGCTTTTGCTTCAACAAACTCACATAATCAGACAACTCAATGTCGTTTCTTGAGAATGTTTGATTTTCTAGCCAACCGAGTTCTTGCATTAAGGTTCTCGGTGATTCACCGACGTAGACCAAATTTACGGCCTGAGCGTCAAATACATTTGAACGTCCTGGATACACTTTAAAACCAAGATCGTTAAACGCGATTGGTTGAATCTCAGTGGACTCGACTTGCTGAACATTATCGTCAGCAAGATAGAAAAAATGACCATAGTTTGCAGCAACCAAACACAGCACTAATGCCGTCAGTGACTTGGTCCACTTGCGTGACCAATTCTTTTTCCACGCAACAACGGTAAATGTCACAGCCACCAATACCGAAGCAATAAGAAGTTTATGTTCAATTAAGATTAACTTTAAGGAATCCAATGGCAACCAAGTTTGCAGACCTGCAGCAAGCAAATATCCAGCAACAACAAATTGCCCAACACCGAGTATCAAACCTATTGATGAACAGACGGTAAAGCGCTTCCAACTCACGTTCACTGAACCCGCCATAAATGGCACGACCCAAGCGACTGGGCCTAATACGCGTGCAAAGATCAAAATGGCGTTGCCACGCTTTTTCATCAGCAAGCGACAACGAGCAATTGGGCGCTTCGTCTTAGCTTGCCAACGAATCAGCTTTCTCTGAGCTTTAGAGCCCGAACGTTTACCAATAAAGTAACTGAGTTGATCACCAAGCCAACCACCAACGAGGACAGCGATTACGCCCCAGATGATGCCTTGGTGTAATTGATAGCCCGCAGCGAGCAGAAACGGCTCGCCCGGGACAAAGAGATTTGGTCCAATCGTCGCATCCAGAAATGCCCCGAAGAACAGACTGATCGCTTCCAGCATACAGCCTCCGACGATTATGAGTGTTGATCTTTATAGTGACCGAATTTGTACTCCATCTCGTTGTTACGCATTTCTCCAAAGAAGAATCGACGCACATTAGCTTTGAAATAGGTCATGCCCATTTTAAAGAAACCATCTTGCTCCAAACGACGCGGATCGAATTCGAACGTCATTGGTAAAAAGCGGAATCGCCATGTTTTTGAAGCGCGTTTCACGTAATCACAATCTTCGCAAAGCGTAATAGACTCATCAAAGCCGTTTATCTCTTTGTGCGCACGCTTGGTAGAGAAAATGCAAGCACCTACCGCAGTTGGGAATGTGTACTGAGTAATAAATAAACCCGCGTTAAACATGCCATAGCCTAGCTTGTGCGCCATTGGTAAGTCTTTAGCGCCCATATAGACGCCAGCTACTTCTAACTTAGCGTCTTCTAACTTGCTCATTGCACGACTTAGAAAGTCGCTTGGCAAACGTACGTCTGCATCCAAGAAAAGAATACGTTCGTATTTCGCCAACTCTGCCCCAGTGTTACGTCCTAAGCTGACACCACGAGTCTCCATTTGATGAACGGTAAGTTCTGGTAATGAGCTTTCGTATGCTTGTGCAACTTCACGTGTCGAATCTTCGCTGTTCGAGTCCACCACAATCACTTCAAATTTCTGGTGAGTTTGTTTGGTTAAGTCTTCAAGTAGTCGACCAATACGTTTTTCTTCATTGAGGGTAATTATCACGATACTGATAGGATTCATAATGTGCTCCATTGAGGTTGTCCGTTTATGTACGATGGAGAATAGAACCGACTGACTTAACGGTTACTGAGGTCAACATTCATTTTGCGTTCATTTTGTGAATAACAGATGTCGTTAATGAATGAATTAACTTGAGAAGAGGATTGAGTCCTAGGCAAATAGAAACGTGCTGACAAAGAGCCAAATAGGTTAAAATCAGCGCAATGCGGACAAAGTTTTGCCGACACCATAAAACAGACACTCTTCTTGACGAAGAATTACTGGCTTTTTGGTGATTTAGGTACAATTTTGGTTGCTGAATGTAGAGTAGGATGATAGTATCCGCGCTCGCTTGAACAGTTCCTGTTTCAAGCTTTACTACGAACACAAGGTCGCATTGTGTTTGTAAAGTTTTATTTTTTACTAATTTGAGAGTAAATACTATGAAATTCGAAGCAGTAGTACGTACTGAACTAGGTAAAGGTGCGAGCCGCCGCCTACGTCACGCTGGCAAATTCCCTGCAGTTGTATACGGCGGTGAAGCAGCAGCAGTTGCTATCGTTCTTAACCACGACGACATCGTTAACCAAATGGACAAGCCTGAGTTCTACGAAGGTATCGTTCTAGTGATCGACGGCGCTGAAGTTAAAGTTAAGCCACAAGACGTTCAACGTCACGCTTACAAGCCAAAAGTTGAGCACATGGACTTCATCCGTATCTAATTCCCTACCAAGGAATTAACGGATAAAATCCAAACCTTTTGCATAAAGATTATCGGACTTACCAACCGAGATATCTAAAAAAATTTCAAAACCCCGGAGACTTACCACCTCCGGGGTTTTACTATTTAGGGTAAACGTAAATCTCCCCTACACTTTGAGTCTAATAAACGACTCTCTATTCAACCAAGCTTTGCATTGGGCATTTCAGTTCAGACAAATGTGAGCTTAAGCACTAGGTTCGCGCTATATACTTCACCAATGTGACGTCATTTAGCGTCATATCATCAATAACCTCGGCCTCTTCCTCTCCAGAGCGTACAAAACCGCACTTCTTATAGAAATTCAGCCCCTGTTTATTGGTATCTAACGCCTTAAGGCTAATCTGCATCACAGGCGTTGAGAGCAATCTTGTTTCTAACTCATCAATCAATGCACTGCCAGCACCCTGCCCGTAATATAAAGGGGATACATAGCAACAGGTTACAATCGCCGTCTTGTCTTCACTTGAATGATTAGGTAGTTCATAACTCAGAAAACCGACAATCTCTTTTTGTTTTTCGACAACGATGAGGTTTGCCAGTTGTTCCGTCATCACTCGCGTCCACATGCGTTCTCGACGCTCTCGGGTGAACTGGTCAATGTAGCTTTGCGGCATCAACCCTCTGTAAGCAACTTGCCAGGAATCAACGTGTATCTTGGCGATATAACTCGCTTCGTCTCTCACTGCATTTCTAACTGTATATCCCATTGCTCGCCTTTCTCGTTATTCCTGAGTAAACACCCTCTGACGGCTGTACGCTTCAAAACCTAATGACTGGCACAGCTTTATTGAGATCGTATTTTCAATATTTACTCGATACCTAATTGTGCGCTGCCTAGTCTTCACTTCATTAATTAAGTGGCCAAGCAGCCGTTTCCCATAACCTTTCCCTCTCGAATTTGGGGAAACTAATATGGACAAAGACTCGAATGGTTCTTTTCCTTGATAACAGTATGAAGCAAGCACAGCGACCAGTTCTTTGTTGTCGAAGATGCCATAGAAAAAATGGCTATCGAGGTCAAAATCCGCCTTTAAAATATCTTCTTCACTCTCACGACTTAAAAAGGATTCGAGCAACTCACGATCCGACTCAATAGAAAGAGAAATCACTTCGTCGTCTTTGTTGACGTTATCGTCATTAAATAAATAGTAGTCGACATCGTCGTATTCACAGAACAATTGCTTGTTATTTAATTTTCTCTCCAGCTCATTGGTCTGAAAATGTTTAATTCGTTCCCATAAACTTGGAGGACAGGATATATACGTACAGGCATCAGATTGGTATAAAAATACAGCACAAAGATCGGAGAACTTTTGCCAATAATGTGGGTCATAAGAATAGCCGTTGTACAAATTACCGTTCACGTTGAACAGTTTCTGCCATGAGCAATCGATTTCTGCGGCAAGCGCGGTTGTTTTTTTGAGCATCCCTTCCTCTCAACACAGCGTACAGAAAAGTATAACTATTTGTTTCTTTAGCATTAAGAAGACATGAATTTGGCAAAATAATCACCAAAGTTTGCTTTATATCTCACCAAAACGCGTATTGATTCACATAAACAAAATGCATTCAATTAAACCGCTCACACTTTTAATTCAATAATGGATCAAACCTTTACTAAATACGATTTCTGTTTATTTATCGACATGCTTTGCAGTGCCGTAATTTCCCTTATTCAACAAAACTATAAATAAGAAGTAGATCACTAAAGTTTCACACTATTTCCGTATATTGCACGCCGTAACAATAACAAAATCACAAAGAAAGGATCCCTTATGAAGTTTTCCAAATCCCTTTTGGTACTTTCGGTCGGCGCTGCGCTAGCAGGATGTGGCTCAGACAGCGACAACTCTCCAGTGACCTGTGACACAGCAGACTCATGTACTAAGTTCACGGTTCTACACACTAACGATAACCACGGTCGTTTCTGGCACAACAGTGATGGCGAGTACGGCATGGCTGCTCGTAAAACGCTTATCGAGTCTATTCGTGCAGAAGTTGCTGCAAACGGCGGTGAGAGTATTCTTCTATCTGGTGGTGACATCAACACAGGTGTACCAGAGTCAGATATGCAAGATGCAGTACCAGACTTCGTAGGTATGAACCTTATTGGTTACGATGCAATGGCAGTGGGTAACCACGAATTCGATAACTCTCTAGATGTTCTAGACATGCAAGCTGAGCTAGCAGACTTCCCTATGCTAGCAGCGAACATCTACAAGAAAGATGCAGACGGTAAAGTAACTGACGAGCGTTACTTCGCTCCTTACAAAGTATTCACGATTAACGGCCTTAAAGTAGCGGTAATCGGTCTTACAACAAAAGACACAGCGAAACTGGTAAACCCAGACAACGTTGCTGATATCTACTTCGAAGATCCACAAGTTGAAATCCAAAAAGTACTTGCAGAAATCGAAGCAAACGAAAAAGTTGACCTAGTATTCGCTACAACTCACATGGGCCACTACCAAGATGGTCAACACGGCAGCGAAGCACCTGGTGATGTTCTACTTGCACGTTCTCTTGAAGAAGGTGAGCTAGACGCAATCATCGGTGGCCACTCTCAAAACCCTGTATGTATGGAGCCAGGTACCAATAACTACGCTGACTTCAAACCAGGTGATGACTGTACGCCAGATCAACAAAACGGTACTTACATCATGCAAGCGCATGAGTGGGGTAAATACGTAGGTCGTGCAGACTTCGAATACTACGATGGCAAACTTCACCTAGCGAACTACGCTCTGATCCCTGTGAACCTTCTTGATGATAACGATGAAGTTATCGGTGAATACATCAAGCACGATGCGACAGTGAAATCGATCCTTCTACCTTACCAACAACAAGGTCAAGACCTGCTAGATGAAGTGATCTCAGCAACTGACGGTAAACTTGAAGGTGACCGTAGTGTTGTTCGTTCTGAGCAAACTAACCTTGGTCACCTACTGGGTGAAGCGTACCGTACTTATGAGCTAGTTAACGCTGACTTCGGTGTAATGAACTCAGGTGGTGTGCGTGATTCAATCCAAACTGGCGACATTACTTACCGCGACGTACTAACGGTACAACCTTTTGGTAACTTCGTAACTAAAGCGACCATGACGGGTGCAGAAGTGAAAGAGTACCTAGACGTAGTTGCAACTAAGTCAGCGGGTTCTGGTGCTTACGCTCAACTGGATAACATCAAACTATCTGTTAACTGTGACGAAAGTGACGTAACGATTACTGAAATCAACAATAAAGCTTTCGATCCAGCAGCGACGTACACCTTCTCTGTAATCAGCTTCAGCGCAGCGGGCGGCGATGACTACCCGATCATTGATGTTGAATCTACTCAGCTAACAGATGCTTATGTGCTACGTGAGTTCTTTGCTAAGAACCCTCAGATTTCAGCAGATGATTTCAAGAAAAACCTAGGCAACATCCAGTACTTCAGCAACGGTCAATCAGTGAAAGGTTGTCCTGCTTCTGGTAGCTAATCTATCTAGACATTGTCTACACTTAGACGTTGACAGCCATTCGGTTGCATAACAATCGAAACAAAGGCGTGTCAGACTGACTCTAAGACCAACCGGAGCCCAAGTGGCTCCGGTTTTTTTATTGGCGCTAAATCTCTGATAAAACGCCACCTTCACAAATCGTTCAAAAAATGTTCATTTGTGTTATTGACGCCCCTGTGTGCGGCTTCTATGTTTGATAAGGTCTTTCAAATATGCAGATTCATTAACTGAGTTTTTGGAGTCATTTATGATTCATGCAGCCAATGATTCTGAGAAAGACGTGAATGGCGTTACAAACACTGCTCTCAAACAATTTGTCTCTCAGACTTCAAACGAAGGCGATGGGCTTCTACGGTCACGCCAATGAGCAGCGATATGAACGCCAATGTGTTCAAACTGCTGCCATCGAGTTCTGGAGGTCAAAAATGAAACGAGCCAGCAACAGCTATAGACTGCAATTAATTAAAGAAGTGGTTACTCGTAGAGAGCGCGAATCATGTACTGATCCAATGGCAAACTATATCCACCGACTGATGGATGAAATGCCAGCGAGTAAACTAGAGGTTGAACAAAACCACCGCTTTGCCGGGAGTCACTTCGACGAACAAGCAGGAGGCTGGGTAAGCGACCAATGGTCTTTAAAATAACGCCAAACGCTCACTCTTTTGGGCGAGAAAATGGATAGGAACTTCCCGGCTCTTACGGATGAGCCTCTCAGACTGGGCCGGGAATAGTTGTTAAACTGGACAATCAATAGGTAAATAAGTCGATAAACTGGGTAACGTCGATAAATTGGTTAGCTAAGCCGATAGAATAGGTGCTCAGCCGACGAATAGATATGACAGTTTAAATAGTGAAAACCAAATCCCAACCATCAGAACAAATCTTGTTGCGGTGACAAATCATCTTTAGGCAGCTCTGCTTTCCCCTTCCCTGCCAGTACTTTTCTTCTATAACGCTGACGGCACAACTTAATCACGTGCAATTGCTGCGCTGGGGTAAAGCTCAGCCAATTAAATCGCTCTTCTCTTTTACGCATACATCCTTTGCAATAGCCCTTTTCGTCTGAGGTACACACTCCGACACAAGGACTTGGGACGGTAAAAAACTCCAGTTGCTCCATGCTCAACCCGTTCTTTGGTTATCTCATCAAGATCCGATTCGCTTATAGTCGAATAACTGTAAGAAATTTCGAAGTTTTCTGTGAATTTCAATACCGGGAATGGGATCTCTGTTATAAAATACGCTGTGTTTAAAAACATACGAAACCATAACCGTATGCTGACAAAAACAGTGTTTTATTACCTATACTTACCACGTTTTCTAAAAACGGAGTCAATAAAATGAAGCTTAGCCTAAAAACGTTAGTAGCAGCAATCTCTCTTCCAGTTCTAATGACTGCATGCGCTAGCAACGGTGATAATGTGAAAGAAATTACGGCTCAGGATCTACAGCACCATAACTGGGAGCTGGTTCAAATCGATGGCAAAAACATCGCATTGGAAGAACAACAAAAAGCCCCTCGTCTAGAAATCGGTGAAAACCTAACGGCGAACGGCAACGCAGGTTGTAACAACTTCTTCGGTCAAGCTGAACTGAAAGACAACCAACTACGCATTGAAAAAATGGGCATGACCATGATGATGTGTGTAGGCGATCAAATGAAGATTGAAAAAGTAATGTCTGAAACGCTTTCTGATTGGAGCGACGTTACTCTGACTGACCAAGGTCTAGTACTTAAAAGCGCAGATCACGAACTAACGTTCACACTGCGTGAGTGGGTAAACTAATCATAACTTGAGTTTTAGAGCGGGTTTAAAGCCTTAATGTGCAGACCAATCGCTTCTACATACACAAGTCCCTAAAAAAGCAGCCTTTTGGCTGCTTTTTTTGTTTCTAGTGTCCCATACCTTGTTTAGCAAGCTTTTCCGGATCATCATAAATCGCATGGCGATCAATCATATCCAGCGTTGCTTCATTCATTCCTCTCACAGCGACAATAGAACCACCTTTTCGGAACTTGATGATCGCTTTATCTAATGCAGATATTGCCGTGATATCCCAAAAGTGCGCATCGGATAAATCTATCGTGATGTACTTAGTCGCATTCTCGAAATCAAACATATCGGTAAAGCTGTAAGCAGAAGCGAAAAAGATTTGGCCGTGTACTTTGTGAATCGTATGGTCATTATCAATGATGACCTCATCCGATACCTTCATTAAGGTGCGACTTTGATTCACGTAAAACACACACGCAAGTAAAACGCCGACTAACACGCCAATTGCGAGGTTATGAGTCGCAACAACAGCAATGACGGTGGACACCATGATCACGTTAGTTGGTAAACTGTGCTTACGCATCTCAGCAAGAGAGCACCAAGAAAACGTACTGATAGAAACCATGATCATCACAGCAACCAAAGCAGCCATCGGTATTTGCTTAAGGTAATCTCCTAAGAACACCACCATAATCAGCAAAAACACACCCGCACAAAGCGTAGACAAACGTGTTCTACCACCAGATTGAATGTTGATCATCGATTGACCAATCATCGCGCATCCGGCCATGCCACCAAACAGTGACGCCACCATATTCGCAATGCCCTGCCCTTTACACTCATCATTCTTTTCGCTTTCCGTATCAGTGAGCTCATCAACGATCGATGCCGTCATAAGAGACTCCAGCACACCAACAATGGCGAGTGCTAACGAATACGGGAAAATTATTTGGAGCGTTTCAAGGTTGAAGGGAATATCGGGAATCATGAACACAGGGAGCGAATCGGGCAAATCCCCCATATCTCCAACTGTTCGGATATCGATATCAAACATCAACGCAATCACCGTCACCGAGATAATGCACACCAATGGAGAAGGCAGCATTTTTCCGATTTTAGGTAAGTATGGAAACAGATAAATAATGGCTAATCCTAACGCAGTCAGCGCATAAACTGGCCAAGAAACGTTCGTCAGTTCAGGCAGTTGAGCCATAAAGATCAAGATAGCCAAAGCGTTAACGAACCCCGTCATGATCGACTTGGATACAAAACGCATTAGGTCCCCTAGTCTCAAATACCCAATCAATAATTGAAGTACGCCAGCGAAAAAAGAAGCCGCTAACAGATACTGCAAACCATGATCTTTGACTAAGGTGGTCATTAATAGCGCCATCGCTCCTGTCGCCGCGGAAATCATTCCGGACCTTGAGCCTGTGAACGCAATAACGACACATATTGAAAACGAGGCGTATAGACCAACTTTAGGGTCAAGTCCCGCGATAATAGAGAATGCGATAGCTTCTGGTATCAGTGCCAGCGCTACAACAACTCCTGATAAACAATCTCCTTTAATATTGTTGAACCAAGTATCTTTTGTAAATTTAAACATAAATCTCTCATAAACGTATTGCCTTAGTTGGTGCATTGCGCACGGTGAAGGGAGTGATGCAAACGCATCTGAGAGATCGTTCTAAGGCGGACTAATGAGCAAAAAGCACCTTCCTTTTCCTGTTGATGAGCCGAAAAATGAGGACAAACAGCGAGTGATCCCCTCAAAAGAAGTGTGCTTTATATCACTATAAAAATGTAAATTGTAATCAATTCTTACAAAACGAAGTCAATAATCCTACAGAAAGCCACAAAAAAACGCCTCACAAAGGAAGCGTTCTTATCATCTCTATGCCTTACAGGATAAGGGATTATCGCAAAAACCGATTTTAGAATGACTGCTGAGAGTAACCTTCTCCATCAAAGCCACTTAATTGCTCATAAGCTTTGGAAAGAATGGCAATACCAACAATCGTGACGAAGAAGCTTAAAAGACTCATCAAGAAAGGAAGCTGTAAAAACGCAAGTGGAGACATAGCCAAACCAAACAGAAGCGGCACAATAACCACAACGCTCATCATGTACCAGGTATGGCCTTTAGTAAGATTCCACGCGTAAGGAAAAGAAACACCTTTACCAATCGCGATGGCAGGAAAAACCAAGACTAATCGACAACACACAACGCTTAACGCTAATAGCGCGATAGCTGCAAGGATAAGATTAATCATCGCGAAAATCGCAGCCACTGCGACCACCGCCACCGTCATGGCCAAGTAGTGGCCGATAAACCACATTTCGATTTTTCCAAACGTGAAACGTCCCCACTGTGGCACAGACTGAGGGCCTTTCAAAATGATGCTGTGAACGTTGATGGCAACGATTGCAGATAAAAGAGCCATCAAGATCTGAACAAGAATAGGAGCGACATCCCCTTGCGCTGAGTTCAGTACAAGATCCAGCATCAAAGAAAGGAGAATGGGTAACGCCGTTGCTTTCGCAATAGCCTGTTTATTTTCACTCAATGAAGAGAAAGCGCTTTTAACGGTATCGACAAACATAGTTGGATTCTAATTAAGAGTAAGGTTTATTCTGGTTACTGATGTTATCTTCCAGATACTAAATGAGCAAACCTTTCCCTAATTATCATTGAGTTACCGTAATTACTTCGATCTGAATAGATTCATTTACCCACAATCATGCGCTTTGTTCAGCGAATACGACTTTGTTAGATTAAATGTCCAACTTTACGAATCAGTACAGCAAGGCTTTCCGCTTCGAGTTTCTTCATCACGTTAGAACGGTGCACTTCAATTGTTCGCAGAGAAACACACAACAAATCCGCCATCTCTTGGTTTTTCATCCCTTTCACCACTAAGCCAAGCACTTCTCTTTCGCGCTTAGTCAGATTCTGTAGAACTTGTTTTGCTCCGAGCTTTTCACAGTTTTTGATCGACTGTGCCATCGCATCGTCTACGGCGACCACCAGAGCGTTGCCATCAACCGGCTTTTGGAAGAAATCTAACGCACCATCTTTGAGCGCATCCACTGCCATCGGGATATCGCCATGCCCTGTCAGGTAAATCACACTGATTGGACTAAACTTCTCGTTCATAAAGTGGTGAACATCTTGGCCTCGCATCTCTGGCATGCGGCTATCAAGCAAAACGCAACCGGGTGATGATAAATCGGCATTATCGAGAAACGCCATCCCGCTAGAGAAAGTCTCAACCTCATAACCATAGCTTTCCAACATAAATGCCATGGATTCCAATACTGGCTCTTCATCATCAACGATATAGAGCGGACAAAGGTTACGACTCATGACAAGCCTCCTGATACGGTAATACAATGGTCACCTGACACCCCGTTGGCTCAATTGACCTAAATTGAATGCTGCCTTGGTGGGCATCAAGCACATCACGACAAATCGCCAAACCCAACCCCAGCCCATTCTCTTTGGTGGTGTAGAAGGCTTGATCAAGTGGCGTGCTCTCTTCTTCGATACCAATGCCGTTATCGGTCACATCAATGATGACCATCTCATCACAAAAACTGACGTGCAGATCCACATACAAATCTTTTCGTTTCGGTGAATGGCTCAAACAGGCGTCTTTGGCATTGTTCAGAACGTTAAGAATGACTTGCTGCAAACCGGTAACGTCGGCAAACACTTTTTGCGGTTCGCCGGAGTACAGCACACCAAGTTGGATACGATGACGCTGAAATTCGTAATCCACCAGCTTCATCGCTTCTTCGATTAAGAAAGGTAAATCTACCCAGCTCTTTTCAATCGGCGTTTTGTTTATCAAGCTACGAAGACGCTGAATAATATCGCTCGCGGAGGTAACTTGTTGCTGAATCTTATCTAGGATTGGCGACATTTCTTCTGCTGTCGCGCCCCGCTCCATTCGCACTTTCGCGCCCTGACTGTAATTCTTGATGGCTGCAAGCGGTTGATTGATTTCATGCGCGAGGCTACTTCCTAGCTCACCAACAATGGTAATTCGCTGAGCATGTTCAAGCATCGAGCTCTTACGACGCAAGTCGTTCATCGTTGCTTGCAGCTCTTCTCGGCTGCGTTTGAATTTCCACTCCAACCAGAAGTGATAGCCCGTTAATAGCAACAAAGTCAGCAAAGAGGCCATCGCAATCGCTTGGTTCTTATGCAGCCACTCTTGTGCTTTTTGTCCCCAAGATTTTTGTAATGGGTGCATGTCTAAGTGCTTGTAGACTTTATCGACATTGATGCTCGGCGCTGGCAACATCCACCCCACGTTATTCGCAGCAATCGCTGCAGGGTGCTCTTCAGGCATTGCGAATAAGGTTTGCGCCACCATTTGCCCCACATCCGCAGGTGCTCGCTCTGTCATTGCCATCGTCCAGTTTGGGTACAAAGGTGTACTCACCGCACAAACAGAATCGGCGGGACGCTTTTCATTTAGAACGCGCAAGTTATGCAGCTGAATACGCCCCTCTTTCGCCATGTTCTCCAGAGTACAAGCTGGCACGATCGCGACATCGAGATCATTCTTTATCACGTCCAAAATCAGTTGATCAGTCGGCGGGCCGGTAAAATGGATCTTTTCGAAAAAAGAAGAGTTGAAGTAACCCAATTTATCGAGCTCGTAACGCAGGGCTAAGAATCCACCAAACGCTTTTTCTGATACTGCCGCAACGTTCGCTTTATTGATGTCACGTAGCGTTTTGTACGGTGAAGCTTCACGCACCACCACAACAGATGCGATCGATTTGTTCGGCAAGTTACTGTAGGCAGTTTTCTGCGTTGCTAACCAGTTGATTGGGTACTCGCGAGCAAGCTTGGTCGCCTGCCCCGGACTGGTCAGGATGAAATCGAGCCAACCGTGCAAAAACGCGTCTTCGAGTTGGTCAAAGTCGTAAGTATGTAAGTTGAATTTATAACCGGGATTTTGAGCCTCTAACCAATCCAAAGTCGGTTGCCATGCTTCTCGCGCATGTGCGTGCCCGCGCAGTGCTAATACACCGACGTCATAAATCATTCTTTGTGTTTTTTGCTCGTCCGAAAAACTAAAAGAAGAGAAGAAAAGGGAAACAAGGAGTATCAACCGGACGAATTTATGAGAATGGTTATTAATCACTTAATAAATAATATGAAAATTTGTTTGTAGCACATTTTACCATCACATCCCCCTATCAGTTTGTTGCTTTAGATCAATTCGGATTCATTATTGTGGGAAACCACAATACCCCCTAAGTATCGATTTCCTCAAAATGCCTACCAACAAAGGGCTAGATGCGAATGCACTCTTTAAGAGTGTTAATACACCATGAACACTTATGAAAAATTACAAAGTTCATGCGTCTTCTTCCTAGCTGCAAAAATTCTAACTGCCGAGCGAAATGACTCGTCAGGAAAACTTTAAATTAAAATATGGAAGCAACTCATGAAAAAATCGACGATTGCGTTGGGTGTGTTGGCGGCTGTCGCAGCTGTTGGCTACTCAGCTTACAATACGATGTTCTCAGCTGAAGCAGTGACAGTGGATGCCGCAGCACAAGAGCAAAAGTTCACTGAATACGCTCACCCAGAGCATTTCATCTCTGCACAACAACTGAAATCACTGATGGACAGTGATAAAGACGTAGTTGTGATCGGCGCGCTAAACCCTATCAAGCCAGACAGCCCTATCTCTGGTTCTTACACTATGTGGCGTAACGATTACTCTGCGGCGGAAGGCGTTTACGATTTCGGCGGTATGAGCAACAGCACAGAAGAGATGGAAACCATCTTAGGTAGCTTTGGCGCAACCACTGACAGCACAATCGTCGTTTACGCGGCAGGCTCTCACCACGATGCTGCACGTCTTTACTGGCAAATCCATAACCTTGGTCACCAAGACGTTCGTTACCTAGACGGTGGCTTAAACGCTTGGATGGGCGCAGGTTTCCCAACTGGCTCTGCAAACCAAAGCGTTGCAGCGGTTGAATACAAAGCTCCGAATACAAAACAAGACAACAACACACTAGCAACGCTGGATATGGTTATCGCAGCGCAAAACAACCCTGATTGGGTGATCCTAGATACGCGCGGCAACGACGAATTTAGCGGTGAAGTAGCGGTGTCTGGCGCATACGGTCCGGGCACTATCCCAAGCAGTGTTCACATTAACTGGACCAAAGCGTTGAACGAAGACACAACGCTGAAATCAGCAGAAGAACTGCAAGCCCTTTACGGCGACATCATCAAAGGCAAGAAAGTTATCGCTTACTGCCAATCTGGTGTTCGCTCTGCCCACACCACCATGATTCTTACTGAAGTATTAGGTGCAGAAGGCGTCTACAACTACGACGGCTCATGGATCGAGTACAGCCATGCTCACTACGAGCAGAAGAATCCTGAAGTGAACGTTATCAACGGCAAGAGCTAATCAACACGGAAACCGCAGTTAATGAACAATGTAATTTTTAGTCAAAAGCTATACGACACCGCGCAAATGATTGTCGATGGCTGTATGGGTGATGCCGATCCGGCATGCCAAACCGCATGTCCAATGCACACAGACGTAAAACAATACGTTCGCATGGCAGGCGAAGGTGATTTCCAAGGTGCTTTGGATCTGATCCGCAGCAAACTATTCCTACCTCAAACGCTTGGCCGCATCTGTGCACACCCTTGTGAGGCTTCTTGTCGTCGTAACACTGAATTCGGTCAGCCAATCAGCGTTGCAGGCATCAAACGCTTCGTTGCAGAAAAACTGGATAACCAAGATCATTGGGACCTTAACATTGCGCCCCTAACCAACAAGCACATCGCGATTGTGGGTGCAGGCCCTGCTGGCGCACAAGCCGCTATCGAGCTTCGCCGTCAAGGCCACGAAGTAACGATTTACGAAAAGCTAGACGTATACGGCGGCATGATGCGTGTGGGTATCCCTGAATACCGTCTACCACGCGACGTTATCGACTTCGAATACAGCTACTTAGCAATGCTAGGTGTGACGACTCGTTTCGGTGTTGAAATCGGCAAAGACATCAGCTTCGACACTCTACGTAGCGAACACGATGCTGTGATTCTGGCTCACGGTGCACACGTAGGCTCTATCATTCCATTACCAGGTCACGACAACGATGGCGTATTCTCTGCGGTTGAGTACTTGAAAGAGATTTCTGAAACTCGCCAATTCCCACGTGCAGGCAAACGCGTGATGGTTATCGGCGGTGGTGACGTTGCGATGGACTGTGCGCGCTCTTCATGGCGTATCGGTGCAAGCGAAGTTTACCAATGTTCGCTTGAGAGCCTAGAGAATCTACCTGCAAGCCAAATCGAAATCGACGAGTCGCTAGAAGAAGGCGTCGAGTTCAACGCAGGTTGGGGCCCAGTTGCTATCGAACATGAAAACGGCAAAGTAACCGGCATCACTATCAAGAAAGTAGTGTCTATCTTTGATGAGCAAGGCAACTTTGCGCCTCAGTACAGCGAAGAAAGCAAAACTATCTCTGTGGATACGGTTGTTTTCGCTACGGGTCAAGTAGTGGCTGACATCACTGGCGGCGCGCTAGAACAAACTCGCGGCGGCCGTTACGTTGTCGATAAACAAACACTAGCATCGAGCCTAGAAGACGTCTTCGTAGCCGGTGACGCGTGTGGCGGTAACATCGTGATTGAAGCGATGGCATTAGGTCGCAAAGCCGCAATGAGTGTTGAGCGTTTCCTAACGACTCGCCCACTGACTGAAGGTCGCGACTTCGAGCAAGAATACAGCTACTCATCTCGTCTAGACGTGCCACTACCAAAAGGTACGGTAGATACCCCTCGCCTACACGGTGAATTGCGTAACGCGGAAGAGCGTAAGCAAGATTTTGCACAAGTGGATTTAGGCTTTACTGAAGAACAAATCAAACAAGAAGCCTCTCGCTGTCTGCAATGTAGCTGCAAGCTATGTATGACCGAGTGCATCATGATGAACGACTTCAGTGACTGTCCGAAGACCATCTTCTCTGACTTCGTGAACAACAAGTCAATGGACCCATTGATGGCTTACTCATGTAACGCCTGTGACCAGTGCACCATCGTATGTCCGAAAGACTTCCCAATGAAGGAAATGTTCTTAGGCGCACGTGCGGACTTTGTTAAGGCAAACAATGGTGAATCACCAATGCCGGGACACAAAGCAATCAACATGCACCAGAAGCTGGGCTTCTCAAAAATCTTCACTATGGCAAAACGAGCGGTATCGACAAAATGAGTAATAAAGTATTTATGCCAGGATGCAGCTTGCCATCCTACTCACCTGAAGGCGTAGCAGCAATTGCGAGCTACTTAAAAGAAGTGTACCCAGACATGGGCGCAGTGCAGAAGTGTTGTGGTAAACCAACCGCTGCTATCGGTCAGACTGAGAAGTTCAAAGAGCGTTACGGCCAGCTTCAAGCGGACTTCGATAAGCTAGACGCACAAGAAGTCATTGTGGCGTGCCAAAGCTGCTACGGCATGATCAAGAAATCTGGTGGCACACAAAAACCGGTTTCATTGTGGAAACTGCTTCCAGAAATCGGTCTGCCAGAAGCGCTACGCGGTAAAGCGAAAAACAGTGACGTGGTATTTACCATTCACGACTCTTGTTCTACTCGCTACGAAAAAGAACTGCAAGACGGTATCCGCTGGATCTTGAGCGAGCTTGGATACAAAACCTCAGAACCAGAACACACACGTGAAAACACACGCTGTTGTGGTTTCGGCGGCATGGTAGTGCCAGCAAACCCAGACGTCGCAACACGCGTAATCAAACGCCGCGTGGAAGAGTTTGAGACAGACTACGTTGTGGTTTACTGCTCAGCTTGTCGCGCATCCATGATGGGTGTTGGTACGAAATCTTGGCACATTCTGGATCTGATGTTCGGCCCTGTAATCATGCAAGGTGATGAGCCGCCAGTAAACGTGCTCGCTAGCCCTGTGAAAGCTTGGTTCAACCGCTACAAATCTAAAGCGGGCCTAATCAAGTGTATGTCTGTGTAGATGTGTCTCTGTAGCTACGTTTTTGTAGCTACATCTTTTTAATTATTAGGTTTAAGTGAAGTTGAACTTATGAAATTCGTAAAAATCGCTCTTATTGTTGCTGTTATCGCTCTCGCTCTATTTGCAGCAAAACAAACTGGCATCCTTGAAATCATCACAGACATCAAGAGCCTACAAGATTGGATCGCAAGCTTTGGCGTTTGGGGTTACGCAGTATTCGTAGCAGCATTCGTATTTGCGTGTGTTTTCCTACTACCGGGCAGTGCGTTCACCATCGTAGCGGGGATCGTATTTGGCCCAATCAAAGGCGGTATCTTAGCGCTGTTCTCTGCAACGCTTGGCGCGGTGGCGGCATTCATCGTGGCGCGCTTCCTGCTTCGAAACACCATCATGAAGAAGTTTGGCGATAACCCAATCTTCAAGAAAATCGACGATGGCGTAGCAGCAAACGGTACAAGCTTCTTGATCCTAACGCGTCTAGTACCTGTATTCCCATTCAGCCTACAGAACTACGCTTACGGTCTAACGAGCCTAAACCTAGGTACTTACGCTCTGGTTTCTCTACTAACAATGGCACCAGGCGCATTCATCTTCGCTTACATGGCGGGTGATATTGCAACAAACGGCGTGTCTGCGATGCTACTAGTGAAGTTTGCGGTTGCGGGTCTTATCTTGTTTGGCATGTCTCTGATTCCAAAATTCATCGCGAAGAAAAAAGGCATCAACATGGAAGAATTAGCGAAGTAATCCGGTCTATCCATTATTGACGCCAAAAGAGTGCGACTTATCGGGAGTTGCACTCTTTTCATTCTTACTAATTTGCTCACAGTTTGTGCCTCTTTTGGCGACTTTTAAAACCAAAAACTGACGTGAATTGGTATGACCTCACAAGGCGAATAATTCTATGAAACTATTATCAAATTCGCGTTGATAATAAAGCGAGATAGATTACTATCCATGTAGAGGGAACGGAGCGTTCAGCCTGTTTATACCCCTATGTTGAGTATCGAAAATAGACGTTTTTCATCACATAGGCGAACAAAGCTCCAAAATGAAAACAAAGATAAAGAAACACGGATTACGTATGAAAAAGCTACTTAGCACCATTGGCATTTTAGCCACCACTTTTGCCACCTCCTCTTATGCCACTTCTCACTCCGAAGAATGGCAAAAAATCGAACAACAAGCCGACGGTCAGACTGTTTATTTCCATGCTTGGGGTGGTAGTCAAGAGATCAACCGCTATATCCAATGGGCAGGCCAAGAGCTTAAATCTCGCTACAACGTGACGCTTAACCACGTAAAAGTCACCGACATTTCTGAAACCACCACTCGTCTTATCGCAGAAAAAGCCGCAGGGAAGAACAGCGGTGGCAGCGTAGATATGGTTTGGATTAATGGTGAAAACTTTAAATCAATGAAAGACAACCAACTGCTGTTTGGTCCTTTTGTTGACGGTCTACCAAGTTGGCAATATGTCGACAAAACACTACCGGTAGATGTTGATTTTTCAGAACCGACTGATGGCCTTGAAGCGCCATGGGGTGTCGGTCAACTTGTTTTTATCTACGACGAAGAGACGCTAAATAACCCGCCAAGCTCGTACGCAGAAATGCTAAGTTACGCAAAAGCGTTTCCTAACCGCCTTACTTACCCTCGCCCACCAGAGTTCCATGGCACTAGCTTCATTAAATCTCTACTCATTGAGTTAAGTAACAACGATCCTGCACTGCAAAAACCAGTGACCGACGAAGCATTCAAAACCGTTACGCAACCTCTATGGACTTACTTAGATGAATTCCACTCTGTTGCATGGCGCGGCGGTAAACAATTCCCTGGCGGAACAGCAGAAACCGTACAGCTGCTAGATGATGGTCAGATTGACCTAGCGGTAACGTTCAACCCGAACGCAGTTTACTCAGCACAATCAAGCGGCAATCTAGCAGAAAGCACCAAAGCATACGCGATGGACGCTGGGGCACTGTCGAACATCCACTTCTTAGCGATTCCTTGGAACGCAAATGCCAGTGCAGGCGCGCAAGTTGCTATAAACTTTTTATTAAGCCCTGAAGCACAATCTCGCAAAGGTGACATCAACATCTGGGGTGATCCTTCAGTGCTAAGCAGCCAGTACCTAACCGGCACGGCTAAAAATACCCAACAGTTCAAATCTATCGCGGAGCCACACCCAAGTTGGCAAGCAGCGTTAGAAAAAGAATGGCTGAAACGCTACGGAAATTAATAAACACCCATGTTAAGAGCGCTGTATCTAGTTATTATCGCAGTTTGTATATTACCGACCATCCCGGGGCTACTCGGGGTGGTGGTGTCTGCGCTCGGCTATGTCCCACCTATCGGTTTACACCACTTTTCACTGGATGGCTTTCATGCTGTGTTTGACTGGGAAGGTGTGTGGACGTCGATTGGACTGACTTTCTATTCCGCCATTTTCAGCAGCTACCTTGCTTGTTTGATCACTTTCGCAATTCTTCAAGCCTCATGGGGCAGCAAGTTCTGGCGCAAGATTGAAATGAGTCTTTCCCCTCTTCTTGCTATGCCGCATGTCGCGTTTGCTATCGGCTTCGCTTTTCTATTCGCACCAACAGGTATGGGCGTTCGTGTTCTCAATCAATTGTTTGGTTACGATCCAAATGCGCAAACAGTGAATGACTTAGCGTTGTTGATCAAAGACCCACATGCACTGGGGTTGATCGTCATGCTTGCTATTAAAGAAGTGCCGTTTTTATTGTTGATGAGCATTCCTATTCTTCAGCAATTAAAAGTTGAGAAGATTGAAAAAGTCAGCCATTCGATGGGTTACAGTTCCGCGCAAGCATGGTGGAAATGCGTTTTCCCACAATGGTTAGCGAAGCTGCGTTTCCCAATGTTGGCCGTTCTGGCTTACAGCTTGTCGGTTGTTGATGTGGCGCTAATTATCGGTCCAACAAACCCACCTACTTTTGCAGTGTTGGTATGGCAGTGGTTTAACGACCCTGATTTGTCACTCCTACCAAGAGCAGCGGCAGGTGCGGTGGTGCTATTTGCTATTGCAAGCCTTTTGATTGGTTTTGCACGACTCGTCGAGTGGAGCGTGACCAAAGGCTTTAAACGCTGGCAATACTCCGGCCGTAGCGGCTTCCGCTTACCGGGTAAGACCTTGTTCTCTATGATTGCTCTACTCGCACTGTTAATGGTGCCCTTAATGGTGGTGTGGAGCTTTGCACAGCGTTGGCGTTTCCCTGACTTATTACCAAGCCGTTATAGCTTACGTTTTTGGGAATACGAGTGGCAAAGCATTCTTGGCACGCTAGAACAAAGCATGTTGATTGCAGTTATCAGTGCATCTATTGCCCTTGTATTGGCGCTGATCGCTCATGAGTACCGCCTACGTTACCGATGGCAGGTGCCGGGTTACATCATCGCTGTACCTATGTTGATCCCACAGCTTTCTGTGTTGTTTGGTATGCAAGTTGCCACTCTGTATCTCGACAGCAATGCGTATTTCTTCTGGGTATGCTGGGCACATGTATTCTTCGCTTTCCCATTTGTTTACCTGTCATTGGATGGGCCTTGGCGCAGCTTCGACAACGGTTTGACTCGTGTCGCTCTTAGCCTTGGTAAATCACCAATGCAAGCTTGGTTGAAAGTGAAGTTGCCGATTCTTCTGCCTGCCATTGCCTTTGCTTGGGCAGTGGGAATTAGTGTGAGCTTGGCGCAATACCTACCAACACTCGTGCTGGGCGCAGGTCGCATCAGCACAATAACAACAGAAGCGGTAGCCCTCTCAAGTGGCTTCGACCGTCGTGTCACCGCGATTTACGCAATTTGGCAAGCGCTCTTGCCGTTAATGTTCTTCTCTTTTGCGATTCTACTTAGTCGTTTACACGTTAAGTATCGCCGGTTGTCTATTAAAGGTTTACTACCGAATGAGTCTTTGTCTCGAAAACCTCGCCATCCGTAAAACCAATGGCGACACACTTTTCTCTGCGTTCAACATGACCGTAAAGAAAGGTGAAATTGTTACCCTGATGGGGCCAAGCGGCTGCGGAAAATCCACCTTGTTGGATGCGATTGCTGGTCACCTGTCTTCCGAGTTCGACTATTCAGGCTCAATCACGCTCGATAACGAAAAGCTGGATGCTTTACCTGCACACAAACGTCAGGTGGGTATTCTGTTCCAAGATGACTTGCTCTTCCCGCACCTCACCGTGTGGGAGAATCTGGCCTTCGCGCTACCCGATTCAATCAAAGGCGCAGAGCGCAAAGAGCGTGCGATGCAGGCTTTGAAGCACATCTCGCTAACTAAACTTGCTGAGTCTTTCCCTGATCAAATCTCAGGTGGCCAGCGCGCACGTATTGCTCTCACTCGCATGTTGTTGGCAAAACCGAAAGTTGCCCTACTCGATGAGCCATACAGCAAGTTAGATAAAGATCTGCGCGTACAGTTTCGCAATTGGGTTGTGGAGCAACTTCAACAAGCCAATATTCCTGCTTTAATGGTGACGCACGATGAAGACGATATTCCTGAGGGCAGTCGCTGCCTGAACTGGCCTTGGGAGACAAGTCATGCTTGATAGCCTGAGTACCAAAATCATCAAGTGGCCATTGGCACAGAGCGCAAAACTTATTGATAAATGTGGCGTGACAGCTAACCAAACCACATTGTTTGGCTTCGCCCTTGGCTGTTTTGCATTACCTGCATTGATGGCAGAGCAATACACGCTTGCATTAGCGTTTATTCTGCTAAATCGAATCTGTGATGGATTGGATGGCGCTTTAGCGAGGATTCAAGGCATCACCGATGCGGGCGGCTTCCTTGATATAAGCCTAGACTTCTTGTTCTATTCTTTGATTCCATTTGGCTTTGTACTAGCAAACCCAGAACAAAACGCTGTCGCGGGCGCGTTCTTGATCTTCTCGTTTATTGGTACAGGAAGCAGCTTCTTAGCTTTCGCGATCATGGCGGGTAAACGTGGTATCGATAATCCAGTCTACAAGCACAAATCTCTGTACTACATGAGCGGCCTAACAGAAGGCACAGAGACCATCGGTTGCTTCGTGCTGTTCTGTTTGTTCCCACAACATTTTTCCATCATTGCGTACATCTTTGGTGCAGCGTGTTGGTTTACTACATTTACGCGCATTTACTCCGGGTTTCATACGCTGAAGCCGTAAACAAAACTTCAAGAGAGATTCCTGATTGCAACGAAGGAATGCAGTCGGGAATCTCTTTTCAATCCCCCCTCAATAAAGCACCCCACTCACCACCAGCGTCACCACAATTCCAGAGACAAAACTCGGAAAATGCCACGTCCGCTGCTTAGTGCAGTAATACTCTTTTTGCAGGTCCTCTTGGTAGCTCTTTACGGCCAATTCTTTAATGTAGTTATTATGCATACCCTATCCTCCTGACGTGTTTTACAGGTGGAGGATAAAAGCTAAAGTTAACTTCAGGTCAACGGAAAAAATTCAATTTCGAATAATATTATTTGCAGAGGCTGAATCTCTCACTCCTAGCTCTTAAGTTCAATCAGTTGCACTTGTTTGTATCACAGTTCTGTTGTGTCACTTGATCGTCGTCAATGGAACATCAATCTATCACACCTTTCGATGTTAAAATGACATCAAGTTGCTAGCATGAGCCCATTCAAGATAACTCTGGGCTTGTTATGACTCCTACTGTCGACCACGTACTTCTCAATATCGCACTCAATCTGAGCTCAAATCGCTCTCATGAGCAGCAATACCAAAACCTGATTGACGGGGTGGCACAAGTGTTCCCTTGCGATGCGAGCTGTCTGTTTATCTTTGATGAAGATGGCTTCCTAACGCCAGTCGCAGTAAAAGGTTTGTCGAGCTCAGTACTCGGTCGCCGTTACTTTCCTAAAGCTCATCCACGTTTGGATGCCATCATTCATAGCCGCGAGCCTGTTCGCTTCGACGCTGATTGCGCCCTACCCGATCCATTTGATGGAACACTGTTAACCGAAGACCAATGTATTGACGTCCATGACTGCATGGGCTTTAGCTTGTACGTTGAGGGGCAGCTTGTCGGCGCATTAACCATGGACGCACTTGCGGTTGGTGCGTTTGATAATATCGACCCAGTAGCAATCGAAACGTTCGCAGCACTAACGGCGGCAACACTGCGTAACATTGCGCAATTAAAAGCCCTTAAAGCGCAGAACCAGAAGCAAAAGAGCGTCACGCAAACCCTGATCCAACAGGCACGCTCACAACACGGTGACATGGTTGGCTTAAGTCCGCAAATCAATCAATTACGAAACAACATTGCGACCGTTGCTCAATCAGATTACGCAGTATTGGTAACGGGAGAAACGGGAACGGGCAAAGAGCTTGTTGCTCACTCTGTCCACGCTCAATCTCATCGCAATGATAAACCGATGATCTACGTAAACTGCGCCGCCCTACCCGAAGGTCTGGCGGAGAGTGAACTGTTTGGCCACGTAAAGGGCGCTTTTACAGGAGCCAATAGTCATCGTGCAGGTAAGTTCGAACTGGCTGATGGCGGTACAATCTTCTTAGATGAAGTCGGTGAATTGCCATTGATTTTACAAGCAAAACTGCTGCGAGTTATCCAGCAAGGTGAGTTGCAGCGTGTAGGTAGCGATCAACATTTGATGGTTAACGTGCGCATCATCGCAGCCACCAACCGACAGTTAGAAAAAGAAGTGGAAGATGGCACATTCCGTGCGGATCTGTTCCATCGTTTAAACGTATTCCCAATCAAAGTGCCACCACTGCGTGGGCGTGATGGCGACATTCCAGTTCTTGCGGGGTATTTGTTAGAAAAAGTACGTCAGCAATTTAACGCACCAAACCTTCACGTTCACCCTAAGGTGCTGACTCAACTAGAATCTCTGCCTTGGTATGGTAACGTTCGAGAGCTTGAGCACACTTTAACGCGTGCAGCGTTACATGCCATTCAACAGGGCGCGAGCACCATCATGCTCAATCACTTTGATACTTCATTGGCACTGGATGATGTAAAAAACACATCGCATTACTTGCCAAAAGAGAGTCAACCAATGCGTGAGTTAGTTGAGAGCTACCAACGTGACTTGATTAAACACGCTTTATACCAAACTGGCGGTGTTTGGGCGAAAGCAGCGGAGTTTTTACAAATGGATCGAGGCAACTTGTATCGCATGGGTAAAAAGCTCGGCATTAGCAAATAGAAGCCCCTACTTCGCTCTTTTCTCTAGAAGGAAAAGTTACCTCTTGAACAGAGGGATTCCGGATGGCTCGCTTAGACTCGTCCGGAATGACACCCAACACCAATGTACATTGGCTAACTGCCCCATCTGGTTTCTCGCATTTCATTCCCTGTTCCTCATTCAAAACAACTAAACAGCTCTAGTCTCCGCTTTCTTCTGACTCTTTAAACTCACCAAGTTTTCAGCAGCCCTATTGCGTCACTCCCGAAATCTACAGAGGCGCGCAATAGGGAATCTCTTTCTCCACACAACTTCGTTAACTTTTCTCCTGTTTAACAAGCACTTCCACTATCGCCCGTTAAAACGTTTCTCTCGCGTTGCTTTTCTCATCACATCTGTATTTTCGTTGTCATTTGCACATCATTCGTGTTGTCACAATCACATCAACCACGCACTTCAAAAGCAATAAAATCATTTAAAATCAATAAGATAATAATTGGCACGCATTCTGCTCTAGAAGGAAAAACAAAACGACTATTACTACAATCACTGGAGAACCCAATATGTTCTGTATTCAATGTGAACAGACAATCCAAACCCCAGCTGTAAAAGGCTGTTCTTTCGCACAAGGTATGTGCGGCAAAACTTCAGAGGTATCCGATCTACAAGACGTGTTGGTTTACACTCTGCAAGGGGTTTCTTTTTGGGCAGCACGCGCGCTTGAATTCAACATCATCAATGATGAAATCAACCAATGGGCTCCAAGAGCATTCTTCTCTACGTTGACTAACGTAAACTTCGATCCTGAACGTATCCTTGAGCTAACTTCTCAAGCAGCGACATACAAAGCACTGCTAAAAGACCAAGTCATGTCTGCCGCAACACTTGCTGACGAAGTCGTATTGAACGTTCCTAACGTTGCGAACTTCGAACTGCCAAACAGCGCAGAAGAAATCCTAGCATTTGCTCCTCAAGTGGCAGTAAACCGTGGTAAAGACCAAGTACACGAAGACGTTATCGGCCTACGCCTACTTTGCCTGTACGGTCTAAAAGGTGCTGCAGCGTACATGGAGCACGCACGAGTACTTGAGCAAACCAACAATGACATCTTCGCCGAATACCACGAGATCATGGCTTGGTTAGGCACAGACCCAGAAGATCTAGGCGAGCTATTAGACTGCTCAATGCGCATCGGTCTTATGAACTACAAAGTGATGGAAATGCTGGATCATGGTGAAACAGCAACGTTCGGTCACCCAGAGCCAACCACTGTTAACGTTAAGCCAGTGAAAGGCAAATGTATTCTTGTTTCTGGTCACGACCTTCACGATCTAGAGAAAATCCTGCAACAGACTGAAGGCAAAGGTATTAACGTTTACACCAACGGTGAAATGCTGCCTGCACACGGCTACCCAGAGCTGAAAAAATACCCTCACCTAGTGGGTAACTACGGTAGCGCTTGGCAGAACCAACAAAAAGAATTCGCTAACTTCCCTGGCGCGATTGTGATGACATCAAACTGCCTATTGAACCCGAACGTTGGCCAATACGCAGACCGCCTATTCACTCGTAGCATTGTTGGTTGGCCGGGTGTCGCTCACCTAGAAGGTGATGATTTTAGCCAAGTCGTTGAATGTGCATTAGCGCAAGAAGGCTTCCAGCATGACGAAATCGAACACAACATCACGGTTGGTTTCGGTCGCAACGCACTAATGAACGCAGCACCAGCGGTTATCGACCAAGTGAAGCAAGGCAACATCAAACACTTCTTCCTAGTAGGTGGTTGTGATGGTGACAAAGCAGAACGTAGCTACTACACCGACTTCACTGCAGAAGCACCAGAAGATACGCTAATCCTAACGCTGGCTTGTGGAAAATACCGCTTCAACAAGAACACATTTGGCGACATCAATGGCATCCCTCGTCTATTGGATGTAGGCCAATGTAACGATGCGTACTCAGCAATCCAGCTTGCACTAGCGCTTGCGAAAGAGTTCGATTGCGACATCAACGAGCTTCCTCTAACGCTTGTTCTGTCTTGGTTCGAGCAAAAAGCGATTGTGATCCTACTTACGCTATTCGCTCTTGGTGTGAAAGGCATTTACACAGGTCCAACAGCGCCTGCATTCCTGACGCCAAACTTGATTGCGATTATCCAAGATAAATTCGATATGCGTAGCATTGGTAATGTTCAGGATGATCTTAAAACCATCCTAGCAGCGTAATCACCTTGCTTATCACGCGCCTCCTTAATTGGGGGCGCTTTTATCTATTGAGTACTCGACAACCAAAGAGATTGTTATGTTTTTTGAATGGCAAGGCAGTCAACCTGTCACATTACGCTGTGTAGACAAATACCATGAAACTGCCGATGCAGTGAGCCTCAAGTTGGCAGACCTGTCAGAATCGCTCTTGTTTGAATTTAAAGCCGGTCAGTTCATCAACCTTGGCGTTGAAATCGATGGCAAGATGGAGTTTCGTGCCTACTCACTCAGCTCTCTTTCCGGTGACGATTGCCTGCAACTGACGATAAAGCGTGTCGAAGGCGGTAAGGTATCCAACTACATCATCGATAAGCTTCTTATTGGTGATACGGTTCAAGCGCTTCCTCCTACGGGTGATTTCAATTGCATTGATCATCCACCAATCGAGGTCAACGGTAGAAAGAAAGCACTGCTCATTAGTGCGGGCTGTGGTATTACGCCTGTATTCGCGATGGCAAAAGAATGGCTAGGCAACGACACTGGTGTTGATATTGAGTTCCTGCACATTGCCCGTTCTAAGCCGGAAACCATCTACTTTGATTTACTAGAGACCTACCATTCGGTTTATCCAGATTTCAATTTGAAATTGCTGCTGAAAAACCGTGGTGAAACGCTATACCCAGAAGGTCGTTTGAATACCGAGTGGTTAAAAGAACTGGTGCCAGACTTTAAACAGCGCACGGTTTACCTATGCGGTCCATACCAGTTTATGCTTGATGTCCAAAGCTACCTAAGTGAACTTGGCTTTGATATGACGAACTTCTTCCAAGAAAGCTTTACACCAGCATCCAGTGAAGAAGCTGAAGTGTCAGATGAAACGGCCAGTGTGTCAGTTCCAGACTTTGCCCAAACGATCGATGCGCAAAAAGGCCAAGTCCTTGCTGATGTATTGGAAGGTGCTGGATTACCGTTGATCGTCGCTTGTCGAAGCGGTATTTGTGGCTCTTGTAAGTGTAAGGTTCGCAAAGGCAGCGTTTCTTCAACCAGCCTAGAGACATTGACACCAGAAGAAATTGAACAAGGTTATGTACTCGCCTGCTCTTCGACGATTGAATCCGATCTTGAAGTTCAGGTTGGTTAAAGCCGTTGATACGAACATTAAAAAAGCGCCGTACTGGCGCTTTTTGTTTGTGGAAACGTGTTATTAAACTCAGAAGTTTCTTTATCTAAACTCAGCTAAACAGTAAAACCTTGAGTGCGGCTTCGCTATCCACATCCATAAACTCTGGCGGGTTATCCAAACGCTCGCGGAATGTCAGCTCTGGCGCTTCTTCCTTCATGCTTTCAATCAAGAAATCACTGGTCACTGATGGTGAGTTAACACACGCTAACACCTGACCACCTTCTGCCAATAAATCTGGCAAACGGCGTAGAATCTTTTTGTAGTCTTTGGTTAGTGCAAAGCTGCCTTTCTGGAATGACGGCGGATCAATGATGATCATATCGTACTGACCTGACTTCTTGATCTTGCCCCACGACTTAAAGATGTCGTGCCCCATAAAGCTCACTTGGTTGATATTATGACCATTCAGCTTATGGTTCTCACGGCCTTTAGATAGCGACGCTCTCGCCATATCCACGTTAACCACTTTATCTGCGCCACCAGCAATTGCAGCAACCGAGAAGCCACACGTGTAAGCAAACAAGTTTAGTACGTTTTTGTGCTTCGCATTTTCACGAACCCAATCACGACCGTAACGCATATCAAGGAAGAGACCGAAGTTTTGGTTACGACCGATGTCTAACTGGTACTTTAAGCCACTTTCTTCAACCACAGGTCGAGCATCTAGCTCACCCAACAGAATTTCAGAAGGTGCGCCGTCAGCGTAGCGATGTTGAATTACGATTGTACGCCCCTGTTTCTCTGCCCACAGAGTAGATTCAGCTAACGCGTTCAATCCTGCTTTTAACTCGCTAAGAAACGTCTCATCCACTTCTTTAAATAGGTTGATGATCAACTGACCTTGTAACCAATCACACGTGATTTGCTCTAAACCTTCGAAGCGGCGACCACGACCGTGAAACAGTCGGCGGATTTCATTGGGAGCTTGTGTTAGCTCGGCTTCTAGATGCTGAAAAAACAGCGGAAGTTGTGATGCTTGCATCGAATTCTCTTATTCGTTTTCTTTGTGATGGTTATTTAATCGTAGGCCAGTTCAGCTCCCACGGAGAGAGCCAAGTGTCGATACCTTGGGATACCGTTTCATTGTGCCATTTACTGCCAAGCGCTTTGTGTTCACGAGGATCGCAAACAAAGCAATGTGTCTCATCTTGATATGGGAAACACAGCGAAAATGCATGCAAGTAGCCACGGTCGGCTTCATTGCCAGCATTATAAATAGGATCGCCAACAATACCCGAACCAACGGATTTTAATGCCACGCGAATTTGGTGTGTTTTTCCAGTATGCGGTTTGCATAAAAACAGGCGCTCTCCCGGCTCTGCAGCGAGGGAGAAGAATTGTGTAATCGCGGGATTCGTTTTACTGTTAACCAATTTCCATGACGAACGACGAGAGCGTTCCATGTCACCCACTACCAGTCCTTGCTTCTTCTTAGGCTTTTTCGAACCAATCGCAAGGTAGAACTTCTCAACTTCACGATCTGCAAATGCTTGCGACAACGCACTTGCTGCTTTTGCGTTGCGACCCAAAAGCAAAATTCCAGACGTCATTTTGTCGAGACGGTGGATAAGATACAACTGCTCATCACCACTCTGTTTCGCTACTTCTTGCAGCAACATGGTATCACCATCGTCCTTATGTACTGAGACGTTGGGATGTTTATTAATGATCAGAAAATCGGGATGGGTGTGTAGAATGTCGAACATAAAAAACTGGCTCCACGTTTGGAGCCAGAAGTATACCGATTCTAAGCAATTAGGCGAGCTTAAACTTACCCACCAGCGCTTCCAATTCTTGAACTTTACGGTTCAGACCTTCTACGCTTTGCGAGCTGTCATTCGCCAATTGTAATGAACGGTTTGAGATATCGCTGATCGAGGTAATGTCAGCCGCAATTTCTTTCGTCACTGCAGTTTGCTCTTCCGCTGCCGTCGCGATTGAGTTCACCATACTTTGGACGTGTGCCGCACCAGAAACGATTTCTTCCAATGAGTTCACCGCTCCCGAGCTTTGACTCACGCCAATTTCAACCAAACGACAGCCATCTTCCGTGTAAGTCACGGCCTCTTGAGTACCGACTTGAATCGCTTGAATGATCTCACCAACCTCTTGTGTTGCTTTCGTTGTGCGTTCAGCCAGTGCGCGTACTTCATCTGCAACCACAGCAAAACCACGACCAAATTCACCTGCACGCGCCGCTTCAATCGCCGCGTTCAATGCCAACAAGTTTGTCTGCTCGGCAATGTCTTCAATCACTTTGATAACCGCGCCGATCTTCTCACCATGAGAGCCTAGGCTGTTCATCTGCACCGACATATCCGACATTTGCTGTGATACTTGCTGAATGCTTTCCACCATCTCAACAATCACGGTGCGACCTTGTTCAGCGGTTGATTCCGACTTGCGTGCTTCTTCAAACGTAGCTGCACCTTGCTCGGCAACTTGAGAAATGGTCAAACTCAACTCTTCTGCCGCAGTCGCAATCAAGTTTGCTTTATCAGATTGGCTGCTCGCACCAGACACAATATCTTGGCTCACAACAGACAGTTCACCGGTAACAGATTTCACTTCTTCCGACACGAGTGAAATCGAACCGATAAGACTGGTCAAAGACGCCTGCATCTTATTCAAAGAGGTGGCTAAGTTAGCCAACTCGTCACCCGATTTATCTTCAATCGGTTCAACCGTTAAATCACCTTCAGCGACACGTTGCGCCAACTCGTCCAACTTACTCAAACGAAGAGTAATCGAGTTAGACAACAAGTACGCAATAACCGCGGTTGCAATAAGCGCAATCGAGCCAAGTACATAAATCGTCAGCTCAATGCTGTTGAATGAATCAGAAAGATCCAGTAGCGCTTCACTGGTACTTTGGCGACCATCCGTTGATGCTGCATCAAGGATAGATTCAATCGGCGCTAGGTTAGCGTCATAAAGAGAGCGAAGGCGCGCAACGTTCTCTTCAACGTTTTCTAAACCAAGGTTGGTTAGCACCTGAGATTCAAAATCTTGGGTGAAGTTCGCCATGTAACGTTCCATCTTCTCGATGTTACGGTAATCTTCCCCACCAACCGTCTCAAGACGCTTCACTTCTTCAATTGCGGCTGCGAACTCTAGCTTGTTGGATTGGTAATCCGCTTGAGCACCAGCAATATTGGCGATGCTACCTAAAGCATCGCGGTACACGTCACCTGCTTCATCAATCAAGATTAAGTAGTTAACGGTTTCAGGAACATCGTCCGTTCTCACCTCATCAGCTACTTTGTGCGAGTTCAACACTTCTAATGTAATAATCCCTATCATCACTAGCATGATTGCCAAAATGGCACCGAAACTCGCGTACAGTTTTTTACGAACAGACATTGTCACTAATAACCTTCCTTACCCTTGTCTTCTATTTTTTAACTTGGTTTATCCACACATTTACACATGCTTTGTAAGGATTATCGGAACGAACAACTGCAACTTTAATACATTTTTTTGTGATCTAAATCTCTTTGCGAGTGATCTCACAATTAATACCCATAATTAATATGAATTAACTCATTCTTATAAATGATAAATATAAAAAAGCGGGAGCCTGTTAAGACTCCCGCTTTCTATCGTTTGTTTAATCTAGATTTTTATAGCTTTCTAGAGAAGATACCAGCGACTGCGATGATACCAATACCTAGTAGCATGATTTCGCCTTTACCGCTGTCGAAACCAGACTTGATACCCATGAAGGCTACGATTGCGATAGCAACTGGGATTACGTATTTAACTAGGTTGTACCAAAGACCAAACAGTGGGAAAGATACTTTGCCGTCGTTAGTAATTTCTTTCTCTAGGTCAGCACGGTTTAGACGCCAGCCTGCGAAGATACATACCAACATACCGCCAACTGCTAGGAAGATCTTATCCGTTAGTAGGTCGAAGATATCAAATGCGCCCGTACCGAATAGTGTTGGACCAACACCACCAAGTGATAGCGATGCGAACACACACAGTGTCGCCATTACAACACTTGCAGAGATAACCGCTGTTGAACGCTTCAGACCTTTCTCATCGATTAGGTAAGAAACCACAACCTCTAGTAGAGATACTGAAGACGTCAGTGCTGCTACTGTTAGACCGATGAAGAACATCAGAGCAAATAGAAGACCAATTACGCCGCCCATTTCAGCAAACAGTTGAGGTACAACTACGAATACCAGACCTGGGCCTGCTGCTGGCTCCATACCGAATGCGAACATTGCTGGGAACATTGCTACACCCGCTAGGATTGCAACACCTGTGTCCATTGCCGTAACCATACCGGTTGTTTGAACTAGGTTCTCTTTCTTCTTCAGGTAAGAGCCGTAAGTCATCATACAACCCATACCTAGACTTAGAGAGAAGAATGCCTGGCCTAGCGCCGCTAGAACGACATTGCTGTCTACTTTCGAGAAGTCTGGCATGAATAAGAACTCAAGACCTGCCATTGCGCCCGGTAGCATCAGACCTTTCACTGATACAACGATCAGGATAAGGAAAAGAAGAGGCATTAGGATTTTACCCGCTTTCTCGATACCGCCAGAAATACCTTTCATTACGATAACGATGTTTAGGAACAGGTAAATACCCATCCACATTAGCGGTTGAACTGGATCAGAAATGAATCCGCCGAAGCTGTCACCAATGGCTTCAGGAGCACTTAGTAGACCACCACCTACTTTAAAGATGTACGCTAGCGCCCAGCCACCTACTACAGGGTAGAAACCCATGATAAGTAGACCACTTAGTACGCCGATAACACCCGTAAATGTCCAACGACGGTCAGTAGATTTGAAAGCACCTACTGCTGAAAGACCTGTCTTACGACCAATAGCGAATTCAGTAAGCATTACGCTAAAGCCGATAAAAATAACAAATAGAAGGTAGATTGCAACGAACGCACCGCCGCCGCTCTCACCAGCTGTGTAAGGGAATTTCCATATATTGCCTAAACCGACAGCGGAACCCGCTGCTGCCATTACGAAGCCTAGTTTAGACCCCCACGTATCACGTGGTGCTGCTGTATTTGTAGCCACGCTTTTTCTCCAAAATGTATTGTTGTGTTTGCATAGAGATAGGCGTCTAGAATATGTTCGTGTAAAAAATAATGTACACTTTATAAGATGTTTGTATGACGCTCTATGTATGGCAAGTAAAGCAGTTTCAATTTAAAATTGGAACCCCGATCAGCACATTTATCGCACAAATGTATCATTGTTCACGCTAAATGCTGCTTTTTTGCGCAAAAGTTAAAGTTTCATCCAACTTTTCACACCTCAGTAACACAAACCCCCGTTATAAAATTCATTTCACAACACAAAATCACTTATCCGTGATGGTATGAAAATAGTTTCCCGTTCCGCCATTTACGCTTAATATCCATATTGGGCTTATTACTTTTGGCGTATATGGACAAGTTCTATCACTTTCTCACCCTAGCCAGCATCGGACTTTATTGGTTCCTAGTCGCTGGTGTTACTATTCGTGTCGTATTAAAACGTCGCGCGGTCAGCGTTTCTCTCGCATGGCTCATGATCATTTACATCCTGCCAGTGCTTGGTGTTGCCTGCTACTTCCTGTTTGGTGAGCTCAACCTTGGCCGAAAACGTGCGGAACGTGCCAAAGTCATGTTCACACCGTTCCAACAATGGTTCACTCAGTTAAATGATTGTAACGCGCATGTTCCAGAAGCCATGGGCCGTCACATCTATCGCATCGATGAGTTATGTAACAACCGTCTTGGCCTTCCAGCACTGAGTGGTAACACGCTTTCACTTCAACAATCGCCGGATGAGATTCTCCATTCAATCATTGAAGATATCGAAAACGCACAACACAGCATTCGAATGGTGTTCTACATTTGGCATCCGGGCGGCTTGGCCGACTCTGTTGCTTCTGCATTGATTCAAGCTGCGAAGCGTGGCGTGGATGTTAAGCTGCTGCTCGACTCAGCCGGTAGCCCTCGCTTCTTCCGTAGCCCTTGGTACAAGATGATGAAAGATGCAGGCATCGATGTGGTGCAGGCATTAGAAGTAAAGATGTGGCGTATTTTCCTGCGCCGATTGGATTTGCGTCAGCATCGTAAGATCATCGTTATTGATGACGAGATAGCCTATACAGGTTCTATGAACTTGGTTGATCCTGCTTTCTTTAAACAGAATAGTGGCGTGGGCCAATGGATCGATATCATGGTGCGTGTTACAGGGCCAACGGTAAATGTATTAAGCGCTATCCATTGTTGGGATTGGGAAGTCGAGACTGGCGAGCGTCAGTTTCCAAAGCACCCAGAGTGCCGTATTGACAACAGCGATGAGTTTCAACATCCAATTCAGGTGGTTCCATCTGGTCCGGGGATGCCAGAGTACTTGATTTACCAAGTACTGACGCTGGCAATCAATCAAGCGAACCGCTCTGTCAGAATCACAACGCCTTACTTTGTACCGAGCACAGACTTATTGGAAACGCTTAAAATGACCGCACAACGCGGTATAGAAGTGGAGCTGATCATTCCGCATAAGAACGATTCAATGATGGTTCAGTGGGCTTCACGTGCGTTTTACAGTGAGCTACTTGCTGCAGGCGTCAAAATCTATGAATTTTACGGCGGTTTGCTACACACGAAATCGGTGGTGATTGACCAACAATTCTGTTTGGTTGGTACGGTCAACATGGACATGCGAAGCTTGTGGCTGAACTTTGAAGTAACGCTTGCGGTAGACGACGAAGAGTTCACAAGACAAATGTCGTGGCTACAGGATACTTACATCAGTCAGTCTCATACGGTTGATAAAGTCGAGTGGGAAAAGCGCAGCATTTTTTCTCGATTCCTAGAGCGTGTTTTCTATTTATTTAACCCATTACTGTAATAAATAGATTAAAACCGATAAATCCATACAAAACCGACAGATTCACGCTGTCGGTTTTCTTTATCCCCCTCTTTACTCCTCATGTTCACATGATGCTCTGACGAGTCCTGTCATTTCCATTTTTCCCTTGCAAACCACCCTTGGTCCATGTTTTAAATATTGAAAATCGTAATTTAGACAGGGAATTTTTATGTCAGAAGGCAAAAAGACCAAATTCGTTACCGCAGGTCGAGACAAGAAATGGACTAACGGCGTGGTAAACCCGCCAGTACAGCGCGCTTCAACCATCGTTTTTGAGACGGTTGCTGAAAAGAACCAAGCAATGATCAACCGTACAAATAAAACACTCTTCTACGGACGACGTGGTACGAATACACACTTTGCTTTCCAAGATGCCATGGTTGAAATCGAAGGCGGTGCGGGTTGTGCCCTATACCCATGTGGTACGGCTGCGATTTCTAATGCCATCCTGTCTTTTGTTGAAACGGGCGATCACATCTTAATGGTGGATACCTGTTACGAACCTACTCGCGACTTCTGCGACACCATCATGAAGAAGATGGGCGTCGAGACAACTTACTTTGATCCTATGATTGGTGAAGGTATTCGTGAGCTTATTCAACCGAATACCAAGATCTTGTTCTTAGAGTCTCCTGGCTCGATCACCATGGAAGTGATGGATGTCCCAACGATGGCTAACATTGCTCATGAGCAAGACATCATCGTCATGTTAGACAACACTTGGGGTGCCGGTGTGAATTTCTCACCATTCGAGCACGGCGTTGATATCTCTATCCAAGCTGCAACCAAGTACATTGTTGGTCACTCAGATGTAATGTTGGGTACGGCCGTTGCGTCAGAGAAATACTGGGACCAGCTGCGCGAGCAAAGCTACCTTATGGGACAATGCGTTTCTCCTGATGATGCATACCTTGGTCTGCGCGGTATTCGTACTTTGGATGTTCGCTTACGCCAGCATGCAGAGAACAGCCTGAAAGTCGCACAGTGGTTGGCAAGCCGCCCTGAAGTCGATCACGTTCGTCACCCTGCCCTAGAAAGCTGCCCTGGTCATGAGTTCTTTAAACGCGACTTTACTGGTGGTAATGGCTTGTTCTCATTCGTATTGAAAAGCTCGTACCCGAAAGCAACCACAGCATTGTTGGATGGTATGAAACACTTCAGTATGGGTTACTCATGGGGTGGTTTTGAGAGTTTGATTTTAGCTAACGAGCCAAAGAGCTTTAATAGCTTGCGCACAGTGGCGAATCCAAACTTCGAAGGCACACTTGTCCGCCTGCACATCGGTCTTGAAGATGTTGAAGATCTCATTGCCGACCTTGAAGCCGGCTTCGAGCGATACAACGCACTCGTACTCGAAAAAGAAGCCTCTTTATAAGCATTCAGAACAACTATTAAATAGCCTCGTACTGCGAGGCTATTTTTTACCTCTCATTACAGAGTTACTAACTCATTGTCTTAATTAGAATTAACTAACATTCTAATATTCATCAATTCAATGTTAATCATATCTGTTGATTTTCTTTTGAGTAATCACAGATTAAAACAATGTGCCACAAACGAACTTCTCAACCGCAAAACTTATCTCCTATTTTATAAAACTCATAAGAGGTCATACCACAAGGAGATAGTTTTGAAACTCAGATTCATAACAACAATGCTTTTCGTTTTAAGCACCCTACCCTTTGCATCTGCCAACGCCAGTGGTTACACGGAGACTAAATATCCCATCGTTCTTGTTCATGGGTTGTTTGGCTTTGATACCTTAGCAGGTGTCGATTACTTCTATGGCATCCCACACTCTCTGACCAAAGATGGCGCAACGGTTTATGTTGCCCAAGTGTCTGCGACCAACAGTAGTGAAGCTCGCGGTGAGCAGCTTTTGGCACAGGTTGAAACGCTGCTTGCTGCAACAGGCGCACAGAAGGTCAACTTGATTGGACACAGTCACGGAGGCCCAACAACACGCTATGTCGCCTCCATACGCCCAGACTTAGTGGCATCCGTTACCAGTATTGGAGGAGTAAATAAGGGATCTAAAGT
Source organism: Vibrio sp. HENC-03 (assembly GCF_000305755.2). Classification (NCBI taxonomy): domain Bacteria; kingdom Pseudomonadati; phylum Pseudomonadota; class Gammaproteobacteria; order Vibrionales; family Vibrionaceae; genus Vibrio; species Vibrio sp. HENC-03. The sequence goes on along the minus strand of NZ_JH976122.1, from coordinate 159,260 downwards.
TGCAGATATTGTGCGCGGTACGGTGCCTGAAGGCTCTATCAGTGAAGGCGTGGCCGTGAAGTTGGCAGAAGGACTCGTGACACTGATTAACCTACTCTCTGGTGGCACAGACCTCGACCAAGATCCATTGGCCTCTTTAGAAGCTCTAACCACCGAAGGTTCTCTGGCGTTCAACCAATATTACCCAGAAGGCATCCCGACCAGTGAATGCGGAGATGGTGATTTATTGGCATCCAATGGCGTGTATTACTACTCATGGACGGGCTCTTCGAACTTTACCAATCTGTTTGACCCTACTGACGGCGCAATGGTCGTATTAGGCTTGGCATTTGATGGTCCGAACGATGGCCTGGTCGGGGCATGCAGTACTCACCTAGGTAAAGTAATTCGAGACAACTACAAGATGAATCATCTGGATGAAATCAACGGATTACTTGGTATTCATCACTTGTTCGAAACTGACCCAGTCACACTGTATCGCCAGCATGCAAATCGCTTGAAACTGCAAGGTCTATAAAAAGGAACTTATCATGAAGAAAGCCGCTCTTGTCATTGTGTCCGTTGTATCACTCATTAGTGTAGGAGCGGTTTATCTGTTTCCATCGTCTCCACCTTCACAACTTATAAAAGCTCAGTCACAACAGGACACCAGTATTGATCTCTCTTCTCAAAAAGACTTCTTTGAATACACTCTGAGCGGTCTAGGAGAACAAAGCCTTGAAGAAATCAAAGCCAACGTAAAAACTGGTGAATCACAACTAGATTCACTGGGTATCAGCGCAGAACTGTTCGAAACTTACCTAGTCTACAAAGAAGCGTTATCCAAGCTAGAACCGTTCGAAGGAAATTCGTTGTCATTAAACGAACTGAAGCAGCTAAATGACGCAATCTTAGCGATGCAAAGCGCGTTTTTTACTGACGAACAAATTGCTCAACTTTTCGATGAAGAAAATCGCTTACGCCAGTTAGCAATAGATAAACTCACCATTCGAGAAACCGAATTAGACGCGGATTCTCAACAACAAATGTTTGAAGAAAACCTCGCCTCTCAACCTAAGTACATTCAACAAAGCGAGCGCAACAACGCGCTAGTGATTGAACTAAATCAGACCTCGGAAATGTCTGCACAGGAGAAGTATTTGGCTCGTGTTGATTTGGTGGGTGAAGAAGGCGCCGAACAACTACAAACTCTGGATGAACAACGAGCTTCGTTTAACGCATCACTCAACGATTATTTAGAGAAACGTGCGGAGATCATCAACAATGATTTCCTCGGCGAAGAAGAAAAGAAAACAGAAATTACCGGATTAAGAGAACAAAGCTTCGAGCAAAACCAATGGCGTCGCGTCGAAGCTTTAGAAAGAATTCATGATAGTGAAGCGAACAACTAATTCGATGTCTAATTAGGCTTTTTAGGACAACCAACAATATGGTCATCGACCATGCCTACTGCTTGCATGAAGGCGTAGCAAATCGTCTCGCCCACAAACTTAAAGCCTTTCTTTTTAAGGAATTTGCTCATTGCTTTGGACTGCTCTGTCGATACTGGCACTTGGCTCATGTCTGTCCAGTGATTCACAATTGGTTTGCCATCAACAAATTGCCATAGCGCAGCAGAAAGGCTTCCGTATTCTTCTATCAATTGCTTGGCCGCTTTGGCATTGCTAAATACCGAATTGATTTTACCGCGATGCTTAACCACGTCGAAGTTCTCAACGATGAACTCTGTGCGCTCTTCATTGCGTTGAATTAACTTATCTAAGTCATAGTGCTCAAACGCTTCACGATAGCCTTCTCGCTTTTTCAGAATCGTAATCCAACTCAAGCCAGCTTGCGCGCCTTCTAACGTGATGAACTCAAACAACACGGTATCATCATGCACAGGGATGCCCCATTCTGCATCGTGATATTCGCGTTCAAGTGGATGGTTCATTGCCCATGCACACGTATTCTGTTCCATATTTAATCCTTATAAAAACGCCCCTGACGGTCAGCCAGAGGCGCTTTAGAACGTTCTTAAAACTCAGTCGTTACTTTGGCACTGCCACCTTGTGGAATAGACGATACAACACTGGCACAACAATTAGTGTCAGTACAGTCGCAAAACCCAAACCAAACATGATGGTTACAGCCATTGGTTTAAAGAAGATATCCGGTAGTAGAGGAATCATACCAAGAATGGTAGTGATTGCCGCCATACATACTGGGCGCACACGACTTACCGCTGCATCCACGACTGCGTCGTACGCATCTTTACCTGACTTCATCTCAATCTCGATTTGATCAAGCAGTACGATACCGTTTTTCAATACCATGCCCGACAGACTCAAGAAACCAAGCAGTGCCATAAAGCCAAACGGCGTGTTCAAGGCGAGCAGGCCGGTTGTTACACCGATCAGTGCCAGAGGCACCGTTAGCCAAACAATCAGCGGCTCTTTAATCGAGTTGAACAAGAAGATAGTGATCAAGAACATGAACAGGTAACCCATTGGCATCGTTGTGAACAATGACGCCTTCGCATCGCCTGATGACTCATATTCACCACCCCACTCTAATGAGTAACCTGGTGGCATTTCGATCGCTTCAATCTGTGGTTGTAGACGAGCTTGCAATGTTGCTGCTGTCTCTTCACCCAAGATATCTGGATCAGCCATCACTGTTAGCATGCGCTTACGGTTTTTACGAACGATGATTGGGTCTTCCCAACGCATGTCGTAACCCATCGTCACTTGTTGTAGCGGGATAAACTCGCTCTGCGCAGGGCTCCAAATCTTCATGCCTTCGATGTTACGAATGTCGATACGCTCATCTTCAGGAAGGCGAGCTACGATTGGCATCAGCGTTGTGCCATCGCGGTATAAACCGATATTCATACCTGAGAACGACATAGATAGGAAATCATCCACATCAGACTTAGTGATACCGTAACGACGTGCTTGGCTCTCGTTAAATTGAGGCTCTAGCACTTGAGTACGTTCACGCCAGTCATGACGAATGTTGGTCGCGCCAGGATCGGCATACATCACATCCATCACTTGCGCTGCAATAGTACGAAGCACAGTTGGATCCGAACCGATAATACGCGCTTCAATCTTCGCACCGCCACCAGGACCCAATTCAATTTGCTTCAACTTGTAGTTGATTTCTGGGTAGTTGGTTTTGATGTGCTCTCTAAAACGGTCCATCAGTGGTGCCAACGCTTCGTAGTTCTCTACACGCGTCGTGATTTCACCGTAGGCTGCGTAACTCTTCTCTGGTGAGTAAGTCAGCATGAAACGTTGTAAGCCTTTACCCGCAGTAGTGGTAATGTGCTCAACGTGATCTTGCTTCGCTAGCCAACCTTCAAGCTCTTTCAGTTTGTCGTTTGTCGCACGAATGTCTGTACCTTCAGGCAACCAAACGTCTAATTGGAAGATAGGAGTGGTTGATGATGGGAAGAAGGCTTGTTTTACATGCGTAAAGCCGTACACACTTGCCGCAAGACCTGCCACCAAAACAACAACCGTAAACCATGCTCGGCGCATACAGAAGTTTAAGAACTTTTTGTACACCACAAAGATGATGCCGTTGTAAGGGTCGTTGTCTTCCCCTTCACCACTCTTGATTTTCTGACCTTTAAAGAAGATATCAGCAAAGAATGGCGTTAGTGAGATCGCAGTAAACCAACTCAGCATCAGAGAGATAAGTAGTACAGTAAACAAGGTACCACAGTACTCACCCGTCGAGTCTTCTGACAGACCGATTGGAGCAAATGCCGTAACTGCAATCACGGTTGCACCTAACAGTGGCCATTTGGTTTGCGTTACGATGTCTGTAGCCGCTTGAAGTCTCGTTCGTCCTTTCTGGGTACCTATGAGTATCCCTTCCACGACCACGATGGCGTTATCCACCAGCATACCCAGTGCGATAACCAGAGCACCCAAAGAGATCCTCTGTAGGTCGATGGCAAAGTACTTCATAAAGATGAAGGTACCTAATACCGTCAACAATAGGATCAGACCAATTAGAAGACCCGAGCGTAACCCCATAAAGAAGAGCAGAACGACGATTACGATGCCCACCGCTTGCGCCAAGCTGACAACGAAACCACTTACCGATTTATCTACTTCTTTTGGCTGGTTATAGATTTCTGAGATCTCAACACCAACCGGCTGTTGGTATTTAAGTTCCGCCACTCGGCGATCAAACGCTTTGCCCACTTCAACTACGTTGACGCCTTGGGCAAACGAAATACCCATGTTGAGCGCCAACTCACCATTGTAGTTAATGATGTTGGTTGGAACATCGACATAGCCACGTTTGATCTCCGCTACGTCTTTCAAGAAGATCAGACCTTGCGCACCCGACTCTGTCAGTAGTAAATCACCGAGCTCGTCAACGCTCTGGAACTCACCGGTTGGTTGAATACGAATGTACTCATCACCAATTCGGATCGCACCTGCGTCAGAAACGACGTTTTGGGTCGATAGTAGGTTAAATACCGTGTTCGGAGATAGACCTAAGCTGCTTAGCTTCTTCATCGAAATTTCAATGAAGACTTGCTCTTGTTGTTGGCCTGATACAGAAACCTTGCTCACCCCGTCGACTAATTCGAGCTCACGTCTCAAATAGTCCACATAGTCGAGCAGCTCTTTATAGCTGTAGCCGTCACCAGTTACAGCCAACAAGATGCCGTATACATCACCAAAGTCATCAATGACCGATGGATCATTAACACCCGGCGGTAACGTGCCTTTTAGGTCGTTGACTTTACGGCGTAACTCATCCCAAATCTGCGGTAAGTCATCCGGACCATAGTTGTTTTTCATGGTCACAGTGATTTGCGATAAACCGCGGCTGGAAATGGAGTTAACCTCATCCACATAGGTTAATTGCTGAATCGCTTTTTCGATCGGATAGGTTACCTCTTCTTCAACCTGTTGCGGTGTCGCGCCAGGGTAAGAGGTGACGACCATTGCGTCTTTGATGGTAAAGGCCGGATCTTCAAGACGACCTAGGCCAAAGAACGCAGAGATACCACCGATTAAGAAGATCAGCGATACCATCCAACTAATTACACGGTTACGAATGAAATACGCCGCGATGCCCGTTACGTTTTCATCATCATCTTTTTGAGGCGCAACGTTATTTTGTTCACTCATTGAGTTGCCTCCTGCTTAACCACTTCCACTTTCATGCCATCTCTTAATCGGGATACACCAGCGACAACCACTTTGTCGTCAAGCTCTAAGCCATCAAGGATCTGAACCGAGGTTTGTGACGCTTTACCAGCACGCACTTGCTTGCGAGTTACGGTATTGTCGTCATTCAAGACCCAAACAAATTTGTTTTCACGATCCAGATCATCACCATCAGCATTAAAGATGGCTTCGATTGGCACGTTGATACCGATGTTAAGGTCCAGACCAGTCTTTTCATCTTTAGAGGTCACATCCACCGCCATGCCATCAAGAATGTATTCGTTTTCTGGCATAGGCAGAGACAGCGTCACCGTAAAGGTGCCAGTGTTAGGATCTGGCTCTGTGGTGAACTCTTTGATTTGAGCGTTGTATTCATTGCCGCTTGGAACACGAACCACGGCATTGATTCCCGTCAGATGTTCTTCAGTCGGAGGCTGATTAACGTACAAACGGTCAGGAAGCTGAATCAGTACTTCAACGCGATCCACACTGTGAATGTTCACGATGTACTGGCCAACTTGAATGTTCTCAAACTGGTCGACGTTTACGCGCGAGATAACACCATCAACCGGTGCTTTTAGCTCTGTAAACGACAAACGAAGCTTGGCTAATTCGAGTTCAGCAAGCGCAATTTGACGTTGTGCTGCGATCTCATCAAATTGTGATTTTGCCAATAGGCCTTTTTTCACTAGAGGGGCTGAACGGCGGTATTGGCTGTCAACCACAGAAAAACGCGCTGATGCGTTATCGACATCAAGCTTGTAATCGGTAGGGTCTAGCGTCGCAATAACATCACCTTTTGTGACCTTATCACCTTCTTTGACCAAGACTCGACTTACCTCACCCGCAACGCGGAAGCTTAGGTGTGAACGGTCAGCCGCATTGGCGACAGCAGGGAAATAAAGGTTATCGTCAACCTTCTTACCTTCCAGAGAAGCCACTCGAACGCGCGGCGTTTCAAGTTCTCGCTCCGGCCCTTTGTCACCACAACCCGCCAATAACATTGCCGAGCAAAGTGTGGTTAAAGCTAAGATTCCTTTCATACTACAGTCCTCGCTCCTTAACCCACTCACGCACTTTAATGCCAGGCTCAATCACGTTGACGCCAGAGATAATGATTTGATCACCATCTTCTAGACCAGACGCAATCTGCTGTTTCTCGTTCAGCGTTACCGTCACTTTCTCAACGATGCCTTGGTCATTCACACGCCAAACACACGTTTTATCGTTCTCAGTAAACAGTGCTGAATTCGGAATTCTTGTGGCACCTGCATTTTCAGACACCAAATGCACATTACCGGACATACCCGGTAAGATACCGACCCCTTCTGGGCGAGCCATCACCATGGTGACTTTGTAACTGCCCGTTTTAGGATCCGCTTCAGTATCAATTTCTTGGAAGGTCAATTCGAAAGAACGCTCTGGGAACGCATCAAACGTCATTGACGCATGTGCGTTGGCACCTTGCGTAAACTTACTCAACAAGTGATCTGGTAATTGGAATAACACCTTCATCACTTGGTTGGTTTGAATGTTCATGACGCCTTCTTTTGCCGCCACGTATTCATGGTTTTCCGCTGGCAGGTAAGAAATAGTGCCATCGTAAGGGGCAACAAGCTTGGTGTATCTCAGGTTTGCTTTAGCCTGATTCCACTGTGCTTTTGCAGAATTATGATTAGCTTTCGCTGCATCAAAATCTTGCTCAGACACTACTTGCTCTTTACGAAGCTTTTTCGAACGTTCGTATTGAACATCCGCTAGGGTGTAATTCGCACGGGCTTGTTTTTCGAGTAGTGAATACTCGTCAGGGTTGAGTACGGCAAGCACATCGCCTTTGTTAACCATCTGCCCCGCATTGACTTCAATCGACTGAAGCAATCCAGGCACACGGAATGCGAGTACTGCTCGGTCGCCGGCTTCTGTGGTGGCAGGAAAATGTCGTTCAAACTGAGCATTGCCTACAGAGACCGTGAAGAGTTTGGCGGGCCGAGATTCGGGTTCAGGGACTGGTGGCAGCTCTTTTCCACACCCAGAGAGAACCGTCATGACAGCGATTGGAATGAGCGCTTTTCTCATGTTAATTCATCCATTTAAGATCCATTCCTTTTAAAGTAGATGAATTTATGGTGTTCTTCTAGAGCATCAGAGCAAAAAATTTCTTTAAAAATAGCAATTTGAGACAAAAATAAAGCAGGCCGAAGCCTGCTTTATCAATAAATTAGTAACTAATCACTAGAGCTTATTAAACTCTCTGTTTACGCGATAAGTGTCAGAAGTGACATACGCTTCCATGTTGCGGATTTTTCCATCGAGACGGTTAAAGTCATTTTCCAGCACGCTTAACAGCTGATCTGGACTCTGTCCTTTTTGCCACGGTTTGCTCTTCAACGTATGTTCTTCGCGTGACTTAATGTTCTCGGTGTAAGTCATTGGTTGCTTCTCTAGCATGAAGGTCATTGCGATGTAGGCCAACAAGACTAAAAAAGTACCACCTAGCAAGGCTGCGGAGATCACGACGATACGAATCAACCAAACTTCCGCGCCAAAGTAGTTTGCGACTCCGGCACACACACCGGATATTTTGCCGTTTACCGGGTCACGATACAGTTCTCGTCTATTCATACTTTCGTCTCCATGTTGGGGACTCTGAGTCTAGGATACGCTCTAATGTTTCAACTCGAGACTGCATCGCTTCCGCTTTTTCAGACAGTACCTGAAGGCGCTCTAGATCTTGGCTCGACAGTGCACTATCTGCTTTGCGTTTGCTGCGATAGTGTAAGAAGAGCCATAGTGGAGCGACAAAGATTAAAAAGACAATCAATGGTCCAGTAATAAAAAATGTCGACATAAATGGCTCCTTTCTTATTTATCGTTCGATGACATCTGTTCTTTCAGTTTTGCCAACTCTTTTTCAATTTCGTCTTGTGCTTGTAGCTCAGCAAACTCTTGGTCTAGCGACTTTGCATTACCCGTTTTCGCGTATAGATCCGCTTCCGCTTCCATCTCGTCAATCTTACGAGAGTATTGCTCGAACTTTGCCATCGCTTCGTTTGTACGGCCTGCGTGAAGTTGCTTTTGTACATCACGACGGTTAGATGCCGTTTGGTTACGAATCGCTAGCGCTTGCTGCTTCGCGCGAGTTTCTGTGATTTTTGCTTCTAGCTTACCGATTTCGCCAGTCAGTTTCTCAATGGTTTCTTCGACTAGCGTTTGCTCAGTGTGAAGACCTTTAATCACTTGCTCCAGCTTTTGCTTTTCAATCAGAGCAGCACGTGCCAAATCTTCACGCTCTTTCACTAGAGCAAGGCTTGCTTTCTGACCCCACTCAGTGATTTGCTCTTCTAACGCTTCTACTTTGCGAGCCAACTCTTTTTTGTCTGCAATCGCTTTAGCCGAGTTAGTACGCACTTCTACAAGCGTGTCTTCCATTTCTTGGATGATAAGACGGATCATTTTTTCAGGATCTTCCGCCTTGTCTAGCAATGCACTGATGTTTGAGTTAACGATGTCTGCAAAACGAGAAAAAATACCCATAACGGAACTCCTCTTTTTTCCTATTTAAACTCGACAAGGTGGTGATTCACCTTGTGTCTCCCTTTAGATATAACAAGTAGCGTGCCAACTTTTATTTTCTTTAATAAACAGCGCCTTACGCATTTTGTTGTCGTTACACTCCGTTATGCTATGATGGTTTTTACCAACTGTTGGTAAATTTCACCAACTCCAATACTGTAAATCGTGGCTAGATAGAAAATAAGAAGGATTTTATGAAGCAGAACCTCATAGGTGAATCGCCCGCTTTTCTCGCCGTACTAGATAAAGTATCACAACTTGCGCCGATTGAACGTCCTGTTCTCATCATTGGGGAACGAGGTACAGGTAAAGAACTCATCGCGCAACGTTTACACTATTTATCAAAGCGTTGGGATAAGCCACTGCTTTCTCTAAACTGTGCGACATTAAGCGAAGGTCTGATTGATTCAGAACTGTTTGGCCACGAATCCGGCTCATTTACAGGATCTAAAGGTAAGCACAAAGGCCGCTTCGAACGCGCAGAAGGTGGCACCTTATTTTTGGATGAATTGGCAACCGCTCCTCTTCTTGTTCAAGAAAAACTTCTACGCGTGATTGAATATGGTGAGTACGAACGTGTTGGCGGACATACTGCACTAACTGCAGATGTGCGCTTAGTTTGTGCAACCAATGCCGATTTACCAAAACTGGCGGAACAAGGCAATTTCCGCGCAGATTTACTCGACCGTTTGGCGTTTGACGTCATCATGCTTCCACCACTGAGAGAGCGAAAGGAAGACATTCTTTCCCTTGCCGAACATTACGCGATCAAGATGTGCCGTGAATTGCAGTTGGAATACTTTGTTGGCTTTACGGAAGAAGCACAACAATCACTTTTGGATTACGCGTGGCCGGGCAACGTACGTGAGTTAAAGAACGTGATTGAGCGTGCGATTTATCGTCATGGTTTAAACTCTGATCCGATCGAACATCTTATCTTTAACCCATTTGAAGCGGATTGGGATAACGCGTTGGGCCATACCGCAAATCAAGAAGAGTCAGAACCTGCTAAAACAGCACAGCGAGCCGAGATTCACTTCCCTCTGGATTACAAGCAGTGGCAAGAAGACCAAGATATCGAACTGCTTAACCGCGCTTTAGAAGAAGCGAAGTTTAATCAACGCCAAGCGGCAGAGCTATTAGGGCTAAGTTACCACCAGCTCAGAGGCATGGTCAGAAAATATGGCTTAGTTGGTCAAGGATAAATAGCACCTGCCCTCTCACTCTAGCGTTGTCTCACTATACTAAGGAAGACAAGCCGTTTCCTAACCAGTGGCAAATCACACACATAGTGAGCAAATTGAGAGGCAAATAAGGTCGCCAACCAGAAATGATACGGTAATTTGATCTAACACCTCGCTACACAACGATTTTATGTTTGGAGCGAGTTGGCAAAGGTGATAAATTAGCGGGATCATTTTCGCTTGTCATCCCTGATGCAAAAAGCAGAAGGAACAAGCAAAGTCCAATGACCATTTCATATTATGAAAGCTTTTATAAGACTATCGCTGAGCCTTATTGGTATTAGCTTACTCACCGCATGTGGTGACGAAATCGATCACAATGATATTCGAGAGAATGGCTTTGTGTTTTGTGGGCAAGGTAAGCCAACCACGTTTAACCCTCAGCTCATTGACAGCGGCATCACAGCCGAAGCATTAAGTCCTCAGCTGTACGACACGCTGCTCACTCTCGATCCTAAATCTCACCAACCTATCGCAAACCTTGCGGAAAGTTGGTCGGTCAACGACGAAGGCACGGAATACACGTTTAGCTTAAAACAAGACGTCGCGTTTCAAAAAACCGCTTGGTTCACACCAACTCGTCCGTTTAACGCCCAAGATGTGGTATTCAGCTTTAAGCGAATCATTGATGTAGACCATCCGTTTCATGACGTCGGTGGTGGTTTTTATCCATGGTTTGCAGGTTTGGATTTCCAAAACCTCGTTAAAGATGTGATTGCTCTGGATGACCACACGGTTAAGTTCGTACTTTCTCAGCCTAACTTTGCTTTTTTGGCAAATATCGCCACTAGTCATGCTGTTTTGCTTTCTGCCGAATACGGGCAGCAATTGGCAGAGAAGGATGAAAAAGCACAAATCGATATGTTGCCGATTGGCACTGGTCCTTACCAACTAAAAGAGTATCAAGTAAACGATTTGATTCGCTTGGAACGTCATCCAAAATACTGGAAGTCACCGGCGAAGATGGAACAAGTGGTATTCGACATTTCTCACCGAGGTACTGGTACGCTGGCTAAACTATTGAGAAATGAATGTGATGTTTTGGCGTCACCGATTTCTAGCCAGATCCCAATCATTCAAGAAACGGAAAACCTTGAGTTAACCGCTACACCTGCGAACAACGTCTCTTTTATTGCGATTAACACTGGTCACCCTGCGCTTCGCGATCCTCGTGTTCGACAAGCACTGAATCTCGCGATCAATCGTCAGAACATTCTTGATTCGGTTTACTACGGAACAGGTACTCAAGCCTATACCCTACTTCCTCCTAATTCTTGGGCTTACCAAAAAGACAGCGTAAAAATCCGTTACGACCGTAACTACGCCCTAGCCCTGTTGCGAGAAGCGGGTTACGAAAAAGGGCTTCAGTTAACTATGTGGGTACCTTTAGAGCCACGCGCATTCAACCCAAGCCCACGCAAAACTGCGGAGCTGATTCAAGCTAACTTTGCGGATATTGGCGTTGATTTACGACTTCTGACCGATGACCGTTTTGAGCGCACTCAGTTAGAAACCATCAATGATGTCGATTTACTGCTAACGGGCTGGATTGGTGACACAGGCGATCCGGATAACTTCTTCCGTCCACTGCTTTCTTGTGAATCAGAGCGCGTTGGTTTGAACGTTTCAATGTGGTGTAACGACGACTTCGACTTCTTGTTGGATCTTGCGTTAGAAACAGAGCAACAACGTTACCGTTTGAATTTATACCGCCAAGCGCAAAACATATTGAACGAAGAGTTCCCGGTGATTCCGCTAGCTCATGGTGTTCAATTCCGTGTTCACGATAAATCGCTGAAAGGCTTTAAGTCGAGCCCTTTCAATGCACAACCTTTTGATAGAGTTGAGAGAATTCATTAATGTTTTGGTACGCCGTAAGACGTCTTAATCTGTTTGTCATCACTTTGATGATTCTCACGTTAGTGGGCTTTTCACTCCTGCGTTTGGATCCCACTTCCCATTGGGCAAACGTTGAATTTTGGTCGGGTTGGCAAAGTTATTTAGTCGAGTTGTCTCAGCTTAACTTCGGCATCAGTAAAAATGGCAATCCAATTTACGAAGAGCTCGCTGTCGTTTTCCCTGCGACGTTAGAGCTGTGTTTCTTTGCATTTGTAGTGTCGCTACTTATCGGTATCCCACTGGGTACCATTGCAGGCATGAAGCAAGGTAAATGGCTCGATACCAGTATCTCGTTTGTGTCAATGTCGGGTTATTCTGCGCCAATCTTCTGGGTTGCACTAATGCTGATTATGGTGTTTTCGCTTCAGTATCATGTGTTCCCAGTTGCGGGACGCTATGACTTACTTTATGAAATCGACCACGTCACAGGATTCGCCATCATTGATGCTTTCATGGCAAAAGGTGAATACCGAGCACACGCGCTACAAAGTGTTATTGAGCATATGATTTTGCCATGTTTGGTATTGGCATTAACGCCAACCACTCAGGTCATTGGCTTGATGCGAGCATCAGTTGCGGAAGTGATGAGCCAAAACTACATCCGTGCTGCGCGAATCAAAGGTTTGTCGAACCGCGAGATCGTGACTCAACACGTACTTCGTAATGCGATTCCACCCATCATTCCAAAGGTTGGGGTTCAACTTTCGAGCATGATTACTCTCGCGATCATCACTGAATCCATCTTCAACTGGCCTGGTATTGGTCGTTGGTTGTTAGACGCCCTTTCCAATCAAGATTACGCTTCGATTCAAGCGGGTGTAATGGTTCTAGCGACCCTTGTTTTAACTGCCAACATCCTTTCGGATCTGATTGGTGCCATGATTAACCCTCTGGTGAGAAAGGAATGGTATGCTAACAAATAACGTTTATCAGGAAGAACGCATTCCGACTCAGTTCGAACGTTTCTGGCGCAGCTACCGTGCGAACAGCTTGGCAATGTTCGGCTTATGGTGTTTGGCTTTCGTCGTACTGATTACCATTTTTGCTCCTCTGCTAGCACCCTACGATCCGCAAGCGCAATCAGGCGAATTACTGGTTCCGCCATCATGGGCACCAGCAGGCACTGTTGATTACTTTTTAGGAACCGATGACTTAGGTCGTGACATTCTTTCACGTCTTATCATGGGCTCTCAATTGACGTTTGGCGCAGCGGTTGCAATCACAGCAATTGCAGCTCTTATTGGTTGCTTCATTGGCGTGTTAGCGGGTATGACCAAAGGTCTTTTATCTAGCACGCTGAACCACCTTCTCGACACCGTCATGTCAATTCCATCACTGCTGCTTGCCATCATTTTTGTGGCTTTCTTGGGCTTTGGGGAATTCAATATTCTTTTAGCGATATGTTTGGCTTTAATTCCACGCTTTATTCGCTCAGTTTATATCGCCGTGCATACCGAAGTTGAGAAAGATTACATCATGGCTGCCCGTTTGGATGGCGCTAACGACTTCTACTTGCTTTGGAACTCGATTCTACCGAACGTGTTAACAGTCATCGCGGCAGAAATCACCCTAGCACTTTCTGTTGCGATCCTTGATATCACCGCACTGGGTTTCCTTGGTTTAGGTGCTCAAGCGCCAAGTACGGAATGGGGTGCAATTCTTGGTGACTCTGTTGAACTGATTTACATCGCACCTTGGACGGTGACGCTACCCGGTCTCACCATTATGTTTACTGTTGTTGTTCTAAACTTAGTGGGTGAAGGCGTACGCCAAGCGCTCAATGCGGGGATCGAATAATGCCGTTATTAGATATTCGACATTTAACCATTGAAATTGAAACACCATCGGGCTTGGTGAAAGCCGTAGATCGCATGAGCATTACCCTAAACGAAGGGGAAATACGCGGTCTAGTGGGCGAATCAGGTTCGGGTAAAAGTCTCGTCGCCAAAGCGATTGTTGGGGTTTGTAAAGACAACTGGAAAGTCACCGCAGACCGAATGCGCCTTGGCAACGTTGACTTACTTCAATTGACGCCGAAAGAGCGCCGACGAGTGATTGCGCGTGACATCGCGATGATTTTCCAAGAGCCTTCAACCTGTTTGGATCCTTCTGAAGAAGTAGGACGTCAGTTGATCGAATCGATCCCTTCTCGCTCTTTCGAAGGCAAATGGTGGGAGCGATTCAAGTGGCGTAAGAAGCAGGCGGTTGCCCTACTCCACAAAGTCGGTATCAAAGATCACAAACGTTTGATGGGCAGCTACCCATACGAACTGACGGACGGTGAATGTCAAAAAGTCATGATCGCAATGGCGATTGCAACCAAGCCGAAAATCTTGATTGCCGACGAGCCAACCAACGACCTTGACCCTATTACCCAGTCACAGATTTTGCGTTTGTTGAGCCGAATGAACCAACTTAACAACACCACGATTGTGTTGATTGGGCACGACTTGACCACGATTACTCAATGGGCGAATCGTATTACGGTAATGTACTGCGGCCAGTCGGTTGAGTCTGCCGATACAGAAAAACTGATTGCGGCTCCAAAACACCCGTATACCGCAGCACTGCTCAAAGCGATGCCAGACTTTAATGACTGGATCCCTCATAAGCAGAAACTGCAATCGCTGCCGGGTTCCATCCCTCCTTTGCAGCACTTGCCAATTGGTTGTCGCTTAGGGCCGCGTTGTCCTTATGCACAAAGACAATGTGTGGAGATTCCACACACCAAGCGTATTAAGAACCACAAATTTAGCTGTCACTTCCCATTGAACACGGAGAAACATTCATGAGTGCGTTGCTTGAAGTCGATAACCTATCGAAACAGTTTGTCACGCGCTCAGGTCTGTTCAAACGCACAGTCAAGGAAGCGGTAAAACCGGTTAGCTTTACTCTAGAGCCGGGCCAAACCATTGGCTTTATCGGTCAAAACGGTTCAGGTAAATCAACCCTAGCACGTATGCTTGCTGGTGTAGTTGAGCCAAGCTCTGGCGAGATTCGCGTGAATGGTGAGCGTCTGGAACACAAAGATTATTCGACGCGCTGTAAGCTGATTCGTATGATTTTCCAAGATCCAAACACCTCTTTGAATCCTCGAATTCAGATCGGTCGTATTTTGGAAGGCCCGCTTAAGCGAAACACCAACATGCCGCCGGATGCACGAATGAAGCGTGTGAAGGATACTTTGCTACGCGTAGGTTTGTTACCGGAGCATGCTTACTTCTACCCTCAGATGCTGGCAGCGGGTCAAAAGCAACGTGTGTGTCTTGCTCGTGCTTTGATTCTTCAACCGTCTATCATCGTTGCTGATGAGGCACTAAACGGTCTCGACATGGCAATGCGCTCTCAAATCATTAACCTGTTCTTGGAGCTACAAGAAGAGATGGGACTGTCGTTTGTTTACGTGTCTCAACATATCGGCATCGTGAAGCACATTACGGATAAGGTAATGGTGATGCATGAAGGTGAAGTGGTCGAATTTGGCGAGACAAACCAAGTGCTGACCAACCCAGAGCATGCGATTACTCAGCGACTGGTAGAGAGCCACTTCTACAAAGCGCCAAACCACTAAAAATTGAGCGAGTGATAAGTCTCTAGTATTCGCTTCCTCAAAAAAACGTCTTCTAAAAACAACAAAGCCTGCATCAACGCAGGCTTTTTTTATTCTCTGAATTTGAGAGCACGCTTTGTAGTGTCTAGCGACGGCTCTCTTGTTTACGAAGCTCGAAATCAAACTCGTCAGGGAATAGAACTACGCCTTCTTCGTTCTGGTTTGGGAAAACCACAACAGACAACTCATCGTCCTCTAGGCCAGATGTCCAACGGCTGTGCCACTTATTCAAAGAGATAGCTTCTGGTTCACACTCTTCCCAGTCACCTGTCGCCCACTGCTGCGCGAACTCTTCGTTTGGCCACACAGGCACACAATCGTCATCTTCTGTATTTAGCATTACGCAGCCGTGTTCATCTTTCAGAATCCACACTTTGCGGTTTGCTACGATTTCCTTCACACAGTATTTCAAACGCTGTTCTTCGTTGTAGCGATTGATGGTGTCCATTTGCTCTTGGGTTAATGCTTCAGACATGTTTGTCTCCTATTCCCATAGAAAAATGCCCACCTATTGGCGGGCATTTAAAGTATACGTTGGTAATAATGAAATTACACAAGCTCAGTTTGAAGCCAAGGCCAGCCTTGCTTCTTACGGCTTAGAGTGTTTTCCATCATTAGCATGCCGTCTTTCTCGTGCTTAACAAGCTTCTCAGCCCACTCACCTTTGTAAAGAAGACGAGTTTGAGCAGTAGTGATGTCTGTTAGCATAACTGCAGCAAATGCTAGGTTGTCGTTCGCACAACGAGCTTCTAGATCCGCTTCTAGTGCTTCGATCATGCCGTCAACTTGCTCTAGAGTCGCAAGTTCAACCTGACCTACTACTACGTCACGACCGTTGAATGGGTAACCTTTAAGGTCTTTTTCAACAAGTTCAGCCGCAGATAGACCTTCGATGTTTGTCTTAGCAATTAGAAGATCTTTAGTGAATGCGTCAACATCTTGTACGTCTGCGATAGCCGCTAGCTCAGCTACAGCATCTTTGTCTTTTTGAGTACAAGTTGGAGAAGCGAAACCTACTGTGTCAGAAAGAATTGCTGACATCATTAGCTTAGCGATTTGAGGCTTGATCTCGTGACCTTCAATCTTGAACATGTTGAATAGTACTGTGTTAGTACAACCAACAGGCCAGATCCATGCTTCCATTGGGTTTACTGTCATCACGTCACCTAGACGGTGGTGGTCAACAATACCTGCAACTTCTGCTTCAGCAATATCGTCTGGTGCTTGCGCTAGATCTGAGTAGTCTACTAGCCAAACAGTTTCACCCGCTACTGATGTGCGAAGTTCAGGAACTTCTGCACCAGCTACTTCAAGGATGTGCTGAGTTTCACGGTTAATTTCGCCTTGGCGGATTGGCATTGCTTCAACGCCACGCGCCTTTAGAAGTTCAGTTGCAACTAGTGCACTACAGATGCTGTCACTGTCTGGGTTCTTATGACCTACAACTAGAATCATGTTTCTTCCTATTCAAGTCAGTTTGATGCGCTTCCTAAAAGGGTGAATTGCATAACGAATTACACCTTGGAAGCGGGTTTGCTCACAAAGGCCGATACTTTACCTGATTTGAGGGAAATTGACACGAAGAAAAGTTGTTACCGCCTATTGCGAATAATTCCCACTTTAATATAATGAGAATCATTCCCATTTGCATTTGAACTTACTATGAACGCAACAAAAATTTTCCACTCAGCACATCAGTTGCTGCAGCCAACTCAATTTCGTCTGGCCTATAAAAGGCTATTGCTGCCTATCGCATTGCTCGCACTGTTAGCGAGTGAAACAACAAGAGAAGTCACCGTCGCTACCCTATCTGATTCTTTCTGGGCGGTTTCTTGTTACGTTGCAGCTACCTTAGCTATCTACCATTACCTTTCGAACTTCATGTCGAAGACAAATCGACTCACTGCGCTTTACCACAGCTCTCGTAGCCATCAAGTTTTCTTTGCAGCACTCCTTGGAGCTTTGCCTGGTTGTGGTGGTGCTATCGTTGTCACCACTCAGTTCATCAGTGGCCGAGTTGGCTTTGGTGCTATCGTTGCAGTATTAACCTCGACCATGGGTGATGCCGCCTTCTTATTACTTGCAGCAGAACCTGCAACAGGGTTTGGTGTGATTGCTTTAGGTATTGTCGTAGGTGCAATATCTGGGTGGGTAGTGAATGCATTCCACGCTGATGACTTCTTGCGCCCAAAGCAAAAAGAGGATGTTCAGCAAGCTCAATGCTGTAATAGCCATAGTGATACGCACACGCCAGTTGAGCAACGTGCTATCAATCTTCAAGGAGCATTCTGGAAATGGCTGCTCATACCTGCAAGTATCATTGCCGTTCTGGGCTCATTCCAAGTGGATACCAACCAATTAATTGGCCTCAAAGAAAACAGTATGGAATGGTTAGGTGCGACATTTGCGGTTGTCAGTATGTTTTTGTGGGCGATGACCAAAGAACTGGGTGATTACAAATCAACGGTATCTGAAGATGACAAAATCATCGATTCACACCCAATTCAAAAAGCGGCGCAAGACACAAACTTTGTTAGCGCATGGGTTATTTTGGCTTTCTTAGCCTTTGAACTTACCACCTATTTCTCGGGTTTAGACTTGGGAGCGACGTTCTCAAACTGGGGGATCTGGATGCCTCTCGTTGGTTTGGCTATTGGTATATTGCCAGGCTGTGGCCCACAAATTCTCGTAACGAGTCTTTATATATCCGGCGCTGCGCCATTATCGGCACAGCTTTCTAATGCCATTTCCAATGATGGTGATGCCTTGTTCCCTGCGATTGCAATGGCTCCTAAAGCTGCGCTTGTCGCCACTATCTACTCTGCGATACCAGCTTTGATTGTCGGATACGGTTACTTTTTCCTATTCGAATACTAGCTTTAAGTTCAGATGCAATGGATACAAAAAGAGCCTCAATTGAGGCTCTTTTGTTTTTTGGAAGCGCGCAAGGTTAAGCTGTCACGATAGCTTTAGCATTGAGGCCTTTATCCAAGCTAACCAACAGCAACTGACATGGCTCTTGGTTGAGCTTCTCCCCTGTCCAGTAGTCGTACCAATCGGTAGGCTGGTCTGCGGTAAGCGTAAACTCTGTCGCTTCATCATTGATGTAATTAAATAAGCAGTGCAGATCGTTTTTAGATGTTAGCGGCAGGAAAGCATGGTTTAAACTTAGCGCGGTAAACTTGGCCGATTCCTGATTACGACGCTGACGCAACATCAGTTTCGCTAGCGTCTTACTCGCAAATGGGGTGATTTCTGGTAGAGGGTCACCAGAAAGCAGTAGACCGCCACACGCTAGCAGCGCGTTACGATGGAATTGGTAATCTTCACGCGAGGCTGCTTGGTTGGGTAATGAAGTGAACGTCGCACAATCTGGGTCAATTTGCCATAACTTGCGGTGCTGCCAACTACGGAAGAAGGTTTCTTTTGCAATTTGTTCAAAGCGATGGCTATGGCGCTCTACGTCGTCAGAGACACGCATTGCATCAACTAAGCCCAAAGAAGGCCACATTGGCGCGTTACAGCCTAACAGCCATGCATCCCCTGCTCCTTTGGCGATCGCTTCCATACCCATGCGGTAGGCTTCTACACCGGTGACACCCGATTGGCTTCGCTTACCTTTTAAAGTACCCCAGTAGTTTGCGTCTAATTTGAATAGCTCAACGCCCCACTCTTGACGCATGACAGACACCACATGAGTCAGGTGATCTTGCACTTCAGGATTTGAGGTATCGAGAATGTACCATGGTGTACAGCGCCAACCGCCGTAGGTGACATCTTCTGCTTTCAATAGGCTGCCATCTTGGTGACGCACAAACCACTCAGGATGCTTTTGGAAGATCTCCGATTCTGGTTGAGCAATGAATGGCGCCATCCAAATCGCTGGTTTTTTACCTTTAGCGCGAATGTTGTGAATCAGCTCTTTGACACCGCCAGAAAACTTATCTGAAGGTGTTAGCCAATCCCCCATAAATGCTTGGTAACCGTCATCGAGCAGCACCCATTCAAGCTCAGCTAGGTTGTCTTGCATGCACTCGACGTTTTCTAATACGTTATTTTCTGTCACATCCGCATAGTATGCGTACCAAGAACACCAGCCAACTGGGGCATCTTGTGTGACACCGTTACGGATTGGGTGATGCTCGGCAAGCATCTCACTGTACTGTTTGTACAACTCCGAGAGAGAATTGCCACGAAGTACCGCAACAGATTCCAGCTTGTTGTGCTCCCAATCAGCCACTTGGGTCTGCTCTCCGTCGATAGAAGCAGAAAGTACCCAATGCTCACCATGCTGCTGCACTTCAAAATAGCCTGCAAAGCGATGACAAGAGGTAAAACCGAACAAGGTATAACCTGCAGCGTCTTCAACAGCTAGATAGTTGTAGTAACGCTTAGGGGAATTCTCAGGGTAAATGCGGTAAGAGTTGTTGTTATCCGGGCAACGACCAACGTCGACAGGTTGAGAAATGGTACCGCTGGTCTGCGCTAGCATTTGGAAACCGTCGCCTAACACAGTTGCACCTTGTTCGTAGAGGAAAGGCATTTCGAACAGGACTTCACGATCGGTGAAGGTTTTGTTGTGGATCCCTGCAAACGAAAAATGAACTTGGTTGCCCATCACTTCAAACAGAAGATCATTATCATGCACCGTTAGTTCGGTGTGATTGGCCAATTGAATGGTTTGAGCCATAGAAAATCTACTCACTTGATTATTATTGTTTAGTTTGGCTCATTATCCTCCGCTTCTCCTACCCAATTCGTTATCAGCATCACGAATCTAGCGGTCGTGCAGATACTTAGATTTGGTATTGAGAGAGTGCTCACTGAAATTTTGGTTAAAAAAATACCAGCCCGAAGGCTGGTATTTCTTTTAAAGCTTAGTGCTGTGATTAAGCAACTTCGATTGGACCACCGAATGAAGTCACTGGTGGAACTTTACCAGTGAATTTCTCGAAGTCTACGATACATGTGTTCGCAGAAGTCGCCTGTGCTAGCTCAGAAGAACCGATATCTTGAGTTAGTGTGTTAGGGTCACCGTAAGTACAGATTGCACCTACTTTCTCGTTTAGAGGACCGTACCACGCACCTTCTTCGATACGCACAACACCACGTGGGTAGCTGTCTGTTAGAACCGCACCAGCAAGAAGTTGACCACGGTCGTTAAATACGCGTACCAAGTCACCGTCTTTAATGCCTTTTGCTTTCGCATCAGCTGGGTTGATGTATACAGGCTCGCGACCTTGAACAGCGTAAGTAGCACGGAAATCTTCAGATTCACACATCTGAGAGTGCAGACGCTTGTCCGGGTGGCAAGATTGTAGCCAGTACGGGTGTTTGTCAGAGCCAGGACCACCGTGTGAACGTTCTGATTTCTCGAACCACATTGGGTGTTCTTGACAGTGTTCGTAACCGTAACGACCGATCTTACGAGAAGTGATCTCGATGAAGCCAGAAGGCGTACCCAATGGGTTGATTTCCGGATCTTTACGGAAGTCCGCATGACGAACCCAAGGCTTACCTTCACCGAAGTCTAGTACGCTTTGTTCCCAGAATTCATCAAATTCTGGCATTTCAAACTTACCGTCGTTTGCTTTCTTACAATCGTTGTAAAGACTGCGGATCCACTCCATCTCGCTCATGCCACGAGTGTACTCGTCGCGACGACCAAAGCGTTGAGTCAGTTCACTCATGATTTGGAAGTCTGGCTTAGATTGGAACAATGGGTCAACTAGGCGATGCATCGCGATAAGACCTTTGTTCGAGTATGAACCGTATACGTCAATGTCGTTACGTTCCCACTGCGTACATGCAGGTAGAACGATATCTGAGAAACGACAAGTCGCCGTCCAAGCAAACTCAATAGTCACAACCGTTTGAAGCTTCTGGAACGCTTTCTTCATGCGGTTACGATCTTGATGGTGGTGCCATGGGTTGTTACCCGAGATCACCATCATCTTGAAGTCTGGAAGCTTAACTTTACCACCGTTGTAGTTGATCTCTTTACCTGGCTCTAGAAGACAGTCGATCCAACGTGCAACTGGGATAGTACGGCTGTAACCGTTAAAGTCGTTGTTGTCCCACTTCGGTTTCATACCTGTATCTAGGTTACGAGGGAAACCACCAGGGCCCGCGAAACCAGTTGAAGGTACACCGATACTTGAGTAGTGGTGACCGTAAGAGATACCACCGCCAGGTAGACCGATTTGACCAACCATCGCTGCAACTACCGCTGCTGCCCAGTATGGCTGCTCACCGTGCTCTTGACGCTGGATACACCAACCCATAAGGATCTGTGTACGGCCGTTCACTAGCATGCGTGCGAATTCACGAATCTTGTCCGCTTTCACACCACAGATAGGCGCAGCCCACTCTGGAGTCTTAACAACTTTGTCTTTCGTTTCACCTTGAACGTACTTGATGAAGTCTTCGAAACCTAGACAGTAAGTCTCAATGAACTTCTTGTCGTATAGATCTTCGTTGTACAGTACGTGCGCTACAGCAAGCATAAATGCTACGTCTGTTAGCGGGTTAATGTATAGGTGATCGTTCTCTAGGTAACGTTGAGTCTTGTTCTTAACTGGGTCTACAGATAGAACGTTGATCTCGCCTTTCGCTACTTTTTCTTTCAGTTGCGCTAGGTATTTGAATGACTCGTGCGTTTCACAGTTCCAACCTACTTGTAGGTTTTTCACTGGGTCGTTTGCCCAAAGAATGATGTTGTCTGAGTTCTCTAGGATTTCAGACCAAGACGTACCTTGTGCGTAAACTTCTGTTGAACCTAGTACGTAAGGCATGATGGTTTGGCCCGCACCAGTCGAGTAGTCACCTACTTTAGTGATGAAGTTACCGTGCATACCTACCGCACGTTGCATGTGCGCTGTACAGTTGTTGAACGCACCAGTTTGGTTCCAACCAGTTTGACCTGCGTGTAGAGCCCATGGACCGTATTCTTTCTGAACACGCTCTAGCTCACGGTAGAACAAGTCTAGTGCTTCATCCCAAGTAACACGGATGAAACGGTTGTTACCACGCGTTTCCGCGCTGTATTTGTGCTTCTTCAGCCAATCTAGACGAACCATTGGGTAACGAACACGTGATGGGCTGTAGATGATGCCCTTGATGCCGTTCAACATTTCTGTTGGGTTCTTGTCTAGTTCTAGCGGTTTGATCTCTTGAACTTTACCCGCGTAGATGTGGGCGCGGAACGCGCCCCAGTGTGAACCTGTTACTTTCCAAGTACCTGTAGTCTCAGCTGCGTTCGCAGATGCTGAAGCCAATAAGCTTGGACCGATAACTGACGCTGCACTTGTGGTTGCTACACCTTTAAGAAAACTTCTTCGTGTAATAGCCATTTATATTTACTCCAATCCGACGCTTATTAGTGGTGACCTTCAGCATAATCTGAAGAGTGCTTCTGTAGGTACTTCAAGATCAGTGCTTCACTGTCTGTATCTAGGTTAACGAACGCTAGCATACCGTCGAACATACCTGGCCATGTGTTCGCATCGAAGTGCGCTTCAGCAGGTTGTGTGTGACATACAGAACAGTTAGTTTTGTAAGCTTCTTTTGATTTTTCCCATACAGGGTTGATGTCGTTCAGCATAGATTCTTTCTTGATCCATACTTTCGCAGCTACTTTCTCCCATGGAAGACCAGTTAGCTCATCAACTTTCTTCTCACCAGCAGTAACAATGTTAGCGTCTGTTGCTGCTTCTTTTAGTAGCGATGCTACTGCAATGTTCTTACCGAAGTCTTCTTGGATTACACGACCGAAGCCTTTCGCTTTACGCCAGCCATCGATTTCGATTTCAACGTAGTCGCCTTTATCTTCAAGAACTTTAACTGTTGACGCAGGGTTTAGAAGACCTGCTTCTTCAGTACCTTTATCGTCGAAGTAGATTGGTAGGTGACGAACACTTACTAGTTGCTGACCAACACCGTAATCTGTGTTTGAAGTCATACCTTCTAGGTCACCAACGATACCACCGATGCTGTCCATGCCAGCTGGTAGTTTGTGTGCGATACCTTTGTGACAGTCAACACAGCTTTGATCTTTCTCAGCTGCTTGCTTCATTTGGATACGAGCAGTTGGAGACATTTGCTCGAAGTCCATTGAATCGTAGTTGTGACAGTTTTTACACTCTAGGGATTTGTTTGCAGAGAAACGATCCCATTCGTGTTTAGCAAGCTCGATACGACGCTCTTCGAAAGCACCCGGTTCGTCGTAGTTGCCAAATACTTGTGCAAATACTTCTTTAGACGCTTGCATTTTACGAGCGATCTTATCTGTCCAGTTATGTGGAACGTGACAGTCAGGACAAGTAGCACGAACACCAGAGTGGTTTTTCCAGTGAACCGTGTCTTGTAGTTCAACGTATACGTTGTCACGCATTGTGTGACAGCTAATACAGAATTCTTCTGTGTTGGTTGCTTCTAGGGCTGTGTTAAAGCCACCCCAGAAAATAACACCAGCGATGAAACCGCCCATAGTCAGCACGCCAAGGCTGATATGAACTGCCGGGCGCGTCATCGTACGCCACAGTTTAATGATTAATGATTTCATTATTTGCTCTCTTAAAATCTTTTCTAAAGTGTGGTTGTGAGCTCACTGGCTTACATGCCGTGTGCACCTGGAGGACCAAAGAAGAACACTTGTAGTGCCCAAACGATAAATCCGTAGCCACCTACGAAAGCCACACTCAGAATTGGGAAGAGAACAACTGCAATGAAGAGGAAAGACTTCCACTCCAGTGAGCGTTTTTCACCACTCTCAATTTTGTTAACATCACTCATACATTTGCCTATTTTGTATCTAGTGTTATTGAAAAGCCCGCGTTACCAAGCTTAAGTTTTTTACAATCTCTATTGGAAAATGTTAGACCATACTAACAGTAAGGTTCAATCAAATCTGACGCTCCAGCCCTTGTTATCCAACACTTTTTTGAGCTCATCCAGAGATGTGTTTGATTGATATTTTTTGTGAAGAAATATTAATAGATGTGAAGAAATAAGTCTTTTGCATACATGTTAAGAATACAACATAAGATTAACTTTGTTTACAATTTTATGGATTTTTTCGTGCTACTAAATCGCTATTTTTTCGACTAAAGACAAGAAGTTGTTATCCAAATGTTAATAAAACCTCACCAAATGTCTGCTTTTTTCTGGACATAAGATTGCAAAAAAACAGAGTTCTGCAATTCATAAACCAAATGAGCTCCGTTAAAATCAGACGGTTAATTTTGGGAGAAGGTTTATGAATCAGGTTGTCGATATAAATTGGTTTGAACTCGCACTTTTTAGTTTGATTCTTATCGTTCCCCTTACCATTAATGCTCGATACAAATTAGGCATAGCCAAAGACACTGCCATCAGTGTTGCCCGTATGACCGTGCAATTAATTTTGGTTGGTGTGTACCTTGAGTATCTATTTGAACTAAATAGCTTGATCGTGAACTTAGCGTGGCTAGCGATTATGGTGGTGGTTGGCGCGAGCTCAATTGTGGGTAAAGCAAACCTTCCTAAAAAGCCTCTAATGATGCCCCTTATCACCGGACTGTCATGCAGTTTACTTCCACTTCTTGCCGCCATCGCATTGGGCCTTGTAAAGCCTGAGCCTTTCTATAACGCACAATACATGATCCCTCTAGCGGGAATGCTACTTGGCAACAGCTTGAGTAGTAACATCGTCGCACTACAGAACTTGTTCACCGCTTTCGAACAGCGAAAATCTGAATATGAAGCAGCTATTTCTCTAGGGGCTGCACCTAAGTACGCTTCCTTCCCTTTCCTTCAAGAAGCGCTTCGTAAATCTCTTGCTCCAATCCTAGCTTCGATGGCGACTACAGGGTTAGTGACCCTCCCTGGGATGATGACAGGTCAAATTCTCGGAGGGGCGAGCCCTATGGTGGCAATCAAGTATCAACTGGTCATCATGTTGGCGATTTTTGTCATGCTAAGTGTGTCGGTAGCAATTACCTTAGAGATGACGCTTACCTGTGTACAAACTAAAGAAGGACGCATAAAAGTGAAGTTTATCAACAAAGAGAAAGCCTAACGTGCTCACTAAATAGTCATATAAGCATCTCATTTTATGAATTTTTCTCGATCACAATAGATACTCACGATCTTTGCGACAGGTTATCCACAGAAAATGTGGATAACCCCCTAAAACCCATAAGCAACCAGAAACATAAGCGTCATTTCGCCCCCCCTCTTCTGAGAAATTTAATGGTCATTGATTGGTCATTGAACCGTCACTTTACTCCTCTAAAGTGCGGTTAACCGACAAAGGGAGAGCTCACATGGATATGTTAATCACGCGAGAAAAGGTCGAAGACCTATTATTAGACACGCCAGTGGATTGGCTAGTGCAAGAACCCTCAGAGATGACGTCTCACTGGACGCCAAAAGAATATGGCGTCAATGAAGAGTTGGTTTAAACACTAAGTTTGGAAAGATCAAAAAAAGGCAAGCCACTGGGCTTGCCTTTCTTAAGAATTACTTAAGATGCTTGTCTTCATCACGTAGGTAAATCATCCAGTACCACATGCCAACGAAGACACCACCACCGATGATATTACCAATCGTTACAGGGATAAGGTTGTTCACCAAAAAGCCCATCATGTTCAGATCCGCATAGTCTGCGATGTTTGCACCTGTCATTTGCCAGAACGACTCTGGAGCAAAGTACTTAATACCGATCGCCATTGGTACTTGGAACATGTTCGCAATACAGTGCTCAAAGCCAGCAGAAACGAACATAGCGACAGGCAAGATCATTACTGCGATTTTATCTGTTAGTGTGCGCCCACTGAACGTCATCCAAACTGCGATACAGACCAAAACGTTACACATGATGCCCAGCGCGATAGCTTGGAAGAAACCGTGATGCAGTTTGTGTTGCGAAATTGCCATCGCGTTCAAACCGACTTGACCACCGTCGAACATGTATTGCTTAGTGATCAGCATACAAACAACCAGTAAAACCGCGCCGACCATGTTACCGAAGTACACGACCACCCAGTTTTTCATTAAGGCTTTCCATGAAATCTTGCCGCTTGCACGAGCCACCAGCGTAAGTACCGAGCTAGTAAATAGCTCACCGCCGGTTACCACCACCAAGATCAAGCCAAGGCTGAATGCCAAACCACCAATAAGGCGAGTAATGCCCCAAGGGAGATCACCAGCACCTGTGGTTACGGTTGTATAAAAAATAAAAGCGATACCAATGTGAAGACCTGCAGAAATAGCCAGCAGGAAAGATTTCATCGGAGCTTTAGTTGCTTTGCCAACACCTACTTCGGCGGCACGTTCAGCAGCCTGAGGTGGTAATAGTGAGTCAAACTGATTGAAGTTCATGGAAGTGTAACATTTAGAAACAATTAACGAGGCGCGGATAATCGCTCCATTTCCAGACTTTTTCAAGGGCTATTTTTCATGTTTACTAAATTTGTTGTTGCTGAGAGAGTAATCGATAAAATTCAACTATGAGTTCTTGTCTTAACCATTATTAATATTTGGGTCAAATGTTTACCTTAGAATAAAAAAACCGCGTTATATCAGGCCTATAGCGCGGCACTTAACATTTCTAAGTGTTTTCTATTGCTCAACCTTAGTTTTCAGACTAGCTTGGATAAAAAAGTACGAAGGAAATATCTATGAAATATTCAGCTGACCACATTGCCGAACTGAACCTACTTCTTCAATTCGATTTAAGCAGCGCAGCAACGGGCATCAAAGTCCACAAAGAAGCTTCAGAAGAAATGCAGGCAGCGGTTGCTCGTCTGTATGAGAAACAACTTTGCACACAGCCGGACGGCGGTTACCTAACTGATGAAGGTATTGAAGTTGCAGAACACGCCGATAAAATTCTTCGTGTACTAACTGCAGAATAAGCTCTTATAAATAAGCAAGTTCTAAAATTAAAAGCCACCATACTTGGTGGCTTTTTTGATAATTATATTTATCTAGACTCACTATATTAAGCGATCAATTTTCTCATTTTTCCAAAAGGCTGAATTTTATCGTAAGCCCAGTTAAAGCCCGTTGCATAAAATAAGAAGAAAATTAGAAAACCAGCTTCCAATGCAAGCGCTTGTAATAAAGTAATTTGCAAGAACCACGCAATGACCGGAATCGATAGGAAAATCAATCCGCCCTCAAAGCCAAGTGTGTGACCAATTCTCATTGCTAAACTGCGGTCCTCTCGGTTCGAGCCAAACCATTTATCAAAGTACAGGTTATAAATGTAGTTCCAAACTACGGTGTAAAGACTCAAGCCAATACCTACCACTGCCAAGTCACTCGATCCCTTCCCTGTTATCAAAGAAGCCGCAGGAATGATGATCGCCAATGCAATCATTTCAAATAGCACAGCGTGAAAGATACGTTCGTTACGAGTCATGATGTTTTACCTAAATAGTTCTACTCAATGACTGGCATTTTATCTATCATTTAGATAAGTAAAAGTTAGATACCATCGGTAAAAACGATATGTTTACTATTGAACAACTTCAAGCGTTCGTCACCACTTCAGAAGCCGGATCTTTCTCCGCAGCAGCGCGTAAGCTTGGGCGAGCTCAATCGGTGATCAGCCAACACATCATGAATATGGAACTTGATTGTGGCGTTGATTTGTTTGACCGTACAGGCCGCTATCCTAAACTGACCGAGAAAGGCCATCAGTTGATGCCCTATGCCCTCGCAACCTTGAGCCAACTAGATCGACTGAATAACAAAGCATCTCAACTCTTTTCTGCACCATCGAGTAAGCTCGTTCTTGCGGTTGATGAGGGGATTCCATTAACCCGTCTCCCCATTGCTTTAAAACATTTGGAACAAAAGTTTCCTAACCTTCAAGTGGAATGTCTCACGGCTTCAAGTCCAGATATCATCGAGTTGGTGAAATCAGAGCGTGCTACCACAGGCATTATATTAAGTGACTTACAGATGCCTAAAAACGTCGACCTATCTAACCTAGGTCATATCGGCTTTGATGTATTTGTCTCATCCGAACATCCACTCGCACAACAAAAGATCCGCAACATCGATGAACTCAAGCAACATCGTCAACTCGTTATCCGCTCAAAGAGTGAAGATGTAAGCGGCCTTAATCAGGCGTTTAGCCCGGATATCTGGTACGCTGATGATTACTACATATTATTAGAACTGGCGAACAAGGGATTTGGTTGGTGCTTTCTTCCTGAGCATTTGGTGTCTTACGCACCGAATACGCTGATCAAAATTGGCGAAGAATTCACAAAGCTGGCTTGGCAGGTCAACATTGACTTGATACAACATCAGAAATGGCATTCCGATCCCCTACACCAACAAGCCAGATTAGAATTACAAACCCTGTTTGAGTGATCTCAGGGCCAACAGTAGGAACACACAGATGGCAAATACATTGATCGTAGGTGCAGGCTGGTTAGGCACCCCACTTGCACAAACTTTGATTGACCAAGGACATCAAGTTACGGTGACACGTCGAAGCCAAACAAGGCTAGATGAGTTCCCGCTCACTTCCGTTCAACCTGCTCTACTCGATCTTAACGAACCACACTCACAGCAACAGCTTATTGAGCTTATCGAACAACACCAAATTGAACGCATTGTTGGCGCTTTCCCACCAGGATTTCGTAAAGGCAACGGGCAAGAGTATGCACAGCAGTGGCAACGCTTAGTCTCGGCAGCCAAACAAAGCAGTGTAAACAAACTGCTCATGGTGAGCTCCACCACGGTATATCCAAACCTTGCTGTCGATATGAAAGAAGAAGACGCCACACTCGCCTTAGCCCAAACGAGCGAACACTTCTCAGACAACGCTCGCATCATGCTGCAAGCCGAGCAATACGTGATTGATTCTGGCATCGACTATGCCATCGTTCGTTGTAGTGGGTTGATTGGCTCTGACCGCCACCCTTCTCGCTTTGCAATGCGATTAAAACAAGTGAGCCGTAAGGCGCCTGCAAACATGGTGCATCAAAACGACGCGGTAGCCGCGACAGCTTTCGCGCTTAATCAAATTGATAACGAAGTGGTAAACGCTACAACGCCAAATACCGTAAGCAAAGCCGAATTTTACCAAGCGGCGATTACCCAAAGCGATTTAGATATAGCACTTCCGCCAGTCACAGAAACCGCCGATAAACGAATCCTAGCAGACAAACTTGTCGCACTTGGTTATCAGTTCCAATTCAATTCAACGCTGGACGCACTATGAAGCTTTATCAACACATTGAAACCCTGTGGGATTACATGCAACTCAAGCAGGAGCTAAAACCTGCCAACTGCTTATTTGTCATGTGCAGTAATGACTTACGTGTTGCCGAATACGCAGCCAAGCTCTACCAACAAAAACTGGCACCACTCATTGTGTTTTCTGGTGGCGAAGGGCGTTTTACAGATGGCTTGTTTGATAAAAGCGAAGCGGAAACATTCGCAGAAATCGCAAAACTAGCGGGCGTGCCAAGTGAAGCAATATTAGTAGAGACAAAATCCAGCAACAGCGGCGAGAATGTTCGCTTCACTGAACAGTTGTTGAAAGAAAAAGGGATTAGCTGTGATTCTCTCATCTTGGTTCAAAAGCCATTTATGGAACGATGCGCCATTGCAACCTTCGAAAAACAGTGGCAATCGCCTTATACTCATCTCCAAGTGACTTCTACTGCTCATCCTTTCTTTGAATACATCAACGAAGAGATGCCTCTGATGATGGTACTGGAAGCATTGATGGAAGATTTTTCTCGTGTGAAGACTTACCCAGAGAAAGGCTTTCAAACAGAACAAGAAATCCCTGCTCACGTTGAATCTTCTTACCAAGCACTGAGAGAAAAGTTCGAGTTTGGTCTCTCGTAATCCTTCGTTCAGCGACCAACAATCAGACAATAAAAAAGCCACCGAATTCGGTGGCTTTCTCTTATCTAGATTGGCTTACTTACCAAGTGCTTCTTTGTAGTGCTGACGACAAACCGATACGTAACGGTCGTTACCGCCAATCGCGACTTGATCACCTTCTTTGATTGCAACGCCGTGCTCATCAGTACGGATAACCATGTTTGCCTTGCGACCACAGTGACAAATCGTTTTGAGTTCAACCAATTTGTCTGCCCAAGATAGCAGGTACTTGCTGCCTTCAAAAAGTTCGCCTAGAAAATCGGTACGAAGACCATAGCAAAGTACAGGAATATGCAGCTTATCAACCACTTCTGTTAGTTGGTAAACCTGTTCTTTCGACAAGAACTGACACTCATCAATTAGGATACAGTGACGTTTTTCAACTTCATGCAGTGCTGCAATCTCTTGGTAAAGGTTGGTATCTGGACGAAACAAATGCGCGTCCGATTGCAAACCAATACGAGAGCTCACTTTACCTACACCGTAGCGATCATCTAACGCTGCTGTGAAAATCACAGGCGTCATGCCACGTTCTTGGTAGTTAAATGAAGATTGAAGAAGAGTTGTCGATTTACCCGCGTTCATTGCCGAGTAATAGAAATACATCTGAGCCACAGAGCACTACCTTCGTTAAAGTTTAGAATTTATAAAAGCTTGTAAAGAAAAGGGCTGAATCATCAGCCCTTTTAAAAGATTCGATTACTTACGACGCCACGTTGTGCCTTCTGGACCATCTTCCAGAACAATGCCCATTTCCGTCAGCTTGTCACGAGCCATATCTGCGTTAGCCCAGTCTTTTGCTGCACGAGAATCGTTACGTAGCTTAATTAGTGCTTCGATTTCAGCCACTTCATCGTCATCGCCTGCATCACCTTTTAGGAATGCTTCTGGATCTTGGTGAAGAATACCGATCACGTCAGCCAGTTCACGCATTAGCGCACCTAGCTCGCTCGCTTTCTCTAGGTTTTCTGTCTTCAGACGGTTTACTTCACGCGCCATGTCAAACAGTACCGAGTAAGCTTCTGGTGTGTTGAAGTCATCGTTCATCGCCGCTGTAAAGCGAGTCACGTATTCTTCACCACCCGCTGGCGCAGCGTTTAGATCCAAACCACGTAGAGACGTGTATAGACGCTCAAGAGACGCGCGTGCTTGGTT
Source organism: Vibrio sp. HENC-03 (assembly GCF_000305755.2). Taxonomy (NCBI): domain Bacteria; kingdom Pseudomonadati; phylum Pseudomonadota; class Gammaproteobacteria; order Vibrionales; family Vibrionaceae; genus Vibrio; species Vibrio sp. HENC-03. The sequence continues at coordinate 127,701 of NZ_JH976122.1, read as the reverse complement.
TAGGTTATCTTCACTGTAATTTAGCTGGCTACGGTAGTGACCAGACATTAGAAAGTAACGAACTGTCTCAGCATCGTAGTGACCTAGAACGTCGCGGATAGTGAAGAAGTTACCTAGAGACTTTGACATTTTCTCACGGTCTACCATTACCATGCCGCTGTGCATCCATGTGTTCACGTATTGAGTGTCGTGTGCACAGCATGATTGCGCGATTTCGTTCTCGTGGTGTGGGAACTGAAGATCAGAACCGCCGCCGTGAATGTCGAAGTGGTTGCCTAGGATTGACGAGTTCATTGCAGAACATTCGATGTGCCAACCTGGACGGCCTGGACCCCATGGTGATTCCCATGTTGGTTCACCCGGTTTAGACATCTTCCAAAGTACGAAGTCTAGCGGGCTGCGTTTTGCAGTTTCGATATCAACACGCGCACCAGCTTGAAGCTGATCAAGGTCTTGCTTAGACAGCTTGCCGTATTCGTTGAACTTACCTACTTCAAACATTACGTCGCCATTGTCTGCAACGTAAGCGAAACCACGCTCGATTAGCTTTTCAACCAATTCGATGATTTCAGCAATGAACTGTGTCGCACGAGGCTCAACGTCAGGACGTTTCATGTTCAGAGCATCGAAGTCAGCGTGCATTTCACCGATAAGACGCTCAGTCAGTGAATCACAAGACTCACCATTTTCTGCAGCACGCTTGATGATTTTGTCATCGATGTCAGTGATGTTACGTACAAATGTTAGGTCATAACCAAGGTAACGAAGATAGCGAGACACGACATCGAAAGAAACAAATGTACGACCGTGACCGATGTGACAGAGATCGTAGATGGTAACTCCACAGACATACATGCCAACTTTGCCGGCTGTAATTGGTTTGAATTCCTCTTTCTGTCTTGTGAGTGTGTTATATATCTTTAACATGATCTCTATCTATGCTTGTGAATGAATTACGAGAAGAAGGAGTATAACAACTCCGACCTTATTAGGTAATAGCAATTAACGGATAAAACGATAATCGGCTAAACTTCAAGCACAAAGCGTATATTTTCATTGTCCTGAGTTTTCCATGCGTATTAACTTAGGCTAGAATCCCTCTTTGAATACAACACAGTAAAGGAAAATAGCATGATCACCCTTCACACTAATTTTGGTGACATCAAGATTCAACTAAACGAAGAGAAAGCGCCAGAAACTAGCGCAAACTTCCTTCAATACTGCCGCGACGGTTTCTACGACAACACGCTTTTCCACCGTGTTATTGACGGCTTCATGATCCAAGGTGGTGGTATGGAGTCTGGTCTGCGTGAAAAAGCAACACGTGCACCTATCAAGAACGAAGCAAACAACGGCCTTAGCAACAAAGTGGGTACACTTGCTATGGCACGTACTATGGAGCCGCATTCAGCAAGCTCTCAGTTCTTCATCAACGTAAACAACAACACATTCCTAGATTTCCGTAGCGAAAGCCTAGACGGTTGGGGTTACTGTGTATTCGGTGAAGTAATCGAAGGCATGGACATCGTGAACAAGATCAAAGGTGTTAGCACAGGTTCTTACGGCATGCACCAAGACGTACCTCTAGAAGACGTGATGATCACTGGTACTACAATCGAAGAGTAATTCTTTAGAATTGCTATTAAGAGATAAGTTTGTGGGGAGGCTTAGCCTCCCCTTATTTCTATGACGACGTTATTTATATCTGATCTCCACCTCACTCCTTCTCGTCCAGACATTACGGAATGTTTCGTGACGTTCATGCGTAATGAAGCGATCCACGCCGACGCACTGTACGTGCTTGGTGATTTGTTCGAGTTCTGGATTGGTGACGATGACAACACCCCTTTTGCAGACCAAATCCGCGCTGAATTTAAAGCACTGACGGACGCGGGAGTGCCAACGTTTTTCATCCAAGGCAATCGAGATTTTTTACTCGGGAAACGCTTTTGCAAAGAAACTGGAATGACATTACTCGATGATGTCTGCACGATTGATCTTTATGGTCAAAAAGCCGTAATCCTACATGGCGATACGCTTTGCATTGACGATGTGAAATACCAAGAGTTTAGAAAAACCGTTCACAAGCCATGGCTACAATGGTTGTTCAATCGCATTCCATGGTTCGTTAAAAAAAGAATTGTCGCTAAAGTTCAATCTGACATTCGAGACGACAAAAAAAACAAGTCTCTCGACATCATGGACGTCAACCAAGGCGAAGTTGAGCGCGTGTTGTCTCAAAATTGCGTCAACTTGATGATTCATGGTCACACACATCGACCAAATACACATGTTTTTGAGCTAAATGGTGCTAAAAATACTCGTATTGTTTTAGGCGATTGGTATACCCAAGGCTCAGTTTTAAAAGTAAATTCTGACCATTTTGACTTGCAAACACGACCGTTTGACACAGAATTGAAGTAAAGCATGTCGAGCGTGTTGAAGATTGACGCGCAAAGCATAGAAATTTTGAAAAAAATCGCTATTATCGTATTACTCAGTTAAACAGAACAAAGTACCGCATTGAAGTATTCATACGTAGCTCGCCAGCCGATATTGGACAGAGAAAAGCGTACCATAGGGTATGAGCTTCTCTTCCGTGACGGTCCGAAAAATACCTTCCCAGAAGTAGAACCCGAGCTGGCTACTAGTCGACTTCTATCTGATCATTTCCTTACCACACACTACAGTACTCTGGGTGACAAGCTCGGCTTTGTTAATTTTCCTTACCAGAGCTTGGTTAACCTTGTTCCTACCCTATTCCCTAACGAATCATTAGTTGTTGAGGTATTAGAAGATTGTGAGCCGACTGATGAACTGCTTCATGCGATAAAACAACTGCATGCATCTGGGTATCGCGTTGCATTAGATGACTTTGTTCCAACCAAAGCTTGGAAGCGTTTTTTACCTTACGTCGCGATAATCAAATTCGATATTCGCTTAATACCGATCGAAAAAGCGGCCATTTACATTCAGTCGCTAGGGCATTTTGGCATTGATTTCTTAGCCGAAAAGGTCGAAACCTATGAAGAGTTTGAACAAGCGATGGACGCTGGTTTTGACTTCTTCCAAGGATACTTTTTCAGTAAGCCTGAAATGATTCAGAAGAAGCGCCTCAATCCCGCGTTTCTAACAGTAATTCAGCTATGTAAAGAGATCGCAGATAAACCTATCGACTTTAATGAGGTCGAGCGTTTGTTCTCTATTGATGTCACTCTATCTTACAAGCTACTGACTTATGTAAACTCGGGTTACACGCTCACAACGAAGATCAAATCGTTCCGACAAGCATTAGTGTACCTTGGTGAAGACCGTTTAAGACGTTTCATTTCACTTGTCGCGATTGCTTCTGTGCATGAAGACAAACCTGATTCTCTCTATTCATTAGCGATTCAACGCGCACGGATGTGTGAGATTCTGTTGAGTCAGATGCACACCAAGTACGATCCTGGTCAGGCGTTTCTGACCGGAATGTTTTCACTGTTGGGTTCTCTCCTCGATCAACCCCTTGAAGATGTGATCAGTGATATTCCAGTCGATGAAGAAATCAAACATGCCTTAACCGGACACAAAGGCGTTTTGGGTTACCTTCTATCAATGATCATCGCGTACGAGAAAGCGGATTGGGAAATGACAGAGAAATACTGTACCGCCCTAAAACTCACTGAGCCACAATTAGCCAAAGCGTTTAGCCAATCCACGGCTTGGGCTCAAGAACTGCTGTCTCAAACGCCCTAAACGGCTATAATGCCCCAAAGAATACCTGCGACCTCACTTATGTGGGGTTGTTTGTTTTTACCGCTTAATTAATCGAGATTTCATTTTATGGCTTCTTCTTGTCCTTGCGGCTCTAACCGCACCTACCAACAGTGTTGTGAAATTGCCCACAATAACCACGCTGACGTCACCACTCCGGAGCAGCTAATGCGCTCTCGTTACAGCGCGCATGTGTTAGGTCTAGTGGATTACGTGGTGAACACATACCACCCAAGCTGTAATGCAGAAGAGCAACGTGAAGGCATTGCCCAATCTATCGACAGCGATTGGTGCAAGCTTGAGGTAGTGAAAGCTGAAGCGGGTTGTAACGAGAATGAAGGTTTTGTTGAATTCAACGCTTATTTTGATGAAAACGGCAAACGCTACTGCATGACCGAGCGTTCTCGTTTCGTGAAAGAAGATGGGCTTTGGTACTACATTGATGGCACGTTCCCAGAAGAAGAGCCAGAAGATGAACCTGTACAAGATCCTCGCTTAAGCCAGCCAGTAAGTAGCCTAAAGGTCGGTCGAAACGATCCATGCATCTGCGGAAGTGGTAAAAAATTTAAGAAGTGTTGTGGGTAAGAGAAAGGTTCTAGGTAAAACAAAGGTCCTAGGATCCTAGGGTTTAGGGTTTAGGGTCTAAAATCTCGGATTACGGATTACGGATTACGGATTACGGATTACGGATTACGGATTACGGATTACGGATTACGGATTATTTTTCGTACGCTTAGTGGGTATGTCAACCATTTCTGTATTCTGTAAGCGAAGCACTCTGTATTCCATATACACTTTATAAAAATTAATGGAGTGCGCAAGACTCCTCACGCACTCCATTCTAGGCCCTAGGATCCCAAAACCTTTACTTTCATTTATGACGCTCTTTCAGTTTGTTCACTACGTCATTCATCGATAAGCCTTGGTCTTGAAGCAATACCAGTAAGTGGTAAACCAAGTCTGCTGATTCACACACTAGCTCCGCCTTATCACCCGACGTCGCCGCAAGCGCGACTTCAACGCCTTCTTCGCCCACTTTTTGCGAAATACGCTTGGTGCCACGGGCATAAAGACTGGCAGTATAAGAGGAATCTGGGTCGGCACTCTTGCGGGCAGCCAATAGCTGCTCAAGTTGATGAAGCCACACCATTTGTGACTCCTCTTGAGGGTCCACATCCCAGCAAGTTGTGTTACCCAAGTGACACGTAGGACCAATGGGATTCACTTTCACCAGTAGCGTATCGTTGTCACAATCGAGCTGTATGTTCACCAATTGCAATACGTTGCCAGAGGTCTCACCTTTCGTCCAAAGACGTTGCTTGGTACGAGAGAAGAACGTCACTTGACCTGTTTCGCCCGTTTTTGCCAACGCATCTTGGTTCATGTAACCCATCATCAGCACTTGGCTTGATTGGAAATCTTGTACGATGGCAGGTACCAGACCATCCACCTTTTCCCAGTTGATTCGCTCAGCTAGCGAACTTACTTCGGCGGCTTTCACACTCATAGTCGTACCTCAATGCCTTGTTGTTTCAAATACTGCTTTAGTTCACCAATATTGATGACTTGCTTGTGGAATACCGATGCGGCAAGCGCGCCATCCACATTTGCTTTTTGGTAGGCTTCTGCGAAGTGCTCCATGGCACCTGCACCACCCGATGCAATCAATGGCACGTTACACACTTCACGCACCATATTAAGTTGTTCAATATCGTAGCCGTTACGCACGCCGTCTTGGTTCATCATGTTCAGTACGATTTCACCAGCGCCGCGTTTTTGTACTTCTTGCACCCAATCACGCGTTTCCCATTGAGTTGCTTTGGTGCGTTCTTCATCACCAGTAAACTGGTAAACCTGATACTTACCTGTCTCTTGGTCATAGTATGAATCGATACCAACGACGATACATTGCACACCAAACTTATCAGCAAGGTCAGTAATCAGTTGCGGGTTCGCCAATGCAGGTGAGTTGATAGACACTTTGTCTGCACCAAACTCAAGAATGCGCGCCGCGTCTTCCGCTGATTTAATGCCACCAGCCACACAGAACGGGATATCAATCACTTCAGCAACGCGAGCGACCCAACTTTTATCGACGACACGACCATCACTTGAAGCAGTAATATCGTAGAACACAAGCTCGTCTGCGCCCTCTTCCGCATAACGCTGCGCCAGAGGAACGATATCGCCAATGATTTCATGGTTACGGAACTGAACGCCCTTGACCACTTGTCCATCACGAACATCAAGACATGGAATTATTCGCTTTGCCAACATGCAAACGCCTCCTCTGCTGTGAACTTACCATCTAACAGTGCACGACCAACAATCACACCAGCCACACCGCTGCCTTTTAGCGCTTCGATATCTGCTAATGAGCCAATGCCACCTGAAGATTGAAACTGCACTTGTGGGTACTGTTTGCATAGGTCAACGTAAAGCTCTACGTTTGAGCCTTCTAGCGTACCGTCACGAGAAATGTCCGTACAAAGCACGTGCTGCAAACCTACCGTTAGGTAATCGTTGATCAGAGCTTCGATAGTCACGCCTGAGTCTTCTTGCCAACCAGAGATCGCCACTTTACGCGTGCCGTCTTGATCGATGTTGATGTCTAGCGCGAGAACGATTTTCTCTGCGCCGTATTTTTCCATCCAACCTTTCACAAGCTCTGGCTGTTTTACTGCTGTAGAACCAACAACAACACGCTGAGCACCAGCTTCTAGCAGGTCAATCACGTCTTGCTCTGTACGCACACCACCACCGATTTGGATGTTTGCTGGTGTACTTGCTAGTAGCTTTGCAATCAAATCAAGCTGGCGTGCTGTCGTGTCTTTCGCGCCAGTTAAATCCACCAAGTGCAACCAGTTAGCACCCGCTTGGTGGTACAAGTTGAACTGCTCTGCTGGGTCGACTTTGTACTCGGTTACTTGGCCGTAATCACCTTGATAAAGGCGAACCACCTGTCCTTCAATTAAATCAAGAGCTGGAATAATCACACTAAATCCCTTTTATAATTCTAAGAAGTTTTGAATAAGCTTCGCGCCCGCTTTTGAAGAACGCTCAGGGTGGAATTGCACGCCGTAGTAGTTACCGCTTTGTACTGCTGCTGTGAACGGGTTGCCGTACTCGCATTCCGCAATCGTGTAATCCCCAACGGGCATTGCAAAGCTGTGCACGAAGTAGAAGTACTCACCTTCTTCAATACCTTTGAAAAGTGGATTACCTGCTTTTGCAGACACTGTATTCCAACCCATGTGCGGCAGTGGTAAATCGCCAGTTTGTAGTAGCTTCACTTCGCCATCACAAAGCCCAAGACACTCAACCAACTCGTCGGCTTTCTGCCCTTTCTCTTGAGACACTTTGCCCAACAGTTGCATACCTAAACAGATACCTAACAACGGCTTTTCTACCTGTTTTACCAAGCTGATAAGATCGCGTTCTTCTAGGTTCTTCATCGCTTCGCTGGCGGTTCCCACACCCGGTAGGAATAGCTTATCTGCCGACAATACGACTTGCGGATCTTTTGAAATAGTTACGTCATAGCCTAGGCGTTCAATAGCAAACTTCACCGAAGAGACGTTGGCACAGCCAGTATCGATAATGACAACTTTCTGTTCTGTCACTGTTTTTCTCCTTGCTAAAGTTAGCCTTAAAGCACGCCTTTACTACTTGGTAGCTCAGTGCCTTCTACTTTGATTGCTTGGCGCAAAGTACGACCAAACGCTTTAAACAAGCTTTCAATGATGTGGTGATCATTGTTGCCCGCAGAAGACAGGTGCAGCGTACACGCTAGGGTGTCAGTCAGAGATCGGAAGAAGTGAACTACCATCTCTGTTGAAAGATCACCCACTTGCTCACGGCTGAATTGCGCGTCGAACTTAAGGTAAGGACGACCAGATAGGTCTAGTGCGCATTGTGCCAAACACTCATCCATTGGAAGGCTAAAGCCAAAGCGACCAATACCACGCTTGTCACCCAGTGCTTCTTTCAACGCTTGACCCAACGCAAGAGCGGTATCTTCTACCGTGTGGTGATCATCAATGTGTAGATCACCTTCTACTTTGCACACCATCTGGAATCCACCGTGCGTCGCGATTTGATCCAACATGTGGTCAAAGAAGCCAAGACCTGTAGAAATGTCATTACCGCCTTGCTCATCCAGATTAACGAATACTTTAATGTCCGTTTCTTTTGTGGTGCGAACGACTTCAGCAACACGCGCCTTCACCGTGAGATCTTTGAGGATCTGTTTCCAGCCCATGGTTTCTGGGTTGTATTGAATGCCACGAATTGCCATGTTTTCTGCAAGTTGAAGATCGGTTTGACGATCGCCAATCACAACGGAGTTTTGAAAATCAACTTTGCCACCTTGAAGGTACTCTTTTACCAAGCCCAATTTAGGCTTACGGCAAGAGCAGTTATCTTCATCGAAGTGAGGACAAATCAGCACGTCATCAAACTTCACACCTTGAGATTCAAAGATCTCCATCATCATGTTGTGTGGTGCATCAAAATCAGCTTGTGGGTAGCTGTCGGTCCCCAAACCATCTTGGTTCGTGACCATCACTAGACGGTATCCTGCATCCTGCAACGACAACAGGCTTGAAATAACAAATGGCTCTAGTTTTAGTTTGTCTAAACGGTCTACTTGAAAATCAATCGGCGGCTCAACAATTAAGGTACCATCACGATCAATAAAAAGGATTTTTTGTTGTTTGCTCACTCGGGAACTTCCTTATTGCTATTCTTTTGGCGCTCCCGCTATTGAGCGAGAGCGATTAATTTTGTCTCTACTTATGCGTAGTAGTTTCTAATAAATCCAAGCGTTTTTTCACACTCGTCACGGTTACCCACACTGATACGTACGCAGTTCTCAATTGGCGAGTTACGCAAAATAATGCCCGTATCCCAAGCCGCTTTGAAAAGGTCATCGCCACCTGGGAATTTCACCAATAGGTAGTTCCCCCACCCTTCAAACACTTCCAAACCCGGAATCATTGACAAACCAACTTGTAAGTAAGCTCGGTTTGCATTCAAGTCGAGAACTTGGAACTTCGCTCGCGCTAGACCTGCTTCAGACAGCGCTTGAGTAGCAATTTCTGCCACTGGAACCGGTACTGGATATGGTGCGATAACTTTAAGAAGTACATTAATCAGCTCTTCGTTCGCAAGCGTAAATCCACAACGCAGACCAGCAAGCGCGAAAGCTTTCGACAGAGTACGCAGAATTGCTAGGTTCGGATATTGCGCCAGCAAATCTACCGTTGACGCTTCTGGACAAAAATCAATGTACGCTTCATCCATTACAACGATTGCTCGGTCCTTTGTCATCTCAAGCAAAGACACAATGTCCTCTCGCTTAACCAAGTTACCTGTTGGGTTGTTTGGCGAACATACGAAAACCAGTTTCACGTTATCCAAATTGGCTTCGATGCCTGCAAGGTTTAGTTGCCAATCTGACGTCAGTGGTACGGTTTTGCGCTCAACACCGATGGTTTCGGCACTGATGGCGTACATACCGTAAGTCGGTGGACAGTACAGAATCGCATCTTCACCCGGCTCACAGAAAGCACGAATCAGTAGTTCAATACCTTCATCCGCACCACGAGATGTTAGTGTTTGCTCTGGTTTCACACCCGCATAGGCTGCGTAAGCAGAAATCAGTTCTTTCGGCTGACATTCGCTGTAACGATTAAGACGAGCGAAGTCTGTTTTGTATTCATTATTGAATGGTGATTCGTTGGCGTTCAGCCATACGTCACCTGTACCACCAATTCGACGAGCCGACATATAAGGGGTAAGTTGTTGGACTTGTTTGCGCGCTAGCTTTTCCATCTCAATATCCTCTTACTTAGCAGCCAGTTTTTCTACACGGATCGTCACTGCACGTTTGTGTGCATCCAAGCCTTCCGCTTCCGCCATGGTGACCACCGTTGGTGCAAGGTTTTTTAGACCATCTGCAGACAGTTCTTGAACCGTCATACGCTTAGAGAAATCTGCCAAACCTAAGCTTGAATAAGTACGTGTGTAACCGTAAGTAGGAAGAACGTGGTTGGTGCCCGATGCATAATCACCTGCGGATTCAGGCGACCAATCACCAAGGAAGATAGAACCTGCGTTATCTAATAGAGGTAGAAGCTCGCGTGGGTTCTTAGTCTGAACAATTAAGTGCTCAGGACCGTAATAATTCGAGATAGAAACCGATTGAGTAAGGGACTCGGCAATGATGATCAAGCTTGAAGCCAATGCTTGCTCGGCAATATCCGCACGCGACAGTTCTTTAAGTTGGCGTTGAACCGCGTCCGTCACTTGATCCGCAATCACAGGTGAAGGTGTCACAAGTACCACTTGAGAATCAGGACCGTGCTCTGCTTGGCTCAACAGATCCGCAGCGATAAAATCTGCATCTGCAGTTTCATCGGCAATCAAAAGCACTTCAGACGGCCCTGCAGGCATATCAATCGCAGCACCGCGGAAATCATTGCTAACCTGACGTTTTGCTTCTGTCACATAAGCGTTACCTGGACCAAAGATCTTATCAACTTTAGATACAGTCTCTGTGCCGTAAGCCATTGCAGCAACCGCTTGGCCACCGCCGACGTTATACACTTCATCAATACCGCACAGTTTCGCTACGTACAGAATCTCGTCAGCGATTGGCGGTGGAGAACAAAGCACCACTTTACGACAACCCGCAATTTTTGCAGGAACGCCTAGCATTAGAACAGTCGAAGGCAATGGCGCACTACCGCCAGGAATGTACAAACCCACTTTTTGAATTGGGCGCGTTACCTGCTCACAAAGAACGCCCGGCTGAGTTTCTACTTTAATTGGTTGTGGCTTTTGTGCTTTATGAAACTTCGAGATGTTTGCATAAGCTTGCTCAAGCGCACCTTTCATCTTTTCAGAAAGGCGAGCAGACGCTTCATCGATTTCTTGAGCTGATACACGAATGGATTCTGGCTTCACACGGTCAAACTTCTCAGTCAGCTCTAATAATGCAGCATCACCCTCTTGACGAACTTTTGCGATTACTTCAGAAACCGCAGCAGTGATGTTTGCGCCTTCTGCGATTGCCGGACGTTCTAGAATCGAGTCTTGTTGAGTTTCACTCAGCGATTGCCATACAACTGTTCTCATTGCGATTACTCCATCATTTTTTCAATTGGTAGTACCAGAATTGAGCTCGCACCCAGTTCCTTTAGCTGTTCCATGGTTTCCCAGAACAGGTTTTCAGTACTTACCAAATGAACCGCAACTTTTTGCTTGTCAGCAGACAGAGGTAATACCGTTGGGTCTTCTGCGCCAGGAAGTAGAGCTTTGATTTGGTCTAGCTTCTCAGCTGGTGCGTGTAGCATGATGTACTTAGACTCTTTTGCTTGCTGTACGCCTTGCATACGAGTCAGAAGTTTTTCGATTAGCGCTACTTTATCCGCATCAAATTCGCCGGTGCGTTGAATCAGTGTCGCTTTTGATTTGAAGATGATTTCTGCTTCTTTAAGGCCGTTCGCTTCCAACGTCGCACCAGTAGAGACTAAGTCAGCGATCGCATCAGCAAGACCAGCGCGAGGTGCTACTTCTACAGAGCCTGTCAGCATACATGTTGAGAAAGGAACGCCCGCTTCATCCATGTAAGCTTTTAGCAGTTGCGGGTATGTGGTTGCGATACGTTTGCCCGCTAGATCTTGAGGACCGTTGTACTCCTCGTCTTTGTCGATTGCGATAGACAAACGGCAACCGCCGAAATCAAGACGACGAAGTTGAACAAATTCACATGGCTCGCCGAGCGCTTTACGATCTAGACGAACTTCTTCCAGTTCATTTTCACCGATAAAGCCAAGGTCAACTACGCCATCCATAATCAGACCAGGGATGTCGTCGTCACGAACCAAAAGCAAATCAATTGGCATGTTCTCAGAGTGAACCACTAGGCGCTCACCCATTACGTTGAATTTCACACCACACTTTTTCAGTAGAGCTTGGCTCTCTTTACTTAGGCGGCCTTTTTTCTGAATTGCGATTCTTAAGCGTTGTGTCTGCATTACTTTATCCCTGTGCAAATTCGATAATTTGAATATTTTATAAACCAGTAAAACTAAAAAACCCTCGAGAGATGTTGGTCTCCCGAGGGTTTGAAATCTGTTTTCACTTTGATTTTCACCTCCGGGAGTTTCCTATCTCCCGGGTATGCGTACATCTCCCGAAAGACTAGGCTGGGTGATGATGGTGATGAATGTTCATTACAAAATTACGCATACTTATTTAAGGCTCGATTGTGTTGCTTCGTTAAAGACCACACTAACCAAGGATTAATTTTTTTTCAACAACGAATTTGCACTTTTCCTAATATTTTTATTATCCAATTGATTTTATTCATTTTAATTTTCATTTCAATCATCAAAAATGCATCAAACAAACTCATTTATGCCATCAATTTGTTATAAAAAAATGGTGTAGTACTAAATCTTCTAAAAACAACCGTTTAAAATCCTTCAAATAACACTATTGAGGCTTTTCTCAATAGTGTTACACGTTGCTCAATTTTGAGACTATGTTCGTTACTAAACTTTGTGTGGGGCATAAAAGTGAAGAACAATGAAAGAGCAAAAATGCGAAGCTACGTTACATAGACGTTCTTTGGATGCAGATCCGTTACTTCCTCTTATTGGGACTAGTACCTGCATCAATGAACTACGTAACAAAATCAAAAAATACGCGCAATGCGACGCGGAAGTTCTCATCCAAGGTGAAACTGGAGTGGGCAAAGGTATGTGCGCTCGAATCATTCACGAGCTTTCCAGCCGACATACAGCCCCATTTGTTGAAGTTAACTGCGGAGCAATCCCTAGTGGACTTATCGCATCAGAACTCTTCGGGCATGAGAAAGGGGCGTTTACGGGTGCAATTTCGGATCGAATTGGCTTCATTCAAAAAGCGAACAAGGGGACTCTGTTTCTCGACGAAATCGGCGACATGCCACCAGATTTACAAATACATTTACTTCATTTTTTAGAGAGTAAACAAATTCACAAAGTGGGCGCAGATAAAATCATTGATGTTGATTGCCGAGTTATTGCAGCCAGTCATGTGGATTTAAAAAGTGAGGTAATACAAGGAGGGTTCCGAGAGGATCTATTTTACCGACTGAACATACTACCGCTTACTATTCCCCCACTTCGAAAACGCGGACAAGACACGCTAATGCTTTCAGAGCACTTTTTAGAAATGCTATCCAATGGCAAAGTTCAAAGTATGTCATCAGGAGTGCAAAAAAAATTACTGAAACATAAATGGCCGGGCAATGTAAGAGAGCTTCGCAACGTCATTCAAAGAGCCATTGTAATGTGTGAAGACAACACACTTCATATCGCCGATCTCGGCTTAGATAATAGCGAACGACAAATCCTTCCTTCTGTCGAACAAATTGACTTAGATTACTTACTAAAAGCAATCGAGGACAACAAGCACAACATGAGTGCCGCGGCGAGACATTTAGGTATTTCTCGAACCACACTCTACCGTCTAATCAAGAAATATAACCTGCCCATCTGACAAACCTACATGGTGTTAAATTTCGTTAGAACTGTAACGTAACACTGTGTAACAGGTGAATTGTTAATTATCATAGAGTTAGCTCATCGCGTTAAAACCTCAAATTAAAGTTCCTTATAATTCATAAAGTTAAAATAGGCACACCCTTTGCTTAAGTTAATGTGAACTTAATAGATTATCCCCAAAACGCGATTTGCCCCCCTCACCATAAATCGCGTATAAAAAAAGCTCCGCTAGCAATAGCGGAGCTTCCTCTTTTATACGCTTAATAAAGCTAACTACGCGCTCTGGCAGGATGCCATTTTAGACTTCGATAGCCATGACAGAATCGCACAAACGATAACGAATGTAATCGACGCTGCGATGAAAGAAAACGCAATTGAAGCTGTCATACCAAGTGCAATAAAGCCCACGCATGAAACAAGCGCGACTGATAATGCATAAGGTAACTGTGTTGATACGTGATCGATGTGGTTACAACGTGCACCAGTCGATGACAAGATCGTCGTATCTGAGATTGGTGAACAGTGGTCACCGAATACCGCACCAGCAAGAACCGCACTTAGCATCGGTAGCATTAGCGCTACGTCTGTTGCGCCAGCCATGTCACCCGCGATTGGTAGCATGATGCCAAACGTACCCCATGAAGTACCTGTTGAGAACGCCATTAGGCCAGACAACAAGAATAGGATAACTGGTAGCCAGTGCGGGTTAATGTTGCCTTGTGCCATTGTTGATAGGTAAGAACCTGTCTTCATGTCACCGATAACAGAACCGATAGTCCAAGCAAACACTAGGATTAGGATTGCACCGAACATAGATTTAGCTCCAATCCAAAGCGTACGAGCAATCTCTACCATTGGTATGCCTTGCTTAATTACAGTGAACAATGCCACTGCAAGACCAAGCAAACTACCGTAAATAAGAGAAGTACCAACATCTGTATTCTCAAACGCACCTAGAAGCGCAAATTCTTTACCATCTGCCGCTAGTGCTTGACCACCGGTGTAAAGCATCGAAGCGATCGTAGCAATGATAAGCGTAACAATTGGAAGTACTAGGTCAGAAACCTTGCCCTTCTCGCTTTCGCGAATATCTAGCTCTTCGTTAAGCTCATGCGCTTCTTGAGTATCGTTTTCTTTATCTTTGTCAAAACCGCGACCTTGAGAAGCTGCGATTTCGTGCTCACGCATCTTACCAATGTCTAGACCAAACCACGCCACTGCAAATACCATTAGTAGAGCAAATACTGCGTAGAAGTTCATAGGAATAAGACGAACGTAAGCACCAAGAGCAGAGTACTCAGTGATACCGTGTGACACCAAGATACCGCCGATAATAGTAATGATGTAAGCACCCCAGCTAGAAGCAGGCATGATCACACACATTGGTGCAGCAGTTGAGTCAAGGATGTACGCAAGTTTAGCGCGAGACACATAGAAACGGTCTGTCACTGGGCGAGAGATCGCACCAACAGCAAGACTGTTAAAGTAATCGTCGACAAAAATGAACACGCCAAGGAAGGCTGCAAGAAGTTTAGAGCCGCGTTTACTTTTCACTCGTGTTTGCGCCCACTCAGCGAAAGCTCGAGTACCACCAGAAAGTGTTAACAGCGCAGTGGTCATTCCCAATAGGATAAGGAAGCCAACAATACTCATGTTCCAAGTATTGATACCACCATCTTCAATAAAGACAGAAGAAACTTGAGAACTTACATAACCTATCGTGTTACCGATAGACCAATCGTTAAGTAGAACCGCACCAAGTACGATACCTACACCAAGAGAAACTAAAACACGTCGAGTTAGAATCGCCAACGTCAGCGCGACAATAGGCGGTAATAACGAAACAGGAGAATGTGCAAAATCTATTAAATTCATGATCTTCAAAAACCAAAGTTTGGCTAGAGATCTACTGCAGACAAGTCACGTAGCATACGATACGTGCTCATGTTGAACTTAGCGACAGGGAAGCGAACACTTCACCCAACCCTACAGTAGCGCTCCATAGTTTAATGTAAATATACTATGGCAGTGTTGTTCCTTTCAGAGACAACCCCAGCAAGTGGTTTCGATAGGCCACTTACTTCGGCAATCTTCGCCTTCCACTATTATTCATTGGCATCACCCCAATAATAGCTACTCTTCGAGACTGCACCTCTACGGCAATAACAAACTTTTAACTGCTAATTGTACAAATTAGCAACAAATTGTCTGCAATATTGCATCAGGTGACAGTCATTGTACCTATGAAGCATCCCAATGCAACACATCAAACTAAATTAAATGAATAAATAATCGAGCTTTTGATTTATAAATGAAATGTGATCCAATCATACATTGTGCAACTGCAATCGCTTCAACCTTGATGTTTATGAAACTTTATTACTACTATTAAATTCGCCATAGTTTTACGTGCAACAATAAATGAAAGAAATATGACGATACGAACATTCGATAGCTCGTCCTTTTCTGTCAGAAAAATGGAAATTTAATTCAAGCTATAAATAAACATGATGGTGATCGAGAAAAAGACAGTATCTATAAAGTAAAAAGTGTTAGAAATGGCTAATTAGATTTCAATTTGATTAATTAATATTGTTGATTACCGAAAAAACTAAAGAAATTTAATCTAAATCATGAATTAGCATTTGCACATATGAGAAAGATAAAGTTAAATATAAGGACTCTATGTTTTAATTCTAGTTTCGCATTTAATTTATCGTCTCGATAAGCAATGTCGAACCTTTTAACCTATTAATAGGAATCGTTATGTCAGAGCTGACTAAAACACTTCTAAATATCCGTAGCCTTCGTGCATTTTCTCGTGAGCTGACTCTAGAACAGTTAGAAGAAGCTCTAGATAAACTAACTATCGTTGTTGAAGAGCGTAAAGAAGCAGAAGAAGCAGACCGCGCAGCACAAGCTGAGCAAGAAGCAAAACTAGCTGCTATCGCTGAGCAAATCGCTCAAGACGGTATCGACGTTGAAGCACTAATTAGCGCACTTGCTGGTGAAACAAAAACTAAAGCAAAATCTAAACGCGCTCCTCGCCCTGCTAAATACAAATACACTGACGTTAGCGGCGAAGAAAAAACTTGGACAGGTCAAGGTCGTACACCTTCTGCAATCCAAGAGCAACTTGATGCAGGTAAATCTCTAGACGATTTCCTAATCTAATAAAAGATTTATGAATTTTAAAAAGGTTCCCAATGGGAACCTTTTTATTTATCTATAAATAGATACAAAAATGGCGCATTCGAAATGCGCCATTTTTTCACTTATGTGCAAAGTTGGGTAATTCAACAGAATGAATTAACGTTCCCAGTATGCCTCTTCCAAGCTATCTTCACGCTCAGGAAGACCACGTGAAAGACGCGGAGAATGCTGCACTAACACTTCGTAACTTGCGCGGTTCGCGTATTTACAAACTTGAGAGAACGAAGAATAAGTTAAATACTCATTGCTGTGCTTACTTGAGTTAGGCACATTTTCTTTGTGGTATTTATTTGCTGCCATATCGTGAAGAACCGCAGACAATGCCGCATCACCTGCGCCATTGGTGTTCTTAATTTTTTCAGGGCCACCCATGTATGGAGAGATATGTGAATATACTTTAATTGCATTTTCACATGAGTCTTTCTTCGCTGGACGGCTAAATTCGAAACGGTTAAATTCAGCAATAGAACCAGGAAGCAGTGGCAATGAAGTTTCACGCTTAGCGCTTTCTTCAGTGTAACCCGCCATAAACAGGCCTACAGGACCAGCAGTACAAAGAACCAGATCAGCCCACTCAAGCGTCTTATCTGAAGCAGCTAGAGGATCAGACTCACCCGTTAATGCTTCTGCTTCGTCTTCGTTCATTGCAACAACAGAAACATTGTCACGAATGAATTCTTGCCAGAATGTTGGATCATCTTGAATAACGAATTTAGTACCTAGCGTTAATACAACTGGTACATCATGTTTCTTCGCGTATTCAATAGCACGCATCGTTGCTTCCGGCATTGGGTCGCCTTCTTTACAACGAACTAGGTATGCAGTAAGAACTAGAGCAGATGCGCTCTTGAAGATCTTCTCAGGGATATTGTCTGGGTGAAGTTGGTTCATTTGACCTTCGCTGATTGCGAAAGTACGTTCACCATCTTCGGTAATCAGAGCAAAACAACGACCGATTGCACCATCAACGCCTTGTAGGTAGTTCAGGTCCATACGGCTAGATGTGTTACATAGGTAGCGGTAACCGTAGCTGCCGATTTTGATATCTTGGCTCATTACGCCCAGAAGTGTTGAACGGTCATCGGCCAGCACTGAGTAGTTGTGCAGCGTATTACCGATCGTACCACCTGCATACTCATTGGTAATAAGGCATTCTGCTTTTAGCTGTTGGTACAAAGCTTCTGCTGTAGCGTCATCAATAACCAACGAGTGTCCTTTACTCAAACCGTACTTTTCAATCACATCCGTTGTCACTTTCGCTTCAATATCAACCAGCGTTTGATCAATGCCGATGATGTGAGTGCGCGTCATCTTTTTGCTTTCTTGTGCTTGGCTCACCAATGGGTCACGAGCATGAACAGGAAAATAGTGCTTGGATTTGCGTTGTCCAGGAAATTTCATATTGTTAGTCTGAGTAAGGGATGAAAAGGAGAACGGATTCTATACCGCCGTTATTAAAGCAGCAATAAAGGCAATTATAGCAAACGTTTGCAGTCTGCTTTTTTCTTTCAATCGGCCTATTCGCCTTCCATGAAACCCAAATCTGGTAATTGATCAAGGTGCTCGCTGTAGCGTTTAAGATTGAATTCACCTTCGTTTTTCATCACGTCGAAAATCTCAATCGACATTGCGCATGCCATCATCGCAACCGCATCTTCACGCGGTGTACCCGTCATCATTAAACGCATCAGGGTTTCTTTTACTTTGAGCGGATTGCCATCTTCTAGCTGATTTTCAACAATTTCAATCAACTCACTTTCTTGCATAAATTGGTTTTCTTCAGTCATTTGCTTTTTCCTCTTGGATTTTTGCCAACTATGCCATATATAACCCTTCTATACTTATCGAATTTAACCCTCACCTTCGCATTTGGATAAATTTAAGCCAAAATCGAAGTGTGATTTCGATCTCGGATCTGTCACCGGTCAGTGGATTCTGGTAGAATCTGCGTCCCGTTAATTTTAGTGGTGTTTAGTAATGTCTGATAACAGCCAAAAGAAAGTCATCGTCGGTATGTCCGGCGGCGTTGATTCATCTGTTTCTGCGTATCTTCTAAAGCAACAAGGCTACCAAGTAGAAGGCCTGTTCATGAAGAACTGGGAAGAAGATGACAACGAAGAGTATTGTACAGCAGCAGAAGATCTTGCTGATGCTCAGGCAGTATGTGACAAGCTGGGCATTCACCTACACACCATCAACTTTGCTGCTGAATACTGGGATAACGTATTTGAGTACTTCCTTGCAGAATACAAAGCAGGTCGTACACCAAACCCAGACATTCTTTGTAACAAAGAAATCAAGTTCAAAGCATTCCTAGAGTTCGCTGATGAAGTGCTTGATGCGGATTACATTGCAATGGGCCACTACGTGCGTCGTTCTTTCCCTGAAAACGGTGAAAAACCACAAATGCTACGTGGTCTAGATGGCAACAAAGATCAAAGCTACTTCCTGTACACATTAAGCAACGAGCAAATCGCACGTAGCCTATTCCCTGTTGGTGATCTAGAAAAGCCAGAAGTACGCCGCATTGCGGAAGAGCAAGATCTAATCACGGCGAAGAAGAAAGACTCTACGGGTATTTGTTTCATCGGCGAGCGCAAGTTTACAGAATTCCTAGGTCGCTACCTTCCAGCTCAACCAGGTAACATCGAAACACCAGAGGGCGAAGTGATTGGTCAACATCAAGGTCTGATGTACCACACACTTGGTCAGCGTAAAGGTCTACATATCGGTGGCCGTAAAGGCGGCGGTGGTAACGAAGACCCATGGTTCGTTGGTGAGAAAGATCTAGAACGTAACGTTTTGATTGCCGTTCAAGGTAAAGACCATCCAATGTTGAAATCAGAAGGTCTACTTGCATCACAACTTCACTGGGTAGATCGTGAGCCAATTCGCGATGTTATGAAGTGCACAGTGAAAACTCGTTACCGTCAGGAAGATATTCCTTGTACAATCATCCCTATCGATGATGAAAACATTAAAGTGATCTTTGACGAGCCACAAATTGCTGTAACTCCAGGTCAATCAGCAGTGTTCTACAAAGATGACGTGTGCCTAGGTGGCGGCATCATCGAGCAACGCATTAAATATTCTCAAGCTTAGGAGTCGTTACGTGGCGAATACACTTTATGACCGTACTATCGCTTTTGCAGGTATCTGCCAAGCTGTTGCCTTAGTTCAACAGGTAGCGAGAAACGGACATTGTGATCAAGATGCCTTTGAAACGTCAATTAACGCCATTTTGAATACTAGCCCAGCGAACACCATTGGTGTTTTCGGCCGCGAAGCCGACCTTAAGCTGGGTCTTGAATGCTTGGTGAAAGGGATTGATAGCACCCCATCGGGAAGTGAAGTCACTCGCTACATCATCAGCCTAATGGCATTAGAGCGCAAGCTATCGGGTCGTAACGATGCAATGTCACAACTTGGTGACCGCATTCAAATGGCTCAGCGTCAAACGGAACATTTTGAATTGCTAGATGATCAAATGATCAGCAACCTAGCAAGCATTTACTTGGATGTAGTCAGCCCTATTGGTCCTCGTATTCAAGTAACTGGTACTCCATCGGTACTGCAACAAACCTCTAACCAGCACAAAGTTCGTGCGCTGTTGTTATCGGGTATTCGTAGCGCAGTACTCTGGCGTCAAGTTGGCGGCAAGCGTCGCCACCTGATTTTCGGACGCAAGAAGATGGTAGAGCAAGCACAAATCCTTCTTGCTCGAATGTAATAAGGTATCAAGTAAGCAGCTCGCGTTTATCGCGAGCTCATTTTTTTCGACCAAAACAAATCTCGCGCAAACGTTTGCGCAACATTCGTGACAATTGCCACAGTTATTGGTATAAAGCTCACGAAATTTAGAAACCCAATTCAGGAGAACATCATGGAACTGTCAGCATTGACTGCTGTTTCACCAGTAGACGGCCGTTACGGAAGCAAGACAATTGCGTTACGCGAAATTTTCAGTGAATACGGTCTACTAAAATACCGTACTATCGTTGAAATCCGCTGGCTACAAAAGCTTGCTGCTACTGCTGAAATTGCAGAAGTGCCAGCGTTTAGCGCAGAAGCAAACCAATTCCTAGACGACCTTGCTGCAAACTTCTCTGAAGAAGATGCACGCCGTATCAAAGAGATCGAGCGTACAACTAACCACGACGTAAAAGCGGTTGAGTACTTCCTAAAAGAGAAAGTAGCAGACGTTCCTGAACTGCACGCAGTAAACGAGTTCTTCCACTTCGCATGTACTTCTGAAGACATCAACAACACATCACACGCACTAATGCTTAAAGAAGCTCGTGAGAACGTGATTCTTCCAGAAATCCGTAACCTAATCGACGCTATCAAAGCTCTAGCAGTGGAATACCGCGACATTCCTCTTCTATCTCGTACACACGGTCAGCCTGCTTCTCCATCTACTATGGGTAAAGAAATGGCAAACGTGGCGTACCGTATGGAGCGTCAATTCAAGCAAATCGAAAACGTTGAGATCCTAGCGAAAATCAACGGTGCAGTAGGTAACTACAACGCACACCTTTCTGCTTACCCAGAGCTAGATTGGCACAAGTTCTCTGAAGAGTTCATCACTGAGTCTCTAGGCGTAACTTGGAACCCTTACACAACTCAAATCGAACCACACGATTACATCGCTGAGCTGTTCGACGCTATCGCTCGTTTCAACACTATCCTGATTGACTTCGACCGTGACGTTTGGGGTTACATTGCACTAGGCCACTTCAAGCAAAAAACTATTGCTGGTGAGATCGGTTCTTCAACAATGCCTCACAAAGTTAACCCAATCGACTTTGAAAACTCAGAAGGTAACCTAGGTCTTGCGAACGCTGTATTCGGCCACCTAGCACAGAAACTGCCTATCTCTCGTTGGCAGCGTGACCTAACTGACTCAACAGTTCTACGTAACCTTGGTGTTGGTGTTGGCTACGCAATCATCGCTTACACTTCTACGCTTAAAGGCATCAGCAAGCTAGAAGTAAACCGTGAAGCGCTTCTTGCTGAACTAGACAAGAACTGGGAAGTACTAGCAGAGCCAGTACAAACAGTAATGCGTCGTTACGGCATCGAGAAGCCATACGAGAAGCTAAAAGAGCTAACTCGTGGTAAGCGTGTAGACGGCGAAGCAATGCGTAACTTCATCGACGGCCTTGAGCTTCCTGAGCACGAGAAAGCACGTCTGAAAGAGATGACACCAGCGAACTACATCGGTCAAGCAATCGAGCTGACAGATAAGCTGTAAGAAAATCGAGAATCGAGAATTGAGAATCGAGAATCGAGAATCGAGAATCGAGAATCGAGAATCGAGAATCGAGAATCGAGAATCGAGAATCGGATAATTTTGAGGGTTGACGTGAAAGCGTCAACCCTTTCTTTTTATGGGAACGGGCTTTGCCCTATGGAACACTAAGATTCGGGATAAAAGATAAAGCTCGGTTATATCCATTCAAGAGACAACCACAGCCAACACATCCCAAATTTAACTTCCCTTCACTGAAATACTAGTGCCCCACTCTCGACTCCTAGAGCCAATCGCTCCCGCATCTCGAAGCGCAGCGTTCCTAACTCTTTTACTGCCTCTGGAAGAAAAGAGTAATCGTCCCTACTTCAATGCCAAACTTCTTAATCTTGGTGAGATTAAATACGTGCATTTCATCTTGGCGGTAAAGCCAGTCGTCGAACGATACCGTGATAGTTGAATCATCCATCTTTAACTCGAAGTCGTATTGCCATTGCAGCGCATTACCCATCTCTTTGCCCGTGGCGACTCCAATAATGTCGTCCGCTTTACCTTGATAAGTACCGTCTTCGAGTTTAGTAATGACCCATATACGCTGGTCTAGCTCGCCATCATCAAATACAAAGTCTTCCACCAGCGTCAGTTCATTGCCTTCAACCGTGCCAACGATATCGACTTCAAATCGACGAGTTTGTTTCTCGGTGTAGTCCTGCACCATTCCCCATGCCTTGACGTCACCTTCGAAATAGCCAAACAGGTCAAAGGCTGGCGATGACGCTTGGTAATTATCAATGTCAGCAGAGCACGCGCTAAGAAGCGTTACCGCAGCAATCAAGGGGGCTTTGAGCATTCGTTTTAGTAATTTCACTACCTTACCTGCCCTATCAGTTGTTTACGAAGCTTGGGAAATTCTGTTTGTGGCGACAGCCAAATAGAAAGGAATGCATCATTGAGGCGCTCGTCCTTAACATAACCAATAGTCTGGTAAGGCTTGCTGCCTGCTTGGCGATAGATAAGCTGACCGTTTTTACCATCGGTGAGGTAGGTAAGCTCGTCGCCTTTCTTGATGTCCGGGAACATCGTGTTCAATTTGGAAATCCACTGCTGACGATAGGCCTGAGTAAATCCCAGTTTCTGCCATTGTTCATCAGTAACATCCAAGAGCTGCTCCTTGCTTATATCGCGCTGGTAGTTAATCTCCAACGCAAAAGGGTGTGGTGACACGTCACCAGACACTTGATATTGCCCGTCGGGCGTTTTTAAACGAGACTTGTAAATGTCAAAAATAAACCAAGTAAGTTGAGCTTCACCCACCGTCTGCCATTGTTGCCAACTGCTCGTGTCTGTTGTGATACTAGAACCCGCGACATTCTGAGCTTGCAAAGGCACCGCACAGAACAAGGAGGCGACCATTACACTGCTAGTCAGCTTCCGTTTCCAATTTCTCTTCAAGCTTTTCATTTCCGTACACCTTGAGTATCAACAGCATCATTGCGCACCATTCGACGAATAAGATCATGAGAGTAGTGCCAACGCTAAATCCAAATTCAACGGCTTGGAGTTTATAGCCAGCAAAGTAGCTCGCTGTCCCTCCGAGTCCGCCTACTATTGATACGTAGGTTTTTGGGAAACGGTACAAAATTGACTTAAGTTGATAGGCATACCAAGAAAACAAAACCCACAAGCATATTAACCAAACAGGCAGCCATGGGGTTGGAAAGACAAAGACAGAGAGTTGTTGATTGAGCGTATCAAGCACGAGCCCGACCATGACGATCACACCAATACTTTTGAGCGAAGATGCGTCGGTTTTTAGACAATATAGTAGGGTTGCCAAAGTAAGGAATAACGTCACCCATTGCCATTGATAGGTTCCAAGCACTGCAACAAACCAGCAGAGTTGGAACCATGTCGAAGCAAGAAATACCTTCATAACGAACTATGGGCGTTGAAACGTCATGTGAACGGCACTGATCGTGCGAGCCAAAAAGCCACCTTCACAGTAGCTCAAATAGTAGCGCCACATACGCACAAAGCGGTCGTCGTAGCCAAATGAGCGCACTTCACTCTCTGCTCGATTAAAACGTAGGTGCCATTCGTTCAGCGTCTTGGCGTAGTCCAGACCAATATCGAACAAATCTCGCGTCACTAAGTCACTGTACTTTGTTGTTGCTTGAGTGAGTGAGGTTACAGAAGGTAAAAAGCCACCAGGGAAAATGTACTTCTGGATAAAGTCGACATTATTACTGTAGTAATCATAACGTTGATCGGCAATCGTAATCGCTTGAATCGCCATCAAGCCACCAGACTTCAACAAAGACTCACAAACCTTAATGTACGAAGGCAGGAATTGTTTGCCAACGGCTTCAATCATTTCAATTGAAACAAGCTTGTCATACGTACCAGTTAGATTGCGGTAATCTTCTTTGAGTAGTGTGATTTTGTCTTCTAAGCCACGCTCTTTGATTTTCTGCTCCGCGTACGCGTGCTGCTCTTCAGAGATCGTTGTGGTGGTGACCTGACAACCGTATTGTTCGGCCATGTAAATCGCCATAGCGCCCCACCCAGTGCCAATTTCAACAACATGATCAGTAGGCTTCAGCTCAAGTTGCTGGCATAGACGATCCATTTTGTTGATTTGAGCCTGCTCTAGAGAGTCATCCGCATGATTGTAAAGCGCCGATGAGTACAACATATTGGTATCAAGGAACGCTTCATAAAGGTTGTTACCCAAATCGTAATGGGCATGGATGTTTTTACGCGAGTTCTCTTCAGAGTTTCTGTTTGACCAATGACTGAACTTGTACAGCAGCTTAGTAAGCCAACTGCCCTGCTCTTCCAGCTTGTCGAGCGCACGTAAGTTAAGCGCCATCAGCTTCATTAGAGCCGTCAAATCTGGACTGTCCCACCAGCCATCCATGTAAGCTTCGCCAGCAGCAATACTACCACCTTGCAATAGACGCGAGTAAAATCCAGGATGCTTCACTTCAATGGTCGCCGCCACAGGTTCACCATTGTAGTCCCCGTTCGGAGTTGAAAAGCGCTCACTGCGCTCCGTCGTCTCGGTCTTGAAGCTTTCAATCACCGTCAGACACCCAATTTCCATTTTTTGCAGACACTGGAAAAGAACTCCACGAGCCGCTTTTTGAGTCGTCGTTAATTCACGCGGCATTGCCATAGAAGTCGTATTTAACATGCAGAGTTCTCCTTGTGCTTATTATTCTTTTCTTCTTTACTCACTTGTTCAGATTCCGTCGTTTCAGGTTGAGCGTATTTAGGATGTGAGTAAAACGGCGCGCCTTTAAGCCATAATTTGAGAGCGTGCCAATAGATACCAACCATTACTTTTACCGTTTGAATTGGCGTAACGATCAAGCATTTCAATAAGGTTTTGCTTGAAAGCGGTTTGGCTTTCATTGCCATCGTGGCATCGAAGTGTTTTTCCCCTTTGTGGCATTCAAGATGAATGTTCAACTTGTCTGTCAGAGGTTTAACTTTCCAACGATAGAGTTGGTCAACTGGATTAAATGGTGAAACGTGGAACGCTTTGTCTTGCTCCCAACCATATTCCTTGTCTTCTTTGTCTGCCGATACGGCGTAATAATGTCGTTCATTCCAAGGGGTATTACTCACCTCTGCTAGGAGGTATTTCCATTCACCTTCCTCGTTATAAACGTAGTAGAAATTAACTGGACTGAAATACAGCCCTAAATATCTCAGGTGACAAACTGCGACGACTTTGCCAGTACAGCGAACACCAGTCAGCTCTTCAACTTTGTTCTGCACTGCCGACTTAACGCTACCTTCGCCGATGTAATCACTGCGCTTGAAGCGTGCCCAATGCCACCACCGCGAACCAAAGCCCCATACTTTTTTCTCTAAAGCATCAAGCTCATCTACATCAATGGCAGGCATAAACAATGAGTAGTTCAACTCATGATTCACAGGCGTAAATCGACGGTGGCGAACGTTTCCTATAAACAGTCGGCTGTTCATCTGGCTATCCATATCATGCCGCGCCTTTTTCAAAAGGAACCACATTTTGTTCGCGATACTTTTCTTCTAGCCCTTTAACTACGTCAATCGCGCTACGCACACCATCTTCATGGAAACCGTTGTACCAATAAGCGCCGCAGAACCATGTGCTCTGTTTACCTTGAACTTCATCTTTGCGCTGCTGCGCTGCTATCGACTCCGTAGTAAACACAGGATGATGATAAGTAAATGAGCGCAGAATCTTGTTTGGGTTGATTTGATTGGTGCTGTTCAACGTTACACAAAATGTATGTTCTGATTGAACGTGCTGAAGGATGTTCATATTGTAAGTTAGCGAAGGAAGACGTTGCTGCTCATCTTCGCTACCTTCCAATAGGTAGTTCCAAGATGCCCACGCCGCCTTGCGTTTTGGCAATAGACCGGTATCGGTATGAAGAACAACCTCATTAGCTTGATACGTCATATCCCCCAATATTTCCTGCTCAATTGGGCTGATATCCTCTAGCATTCGCATTGCTTGATCGCTGTGACAAGCGAAGATCACGTCATCAAACCAATGTGTTTCTCCGAGAACTTGAACGCCAACACCCTTTTCGTTGCGAATCACTTTTTCGACAGGGCTGTTTAGACGAATATTCTCGGCAAAACCTTTGGTCAATGGTGGAATGTAAGAACGTGAACCACCTTTAATCACATACCATTGTGGTCGGTTAGTCACATCCAACAGACCGTGATTGAGGAAGAAGCGCAAAAAGAACATGAGCGGGAACGCGCGCATATCCGCTAAAGTCGATGACCAAATCGCAGCGCCCATTGGAAGAATATAATTGTCAGAAAAGAATGCACTGAATTTGTGCTCATCAAGAAAAGCGCCAAGCGTTTGAGATTGCGTTGATGGATCGTTAGCAAAGCGCTTTGCAAGTTTATTAAAACGCAAGATCTCGAAAATAAAGCGATAGAACTTAGGGTTTGCCCAGTTACGTTTTTGAGCAAACAATGTCGACACGGTATGGCCGTTGTATTCTAGTCCGTTCCCATCGTTTCTGACACTGAAGCTCATTTGAGTCGGCAGACCTTCAACGCCAATCTCGTTCATCATTTTGATAAAGTTTGGGTACGTACGATCGTTATAAACGATAAACCCAGTGTCGATTGCATATTCTTTGCCATCAAGGCTGACATCAACGGTTGCAGTGTGGCCGCCAATGTAATCATTCGCTTCAAACAGCGTTACGTCATGTTCTTTATGCAAGTAATAGCCACAAGTAAGGCCAGAGATACCCGTTCCAACGATGGCGATTTTCTTTCTTCCTGCCGTGTTCATGCTTCTTCCTTCTTATGATACGAGTTTTTCGGTTAGCCGAGCTTGCCAGCTGTATGGAAGCAACGAGATAAAACGTAAAATTCCGGTAAATCTCGCTGGGAAATAAATATGGCTTTTGTTGGCATCCAATTGTTTTCGGATGGCAGCCGAGGCCTGATTAGCCGTAACAATCATCGGCATATCAAACGTGTTCTTATCTGTGAGTGGTGTTTCAACAAAGCCAGGAAACACCGTCACGACTTTGATGCCTTTCTTTTTCAGGTCGACGGCTAGTGTGCGGGCAAAATAGCTGACTGCCGCTTTGGACGCGCCATAGGCTTCTGCACGAGGTAATGCCACCTCTGATGCGATTGACCCGACAATTACAACGCGATGCCCACGTTCAAACTGTCCCTGACACGCTTCAACACAATTCGCCACACCTACAACGTTAACGTTCATGACACGCGCCATGAGTTTCGCATCCACTATGCCGTCGTCCATATATTCACAGTCGCCAGCGTTAAAGATCCAAGTTTCAGGAGTGAACGGCAGTTGTGAGAGCGCTTGAATCGTTTCATCGTACTGAGTCACATCGAAGCGTAATGTCGAGATGTTGGTCGACGCTGCTTCTAGCTCAGCCAACACCGCTTCGTTGCGGCCGCACGCAATCACTTTCCAACCTTCACCGGCGTAATCCAAAGCAAGCTGCTTACCAATGCCAGACGTCGCGCCAGTGATAAGAACTGAACCGCTCATTGTCCTAGCCTCTGCTTAATGGTTCTAACGACAGAGCCAAGTAGAGGAAGGTTTTCGTACAGCATCTCTCCTAAATCGAAATAGTCTCGATGGTAGATAACTTGCCCCTCACTGAACTTGAGATGAGAAACACCATTGACTGAAATCGGCGCGCCTTTCTGTAGTTTTGGGTGCTGTAAATCCATGGTCCAAGTAAGAAACCCTGTCTCGCCCACTTGTTGATGATCGTGAATGATAAAATCACAACGGATAACGTTGGTGTAGAGCGATTGAAAATAATCGGAAAGCGCAGGCCAGCCCTCTAGACGATGAGCAGCATCTTCAAAAACCACATCCTGGTGGTATACCCCTTCAAGCAAGTGCAAATTCGCTTTGCTCAGCTTTTGATATATGTTGCCAACTGAATGAATGTCCATTTCTATGCTCCTATACTACTTCAACAGTTGTACAAAATTATTATATGTACAAGATAGACCAATCATGAAAAGTTGTACAAAAATATTTTTGTATAACTTTGTTTCTGTAGAGTGATACGTGATGGAGTGCGGTAGCGATCAATAGATACAAAAAAAGGCTTGGTCAAAAAACCAAGCCTTTTCAGGAGATTAACTATTTATTTGCTGAATGATTAGTACTGTTGGCTACGTAGTGCCGCAATACGCTTATCTAGCGGTGGGTGGCTCATTAGAAGCTCAGTCATCGAACGCTTACCGTTGATACCAAACGCCATCATAGTGCCATCCAGTTGAGATTCGTGGCTCATCTTCAAACGCTCAAGCGCCGCGATCATCTTCTCTTTACCCACAAGATGCGCTGCGCCCGCGTCAGCGTGGAATTCGCGATGACGGCTGTACCACATAGTCAGGAAGCTAGCTAGGAAACCAAATACCAGTTCAAGCACCATAGACACACCGAAGTAAACCATCATGTTTGTACCTTGGCCTTCCTCATCGTCATTCGAAGCAACAATGTTAGCAATGAAACGAGATAGGAAGATAACGAAGGTATTCACGACACCTTGCATTAGCGTCATGGTCACCATATCACCGTTAGCGATGTGGCTAACCTCATGCGCAAGTACCGCTTCCGCTTCATCACGAGTCATGTTGTGCAAAAGACCGGTAGATACTGCAACTAGCGAATCATCACGCTTAGCACCGGTTGCAAATGCGTTGATGTCTGCCGCATCATAAATAGCGACGGTTGGCATACCGATGCCCGCTTGTTGAGCTTGGCGACCAACTGTTTCTAGAAGCCAATGTTCAGTTTCGTTACGTGGGCTCTCAATCACCATGCCGCCTACCGAGCGTAGTGCCATGCTCTTAGACATCATTAGCGAGATGAATGCGCCACCAAAACCAAA
Organism: Vibrio sp. HENC-03; assembly: GCF_000305755.2. Taxonomy (NCBI): domain Bacteria; kingdom Pseudomonadati; phylum Pseudomonadota; class Gammaproteobacteria; order Vibrionales; family Vibrionaceae; genus Vibrio; species Vibrio sp. HENC-03. Next base: position 98,503 of record NZ_JH976122.1, on the reverse strand, counting down.
CACTGCTGCCATCAGTAGTAGACCAGACAGGCTGCCTGGCTGCATTCCAGTTACAGCGTAAACAATATTCAGAACAACACTAAGCACTAGCACGACTGCTAGGTTAGTTGCTAGGAATAACATAATTCGCTTCATTACTTTTCTCCGAGGAAGCTTATCGTTTTTATAAAAACGGTTGTTATATGAAACAGAACTCTACGAGGCGATTTCGCTAGATTCAAGCTCCGTTGCGTTATAGATATAGTCTATCCGCGTTAAAAACAAGGTTAAGCAATAAATTGCAACATTTGTTTTCGAGACTGAAATAATACACACCTTTTTACACTCTTAAATCAGCACTTTAGACCGAGTATAGACTTTGGTCTTATTGTGCGACTATCTGTACGTGCTAGATTCGGGTTAGATGAACGAAACGGGGTTAGCTTTTAGGACAATTAAGCAGCTCCAAACTTCCATGTCTTGAGGGAAAAATCATGGTAGAAACTAACGACTATCAAATGGCTATCGATTTACTTTGTTGTCACCTAGGTATCTCAGAGGATGAGGCAAAACAACAGCTAGGTATTTCAACAGATGCTCAAATGTCAAAGCGAGTTGCAGAAACACAACAAGCGTTGATGGGGCTTAGCCAAGAGAAATAAACTAAGCGTCGAATCTTACGATTAGGCACAAAGGTTTACATGAGAAAAGGGCTGCATGATGCAGCCCTTTTTGTATTTTTGTTTGTCGGTTAATTATACGTTTAGCAACGGTTCGACATTGATGTATTTACCCAACTCTTTGCGCTTCGCACTTGGAATGTATGGGATCTCACCGAGTTTCGGCGCGTCTAGACGCTCTTCCAACATATCGATGATTTCCGCATAGTGCTCCGTACCTGGGTTAACGCGGTTTGCCACCCAACCTACGAGATTCAGACCATCCGCTTTGATGATCTCAGCAGTGAGCAATGCATGGCTCAAACAGCCCAGTTTAATACCGACAACCAGTACAACTGGCAACTGTTCTTGCTGCACCCAAGTCGACAAGCTGTCTGTGTCAGACACAGGTACACGCCAACCACCTGCACCTTCCACTAGAACAATGTCTGATTGCTCTTTGTGTTGAGCTAATTTTTCACTCAATACTTCGTATTTAATTTCTACATGTTCATGCTTTGCGGCGATGTGAGGAGAAGCAGGCAATTCCAAAGCGTATGGGTTTACATCGTCGTACGCGATATCGAGCGTTGCCGCTTTTTGCAGATGCAATGCATCCGAATTGCGCCAACCTTCAGCCGTCTTATCGCTTCCTGCTGCCACTGGTTTGTAACCAATGGTGTTAAGCCCTTTCGCACCGAGTGCTTGCAAAATAGCTTTAGACGCTACCGTTTTTCCTACATCAGTATCCGTACCAGCAATAAAAAATGCATCAATCATTTAACTATGACTCCAAAACAAACCTGATAACTTGCAGGTAGAAGACCTTGATCGTTTCTAAATGCTTGGTACGCGCGCTCAACTTGCAATAAAGTGCGACGGCTCGTCAGGCCATGTGAGCGCCCGCTTACGTGATTTGCACCAATGCCTTTGAGATCACGCATGACAGAAAACGCTGAATCGTACCAAACTGTGATGGGGGTCAAGTCTAGATGATGGTTGTGGCACCAAGATTGCGCTAACGCAATTTTTACCTGATTGTGGGTAATAAAGTTATTCACGTGTTGATATGTATCAATTTTTGACCAAGCCTGGCGTAACTCATAAAGCGAACCATCAACCAGCGTTGAGAAACACGCCTTTCCACCGGGTTTTAGTACACGGCGCGCTTCTCTGAGTGGGTAACTTAAATCTGTACACCATTGCAGCGCTAGGCTTGAAAACACGTAATCAAAGCTCTCATCGTCAAATGGTAAGTTTTCAGCATCAGCAATTTGGTAATGCATTCGTACAACACCACAACGCAACTCTGCTTTGTCTAACATGGCTTGAGAGATATCACCGCAGACGACTTCTGCACCACGTTGCTGAAGCAGTTGGGAGAAATAACCCGTGCCACACCCTAAATCTAATATACGTTTTCCCGTCAAATTTTCAGGAAGTTTATCAAGCAAGCGATGTCCAACATCACGCTGAAAAGCTGCGTGTTTGTCGTACGTTTCTGCTGCTTTACCAAACGAAGAGGCAATCGCTTCTTTGTCTTGGTAAAAGCTCTCCAATGTCATATTTTCTGCATTATCCATTACAGCGCTCCTAATGCTTGCTTCAATGCCATTGAAAGCGTTTTAACTTGTTCGTTGGTGTGATTGGCAGTGAGTGTGATTCGAAGACGAGACGTCCCTTTAGGCACCGTCGGGGGGCGAATAGCTGTCACCCAAATGCCGTTCTGGCGACAAGCGCTCGCAACTTGTAAAGCCAGTTCAGATTCACCAATCACAAACGGCTTAATCGAAGTCTGAGTCTCAATAAAGCCCTCTAGATCGCTTAGGCAGTCTCGATACACTTCACTTAACTCTGTGAGCTTTTCACGTCGCCAAGACTGCTCTTGAACCATAGAAACCGCATGCGTTAGCGCGTAGGCTTGTGCCGGAGGCATCGCTGTGGAATACACATGGTGACGAGCAAACTGAGTCAAAAAGTCTCCCGTTGCGTGGTCACATAAAATAGCCGCGCCAGACATACCAAACGCTTTGCCGAAAGTAACGATCAGTATCTCAGGTTTAACCTTTGCTAACTCGCAAGAACCGCCACCGGATTGACCAAGAACGCCAATACCATGAGCGTCATCGACAGCAAACCAAGCATCATGACTGCGAGTGACTTCAGCTATATCGCTGAGCGGCGCGCAGTCACCGTCCATGCTGAATACCCCTTCAGTCACAACTAGATGGTTGCCTTCACTATTCAACAGCGATTTTAGGTGCTCGATGTCGTTATGTTTAAAGCGCTTCATTTTAGCTGGTGACAACGCCCCTGCTTCTATCAACGACGCATGATTCAAACGGTCTTGGATCAATACGTCTGACTTTTCTAACAAGGTGAACAACAAGGCTTGATTAGCACTGAATCCAGAACCAAAAAGAATTGCTCTGTCGTAACCCAGCCATTCGGTCAGTGCGGCTTCTAAATTGCTGTGTGCGGCACTAAAGCCAGTGACCATTGGCGATGCTCCACTGCCACTGCCGTATACGCTTAAACCTTGCTGCCAAGCCCGAACAAGCGCTTGGTCATTGGCCAATCCTAAGTAATCATTACTTGAGAAATTAATGTAGCGTCTACCTTCGTGTTCCAAAACGGACTGGTTACCGGCAAACACCACATTCATAGAACGATTCAACCCTTGCGTTTTACGCTCAGCAAGGGCGGACTCGATACGAGATTTAAACGCTGGCATCGTAGAAAAGGTCGTCTTTTGTCGGGCGAGCAGCAACGCGCTCTACGACGCGATCCAGCAACTCGTTTTCTTCGATTTCATCAGGTTTTTGAGACACCTCTTGGCTGTTAATGCCGAGCTTGTTGAACAGCATCATGTCTTTGTCTTCTGAAGGGTTTGGCGTGGTCAGAAGCTTGCAGCCGTAGAAGACGGAGTTTGCACCCGCCATAAAACACAACGCTTGCATTTGTTCGTTCATATTTTCACGGCCAGCGGATAAACGAACGGCTGATTGAGGCATCATGATTCGTGCAATCGCAATCAGGCGAATGAAATCGAATGGCTCAACATCATCCACTTCTTCTAACGGTGTACCCTTCACCTTCACGAGCATGTTGATTGGAACGCTTTCAGGGTGTACCGGTAAGTTAGCCAATTCAACCAACAAACCAGCTCGGTCGTTAGCACTTTCCCCCATGCCGATGATGCCACCGGAACAGATCTTCATGCCAGCGTCACGTACGTGAGACAAAGTGTCTAAACGATCTTGGTAAGTACGTGTGGTAATGATGTTGCCGTAAAATTCAGGAGAAGTATCTAGGTTGTGGTTGTAGTAATCCAGACCTGCGGTTGCCAGTTGCTTTGCTTGATCTGGTGTCAACATGCCTAATGTCATACACGTTTCTAAACCCATGCCCTTCACGCCTTTGATCATGTCGGTCAAATGCGGCATGTCACGCTCTTTCGGGTTTTTCCATGCGGCGCCCATACAGAATCGAGTAGAACCAGCATTTTTGGCTTTTTGCGCAGCATCGAGTACGCGTTCTACTTCCATCAGACGCTCTTTTTCGATGTCTGTGGTGTAACGAGCACTCTGAGGACAGTACTTACAATCTTCTGGACAAGCACCTGTCTTAATCGACAGAAGCGTGCTTACTTGAACATGGTTGGTTTGTTGATATTGACGATGTACAAGCTGCGCTTCGAATAGGAGATCCATGAATGGTTTTTCCATGAGATCGCGCACTTCAGCATGCGTCCAGTTATGACGAACTTCCACGTGTATTCCTTTAGTCACTTTTGTTGTTGTGTTGACAGTCTACTGAGTCTCGATAAACTGTCAACACAACACAAAAGAACAAAGTTTACATCTGTTTATTTTTTAATCTTAATTATTATTGGAATCGCACATGGATCTCGCCTTCGACCGCCAGCATATCTGGCATCCTTATACTTCGACATTGACACCTCTGACCTGCTACCCAGTGGCATCGGCAAATGGTGTTCACATTAAATTGGAAGACGGTACTGAGCTTATCGATGGCATGTCTTCTTGGTGGTCGACGATCCACGGCTACAACCATCCACACTTAAATCAAGCCGCTCACCAGCAAATCGATCAGGTCTCTCACGTGATGTTTGGCGGGATTACCCACCAGCCAGCAATCAGTTTGTGTAAGAAGTTGCTATCCCTAGCCCCAAGTAATCTTGAGCATGTATTCCTTGCCGATTCAGGCTCCGTTGCCGTAGAAGTCAGCTTAAAAATGGCGCTGCAATATTGGCATGCAAAAGGCGAACGCCGACCAAAGTTTCTTACTTTGCGACACGGTTATCACGGCGATACGTTTGCGGCGATGTCGGTTACCGATCCCGATAACTCAATGCACTCTCTCTACAAAGGCTTTTTGCCTGAGCATATCTTTGCGAAGTCACCAACTTGTGGTTATTGGGATGAATGGAAGCCAGAAGACCTCACCGACTTCGAGCACAAGATTGAGACGCACCATAAAGAACTTGCTGCGGTGATCCTAGAGCCTATCGTTCAAGGCGCAGGCGGCATGCGTATCTACCATCCAGAGTTTCTCAAAGGCGTGCGTAGGCTTTGCGACAAATTCGGCTTGTTATTGATTGCAGATGAGATCGCAACCGGATTTGGGCGCACCGGTAAATTGTTTGCCTGCGAACATGCAGACATTCAGCCTGATATTTTGTGTGTCGGGAAAGCACTCACTGGCGGCTACATAACCCTCTCTGCAACTCTGGCGAGCAAACACGTTGCGGATACCGTTTGTGGCGGTGATGCAGGTTGTTTTATGCATGGCCCAACGTTTATGGGTAACCCACTTGCCTGTGCTGTTGCCACTGCAAGTTTGGAATTGATTGAGCAAGGTAACTGGCAACAGCAAACCCAACAAATCGAAGCGTTGTTTTCTGAGTTACTACCAAAACTTGAAAAATACGACTTGGTGAAAAACACCCGTTGGTTGGGTGCCATTGGCGTAGTGGAGACGCATCGCCCTGTGAATATGGAAGCCATCCAAGGCTTATTTGTTGAACACGGAGTTTGGATTCGTCCATTTGGTAAACTGATTTATATGATGCCGCCGTTCATCAGCAAGCCAGAAGATATTGAAAAGTTAGTGAATGCGATTGATGCTGCGTTACAACGTAAAGACTGCTTCGCTTCATAATCCAATTCAATACAAAAACGGTTTGAGTATGAGACTCAAACCGTCTCGTTATTTATTAGAGCAGTAAAGCTATCGAAGTTGACTGTCTTTACTCGCTCGTCGATTGAACAATGCTTGGCGTTGAGATACCGATTCGATTGTTGACTGACATTCGATACACAAACGAACGCCTTTCATTGCAAGACGACGCGCTTCTGGAATCTCATCACCACACTCATCGCAGTAATGGGCGCTCTCACCCTTTGTGATACTGCCACGAACACGGGAAATCTCGTCGTCTATTGTGTTTTGAATTTGTTGGCTGACGCTATCGTCGTTTGCCCACCCTACGGCCATAAGCCCTCCTCGTTACTTGAATGAGAAAATCTACTTACCGTGGTAAGGTGGATGATTATATCGATTACAAATAACAAGATAATTAGGGTAAATTCGAAAACACTATTACGCTTTGGTAATAATTACTTTGCAATCGATTATTCGGCACTCTCATGGAAAAGCGATGCAAGGTTACTCATACTCCCTTCCTCACATTCAAAGTTCTGCGTTTGCTCAGCCTCTCTCAAAGTAACACTGAGTATCTTCTCTACCTCACCAAACTCCTCGCTAAAGTACTCACTGACTAATATGACGAGCTCACCAATACTAAATTCCAGTGACTTCTCATCTACCAACGCTCGATGGTAATGTTTGATACGATAATCTTGAGGTTTAATGCGCAGTAAAACTGGGCTTTGATTCACAGTGAACTTATTAAAGATAAGCCCACCTTTGCCTTGCTCTATCGAAATACTAAAATTCATAGCTTGGTTTACTGAACATTCAAAGACTTTTCTGGGCGAGGTGCTAGCAACGGCAAACGTGCTCATCATGGCAACACTTAAGCCCCAAGTGGCCACCAATCGTTTCATTACCATTCAGCCAACACTTTAAATAGCGCCTGTTCAGACATACGGGTTAATACATAGCCGTGTGAAGAAGAATACGAGCCACTGAGTACACTATTCTCTTTCTCAATAACGATATCCTCGATGCCGTCAGCGTTGTAATCACCTTTTGCTACAATCGTAATGACTTGAAAGCCATCGGTCGCGTCGAAGTACTCTGCTCTCACTTCACTGGAGACATGAGTTCTTTGGATATGGTCTGCTTCATCCCACGTTGATAGTGTCTTTGCTTTCTCTGCACTTTCGTTAGAAATAACAAAAGCAAGCGCACTTGGAGCCAAACTAGGAAAGCTATCATCTAACTTAAATTTCGATATATATGAGCGCTTAGAGGCGGTTAACTTTGCCATCTCACTCCATGTTTGGCACTGAGTTAAATACGCCTTAAACGTGCCGTATTCATAAGCTTTAGCCGCAGTAAAGCCCGCAGAGTTTGCAGTAGCTAAGTCTTTGCAATTTGACACCGATTCCGTATCGCCAGACGCATTTGCCAACTTAAGCTCGTATCCCCAGTCGAGTGAATTACGCAGCTGCATATTTTCTTTGGAAGCTTGCGCTATTTCGCGCGCAAAAAAGCGATCGGTTCGCTCACTATCTAAGTATTGAGGCCGAATAAGTTCACTTGCGATAACACTCTCACTAACGAGTAAGGTAAGCGCAAAAGTGACGAGAAATGAAAGATGATTTACTGGCATAACGTTTAACAACAAGGGCAGATGAAGCCATTAGCTTGTCACGTGAAATACCGCTTAGAAAAATATCATTTATCTCGTACTGCCAGATTCTGGGCGAGCTCGTCACTAATGCGTGTGCTAATTACATAACAACGTATTTTCGCTCGACGCAGATAACAAAAAACCCAGCACTAAGGCTGGGTTTTGGTGTTCTAGTGGTTAATGAATTAACCGATGTGCGTTGCGCCCGCCATGTACTTCTGAAGTACTGTAGGGATTGCAATGCGGCCGTCTGCTTCTTGGTTGTTTTCTAGGATAGCAACCATTGTACGACCTACAGCTAGACCAGAACCGTTTAGCGTGTGTACAAGCTCAGGTTTCTTCTCGCCTTTACGACGGAAACGCGCTTGCATACGACGAGCTTGGAAATCCCACATGTTAGAACATGAAGAGATCTCACGGTAAGTTTCTTGAGCAGGAACCCAAACTTCTAGGTCGTAAGTCTTACGAGCGCCGAAGCCCATGTCACCTGTACATAGAACCACTTTACGGTAAGGAAGCTCTAGAAGTTGTAGAACTTTCTCAGCATGACCTGTTAGCTCTTCTAGTGCGTTCATTGAATCTTCAGGCTTAGTGATTTGTACTAGCTCAACTTTGTCGAACTGGTGCATACGAATCAGACCACGAGTATCACGACCGTAAGAACCTGCTTCTGAACGGAAACATGGCGTGTGAGCCGTCATCTTAATTGGTAGATCCGCTTCGTCAGAAATCGTGTCACGAACTAGGTTCGTTACAGGCACTTCTGCAGTAGGGATTAGAGACAGTTTACGTGGCTCTTCGTCGTTTACTTTTTCTACTAGCGGCTCAGTGTGGAAAAGATCTTTACCGAACTTAGGAAGCTGACCAGTACCGAATAGGCTGTCAGAGTTTACTAGGTAAGGTACGTACATTTCTGTGTAGCCGTGCTCTTCAGTGTGAAGATCTAGCATGAACTGAGCGATTGCACGGTGTAGGCGAGCGAATTGGCCTTTCATCACGATGAAACGTGCGCCAGTGATCTTAACAGCACTTGCGAAGTCTAGACCGTCACCCATTTCGCCTAGGTCAACGTGATCTTTCAATTCGAAGTCGTAAGACTTTGGCTCACCCCAACGAGAGATTTCTACGTTGTCGTTTTCATCTTTGCCATCTGGCACTTCATCTGCTGGGATGTTTGGTACAGAAAGCGTGAATTCGTCTAGTTGAGCCATTACTTGCTCAAGTTCAACTTTCTTCGCATCAAGATCGCTACCTAGAGTACCGATTTGTTTCTTGATTTCTTCTGCGCCTTCTTTGTCGCCAGCCGCCATTTTTTGGCCGATTTGCTTGGAGATGGAGTTACGCGTGGATTGTAAATTTTCTACTTCTACTTGAATGGACTTACGTTGTTCTTCAAGTTTACGAATAGTATCTACGTCTAGCTTAAAGCCACGACGCGCCAGTTTAGCAGCTGTTTCATCCAGCTCTGTACGAAGTAATTTAGAATCCAGCATTGTTAATCCTATGCTTTTTGTTGTGAAATCACGCGCACTTTCCAAGCGTACGCGTTAAAAAAATTTACTGAACAAATGTATCCAAAAACGCCTACTTTTCATAGCGCTTTTGTGGGCTATTTGCGTCTAAAGTAGCCAAGTAATCTAACTTTTCGCCGATTTTGGTCTCTAGACCACGATTTGTCGGCTGATAGTACCTACGATCGCCCATTTCAGGTGGCAAATATTGCTCACCCGCAGCGTAAGCGCCAGGCTCATCGTGAGCATAACGATACTCTGCACCGTAACCCATGTCTTTCATCAAACTGGTTGGTGCATTTCGAAGGTGATGCGGCACTTCATATTCAGGTAAGTTATGAGCGTCTGTGAGCGCTTGTTTCCACGCCACGTAAACAGCATTACTTTTCGGCGCACACGCTAAGTACACGATCGCCTGTGCAATCGCACGTTCACCTTCTGCTGGACCAACTCGGGTAAAGCAATCCCAAGCAGACAGTGCCACTTGCATTGCGCGAGGGTCAGCATTACCTACATCTTCAGAAGCGATCGCCAATAAGCGTCGAGCAATATACAAAGGGTCACAACCAGCAGCAATCATACGCGCAGACCAATACAGCGCAGCATCCGGGTTTGAGCCACGAATTGATTTGTGAACCGCAGAGATTAAGTCGTACCAGATGTCACCTTTGTTATCGAAGCGAGAGACCTTCTCCCCTGCTACTTCCGCAAGCAACTTAAGCGTGATCTCTTTTTCACCCTGCGCATTGTCTTCTGCCATGTCGTAGAGCAGCTCAAGATAATTGAGAGACATACGAGCATCACCGTTTACCAGTTCTGCTAGGCGGTCTAATACGTTATCAGCGAAGTGTGCTGGCGTATTACCCAGCCCACGTTCTTTATCGCTAATTGCTTGGTTTAACGCCAACGAGATTTCATCTTTGTCGAGAGACGTTAGCTTGTACACACGTGCACGTGACAGTAATGCGTTGTTTAGCTCAAACGATGGGTTTTCTGTCGTCGCTCCAATAAAGGTAACTGTGCCATCTTCAATATGCGGCAAAAACGCGTCTTGCTGAGATTTGTTGAAGCGATGCACCTCATCCACAAATAAGATGGTGCGGCGACCCGCCATTTTGTTCTCACGTGCTTTCTCAATTGCTGCACGAATTTCCTTCACACCAGACGTCACGGCAGACACGCGCTCAACTTCAGCATTGGCATAGTTTGCAGCCACTTCTGCTAATGTCGTTTTGCCTGTGCCTGGTGGTCCCCAAAGGATCATCGAGTGAATGTGACCCGCCTCTAGCGCACGGCGCAGTGGCTTACCGGGACCTAAAATGTGCTGCTGTCCGATGTATTGTTCGATCGTTTCCGGTCTCATACGAGCAGCAAGGGGACGAAAATCTTCGTCCCCCGAGAAATCTAATGTGTAATTGCTCACTACCAATTAATTCCTTTGGTCATCCACTTCCACACCTTTTGGAATTGTGAATGTGAATCTGTCTGCTTTTGGTTTACCCAGCTTCACGTTGTTAAAGGTGAACAAACCTTTTTGACCGTCTTGTTCAACCACATTGAAACCTTTCACCACACCTTTAGCATCAATATTAATCTGGAATTGACCTTGTGTGGAGTCTACTGCAGTAGGAATGAGGATGAACTCATCACCTTTTTGGGAAATCTTGTAGTTATCCCAATCACTTGCGCGATTACGCGTTAGCAAAACAAATGGCGTTTGCTCTGTTGCTTGTTCTTGCCAGTAGATACTCACTTGCTCGATGAATGGGCTGTAGTACCACAATGTTTTACCGTCAGAAACCAGAAGGTTTTCATCTGGGAATGTTGTGCTCCAACGGAACAGGCTTGGGCGAGCGATTTCAACTGTGCCTTCTCCTTCCATCACCGTTTCGCCTTCTGGGCTGATAACTTGCTGAGAGAAATCCGCACTGAAGCCATCATTCATAGAAAGGCGTTTGTTTAGTTCATCTTTGGGAGACGCGGCGTGTGCAGTAGAGAAGAGAGAAAAGCTTAAAACAAGCGCAGAGAAAAGTTTCGCTGAAAATAGTTTTTTCATTCAGATACCTATTGTTAGAACCACTCACCTCAGTTGGACTGAGGTGAGTAACACAAGTTCATTAATCTTTTGGTGGCGCAGGAGCCAGTACTTCACGGTTACCGTTATGACCCGGAGCACTTACGATGCCTTGCGCTTCAAGCTGCTCTACAATACGAGCCGCTCGGTTATAGCCAATCTTGAATCGACGCTGTACACCGGAAACTGAACCACGACGCGATTGCACTACGTGCTCTACGACTTGATCGAACAGTGGATCCACTTCTTCATCCGATTCCATCTGTTCACCCGGAAGCAGACTTTCTGGACCTTGGTCACCACTGATGATCTCATCGATGTAGTTTGGCTTACCACGTGCTTTCCAGTTGTTCACAACAGCGTGAACATCATCATCCGATGCAAACGCACCGTGAACACGGATCGTATGGCTTGAACCTGGTGGTAAGTAAAGCATATCACCCATACCCAATAGCGATTCTGCACCGCCTTGGTCAAGGATAGTACGTGAGTCGGTCTTAGTTGATACGGTGAACGCCACACGTGTTGGGATGTTCGCTTTAATCAGACCAGTAATAACGTCAACCGATGGGCGCTGTGTCGCAAGGATCAAGTGAATACCTGCCGCACGCGCTTTTTGCGCCAAGCGAGCAATCAGTTCTTCAACCTTCTTACCTACCACCATCATTAGGTCGGCAAATTCATCGACAACCACAACGATGTAAGGCAGTTTCTCTAGCAACGGCGGCTCAGTATCCATGCTGTCGCCTTCTTGCCAGAACGGGTCGTGAATTGGGTGACCAGCATCTGCTGCCATCTTCAACTTCTCGTTAAAGCCTTTCACGTTACGTACGCCCAATGCAGACATCAGTTTGTAACGACGTTCCATCTCGCCCACACACCAACGTAGTGCGTTAGACGCGTCTTTCATATCTGTTACTACTTCAGAAAGTAGATGAGGAATACCTTCGTAGATTGAAAGCTCCAACATTTTCGGGTCGATCATGATGAAACGCAGATCTTCTGGCGATGCTTTGTAAAGCATACTCAAGATCATCACGTTAACACCCACAGACTTACCAGAACCGGTTGTACCTGCTACCAGTACGTGAGGCATTTTCGCGATATCTGCAATCACCGCTTCACCCGCGATATCTTGACCAAGAACAACCGTTGTTGGTGACGTTGCTTGTTCAAACTGAGGGCTACTGATTACATCAGACAAGAATACCGTTTGGCGGCTCATATTAGGCAGCTCTAGACCCACATAAGGTTTGCCCGGAATCACTTCTACAACACGTACCGCCATTGCAGACAACGCACGTGCCAAGTCCATAGACAAGCCAGAAATGCGGCTTACTTTCACGCCCGGCGCCAAATCAAGCTCAAATCGAGTGATAACAGGGCCTGGGTAAATACCGACTACGTCTGCTTTGATCTTGTAATCCGCAAGTTTGGTTTCAACTAAACGTGCCACCTCTTCCAGTGCATCACGGTCGATAAAGTTATCGCGCTTCTCTGGGTGGTAAAGCAATTCTAGTGTTGGCAATGGCTCTTCTGGTACTGGCAAGTTTTGCTCTTGCTGTACCAAGAATGGGTTCTGCTGAGCAGCCACTTTCGCTTGAGCATTCGATACCAAGTTTTGGAATGCAGCCACATCTTGATCGCCGTCTTGAACCTCTTCTACCTCGACTTCTTGAGGTGCAGGTTCAAAGGTAGCGGAAGGTGCAGGCGTCACCGGTTGAGGTTGAACTGCAACAGGCTGATGAACAGGTTGCTCTTGAACAGGCGGTTGCTGAACTGGCTCTTGTGGCTGCATCGCTTGTTGCTGCGGCTCAGCATAAGCCGGTTGAGCTTGTTGAGCTGGCTGCTGCACCGGGTAATCATCTTCGTCATCCAATACATCGAAGTTCGAAATCGTTGGCTCGATGTGCTGGCTTGGCTCTGTTTGTTCAGCAATGTTATCCAATGCAGAAGAGCTAATCACAGGTTCTTCGTGTAAAGGTTGCTCTGTGGTTGGCTGTTCGATTGGCGCGTGAACTGGCGCTGGTTCTTGATTAACTTGCGCTTGTTGAGCCTGCTCTGCTTCAAACTTAGCATACTCATCGTAGCTTGGTGCGTTATCGAACGGTTCAGAGACGGTTGGTTCTGGTGTCACAAACGGTTCTTGTGGCGCTTGTTGATGCTCGGCTTGCTGTGGAACAAATTCCTGAGAAACAGACTGTGGAACTTCAGGCTGAGTTTGAATAGGTGCAACTTGCGTTTCTTGAACCTGTGGTTCTTCATCTGCCCAATCGTCAGCTTGTTGTGCAGCCGCTTCTAGCTCTTCAATCGTTACGTTCAATTGTTTAGTACGTTCAACGAATGGGTCCACATTATCTGTGCTCACCGCACGCACTGGCTCAACAGTTTGAGCTTGTTCTTGAACCTGAGACTGGATTTGAGGCTGCACAGGCGCGGCATTTACAACTGCAGGCTGCGGCGTTGGCTGAACGTTAGCTTGCGCTGCTTGCTGATGTCTCGGTTTATCTGCAGTCGATTGTTCTACTGCCGATTGTGGCATGTAGATTGGGTATTCGTGTGTTGGTGTTTCTTGTTTCGGCTCTTCGACATCATAAGCAGTAAGATGAGGCATAGGCTCGTCTTCCGTGTCATCTGAACCACGTTTGCTCGTTACACGATCTTCAGCAAACTCGTCTAATTGCGGCTCTAGAGTTTCATGTTCAGTGCCACGTGCTTTATTTGTTAACGCTGCAATAACGCCTAGTGCACGATCGCCCAACCACTCAACAATGTTAAGCCAAGAAATACCAGTAAATAGTGTGAAGCCTGCCCCCCATAGGAAAAGAAGTACAAGCGTTGTGCCCAGCACATTTAATGTAGGCAGAGACAAGCTCGTCAGTACGTCACCAACGACGCCACCAGACGAGAAATACCAAATGTCGTCAAAGTTGATATCAGCAAGACCACAACTGGTAAGAATAAGGATAACTAAACCAAGTAGACGAGTGCCCCACAACATGAGGTCGATAGGGTCCTCTTCAGAACGCTTGCGACAAATCACCCATGCACCTGCAGTTAACAGGAAGGGTAATGGATACGCGAGGGAACCAAAGGTAAAGAATAGTGTGTCGGCTAACCAAGCGCCGAACAGGCCACCAGCGTTATCGATCTCACCGCCCCATGCAGTTTGGGACCAAGATGGATCGGCAGGGCTAAAGGTAAATAATGCAACGGCTAGCAATATCGAGCTAAGAACGCCAACGATAAAGCAGCACTCTTTTAAGCGTTGGAAGCCATTTAATCGTGAAGACTGAGGCTCTTCACTGGTTTTGATGATGGTTTCGACTTTCTTTGCGTTCTCTTTGAACATAAATCAACTTGAATATGGAAATGAATTAGGAATAAGCAAAACATTCCGAGCGGCACAAAGCCGCTCGGTAAATTGATTTAACCATATCAAAGAGAAAAACCCAATTACTCTATCGAGAAAGCGGAAGCATTTACCGCTTTCTTTGCAAGAATTTAACGAGTTTTAATCACAAGCTGGTTAGTTTGCTTCACTTCTTCCATAACTACGTAGGTACGAGTGTCGTTCACGCCTGGAAGACGCAGTAACGTATCACCTAGTAGTCGACGGTAAGCACCCATGTCTGATACACGAGTCTTTAGAAGATAGTCGAAATCACCTGATACTAGATGACACTCTTGGATGTCGTCTAGTTTTTGAACAGCCGCATTGAACTGTTCGAATACATCAGGCGCACCACGGTTAAGCGTAATTTCTACGAATACCAACAGTGATGCATCTAGGAACTGCGGGTTTAATAACGCAGTGTACCCAGTGATATAACCTTGACGCTCTAAGCGACGCACACGCTCCAAACACGGCGTTGGAGAAAGTCCTACACGTTTTGAAAGTTCAACGTTCGAAATACGACCGTCTTTCTGCAGTTCATTAAGAATGTTGCGGTCGATACGGTCTAGTTCCTTGGACGGCTTCTTATAGTTGTCTGCCATTTTTTATTCCACCTTATTACTTCCTTGCAAAAAAATATACTACAACTTTTTAATATTTGGTGCCAAATATTACAAATCAACATCTATACTAGATATTAATTCGACAATAACACCCTACAAACAGTTAATACAACCATTTTAGAAAGAGGACACAGGATGATCATTGGCGTACCTAAGGAAATCAAAAACCACGAATACCGTGTGGGTATGATCCCAGCTAGCGTGAGAGAACTTATCTCACATGGTCACCAAGTTTTGGTTGAGACCAATGCAGGTGCCGGCATTGGTTTTTCAGACGATGATTACATCGCTGTAGGCGCATCCATTCTTCCTACTGCTACAGACGTTTTTGCGAAAGCAGATATGATTGTAAAAGTAAAAGAACCCCAAGCTGTCGAGAGAGCAATGCTCCGCGAAGGGCAGATTTTATTTACTTATTTACACCTAGCACCAGATTTTCCACAAACTGAAGAGCTAATCAAGAGCAAAGCTGTCTGTATAGCGTATGAGACTGTAACAGATAATATGGGTCGTTTGCCACTGTTAGCACCAATGTCAGAAGTGGCAGGTCGGATGTCTATTCAAGCAGGTGCGCAAACGTTGGAAAAATCACACGGCGGTCGCGGTCTACTACTAGGTGGCGTACCTGGTGTTGAGCCAGCGAAAGTTGTTGTAGTCGGCGGTGGTGTCGTTGGCGCGAACGCAGCTCGTATGGCTGTAGGTCTTCGTGCGGACGTAACAATCCTTGACCGTAATGTAGATACACTGCGTAAACTAGACGAAGAATTCCAAGGTCGCGCTAAAGTGGTTTATTCTACTGAAGACGCTATCGAGAAGCATGTTCTAGAAGCAGACCTAGTGATCGGTGCGGTTCTAATCCCTGGTGCTGCAGCACCTAAATTGGTAACAAAAGAGCACATTGCTAAGATGAAGCCAGGCGCGGCGGTGGTTGACGTTGCTATCGACCAAGGTGGCTGTTTCGAAACTTCTCACGCGACAACGCACGCAGAACCAACATACATCGTTGACGAAGTGGTTCACTACTGTGTTGCAAACATGCCTGGTGCTGTTGCTCGTACTTCAACATTTGCACTGAACAACGCAACGCTTCCATACATCGTGAAGCTTGCAAACAAAGGCTACCGTGAAGCACTTCTAGAAGACAATGGCTTCCTTGAAGGTCTAAACGTTATCCACGGCAAAGTGACTTGCAAAGAAGTTGCTGAGAGCTTTGACCTAGAATACGTTGAACCAGCGCAAGCAATCGCAATGTTCAACTAATGACAAAATAACGCATAAATTGTCACGTTTTGTTTACAAAAGCCCACTCTAAAGTGGGCTTTTTTGCATAGAGCATTTAATTATAAAACAGATCTAAATCTTATAAGCACAAATTAAAATGTTTCGAGGTGTGACTGATTTAGCGCAAAACTCTGCCAATCTAACACGGTAACCACGTTCTTCAAGATAAAGTGCTTTGTCTAAAGCAAGCCAAATCTCCAACGGTCGTTGAAATACCAATTGAACCAGACTCAAACGCTCCATTTGCCAAAAGCGCTGTTCGCTTAACTTTTCAAAATGGTCGAAGTCGATTTCTTGCGAAAGAGCGATACCCTTCTGCTCCGCTGCCCAGCGACATAACGATTCAAAACCATCACTTAATTGCGACTTACGGATACTCGGCACAGGTACATACTCGTCCATTCCCAAAACTTGTCGCGTGATCAAATCAAAACCAAGACGGAATACCATTTCCTGCTGACGGTGGCGTCGAACACGTTCACCACCAGTAACTGTTTGCTGCAGCGGAATACGCAGTTCTTGCTTAGACAATGAGAGAGAAGAAGCCCTGCCCTGTGCCGACATCGGCTGATATTGCTCAGACTGAATCAAATGGTAGCAGCAAGGCGAGATTGTCATCGCGGCAATACCGTTTTCACTGCCGTATTGCATCAAGCGAACATGAAGATCACCGCAGGCATGGAGTGCAACTGCGTGTTGAGTTGGCTTAAATACGGCTTTCGCTTTGCTATCGAACGCGTCGCCTTGAATAAACGTCATCTTCCAATGATGCTCATTGGCTGCTTGTTGCCCCGAATCGCACAACGCTTGTTGGTATTCAAAACTGGTGACAGGCTGATCGGTTTGCGTTGTCAGGATTCGCCCTAAATAACCTTTGCCTGAGCACCACTCTAACCATTCGTCACCATGATGAAGCTGAATCGCCGCTTCACCCATCGAACTAATTTGCTCTAACTTACGACCGGGAATGCCGTTATCTAAACCACGAACGAGCTCCAAGCCTTTTAAAGCTAGCGGTTCTAAGCGAGTGAGTTCTGAAAGTTGTTCAAGTTCAGGCAAAAACGGACTAAGTGCTTTTAAGGCAAGTTCCGGTTCCGCTTTGTATTCTTCAATCTGAGAGGGAGAAAGAGACGCTAACCACTGGCACAACTGAGGGTGTTGCTCTTGCCAAGGTAATGATGCGTGAATGCTGCTTTTAAAAGGCTCGAACCGCCACAAAGATTGGTTTTCGATCAAGCAGTCATTAATAAATTGAAATTGCGTTTTCATAGCTCCCCCTACAACGAGCGCATTGTAGAGGGAATCGAAACATCAATGAAGTGTTATCTGACCGGAAGCTCGATGTCTTTAAACATCTCTTCAATTTCGGTGTTTGATTTAAGCGAGATCGCTTGCTCCACAACCGGACGAGTTAAATGCGGTGCAAAACGCTCCATAAAGTCGAACATGTAAGAGCGGAGGAAAGTACCACGACGGAAGCCAATGCTCGTTGTGCTCGCGCCAAACAAATGGCTTGCATCAATCGCAACCAAATCGCTGTCTTGCTCTTCATCAACTGCCATGCTCGCAATCACACCAACACCAATACCCATACGAACGTAAGTTTTAATCACGTCGGCATCCGTTGCAGTAAACACAACGCGCGGTGTTAAACCTTCACGGTTAAATGCGGTGTCCAACTCAGAACGGCCTGTAAAGCCGAATACATAAGTTACTAGCGGGTAAGCGGCTAAATCGTGGATAGTTACACGGTCTTTCTTCGCTAATGGGTGATCTTTTGGTACCACGATAGAGCGATTCCAGTGGTAACAAGGCAGCATGATGGCATCTTGGTATAAATGAAGTGCTTCTGTCGCAATCGCGAAGTTTGCCGTACCTTTGGCAATCGCTTCAGACATTTGAGAAGGCGTACCTTGGTGCATGTGCAGCGATACTTTCGGGTAACGTGCCGTAAAGCCTTTGATCACGTCAGGAAGTGCGTAACGTGCTTGGGTGTGAGTGGTAGAAATGTTCAGTGTGCCCATTTCAGGGTGAGTATGCTCCCCTGCCACGGCCTTGATGCTTTCAACACGCGCTAGAATCTCTTGAGAAATTCGCACGATCTCTTCACCGGCGGGTGTCACCTGCGTTAAGTGCTTACCACTTCGTTCGAAGATCTGAATACCCAGTTCATCTTCCAATAGACGGACTTGTTTACTGATGCCCGGCTGAGAAGTGTATAGGCTTTCTGCTGTCGCAGACACATTCAGATTATGGTTCACAACCTCAACAATGTACTTCAGTTGTTGCAGTTTCATCGTAATCCCTTACTCATTGATTGAGATAATAACGTCATACTTATCTAGTCTACTCGCCCGAGTAGATATAATGATTAGTTATAACGTGTTAGCAACTAAATGAACAGTAATTTCTAACTTATAGCTCAAGCTCATAGCGAATTACTCACCTTCTCTAAATATGCATGGAGTTGAATCTTCAAAATTCACTTTTTTAAACAGCTCACCGCATTCTTTACTTAAATCCACAGGAAAATGTGTTTGGAGCAAAATAATCAAATAAATAGGGTGCCGAGAAAGATAAGATTCATGTATTCTTGAACGCTGGACACAGAAAAATAACAAGTAGTAGAAGCAAAAATATGAATATGCCTTTAATAATTGCTTTGGTTGCCATCCTACTGGTATTGATCCTTGGCTATAACATCATGTTGCAGTACAAGGTAAAAGTAGAGACCGCGAAAAGACAGGAATCTGCTCGCTATGTGGCACTGATTGACGGTACTGAAGAGCTCATCGGGCACGCTCATCATATTCCTTTCAGCAAGGACTTACTGCTGTGTCTTAATAACCGTATTCTTGATGCACTTGAAAGCATGCGCGACCTTGATCCAAAGAACAAGCAGCTCGTGCAGCGCATCGAAAACATGAAGCAGCAAATTGCTCAATTGAATGAGAGCAGCGCAAACGGTGAAAGCACCACATTCAAGATGCCAAGCAGCGATAAACAAGCCATTGTAATGTTAAAGCTCGTGAAACGTCTTCGTGATGCGGTTCGTAACGAGCACAACAAAGGCCGTTTAGATACGCAAACTTACGTAACAGAAAACGCGCGTCTTGAAACGATGCAAATTCGCATCAACATCGAGAACGTGATTAAGCGTGCGAATGACTCTATTGCTCGTGGTCAACCGGGAACCGCTCTGCAACTGCTTCGTAAAGGCATTGATGCGTTAAGCACCAAAAACGATGCTTACTCTATTCAAGCAAAACAAAAGCTCGAAGAAATGCTTGGTGACTTGGATAAGAAGCGCCAAGACAAGAATGAAGCAGAAATGCAGCAAATTGCCGACAAAGAACGCGACAGTGATATGGATGCGCTCTTCGGCGAGAAGAAAAAGTGGTAAACTCCGCTTAAGCTTTCCGCCCTATCCGATTAAAGGCTGCGTTTGCAGCCTTTTTTGTGTCTTCTTGATTGAATAGACATTGGCCGGATAAACCAAAATTGAATGTAAAGTACCAAAAATTAAAATGATTAATCTCGACGCCTATCAGGACCTTCTTGCTCCAATTAACCAGTTCTTGCAATGCAGCACCCCAGATGAATGGGTTGAGGAAGCAAAGAAGCCTGAAAACCTTCCAACCATTTTATTAGACCACCTACTGTGCGAACTCAAAGCGGGTCAGTCGGCAATGTTCCTGATCCGTAAATACGCAGTAGACCAAGCAAGCTCACATGCCCTACTCGATTGGTTCAAACCATACGAGGACTTTGCCTACCGTAAGACCGGCTCACTAGAGACGCTTAAAGGCAAAAGCAACATTTCAAAAGCCATCATTGCTAAATCAGATTCGCCGTACAGCCAAGATCTGATCGACAAGATGGTTCTGCTGATCAAAGAAGAGTTGCACCACTTCTACCAAGTGCTAGAAATCATGGAAAGCCGTGGCGTGGAATACAAAAACATTCCAGCAAGCCGCTATGCAAAAACGCTGATTTCGAACATGAAAACACATGAGCCAGAAACCTTGATTGATAAGCTCATCATTGGTGCCTACATAGAGGCTCGCTCATGTGAACGTTTTGCGAAACTGGCTCCGCACATGGACGAAGACATCGCGAAGTTCTATGTTTCTCTACTTCGATCAGAGGCTCGTCATTACCAAGACTACCTAGTCCTTGCAGAACAAATCGCGGGTAAAGACATTAGCGAGCGCGTTGCAGAGTTTGGACGCATCGAAGCTGAACTAATTTCAACGCCAGACGAAGACTTCAAATTCCACAGTGGTATTCCTGCTTAAATCTAATCGCCTTAAGCAAGAAGCAAGAAGCAAGAAGCAAGACAGCCTAATCACTCGGTTTTCTCTTGGTGCTTAAAGTCGATAATAAAAAAATCCCACAGTAGCGATACTGTGGGATTTTTCATAGAGAGTCGATAATTGTGGTTAGCTTTTCGCGTTAGCTAACTTTGGGCTTTTAGGCCCTCGTGCTGCGTTCACCAATAGAACACCCACCGAGAGAACAATCGCACCACACAAGATAAACAGTAGTCGACCTGATGGTTCGTTTGGAATCAGAGCCATCGCTAGGATACCGAAGCCCGCTACGCTGATAAGCTTACCAAGCATGCCACGCTGTTTTGTATCTAGGTTCTGCTGCTCTTCGCTGTCAGCCACAAGTGGCGTGTTCCAGTTCTCGAACAATTGAGCCACTTCTTTCTCACGTTCAGGTGATAGACCTTTGTAGAAACGTGTTGTCAGTAGGAAGAAACCACCAGTAAAGACAACGTGTGCCGCTAAGCTCAAGCCAACTTTCAGGTCTGCCCATTCACGTCCTGTAAACGCTTGTTCTAGACCAAATAGGCGCTCTACGTCTTCTGCTTGTAGTGAGATACCGAAGATGTAAGAAACAAAGCCCCCAACAACCAGTGTTGCCCAACCAGCCCAGTCCGGCGTCTTACGAATCCACATACCAAGTAGTACAGGAATCAGCATTGGGAAGCCAATCAATGCGCCCACGTTCAGTACGATATCGAACAAGCTCAAGTGACGTAGTGAGTTAATGAATAGACCGATACCAATGATGATGAAGCCCATCACGATAGTCGTTGCTTTACTCACGATAACCAGCTCTTTTTGCGACGCTTGTGGACGTACAATCGGGCTGTAGAAGTTCATCACAAAGATACCCGCGTTACGGTTAAGACCAGAGTCCATTGAAGACATGGTCGCCGCAAACATTGCTGACATCAGAAGACCCACCATACCTGCTGGCATTACGTTTTGTACGAATGCTAGGTAAGCTGCATCACCACCTACTGAGCCGTATTGCTCTGCGAAATCAGGCATAAATGCCGCAACGTACCAAGGTGGTAGGAACCAAATGATAGGACCAACAATCATCAGCACACATGCAAGACCTGCTGCTTTACGTGCGTTTTCACTGTCTTTTGCACACAGGTAGCGGTAAGCGTTGATGCTGTTGTTCATTACACCGAACTGTTTAACAAAGATGAACACTACCCAAAGGATAAAGATACTGACGTAGTTCAGGTTGTTACCCAGCATGAAGTCGCCGTGGAAGTTCGACACGATGTTGCCAATACCGCCACCGTGGAAGTATGCCGCCACCGCACAAGTGATCGTCACTGCCATGATAACCAACATCTGCATAAAGTCAGATGCAACAACCGCCCAAGAGCCGCCTGTTACCGCCATTAGCATTAGCACTAAACCCGTAACGATGATGGTCGCTTCCATAGGAATGTTGAAGACCGCTGCCACGAAAATCGCAAGACCATTCAACCAAATACCGGCTGAGATCAAGCTGTCTGGCATACCAGCCCAAGTGAAGAACTGCTCTGAAGTCTTACCAAAACGTTGACGAATTGCTTCAATCGCCGTCACTACACGTAGCTGGCGGAACTTTGGAGCAAAGTAGAGGTAGTTCATGAAGTAGCCAAATGCGTTGGCTAAGAATAGGATTACAACAACGAAACCGTCATTGAACGCGCGTCCTGCGGCACCTGTAAACGTCCATGCTGAAAATTGCGTCATGAAGGCGGTAGCACCTACCATCCACCATAACATCTTACCGCCCCCTCGGAAGTAGTCACTGGTTGAGGTAGTGAACTTACGGAACATCCAACCAATTGCAACTAAGAAGAAGAAGTAGGCAAGAACAACAAGAGTATCAATAGTCATTTTTTCAGCCTTTCAAGTTTGATCATTTTCTAACTCCTAGACTACTCTGTTCATTATTTTATTTGTACTACAATAAGCTTTAATTGTGATCTGGAACATAAGTTATTTCATTGAAAAATTGGCGAGAAATCCTTTGTTTTATTGGGCTATTGGCATTCTAAGTCAGATTATCCGCCACTCAACAATCAACTATATTGTAATACAAATAATCTATTGCAAATTCATTAAAGTATGGAATATTTTTCTTCTTCACGCTTTGTCTGAAGATCAAAAATGCGTGGTATTTCTTTGAGCGAAACGTAATGAGATGTTTCGAAGGAATTGGATAGAAAGTGGGATTTAGATGAATGTAACAAGCAAGATCTCCGACTCGCTCCTTCGTCGCTCTCTAAGATGACGCATGGAAAGTTCAGCGCTTTCCACTTCCAGCTCTCAAACCTCATGCTTAACCTCTCAGCTTTTCCCCTACTCCTTCCCGTCATTTCCTAGAAGGAGAAACGACTGAGTAGGAAATCTCTTTTACCACCAAATATCAGCTCGTTACCTGAATAGGTCTAAACCACTATCGAAGTTCCTTTGCCCGCTCAACTTTCTGGGCTCTCCGGCTCGCTTCTTCGTCGCTCTCGAGACCGACGCAAAGGAGGTTCTACGCATTTCTATTCCCAGCTCTCAAACCTTATGCTTCTCCTCTCAGCTTTTCCCCTGCTCCTTACCGTCATTTCCTAGAAGGAGGAACGACTGAGTAGGAAATCTCTTTTCACCGACAAGTACCAAATCGTTACTTTAATGGGGCAAATCATTATTGAAGTTTCTTATTTGGCTCTCTGAGATCCCCGACTCGCTCCTTCGTCGCTCTCGAGGATGACGCGAGGAAAATCCAACGCTTTCCATTTCTACCTCTAAAATCTCGTTTCTCGATTCTAATCTCTCGTTTGTTTTTCTTGCATCTCGACTCTCCAATCTCGCCTCTTTCAAACACAAAAAAAGCGAGCACTGAGGCTCGCTTTTCATTCTTTTCGCTAGTTTTATCGGGGTGTTACGACACTTATGCTACGTGAGCTACTGCGTCGCGAACCAATGTACCTAGTTCGTCCCACTTACCTTCATCGATAAGTTTTGTTGGCACCATCCAAGTACCGCCACATGCCAGTACTGAAGGGATAGACAAGTACTCGTCTACGTTACCTAGGCTCACGCCACCTGTTGGCATGAATTTCACTGGGTAAACCGCCGTTAATGCTTTAAGCATACCTACGCCGCCAGATGGCTCAGCAGGGAAGAACTTAAGTGTACGCAGACCCATTTCCATCGCTTGCTCAACAAGGCTTGGGTTGTTTACGCCAGGTACGATAGCCACGCCTTTGTCTAGGCAGTATTGAACCGTGCGAGGGTTAAAACCAGGGCTTACGATAAAGTCCACACCAGCTTCAATCGCTTGGTCAACTTGCTCGTTAGTTAGGATAGTACCTGCACCGATCAGCATTTCTGGGAACTCAGCGCGCATAGCACGAATTGCTTCTGCAGCACACTCTGTGCGGAACGTGATTTCAGCGCAAGGCATACCGTTTTCAACCAAAGTGCGGCCCAGTGGAATCGCATCTTCTGCTTTGTTGATGGCAATAACAGGAATTACTTTTAGGTTTGCTAATTGTTCGTTTAATGTCGTCATAAGAGTGTACTCGTCGTCGTTAACTTGAGTTCAATAAATCACTGCGGAGCGCCGATTACTCAACGCTCCGCAAAAGAATTACAAAGGAAGATCTGGCATCACTTCACGTGGAATGATGGCACCTTTATGTTGAATTACCGCGCCAGCCATACAGTGGCCAGAGTAAGCCGATTCCGCTGCATTGCCGCCAGTCAAACGCTTCGCCAAGAAGCCCGCACTGAAAGAATCACCAGCCGCTGTTGTATCAATCACGTTGTCGACTTTGTTTGGCGCCACGTATTGCGCTTCGCCATTCGCGACAACCAAGCAATCTTTGCTACCACGTTTGATGATGATTTCATCCACGCCCAGTGCAGAGGTTCTCTCGATGCACTGTTCTAGATGCTCGTCACCGTAAAGCATTTGCTCATCTTCAAATGTGAGCAGTGCGATATCTGTGTGCTTAAGGATCTTAAGGTACCAAGACATGGCATTCTCGCGGCTTTCCCACAATTTAGGACGGTAGTTGTTATCGAAAATAACCTTACCACCTTGTGCCTTGAAGCGCTCAAGGAAGCCAAACAGTTGCGTCTTACCTTCTTCAGTAAGGATCGCTAATGTAATACCGCTCAAGTAAACCGCATCGTACGAGTAAAGTTTGTCGACTAACAGCGGAGACTCGTTTTGCTCGAATAGGAACTTAGCGGCCGCTTCGTTACGCCAGTAGTGGAAGTAACGTTCGCCAGTTTCATCGGTTTCGATGTAGTAGATACCTGGTTGCTTTTCTTTAACGGAAAGAACCAGACTAGTATCGATGCCCTCTTCTTGCCATGCTGATAGCATTTCTTGGCTAAAAGGATCGTTACCCAGAGCCGTTACATAGCTGGTTTTGATATCGTGAGCTTTGGTCAAACGAGATAAATACAGTGCGGTATTCAACGTATCACCACCGAATGACTGCTTTAGCTGACCTTCCTTTTTCTGTAGCTCAACCATACATTCGCCAATGACCGCGATGTTTAATGATTTCATGTTGTCACCTTAGCAACTGAGGTTGCGCTATAGATTATTTTAAGAAGTCTTCACGTGCTGGGTTGAAGATGTCTAGAAGAATGCTGTCTTGCTCTAATGCAACTGCACCGTGCATCATGTGCTTACGAGCAAAGTATGCATCACCTTCTTTCAGTACTTTCTTCTCGCCTTCGATTTCTGCTTCAAAGCTGCCACGTACTACGTAACCGATTTGATCATGGATTTCGTGAGTATGCGGAGCGCCAATCGCGCCTTTATCAAAACATAGGTGAACCGCCATTAGGTCATCTGTGTAAGCAACAATTTTACGCTTGATACCGCCGCCTAGCTCTTCCCACGGGTTCTCATCTAATACAAAGAAAGAATTCATCGTCATACTCCTAAAAAGTCTCTATTAAAGCGAACCCTACGGCACTTCATTCTTAACCATGCTTTATTAAAAGGTCCTCTTATAAAAAGCGTCGTATTGATAAAAGTGAAACGCGAAGCGAAAGGGTCTGCTGTCGAATTAGTAACGAGCATATCCGATCCATCTTAATTGTCATACAATATATCTAAAAATATGTGATATTCATCAAACGGTGCTCGTTAAAGCATTCCACTTAACGATTGATAACGCCGAAACATCAGTCACAACAAGGATTACCACAACAATATAAATCAATGACTTAGCTAAATTCGCGTGATTTCACTCTCCCTTTTTGCCACAAAAACTACACCCAAACTTAATATTGTATTACTTTATAGAAAGTTTAAGAAAACAACACACTTCATCTGAGGGTGGTAAAGAAATGACTACACAACCGATTTTGTTGACTGAAGCAGAAGTCGAACTACTAAGAAAGGAAGTCGGAAAGCCGAGCTTAATGGGCAAATCCATTGAAGCGAATCGCAAGGAACTTGAAGCCTTTATGCGTCTGCCTCTAGACGTACCAGGTCACGGCGAAGCGGGTGGCTACGAGCACAACCGCCACAAACAAAACTATACCTACATGAACTTAGCGGGTCGTTTGTTCTTGATCACTCAAGAAGAAAAGTACGCGCAGTTCGTTAAAGATCTTCTCGCTATTTACGCAGAGAAGTACCTCACTTTTGATTTCCACGTACAGAAAAACACTAACCCAACAGGTCGTCTTTTCCACCAGATCCTTAATGAACACTGTTGGTTAATGTTTACTAGCCTTGCTTACTCTTGCGTGGCATCAGTGATGACAGAAGAAGAGCGCACAGCCGTTGTTGAGCGCATTTTCGAACCAATGCTAGACATGTTCACAGTGAAATACGCGCACGATTTCGACCGTATTCACAACCACGGTATCTGGGCAGTTGCGGCTGTTGGTATTTGTGGTCTAGCTATTGGCAAACCTGAATATCTAGAGATGTCGGTATACGGTCAAGACCGTGATGATACCGGTGGCTTCCTAGCGCAAATCTCGCAACTGTTCGCCCCTTCTGGTTACTACATGGAAGGTCCGTACTACCATCGTTATGCGATTCGTCCAACTTGTGTATTTGCAGAAGTAGTACACCGTCACATGCCTGAAGTAGACATCTACAACTACAAAGACAAAGTGATTGGCAACACTGTACAAGCGATGCTGGCAACGGCTTACCCGAATGGTGAGTTCCCTGCCCTAAACGACGCATCTCGTACCATGAGCATTACCGACATGGGTGTTCAAGTTGCAGTGAGCGTTTACAGCAAACACTACGGTATGGATGACAATATCCTTGGCATGGCGAAGATTCAAAACGCCGTTTGGATGCACCCTTGTGGTCTTGAGCTTTCTCAAGCTTACGATAAAGCCATCGCTGACCGTGAAATCGGCATGCCTTTCTGGCCAAGTGTGGAACTAAACGAAGGTCCAACTGGTAACAACGGTGCACAAGGTTTTATCCGTATGCAGGATAAAACCGGTGATGTGTCACAGCTTGTGATGAACTACGGTCAACACGGTATGGGACATGGTAACTTCGATACGCTTGGCATTACCTTCTTCAACCGTGGTCAAGAAGTACTGCGTGAATACGGCTTCTGTCGCTGGGTAAACGTAGAGCCTAAATTCGGCGGTCGTTACCTAGACGAAAACAAATCGTACGCACGTCAAACTATCGCGCATAACGCGGTAACGATTGATGAGCAATGTCAGAATGGTTTCGATGTAGACCGCGCTGATTCAGTACACGGTTTGCCTCACTTCTTCAAAGTAGAAGGCACTGAAATCAACGGTATGAGCGCGTTTGCTAACGACCATTACCCGAACACAGACATGCAGCGCAGTGTGTTCATGCTTAACCTAGATGAGCTTGAAGCACCGCTATTGCTAGACCTTTATCGCATCGAAGGTGAAGGCGAGCATCAGTACGACTACTCTCATCAATACGATGGTCAAATCGTACGTACTAACTTCGATTACCAAAGCTTTGGTGAACTGAACACGCTTGGCGATGACTTCGGTTACCAACACCTTTGGAAAGTAGCAAGCGGCAAAGTGCAAGATACGGCGCTGGTTAGCTGGCTACAAAACAACACCTACTACACTTGGTTAGGCACAAGCAGCAGCGCGAAACAAAACGGCGAGAATGAAGTAATCTTCACTCGCACTGGCGCCAATGACCCAAGCTTTAACCTACGTAGCGAGCCAGCATTCATCCTACGTAGCAAGGGCGAATCGACACTATTTGCTTCTGTGCTAGAAACACACGGCTACTTCAACGAAGAGTTTGAGCAGTCGGTGAATGCACGTGGTCAGGTGAAAGATATCCGCGTCGTGGGTTACAACGCCGTTGGCAGCATCGTAGAAATCACGACTGAGAAATCACTGATTACTGTGATGATCAGCAATGTGCTAGGCGCTGACGACCAAACCCCACACCAAGTAGAATTGAACGGTAAAACCTACAGCTGGAATGGCTTCTACTCTCTAGAAGTGAACGCATTCGGGCAGGAGAAATAATAATGAGCTACCAAACCCAGTCTTACCAACCGCTATTAATGAACTTTGAAGAAGCGGCAGAACTAAGCAAAGCACTTGGCACGGATAGCCTATTAGGAAATGCATTAGCACGTGACATCAAACAAACTGACGCTTACATGGCTGAGGTCGGTATTGAAGTTCCAGGTCACGGCGAAGGCGGCGGTTACGAGCACAACCGCCACAAGCAAAACTACATCCACATTGATCTAGCGGGTCGCCTATTCCTTATCACTGGCGAACAGAAATACCGCGATTACATCGTGGACATGCTAACGGCTTACGCGAAGGTATACCCGACGCTAGAGAGCAACACCAGCCGTGACTCTAACCCTCCGGGTAAGATCTTCCACCAAACTCTGAACGAGAACATGTGGATGCTATACGCGTCTTGTGCGTACAGCTGCATTTACCACACGTTGGAAGAAGAGCAAAAAACACTGATTGAAAACGACCTGTTCAAACAAATGATTGAGCTGTTCGTTGTCACTTACGGTCACGACTTCGACATCGTACACAACCACGGTCTGTGGGCGGTAGCAGCAGTAGGTATCTGTGGTTACGCAATTAACGATCAAGATGCAGTAGACAAAGCGCTTTACGGCTTGAAACTGGATAAAGTTAGCGGCGGCTTCCTAGCTCAGTTAGACCAACTGTTCTCGCCAGATGGCTACTACATGGAAGGTCCTTACTACCACCGTTTCTCGCTACGTCCAATCTACCTATTCGCAGAAGCGATTGAACGTCGTCAGCCTGAGCTTGGTATTTACGAGTTCAACGATTCGGTCATCAAGACCACGTCTTACGCAGTATTTAAGACGGCATTCCCAGATGGTACTTTGCCAGCACTGAACGATTCATCGAAGACGATTTCGATCAACGATGAAGGCGTAATCATGGCTACGTCAGTATGTTTCCATCGTTACGAGCAGTCTGAAACGCTACTTGGCATGGCAGACCACCAGCAAGACGTTTGGGTTCATATCTCAGGTAAAACATTGTCTGACGCAGTTGCAGCCGCAGACAACATCAAGCCATTCAACTGGGGTAGCCTATTCGTGACTGACGGCCCAGAAGGCGAAAAAGGCGGCGTAAGCATTCTTCGCCACCGTGACGAACAAAACGACGACACAATGGCGCTTATCTGGTTTGGTCAGCACGGCTCCGATCACCAGTACCACTCAGCGCTAGACCACGGTCACTACGATGGCCTGCACCTGAGCGTATTCAACCGCGGTCATGAAGTGTTGCACGATTACGGCTTTGGTCGCTGGGTTAACGTTGAGCCTAAATTTGGCGGTCGTTACATCCCAGAGAACAAGTCTTACTGTAAACAGACTGTCGCACACAACACAGTAACCGTTGACCAAAAGACGCAAAACAACTTCGACACAGCGCTAGCAGAAACCAAGTTCGGTTCTAAGCACTTCTTCAAAGCTGATGACGAAAAACTGCAAGGCATGAGCGGTCGTATTTCTGGTTACTACAACGGCGTAGACATGCAGCGCAGCATCATTCTTGCTGAATTGCCAGAATTCGAAAAACCACTTGTGATTGATGTTTACCGCATCGAAGCAGATCAAGAGCACCAATACGACCTGCCAGTGCACTACTCTGGTCAAATCATCCGTACGGATTTTGAATACGATGTAGAAAGCACGCTGCGTCCAATGGGCGAAGACAACGGCTACCAGCATCTATGGAATGTGGGTTCAGGCCAAGTTCAAGGCAGCTCGCTTGTAAGTTGGTTGCACGACAACAGCTACTACTCGCTAATCACAAGCGCAACAAACGGCGGCAAAGTGTTCTTCACTCGCACAGGCGCAAATGATCCAGACTTCAACTTGAAGAGCGAACCAGCACTGATCCTACGTCAATCTGGTCAGAACCACGTGTTTGCCTCAGTGCTAGAGACACACGGTTACTTCAACGAGTCTATTGAAGCATCGGTTGGCGCTCGTGGCCTAGTAGAGTCAGTAACCGTCGTTGGCAACAACGAAGTGGGCACCGTGATTCGCCTGCAAACGACCACAGGCAACGCTTACCACTTCGCTATCTGCAACCTAGACGAAGACAAGCAAAACGCGGCACATCGCGTTGAGTTCGACGGTGTGACTTACACTTGGGAAGGCGCATTCGCACAAATTTAATCTTTAGCTAGTCACTAAAAATTAATGTAAAAATCGGGAACTAATTCAAAGCCGGACGTCATGTTCGGCTTTTTTTCGTCTTCATAAAACCGATCTTCGCTCACAATTATTCATATTGTATAGCTTGTAACCCTCTATTCCTGAAAGACTTTTCTAAGCTTTGACACCTACAAAGTGCTATCGCGCTTCCAAACCAAAGCAGCATGCTGAAGAATTACATTGCAAATAGTTGCGTAAGATCGCTAGTTAGCCGCAACCAAAATACAGAAGTTCGCTTTTCATCTTCATCTTTGTTCTCCAGAGAAAGAACTAACGCCTATTTGTGTTATTAAAATACATGAAGCACAACTTACTTCTACAGGATTAGAAGATAAGCCATCGTTGAAAACCGTGGAGAACAACATGAAAAGCAAGTTAGTCAATATTGTCGGCAGCGCCGTTTTACTGAGCTCCTTTGCCGCATACAGTGCCGAAGTCAATCTCGTTAACCCAAGTTTTGAACAAGATTTTTCTGGATGGACAGAGGTGGATCCAACCGCAGTCTCCGGTGTTGCCTATGACGGCGCAAAGTCAGCAAAATTCTCTGGCAGTGGTGCACGTCTAGAGCAGTTGGTTCCGGTCACAAGCAATACAGAATACACACTGAGCGCGTACGTGCTAGCAGATGCAAACATCGGCGTGAATGTTGGCAGCGACACTTTTAGCAAAACCGCTTCAAACTCAGATTGGGCGCAAACCACCATTACCTTCAACTCAGGAGATGCAACGGAAATCACCGTCTTTGGTGAATACAGTGGCGCTGAGGGTCGTGTCGATCTCTTCAAACTCACATCTTCTGAAATCATTGACCCGCCGACCACTTCCCTGCCAGTCTTCGATCTCGATCCTGCCCTGCCGCCATCAGGCAACTTCGACTTATTAGATTGGAAACTCGACCTGCCAGTTGATGATAACGGTAACGCGTCTGGCGATGCTCAAGAAGTGAAAGAAGGCGAACTCTCTAGCGGCTTTGAGAACAGCGAGTTCTTCTACACTGGTGATGACGGCGGTTTGGTGTTTATCTCACCCGTCGAAGGCGCAACCACATCTGCAAATACCAAATACACACGTTCAGAAATGCGTGAAATGCTCCGTCGTGGCGACACCAGCATCTCAACCACAGGCATCACCAAAAACAACTGGGTATTTGCGAGCGCACCAAGCGATGATCAAAACAACTCTGGCGGTGTGGATGGCGTCCTAGAAGCGACATTGGCCGTCAACGCAGTAACGACAACGGGTGATTCCAGCCAAGTGGGCCGCGTGATCGTCGGCCAAATCCACGCAAATAACGATGAACCAATCCGCCTCTACTATCGTTTATTACCTGGTCACACCAAAGGTTCGCTTTACTTTGCGCATGAACCTAACGAAGACGCGTCATCAGATCCAGAGCAGTTCATTAATCTTATTGGTAGTTCAGCATCCAACGCTTCAGAACCTGAAGATGGCATCGCACTAAACGAGTTGTTCTTCTACCGAATCGAAGTGCAAGGCAACCAACTTATCGTCACCATCAAACGTGATGACCACGAAGACGTCACTGAAACGGTAGATATGACCACCAGCGGCTATGATGTTGGCGGCCAATACATGTACTTCAAAGCGGGCGTGTACAACCAAAACAACTCAGGTGATCCAACTGACTATGTTCAAGCTACGTTCTACTACCTGACCAACTCGCACGACGGGTATGAATTCCCGTAGTGAGTTCGACCGATAGTTGATTAAAGCAAATACGAAAAAGCCGGACATCACGTCCGGCTTTCTTTATTCAGTTTGGTGTCAGTATTCATTTTGATGAAGAGATTCCCGACAACACGCTCTCGTCTCATCATCTTCAAGAGCGAGGTGGGGATCACTATACACCTAAACTAGGAACGCGCGCTTAACTCCACACGTTCCAAATTCGCATCAATACTCTGGTCGCCTTTCAACCTTTCCCAAAGTTGGCCTAACAAATCCAAGCTGCGCTCACTTGGGTAGCGTTGTGTTGATTCCAACAACTGCCAATCGCCATCTTTGCCCTTCTCCGCAAAGATAAATTCGAAGGAAAGGTTGTTCGACATTCCCAAACGCAAGTCAGACACAATCAGTGCATCATCTTCTACTCGATAGTTCAGATAGTCATGAGAGAAAGCCTTAAGCCCTTTCAAAGTCTCCGGCTTATCTGCCAAAGGCCAGCTGCCTAGCGGGTGCGAAACAAAATCAATACGCTCATCGCTATCGAGTACCGATGCCAAGCCTTCGTAATATTGGCCATCATCCATCACCACCACTCGCCACAAGAAGGTATTAAACGGTGTTGGCGTGATCAGCACTTGTTGGTTCGGTAAGTTCTGCGCCGCCAAGTTTTGCTCCACGCGAGATGCGATCATTTGCTGCGATGCGTAACCCCAACCGAGATAAAGCGTAGAGATGAGCACTACACTCTGACACCAACGTCCGCCGCGAGTTTTGGAAAACAGAGCCACACCAATGGCAAGCAATAAAGGCAGAGTGTAAAGCGGATCGATAATGAACACGTTCCGCAGCTCAAAATAGCCCTCAAATGGCCAAATCAACTGCGTGCCATACGTTGTCATTGCATCCAACAAAGTGTGGGTAACGAACACGCTCACGGTTAAAAAGAACACACGAGAAAGCGTCCAAAACGTATCTGGTCGCCAGCGGCAATAAAGCCAAGAAATCAGCAAAGCAAAAGGAGGTAACACCAAGAGAGAATGCGTAAAGCCGCGATGCTTGATTGTGTTTTGTACTGCGTCACCATAATCCAGAATCACATCCAGATCTGGCAAAGTGCCGAGCGCAGCACCCATCAGTAATACCTTCGCATTACAGCGCTTACCGGCAATCGCACCGGCGACAGTCGCGCCTAATGCAGCTTGTGTGATTGAATCCATATCCTGCTATCTATACCCATTCATGACAAAGATTGATTGAATCGAAAACTAAAACGCATTTCCATAAGTGTCAAACCGCTCACTAGCTTTGACTCTCTTATTTACTTACTTTTACACATTGAGTGTCGATCAAATGTCTTGGATAGTTTGAGGACAAGCTACTTAAAAACAGCAGTCTCTGGGCGGGATATTTCCTTGATCAATGCTTCACGTCTAAGCTCTAAAATCTCATCAATCAATTTCTCTTTTGCATTGATACCAAAGTGCTGATCGTAGTTTTTCACTTTTTCGATTTCGTGTGGGTGTAAACGGTACACTTCTTCTTTCAAGCGGGCCTCAGCTTCGCTTTTAATAAAGCCTTGGTTTTGGAGCAACTTAATGATCACTTCATCGGCTGCGTTTACTACTCTTGCCATGATTCTCCAATCTACTGGTTACGTTGTTCGCCAAATGGTTTACTCGTATCATCTGGCTTGGGCTTCTCATCTGGCATAGCCATTTAAGTCGCACAACTTATAACCCAAACATGACAGCTTTATTGCAGCCCAAGGTCATTTATTAGCAAAACATGAAATGCACCACATCGGTTCAACTGTCTGTTTTTCCTCACCATCATGGTTAGCGAATACCTACTTATTGTCTCGAGGATTCGCCCTCAAGCCTTGTCCTGCTTACCATTAACCGCCTTGTCGTTGATTGGCATACATCTCGCAACAGTCTCTTCGCTTTTAATGGTTTTCGGTTGTTACACTCTATTGACAAGGGCTTGCTCGAATAAGTCAAAAACCATGGATTTTCAAACGATTCAATGGAGTGACTTATGAACAAAAACGCGATCCTTCTATCTTTACTCGGTACGGCTTTCTTCTCTTCTCATGCGACGGCAGACGTCACTGCTATCCGCTCTAGCCTATTACATTTCATCAATGATCCTGCCAAGGTTGAACACCTGCCTGATGCCTACCAGTACTTCGAAGACGGCTTGTTAGTGATTGAAGATGGTCACATCAAAGCCATCAAAGCGTTCAGTGAAAGCAATACGTCACAGTACCAAGAGATTGTCGATCACAGGGGAAAACTCATCGTGCCGGGCTTTATCGACACACACATCCACTACCCACAAACACAAATGATCGCCGCCTATGGTGAACAACTGTTGGAGTGGCTAGAAACCTACACCTTCCCTACAGAAAAGCAGTTTGAAGACAAAGCCCACGCCAAAGCCATCTCTCAGTTCTTTATCAACGAACTGCTGAAGAACGGCACCACCAGCGCATTAGTGTTTGGCACGGTGCACCCTCAATCTGTAGAAGCGTTGTTTGAAGAAGCACTAGACAAGAACATGCGCATCATCGCAGGGAAAGTCATGATGGATCGCAACGCGCCAGACTACCTACTCGACACACCAGAAACGGGTTATCAAGAAAGCAAAAACCTGCTCAACAAATGGCACAACCAAGGGCGATTGCAATATGCCATTACGCCTCGCTTTGCGCCGACCTCAACGCCAGAACAGTTAGCGGCTGCCGGAAAGCTCAAAGCCGAGTATCCCGATGTGTATGTGCATACGCACTTGTCAGAAAACAAAAACGAAATCGAATGGGTGAAATCACTCTTCCCGGATCGTGAAGGCTACTTCGATGTTTACGAGCACTACGGCTTGGCTGGCAAGCGCTCCATCTTCGCCCACGCAGTTCACCTTACGGATAAAGAGTGGAGTGCATTTCAGCGTACCGATTCCGTGATTTCTTTTTGCCCTACCTCCAACCTATTCCTCGGTAGCGGTCTGTTCGATTTAGAAAAAGCAGAGCAAAAAGAGGTACGCGTCGGTTTGGGGACCGATGTTGGCGCAGGCACCAGTTTTTCTCAGTTAGAATCTTTAAATGAGGCTTATAAAATCATGCAGTTACAAGGAAAGAAACTCTCTGCGTTTAAAGGCTTGTACTTAGCGACATTGGGTGGTGCGAAATCGCTGAGTCTCGATGACAAGATAGGCAATTTCGAAGCAGGGAAAGAGGCCGATTTTGTTGTCCTTAACTGGGCGGCAACAGATTTGCAGAAGTTGCGTTACCAGCATTCCAAGAGCTTAGAAGACAAGTTGTTTGCCTTGATGATGTTGGGTGACGAACGAAACGTCGAAGCCACTTACATTGCAGGTGAGCTTGCGTATTCTACCGATGGCAAAGTCGCAACAAAGAGCAAAGTGAATGAACCAATCTAAGCAGATTAAGCCCTGCGCAAAAATGGCAAAAAGCCGGACTCTGATGTCCGGCTTTATCGAATTTATCTTGGCGAAACGTTCTTTATTCGTGCTCAAATCCATCTAATTTATCTCTCTATTAGGCCATTTATTGTCTTAGTTATAAAACTTGATTCAGCCCTCATTTTTATAACCCATATCCTTATTAAAGTTAGATCCCTCGCACTATTCTCTTGATTCACAAGTGATCTGACCATCATTTAATCGTTTCGTACGTTTCGCACTCACTTGTCATACAATATCATTTCTTTTGCAAGTTCAGGTAAGAACATCAAAAGGAATCAATGATGAAAAGTCATGTTGAAATTGCCATGGATGCTGTCGAGTTAGTCAAGCCATCCATAGAACGATTATTCGAACGAACCAATCGAAAAGAACTTCATATCGTGGTGATGGATCCTAGAGTCAAACCATGGGAAGCGTCTTTTACTGATGCCGTTCTCTATGAAACATCTCTGGGAAAACCACAAGAATGGACCATTCCATTTGATGAGTTCGCGAGAAACAAAGCGCAACAAGCGTGGCGTAACGGACGCCCTAATATTCATAACCAAACCACCCAAACCTCTTCTCTACAAGAAAACGATTTGCTGTTCTTCGGCTCATTTGTACATGGCGACGTCGTCGTTGCGTGCAGTGGTGTCGAGCAATGGTATGACATGCTCATAAGCGGCTGGATCGCTGTCGCATTTGAGCAGCTCTGCATGAGCGAATATCAAAACAATAAAACAAACCACCCTACACAAGCATACAAAAACTAACGGAAACAAAAGGTCGATTATTATGAACAAGCTTCTTAAATCTCTACTTGTCGCCGCTGGCATCATGGTCTCTGCAACGGCTATTGCCGCGGATTATCCAACGAAAAACATCCGTCTTATTGTTCCATTTGGTGCAGGCGGTGGTACAGACGCCGTCGGTCGAACTCTGGCTAACTCCGCAAAAGATGTACTAGGACAAAACATCGCCGTGATGAACCGCACTGGAGGCGCTGGCGCGGTGGGCATGAGTTTTGGTGCGCAGCAGCGTCCAGATGGGTACACGCTTACCGTTGTCACTCGTGAAATCGCTTCTCTCCCTCAAATGGGTTTAATGCGACATGATGCGAGCGACTTTAAACTGATTCGAATGGTTAACCTCGATCCTGCCGTGGTTTTGGTTCATAAAGACAGCCCTTTCAACACCATCAATGACCTGATCGCCGAAGCCAAAAAAGGCGAAGGTAAAGTGAAGTTTGCCTCGACTGCGGCGCCAAACTTCTACCTGATGGCATTAGAGCAGAACCAAGGAATCAAACTTAACGCCATTCCATACAACGGTGCATCGGAAGCAATTCCCGCGGTACTTGGTAAACACACAGACGTCACCATGGTAACGCCAGGAGAAGCTATTGCTCAGTTGCGTTCAGGTCAATTAAAAGCATTGGGCGTCATGTCAGACGAACGCATTGAATACATCGCTGATGTTCCGACATTGAAAGAGCAAGGTGTTGATGTCGTCACTGGTACATGGCGCGGTATTGGCGCACCAAAGAACACGCCAGATGAAGTTATTGAAACGCTAGGTAAAGCCTTTGATGAAGCGATGGCATCGGCAGAGTTCAAAGAGTTTATGGAGAAAGGCGCAATGACGATCCACAACATGGATGCAGAAGCGTTTACCAAGTTTGTTGATGAAGACAGCAAAGCACTCGCAAAACTAATTCAGTAAGTGATGTTCTAAGCGAAGAGCATCACCACGATGCTCTTCGTGTTGAGGAGAATCAGCATGAGTCAAAACAGCCTACAACAAAGCGGCTCACAGCCCACAGAACCCATTCAAAACCAACCCTCATCAAAACTGGATAGAGAGATCTTTTTCCCGCTTTTGATGATCGTCATTAGCAGCATCGTACTTGTGCTAATCAGCCAATTCGATGAACCACACTACCAAGACGCCAGCGTTAACGCCCAATTCTTTCCTAGTGCTATCGCAATTGCACAAATCATCATTTGTATCGCTCTTATCGTCCAACGAAAGCTAAAAGCAGCCGTTCAACAGCCAGCCGTTCCCGTGTTTTCAAAAATGGCGATATTTGGCATCGGCTTTCTCGTGGCTTATGCGCTGCTGATTCATATCATCGGTTATTTGATCGCAAGCTTAATCGCGTTCACCGCTTACTTGGTCTTTTTCAAAGTCAAAAAGCCGCTGTATTACCTTATCGCTTGGTGTTTTGTATTTGGGGTGTATTACCTATTTGGAGAGGTGTTTTACATCGCTCTACCTCAAGGCTTGTACTATTAAGGAGAGGCTATGTTTGAACACTTACTCAATGGCCTATTAACCGCATTTAGCCCAGAAGTATTGCCCATCTTAATTTTCGGCGTTGTCGGTGGGATCATCTTGGGCGCACTACCCGGACTAACGGCTACCATGGGCGTGGCGATTCTATTGCCCTTTACCTTTGGTATGGATTCCACACCAGCACTGGTGATGCTTATTGGCGTCTATATCGGTGGTATTTACGGAGGCTCAATTGCCGCCATTCTATTGAAGACACCGGGTACACCGGCTTCGGCCGCGACGGTACTCGATGGACACACCTTAGCAGCAAAAGGACAAGCTGCTCGCGCGCTCAGTATTTCTGCGGTTGCCTCATTTGTCGGCGGACTACTGAGTACGATTGTCTTAATCGCCATCTCCCCGCTTTTGGCAAACTTTGCACTACGCTTTAACGCGCCCGAGTACTTTGCGCTCGCTCTGTTTGGCCTAACCATTATTGTTAGCGTTTCTTCTCAAAATATTTTGAAAGGCTTGTTGGCTGGTAGCATTGGTTTATTGGTGTCTACGGTTGGTCTTGACCCTATCAGTAGTGTTCCGCGCTTCACGTTTGGAATGATGGATCTTTATAGCGGCATCAATGTTATTCCGGTGCTTATTGGCTTGTTTGCCTTGTCAGAAGCCATCAATCAGATCGAGAAGATCATCAATGAGAAGCATGCAGAAGTACCAACGTTTGATCGTAAAATCCTAAGCAAAAAAGACCTCAAGACAATCCTGCCTACAGCCACTAAAAGCGGCCTGATTGGTACTGCGATTGGCTCTGTACCCGGTGCGGGTGCGGATGTTTCGGCTTTTGTTTGCTACAACGAAGCCAAACGTTCAGCGAAAAAACCAGAGGAGTTTGGTAAGGGGTCACTTCATGGATTGGCCGCAGCGGAATCCGGTAACAACGGCGTAACCGGTGGTTCATTAGTCCCTTTGCTCACACTGGGTGTTCCGGGTGATGCCGTTGCAGCAGTCTTGTTGGGCGCACTGATTGTGCAAGGTTTAACGCCTGGGCCTCTGCTGTTTAGCCAAAGCCCTGAGGTGGTTTATGGCGTCTTTAGCTCGATGTTGGTCGCTAATATCGTCATGCTGCTGGTTGGCTTACTTGGTATTCGTTTCTTCTGTCGCATCATCGAAGTTCCGAAAATACTGATGATTCCAATCATCATCTTCCTGTCCGTGGTAGGTGCTTATGCAATTAACAACTCCATGTTTGATGTCGGCATCGCTATCGCGTTCGGTTTACTGGGCTTCGCCCTCGGCAAGATGGACATTCCATCCTCACCAATACTGTTGGCCATCATTCTAGGGCCAATGGCAGAAACCAACTTACGCAAAGCCTTGCTCATGTACGACAACTCATGGTCATTCTTGTATGAACGACCAATCGCACTTGCCTTCGTGTTGCTCGCGATCTTCTCGGTGTACTCAACATTAAAGATGAAAAAGAAAGCCAAACCCCAAGTCACAACCTAGAAAAAGGTTACGTAACGAATAACACACAGTAAAAAGCCGGACTCTGATGTCCGGCTTTGGTTTTATGAGGGTTTGATTTCGGTACAGCGAGTTAGTAGAAGTAAACCAACATCTCGACGTCATCCCCTTGCTGCTCAGCATTTAAAGAGAAATGAACATAGCCTTCTTCTGTCACTGGGATTTGCAGGTATTCATTACTGCCCCAGTAGTTTGATGCGTATTCGTGCTGCCCTACTGTTGGCCAATAAGCTTTGCTCGCATACAGATCAACGTTGCCATTGTCTGCATTACCGTTTTTGTCGGTTAGCCACACTCGCACCTCTTGTACGCCTTGCGGAACATAAACCGCTGCGTAACGTTGTTGGTGCACCGTTAAGGTTTGCGCTTGGCCAGATTCCAATACCACTGGGGTTAAGTCATCTTGCTCTTGTGCTGGCGGTGTTGGGGTTTCAGTCACTAATGATGACTGTAGCGTCACATCATTAAAGTCAGAACGGCCCGCGATGCTGATGTAGTAACGACCCGGCTTAATGTAACCCGATTGCTCCGGCTCAAACGTCACCATCTCGTTGCTGCCATCACCATATTGGCTGAACTCAAAGTCATAGTAATGGGCTTCTTTCTCAAAGCTCATGTACAAATCGGCATCGCCTTGGCTATTGCCATGAATCGCTACGTCAAAGTGAGTTGTGTTCTCTGGCACATCCACATAGAACAGTTGCTCGCTGTATGCTGCGCCACTGAGCACCACACTTTGATTTGCTACAAGCTGCGTTACTTGATCAGAAGGCCCAGTCGGCTCACCCGGATTTGGGTCTGGGTTTGGATCAGGTTGCTGTGGTTCACTAGAGACTGAATCTAACCAACGGTCAAACTCGCCATTGTATTGCTCACCCAATGATTGAACCTGTTTTGCCCACTCAGCAAACTGACCAGAACGAGAAAGCGCCAGTAAGCTATCTACCTCTTGCGGATGCTCTTCCAACATAAAGCGAACCGCTAAGTAGCCCCAACGATAAACTCGATTGGTATCGTGAGAGTAAGTGGTCGCCAACACGTCCGATAGGCTCATCTTGCCGTCAGCAATCAGCCCAATCGCTGCATCGTAACCTTGCTTGTAATGCATATACTCAGCAAAGCCCTCTAGCCACCAAACAATGTAACCATGTGCCAAGTTATCGCTGAATGAGCCATATTGGTTGAATCTTGCATCTAGGTAATGAGTGTATTCATGCTCTAGGTTGAGAATAGAAAGCGCCTCACCATTGTCATAACGGTAAGCGACAAAGCGCGCCACGTTGCCTGCTTGTGCCGGATTACCCTCAAGGTATTGACCGCCGTTATCCGTCGTGTTACCAAACAAGAAAGACGAGTAATCCACGTAGCTGCCGTTGTTTGCAAACACGGCCACTTCTACTCGCTCGTTGTTGTCGTCCGCAACAGGTTGATGCCCTGTGTTCGCCACTTGGTGGAAGTCGGCCTCTTTTGCGGCTAAAACCTCACAAGCTTCAATAGATTGGGCTTGGGTTAAATCTTGAGAACGAATGATGGCCGGACCATCACACTCATGACGATTCGGTAGCACGCGAGCCGCCAAATCACGCTTCGCTTGATCTAAATCCAGACCATTCAAACCCTCTGGCGCGAAGTAGCTCATCATCTCTACTGCGGCTAACCAAAGCTTATCGTGCTCACTACCAAGCGGGTTTTGCTCCATCACTTGTTGCATCACACGCAGCGCTTTCTCTTTGGTTGCTTGGTTTGGGCTCGCTAATAAACGTCCGGTTTCGCGAACGGCGTTGTAAACCAAGAAGCTCGCATCCGTGTCCAATGCCCAAGCATTATCACGAGCAAATGCTGCTAACGTATCGATGTGTTGCGTATGGCTTGCCATGTATTGGTAAAAATCATCTCGCGAAGCATGGCCAGCCATCGCACGGAAAAGGTTATTCAACCCATCGACCCACTGTGTGTCTTGCGCCGTTTCGCGATTGAAGTGACGCAGTGCCGCAAGTTGTGCTTCCATCGTCAAAGGAAGTTGCTTCACATTGTCGACCATCAACGTCAGGCTTTTCATCGCCCCGACTTGTTCGCGTCCTTGGTCTAGCGCGTGTGGATTCGCTAAGAACGCATTAATCGACTGAGCAAAACGTTGGCCTAACGCCTGAGAAAAGTCCGGCTGTTGCGCGTTATAACGAACGTAATAAGCTGCGCGGACAAACTCACCAAGGTTTTCGAGTTTGCGCGCTTGTTCTGCCTCACCACGGTAACTTGCAATGGCTTGGTTTAACGCGATTTGAATACGGCTTAAGCTCGCTTCACTGTAGATATCGTTCAGTGAATCAGCAGATGCAGAGAACCAAGCACCATAGCAATGATGAGTCGCTTCAGAAATGGCTAAAGCAAGATCAGGCGCCTGTTGAAGATCAGGAATATCACACTGTTCTTGAGCGAATGAGAAACTGGAAACACTGGCAAGCATGCAAGCTAGCGCCAAGCGATGACGTGGGAATAGACGGGTATGAGACATAACAACACTCATTAATTAGTTATATGTTTGAGGGCGCTGTTATATTCCTTACAACAAATAAGGTGAATTGAGTTGCATAGAATTTATGAAGCTAGTTCAGGAATTAGATATTTAACTCTAATTTATAAACAAATTGCCAGATTTGCCGATTATCTCTCGCCGAAAACGTTACACAACTGATTGAAATGTCAAAGATAAAGTCAGTTAACTAGAAAGAGAAAAGCCAGACATGTGTCTGGCTTTTTGATTAGTAGCGCTTACCATCTATGAGTCTCAGCGGGATATCTTTCAAGACTTCCTCTTCTGCCATCCTCATATTGATGGCGACGATATTAGCGTCGCATTTCTCTGTCGTTACGTAGTGTGTCAAACACCCACACAGATTGCAGCGGTGAAACTCGACTTCTTTATCACCCCAAATATAAAAGACAGAAGGCTCTTTCAAATAGCGAACTGATACTTGCTCGGGCGAGTAGTAAGCCCAATAAGCTGCGTATCGACGGCAGATAGAGCAATTACATGATGCTATCTCTTTCGGTACGTCAGCTTGAACAACGATGTTCCCACAATGGCATGTGATTTCCATATCTTCTACCTATTAAATAATTTTATTTGCTTGAGTCAAAGCAGTTGTAAGACGCAGAATATCTTCCTCTTGCGCCTTAATCTTCCCAAACTTGACCCCATCTCTGTATAAAACTGCCAACCCATCAAGATCCTTTGTTGAAAGTAAGTTTTCTTTACGAGCGGACAAAGCGGTTGCAATTATCTTATCCACCAATAATGAGCTACGAATATTAGAAACTCTTTCTATTAAGAAGAATGCTTGCGCTGGAGTGACTTCTTTCCTCACTTCTCCCCAATAGAAATTCATTGCTGAAACGATACCAAAACAATGGTTTTCAAATCTTACTGAGGATATATAAATATCTAGTATCGTACTCTTATCAAAAGAATCATCAAGCCATTTTGCCATT
Source organism: Vibrio sp. HENC-03 (assembly GCF_000305755.2). NCBI lineage: Bacteria > Pseudomonadati > Pseudomonadota > Gammaproteobacteria > Vibrionales > Vibrionaceae > Vibrio > Vibrio sp. HENC-03. The sequence continues at coordinate 55,638 of NZ_JH976122.1, read as the reverse complement.
ATCATTTCAATTATCTTTCTTCTCTTTCTCTTTTTAAGATCAGAAATGAACAATGTTCTAATAAGTTGCTGATGAATAGTAGATCCACCTGATTTATTTCTTAATCTTAAAATCCCTAGAATAGCTCGAACTATACCTTTATAACTTACGCCAGAATGCTTTAAAAAGTTCTTATCTTCAATAAATAATAGAAAATCCTTAATACTATCTATTTTTACTTTTAAACATTCAGTCTCATACTTTGATATAATAGCTTTATATATTGTATATTCAACATTATCAACCATTGGCAACTTGAGAAACTTGGCAAGTCGTAATGAAAATAACAACCTTAAGTTTTCATGAGTATCTAATAATGAAGCTCTAAAAAACAAAGAAAGCATTATAATCCAACAAAGCGTTCCACCTAAAATAAAAACCTTTTCATTGATGAAAAAAACACCCGTTGAAAGGTCATTAAATATTACGGCCAACAGAACAAAGCATATAGAACTTGAAGTGATCAACAGTATCCAGAAAGGATATGCAACATAAGTAAACCATCCAGGAAAAAGTCTTATTGATAAAGGATGTTCTGCGCCTTCAACGCGCCAGTTAGGCAATACCAACCTCATGGTACCATATGACAAACCGAGCATTCTTCTTAGAGTAACTATCTTCCGACTTGAAAATAATATTGATTTTTGTCGCTCAGCAAAATATCTAACATGTATAATTGAAAAAGCAAAAACAAAAAATAACAGAAAAGATGAAACAACATATGACGGTAGTATATCGATAAATAGTTTAGATATCTTTTCAGTCGATGCCATTATCAATGATACTAACGCAGTAAAAGACACTAATGTGATATTTGAGGCAGTAACAAATATCCTCTCTTCTGATTCTAAATTTTTTGTTGAAGATATATACTCTTCGAGAGCAATATCTCTTTCTAAGAAATTGTAAGTTGGAAACTGCTTTTTCCAATCATTATTATATAAACAACTACTCATATTTTAAATCTAAAATGGTTCTCTCTTCCAAATGCAAGTTCCTTCTTGATCTGCGATAAAAGTGAAAAAATCACCTGATGCTAAATTCTTATTCATATCTAAGGACAAATATATTGTCGACTCTCTTTTTTCTCCTTTTTCATTAATGTGGATATATACTCTATCTTTACTAAAGTAGTTCTTCTCATAAACACCTGTTAGAGTTCCTCTTGACCTATTCTCCCCTACATACTCCTTGTTATTATTAATAGTACTATTCTCATATATTTTCTCTACAGAGCCATTTAAGTGATTACCTTCTTTCCAGATCACACATACGTACCTCAAAACCATATCTTTGTAAGGGTTGTATGCTGTTTTCTCCGTTTTTATTTCAAAATACCATCGACCAACTATATCAATAGGTCCAAAGCACTTCTCTCTTACCAAAAAGAAGAACAATGCTAAGATTATACCGCCTAAAATTGTCGATGCTAAACCAGAGAAGAAACTGCTGTAAAACTCAAAATTATCTAAATTAGGTTCCATTAATTCTTACTCAATATTTATTTAAAATAATGCTCACGGTGATACTGAAGAAACGCCTGTTCAATCTTGTGCTTTTTGCTCAGCGTTAACTGTCCGTCCAGACCAATCAAACTGTAATCATCTGCGATTGAGAACACACCGTTATCAAACATCACGTGATGGTTTGGACATAAACACAGGATATTTTCGACCACATCAGGTCCGCGATGCGGTTCACCCAACGGTTGAATGTGTGCAGCTTCCGCGTAGAACCCTGCTCCAGTATCGATGGCCAAACCGCATACTTGGCATTGGTATTGATGCCAGTCTTTTACCTGCTTTGCCTTTTTGTAGTCTCGGACGATCTTGTTGACCGTAACGGCTTGGCGAGACGTTACCTCATAACGTGCTTTGCTTGTGTCTTGCACCTCTGCCGCAGGTTCCGAATCAATTTGGACAAGTTTGTAACGCCATACTTTGAAGCCAGACAATCCACGCTCGCACCAATAGTCTTCAACGCGGTATAAACCCGCATATTGGTAACCTTTGGTTGGAGAATAATGGCTTTGGTGTTTATGACTTCGAGTAACGCGGACGGGTAAACCCTCCAGCTTGTTTCTAGCCAGAGCGAGGTTGGTGCGTTCTAATTTTTGATCGGCAATTTGTTTGTTGGTGTTTTCGTCACGGCCACCAGCTCCGGTATAGATGATCACGTCGCCAAAATCTTCGTCGTCTTCATAACCACCGGAAAGTACGATTGAGTCAGCGCCTTCTTTCGCGCCGCCACTAATACCAGCCTGCGTTGGAGGATGGATGCCTGATTTGGCTAACGCGGCTCGATTTTCGAACATGTAACCGACTTCGGTATCGGGTATGTGTCCAAAAACTCTCATAGTAAACCCTTGTATGTGTATTACTCAGTGGGAGAACGTGTCGAGCAAAGTGACGAATTTCCAACTGATACATACGCTAACGGTATCACAGTCAATCAGGTTTATATGCGTGAAACCTTCTCATTTTTCACAAGAAGTTTTTATGGTGACAATCGTTTATTTTCATATAGATAGCGAGCAGCATCGGGTAAACAAAGTCGCTCAAATTGCAATTCAATCCGAACAAAGATCACAACTCGTTAACTATTTCTGCTGAGTGCCTTTCTGTCATCCATATTTAACGTGCTAGTCATATTTATAAATAAGAATTATTGCTCTAACACAACTTATGGATAAACAAGATGAAATTTTCGCAGTGGAGTCTTTTGCTAAGCGGTTTAGTGGCATTCCCGAGCTTGGCAGATACGGACGTATACCTCACCAATAACTCAGACCAACCGTTAACCATTCAAGTGAAACACGAAGGCAGTGATTTACTGAAATACGGAGAAGAATGGCAGCAGCATGTACAAGTGCTTGGCCCTTGGGAAACCAAATCCGTACTGAGCTTTAATCGCTGGGAAGGCGTGAAATCTGGTCAGAACTATCGCTTTGAAACCGTGGTGTCTAACCCACAAGGTGAGAGCATCACGCTTAACCAAGTGATGGAAGGCCATTGGTATAACTCGACGATTGAATATGGCTTGTCTGCGGCGGATGTGGGCTTAGCACTCAAAGACGATCGCAATATTCACCGCTCTCGTACCGATGCATTTGGCGACCGCACGTCAGAACTGGCGTTCAAATCTGCCAGCACGGCTCGTTATGATGATTTGTATTACACCATCACGCCAAACAAGGTGGATGAAGTCGTCGATACCGATGAGCAGAACCTAAAGCTGATGACTTATAACATCTGGGCACTGCCTGCGATTGCTTCTCACATTGGCGATCGTTACGAGCTGATTCCTGATTACGTCAAAGGTTACGATGTACTGGCATTGCAAGAGGTGTTTGCAAGTGGACGTGATGCTTTCTTGCGTGAGCTTGCAAAGGAATACCCTTACCAGACTAAGATGCTGGATAAAGATGGCTTCAATATTTACGACGGCGGCGTGATCATTGTGAGCCGCTACCCTATTGTCAATCAGGCTCAATACGTCTTTCCAGATTGCTCGGGTACGGATTGTTTTGCCGATAAGGGCGTGAATTATGCGGAGATCATCAAAGGTGGTCAGGCTTACCATGTGTTCGCGACTCATACTGCGTCTTTTGATACGGATACGGCGCGCGAATATCGTCAGCGCCAGTTCAAACAAATGCGCACAATGGCCCAATCTCTAAATATCCCTACCAACGAGACTGTGGTTTACAGCGGCGACTTTAACGTGAACAAGTTGAAGTTCCCTGGTGACTACCAGCAGATGATTGCGAACTTGAGTGCGATAGAGCCCCAGTACTCTGGTTATACCGCTTCGACCTTCGACCCTCGCATCAATAACTTTGCCGGAGAGGCTTTATCTGGTGGCGAGAATGTGGAGTACCTCGACTACGTGATGGTGAGTAATGAATATGGCGTGAAGTCGTTCAACGATAACCGTGTCGACGTTCCGCGCTCTACCGCAGAGAGTTTGTGGAAGCATTACAATCTGTCGGATCACTTCCCTGTTAGCGCTGTGATCAAACCATGAAGCGTATTGCGTTAGTTACTGTGTCCGCCGTTGTGGCGGGCACGATTTGGTTCTCAATGGCGGGTGATAAGCGTGAAAGCTTGTTGCCGTTTTCTTCTGTTATTGAAGGGCGTGCTGAGCAAGATACCAGTGGTCATTCTTCTTCAGCAGATAATCAAACTGCCAGTAAAAAAGTCGTACCGAAAGCCAAAGATACCCCTTCTCCAATTAAAGCCATTGCTGGACGTTTGAATGACGCCAAAGGTCGTGCATTAAAAGCCGAAATAGAGACGTTCTGGCATGCGTGTATGTCTGACTATAACTGCGAATCTAAGCTGGCCGAACTGGAAAGTTATATGTCGGGTGAGCGATTTGCTTTATTGGCGAACTACCATCAGCTCAATAGTTTATGGCAGCAAAGTGTAGGTGATTTGTTGTTTGATGAGCAGCAACCGCTCGCCTCTCGTGTTGCCCTGCTCAAAGCGGAAGCAAGAAAGATATGGGGTGAGCTGGCCGAAGTCATTTTTGCTGATGAATTTGCCCTTTACGATTTTAGTTTGCAGGCAGAACAGTTGGATTCGACTCCCGCTCAAGACTACGTGCAAGCCTTTGAGGATTTAGTTCAAGAGTGGCAAGGCAATGAAGAGACGTTGGGATTAGCCAGCGAGCAAGCAAAGTACGAGCGTGCGGTGGCGTTAATTCCGAATAACGTGAGCCAAACAGAGCGCGAGGCTTTGATTGAAGAGCTTCAACAAACTTACCTTTCTGAACAAGAGAGTGAAGATATACACGCTCGCGAACAACAAGTCGCCGAGCAAAAGCAGCAAGTGCGCGATTATCAGAGTGAGTTGCAGCAGCTTGAATCCAAACTGGCAACTCAAAGAGCCACCAGCCACGCGGGTTTATCGGACTCGGAATGGCAGCGTTATTACCAACAAGAGGTGGCGGATTTTCGTCGCGAGTTTTTTGCGGGTTAATGGCTTGTTTGTCTGAGCAATTGGAAGTGAGAGATTCCCTACTCGCTCATTCTTCTCTCTAGGGAATGACGCTGTTTGGGTTCGTGATCGTAGGCAACAAATACGGCTTCCACTAACTCAAAACTTAAGCTGGGTCATTCCAGCAAGCCTAGGCACGACTAGGAATCTGGTTTCAACGAGCTGTAGATTTGCGAGAACACCAAGGTTCAGCAGCACTTCGTGCGTAGATTCTGAATTACACTCGTCCCTCGCTTTTAAGAATGACGGTGCATAGAGCATGTGTATGAGATGAGCTTCCCTACTCGCTCATTCTTCGCTCTAGGGAATGACAATGTTTGAGTTCGTGGTCATCGACAGCAAATACGTCCTCCACTAACTCAAAACTTCAATCGTGTCATTCCAGCAAGCCTAGGCGCGACTAGGAATCTGATTTCAATAAGCTGTGGACTTGCGAGAGCACTAAGAATCAACAGCACTTGGTGAGTAGATTCTGGAGTACACTCGTCCCTCGTTTTTCAGAATGACGGTGTTTAGAGTATGAGTATGAAATGAGATTCCCTACTCGCTCATTCTTCGCTCTAGGGAATGACGCTGTTTGAGTTTGAGTTCGTGGTCATCGACAGCAAATAAGTCCTCCACTAACTCAAAGCTTAAACTGGGTCATTCCAGCAAGCCTAGGCGCGACTAGGAATCTGGTTTCGACGAGCTGTGAATTAGAGATAACACCAAGATTCAACAGCACTTGGTAAGTAGATTCTGAATTACACTCGTCCCTCGTTTTTCAGAATGACGGTGTTTAGAGCATGAGTATGAGATGAGCTTCTCTACTCATTCATTTTCGCTCTAGGCAATGGCGATGTTTGAGTTCATGGTCATCGACAGCAAATAAGTCCTCTACTAACTCAAAGCTTAAACCGTGTCATTCCAGCAAGCCTTGGCGCGACTAGGAATCTGGTTCCCGCGAATGCTTGATACAAGAAGGTCGCTCAATTGAAAGCGAGCGACCTTTTGTTATTCATTCTTTGCTGCAACTCAAGGGTTACAACACTCGTAAGCACTCTTCCGGAGGCAAGCTCAAGAGCGTGTTAGCGAAGTTGATCTTCTCATCGCGCCATTTCAATGCTGCTTCTCGGCTGTCTTGCGAATGTCGGTCGGCTTCAAAGTAGCTTTTTCTTGGTAGTCCGTTTGCTGGCGTCATCACCATAGATTGTTCATTCAAACGAATCGTAAATAGGAACTGACCACGTTGCCCAGTTTGCGCTGCTGGGTGGTGCAATGTGGTATCGCAGCAATATCGTTTATCACGTAGCGCGCGGCATGTGTATTCAAAGGCATCTTGAGCACCTCGCCCAGGGAACGCGGTATAAATACTGATGCCATCTCGTTGCAAAGACTGATCACCCGCCGCCAGTTGCACCGCGTATTGGATCATCCTAAAACCCAGAACCACGCCACCAATGCTGTTCAATCCGCTATATTGAATTGCACCTTCTAAGCTCAGACGAAGTTTGTCTTCCCCTTCATAAAGAAAAAGATCAGGCGATGCCCAATCACTCTTTGGAATAAGCAGTTGAGTAATATCCGAGTGTTCCATGTTGGTCTCCGCAACAATGAGTGTATTTGAGACCACAAACATAACGTAATGAGAATTATTATCAATAAATTTAAATCAGAAACGTTACTGTCAGAAAAATTTAAGGTTCAGCTTGAAAGGACTTAAAGCAGCAGACGCCCGTTCGGTCTTGGGTCACTTTGCACTCGCTCACCAAAATGCTTTTGAGCTCTATTCGGGCTCGACGTAAACGCGCCTTCACAGCTGGCAGGCTAAGCTGGTGTTTCTCTGCGTAGTCTTTTTGTGCCATGCCGTTGAGGTCACATTGCTCTATCACATCTCGCTCTTGCTCGGTAAGTTTCACTAATACTTTTGGAAGACAACGTTGAAGTTGAACCATCGCGGGAGAGATTTCTGTTGGCGTGACCAACTCTTCGATTTCTACCGATTGGATTTTTCGTCTTAGTTGGTCGACGAAGTGGTTTCTGGTCATCTTAAACAGCCATGATTTACCGTCCTGCAATGTACAGAAACGCTCGCTGTTCTCCATGGCTTTCAGAAACACTTCTTGCATGATGTCTTCCGCTTCATGCGGATTTTGGGTTTGTTTTAGTAGCCAACCATAAAGGCTCGGTTCTGCATGATTCCACGCATTCATCAAACATTTCATTCTTGAATCTCGATTGGTCGTCGCGCGTGCTCATTCAAACAATCCGAACGCGCGACGCGCTTTCCTTGCCTTTACGCTACAACATCTTCTTTGAGCAAATCGCGAACCAGATCAACAGATGGCACCGAACCTGTGTGTTTCAATTCACCATTAATCGCGACACCCGGTGTGCTCATAATGCCCGCTTTCATAATGGCTTCTAAACTGGTGACTTTTTCAATGCTGACTTGTTGCCCTAGCTCTTGCGCAACCTCGGCAATACGTTCTGCGGTGACGATGCAGTTCTTACAACCTGAACCATAAACTTGAATGCTTTTCATATCAGACTCCTGTGAGCACTTGCTCTGTTGTGATTAATAGAAGAAGTTAAACAACCAACCCGTGATGGAAATTGCCACCAGCAAGTAACCCGCGATGACACCAAGTAATCGGTATTGCATGACTTGTTTGAGCATCATGAACTCTGGCAAGCTCACGGCGACCGCTCCCATGCAAAACGCCAGCGTGGTTCCCAGTGGCATACCTTTGTCGATCAACGACGCCATGATTGGCACGATGCCCGTTGCGTTGGTGTAAATCGGAATGGCACTGAGCGTGGCGAGTGGTACGGTCCACCATTGTCCATTTGCGAGGTTTTGCTCGAACCAATCAGCCGGAACAAAACCATGAATAAACGCACCGATCCCTACCCCAACAAATACCCAAATCCAAATGCGCTTGAAGATGGTGCTGGTCTCGTTCACTGCAAATTCGTGGCGCTGTTTCAACGTCATTGGCGGAGACTCAATCGCCGTTTGAGGCAGCGCATCTAGCTCATTGGCTTTTTGATACGCCTCTGCGAGGAAAGGTTGTAACCAACGGTGGGCTTTAAAAGCATCTAAGACAAAGCCTGCAAAAATGCCCAGCAACATACCAATGACGACGTACATGATGGTGAATTTCAGACCGAGGACACTACCAAGCATGATGACCACCACCTCGTTGATCAGAGGCGAGGTAATAAGAAATGCGATGGTCACACCAATAGGAATGCGCGCGGAGACAAACCCCATGAAAAGAGGAATAGAACTGCACGAGCAAAATGGGGTAATCGCACCAAATAGAGAGCCAAGAAAGTAACCCACACCACGGTGCTTACCTTGTAGATATTGGCGAACTTTGTCCACACTCAAGCTGGCTCTCAGTGCGGAGATAACGTAAATCAACACAACCAGTAAGACTAGGATCTTAATTGTGTCTTCAATAAAAAAATGAACACCTTTTGCCATTGAAGTGCTGGCTTCCAAGTTGAAAATGGAATAAGTCAGCCAGTCGGCAAAATGGGTAAAAACGTCCAACATAGTGGCACCCTCTAAACGATTTACCTCTAACACGTTTGAGGTCGCAAAAGGATGCACACTTTTTTGAATTATTTTTGGGTCGTGATTTGCAGGCTCGATTTCAGAACAGATTCAAACCAAACACACCTTTCACATCAAATAGCACTTGCTCAGTTTTCTCACGCGAACGTTGGCTGCCTTGTTTTAAGATTTCGATTAGTTGTGCTTTGTCATCTAAGAACATGGCGCGTTTTTCTCGGATTGGACGAAGCATCTCTTGCAGGTACTCTTCCAACACTTTCTTGGTTGTTCCGTCACCCAATCCACCACGGCGATAATGCGCTTTTAACTCTTCCACATAAGCTTTATCAGTATGGAACGCATCAAGGTAAGTGAACACGATGTTGCCTTCCACTTGGCCTGGGTCTTCAATACGTATGTGGTTTGGGTCGGTGTACATGGATTTCACCGCTGCGCTGATCTCTTTCTCTGTCGCTCCTAAGTTGATTGCGTTACCCATGCTTTTCGACATTTTGTTTTTGCCATCCGTGCTTGGCAGACGCGGCGCGTCACTGAGCAGTGGACGACACTCTTTCAAAATGGTTTTCCCGCCAAGATGGTTTATCTTTCTCACGATTTCATTGGTTTGCTCTAGCATTGGCAATTGATCATCACCAACGGGAACAAGTGTCGCGTGAAAGCCGGTAATGTCAGCCGCTTGAGAGATTGGGTAAGTCAAAAATCCAGCCGGAATGGAACGATCAAACCCTTTACTTTGAATTTCGTTTTTCACCGTCGGGTTACGCTCCAAGCGTGCGATAGAAACCAAGTTGCTGTAGTACATGGTTAGCTCAGCAAGCGCCGGAACTTGAGACTGCAAACAGATGGTGGTTTGAATTGGGTCGATGCCAACAGCAAGGTAATCAGCAACGACGTTCAAGATATTGGAAGAGACCTTGGAAGGATTGTGCGCGTTATCGGTTAAGCCCTGCATATCGGCAACGAGAATGGTTTGATCGTGCTGAGTTTGTAGCGCGACTCGCTGTTTTAGTGAGCCGACGTAATGACCTAAATGCAGAGGGCCAGTGGCTCGGTCGCCAGTGAGAATGACTTCGCGTTGTTGAGTGTTTTGTGTGGTGTTCATAACTTATCTCCGAATAAAAATAGATCGCTACTGGAGATAAAAAGACATGACACTCTTAGCTACCGTCCAGCAACGTAAGAATGTAAAGATTCCGCGCCGCTCTAATTAGAGCGCCACCAGAAGAAGTTTGATGAAGGTGTGAATGTCGTTTTCATGCTTTTAAAACTAACAAGGAGCAGAGCTGAAAACAACCCTACTCCTTGTACAATTTGATTTTTCAGTTTTGGCACGCTTTGCCAGCACTGGATCAAATCTGGATATACATGGCGATGACCAGTGCTGCGCCAAATAGGCTACCCGATACAAACGCACACAATACCGCTTTATTCTGTTTGCTTCTCATCCTTTACTTCTCGACTTTAGAGCACGTAGAGCAACGTTGATTGCTCCGCTCTCATACTAAGTTGAACAGTGATAAATCCTTTCCGGTGAATCGATACGCCAAACAATCTTCGGTTCACTCTGTTGCACACAGCGTTACGATTTTTGGCGAAAACTTAAACCACTTAGTCCAAGAAGTGTGATGACGTTAGAACAAGTTCAATGAAAGCCGACAAGGTTTACAGAGACGTGTCTATTAAAAACGGCCAGATTTATTGTGCAAAACTGTCGAGGTTCAAAAGAACTAGCAACCGGATGTCACGGTTTCAAAGCCCGGTTCCGTGCCTTCTCCCGGTGCTTGGGTGTAAAGGAAATAGCATTGACCGTTCTCTAATGCATCGGCGCTTTGCGCAAAACCAATGTAGAGTTTGTTCTTGCCCGGCGCCTCTGGATCAGACACCACTAAATCCCCATCGAGGTTCACCATTTCTTCGACCGAAACGTTGTCTAAATGCCCCCAAACCATCAAAGGTTCGCCATCGTCCTGCGAGCCATTTTTGTTCAAATCTAAAAAGGTATTGTCTGTTGCCGTAGATCCAATCGATACGCCATAACCAAGCTGATACTTGGCATTGGCAATTTGGTTTGCGTTCACCACAGCGCCTCTCACGCCTTCAATCACTGCCGCTCTCGCATCGCCTTGAATATTCAAAAAACGTGGCGCGGCGGTCACGGCTAATATCCCAAGAATCACGATAACCACGACTAATTCAATTAAGGTGAAACCCTTTGCTGTTCTCATTTAAAAGCCCTGTATTTGTTGCTTAGGGCACATGTTAGATCGGTGAAATGAGATTACTATTGGCCAACATTGGATTGGGAAATCTTACGTCGGGTTCGAGAACAATCTGACAAAGTGGCGAGCGATTAGCGACGCTTTGAGGTTCCCCTAGCAGGATGCAATAAATAAGGTCGGGGAAAAACAAAAAACGGAGGCATTAGCGCCTCCGTTTCAATTTAGCATTTTCGTTGAGTTCTTGATCTCAACAGTATGAACGATCATGCCGGATATTCGTGGAAACCCATTTTCTCGGAGATCACACGGCCAGCATTGTGCAACATGGATACGTACTCTTCACGGCGAGACTCTTCAAAGCGCACCGTTGGGAAAGACATAGACACACCCGCAACCACATGCCCAAAGCGGTCATAGACAGGTACTGCGACACAATATAAGCCAGGTTCTTGCTCTTCGTTATCTTCCGCGTAATGCTGCTTACGAACTAACTCAAGCTCTTTAAGTAAAGATTCAACGTCTTTATGAGTATTTTTTGTATGACAAATAAACTCAATATCTTTCAATGATTCTCTGACAAATATTTCTTCGCGTTCCGCTAAAAGTACTTTACCAATCGCGGTACTGTAGAGTGGATTGCGGCGTCCGACACGTGAGTGCATTCGCAATGAGTATTTAGCATCCAATTTATGGATGTAGATGATCGCGTCTTCATCTAATGCGCCAAGGTGTAACGCTTCACCCGTTGCATCCGCGATCTTGGTCATCTCGATGTCTGCTAATTCGATAAGGTCGACATACTCTAGCGACTTCGCTCCCAATTCAAACAAGCGAATGGTTAAGCTGTACTTATCGGCTTCGCCCTCTTGGGATACATAGCCTAACGTCTTCATTGTTTGAAGAAAACGGTAAGTCGTCGCCTTCGACATCATCAATCGTTGAGACAAATCCGACACGCCAATTTCTTTCTGCTCGCCTAACGCTTCTAAGATACTAAAGACCTTTAGAACGGAAGAGACGGATTCTGGTTGTGTGTTCTTTTCTGCCATATTCTCGCTTTTCCACATCAATGTTTCAGCCAGTATACCTTTAGTGTTCAAAAAAAATGAAAAGCTTTTTCAATAAAAAATCTCATTTGTATGATAAATCGTCGCGTAAAGGTGACTCACATCATAAAATTTTTAAAACGCCTTTTCATTTTAGTTGATCGCGTAATTTCATTTCTATAAAGTGACTTCATCTGATGGCAATAAGTCATACATTAATACTTAATTTGCATGGTAAGGAACTCATTATGATTCTCGATTCGTTCAATCTTGAAGGAAAAGTCGCTGTTGTGACTGGGTGTAATACTGGACTTGGTCAAGGTATGGCGTTGGGTTTGGCTAGCGCAGGCTGTGACATTGTCGGCGTGAACATTTCTGAACCAACAGAAACCAAACAACAGATCGAAGCGCTTGGTCGCCGCTTTTTGGATGTACGTGCGAATCTTATGGTTCTAGACGATATTCCAAGCATCATTGATCAAGCTGTTACTGCATTTGGCAAGGTCGATATCTTGGTAAACAACGCTGGCATCATTCGTCGTAATGACGCACTCGAATTCAGTGAGCAAGATTGGGATGACGTGATGGACATCAACGTCAAATCGGTCTTTTTTATGTCTCAAGCCGCAGCCAAGCAGTTCATTGCTCAAGGTACTGGCGGCAAGATCATTAACGTGGCGTCCATGCTTTCATTCCAAGGTGGTATTCGCGTACCTTCATACACGGCATCGAAAAGCGGGGTGATGGGCGTAACGCGTTTGATGGCGAATGAATGGGCAAGCAAAGGTATTAACGTCAATGCGATTGCGCCGGGCTATATGGCGACTAACAACACCGCAGCTCTGCAAGCAGATGAAGAACGAAATAAAGCAATCGTCGAGCGCATCCCTGCAGAGCGTTGGGGTACACCAAAAGATCTGGCTGGGCCGTGTGTCTTCCTTGCATCTTCTGCTTCTGATTACGTGAACGGTTATACCATCGCGGTCGATGGCGGCTGGTTAGCTCGTTAAGGAGAAAGTGATGTTTGTATTTAATAAAGACATTGCTCTGGAAGATCTTGGCGATGGTATCAAACGCAAAGTTTTGGCTTACAGTGACAACATGATGAGCGTCGAAGTGTATTTCGACAAAGGTGCGGTCGGCGCTTTGCACAGTCACCCTCATGAGCAAATTACTTATGTGCTCTCCGGTGAGTTTGAATTCACCATTGGCGACGAGACGAAAGTCGTCAAAGCCGGAGATGCGCTTTATAAGCAGCCGAACATCATTCATGGCTGTACTTGTTTAAGCGAAGGTGTGCTGCTCGATAACTTCACGCCTATGCGCAAAGATTTTGTCTAAATTTAAAAGATTATTATTGGAGAAACCCATGAAGATTGCACTGATGATGGAAAATAGCCAAGCGGGTAAAAACGCGATTGTGCTAAACGAACTTGAGCAAGTGGCTCGTTCACAAGAATACTCAGTATTTAACGTAGGCATGAGTGATGAAAACGATCATCACCTGACTTACATCCACCTAGGCATCATGGCGAGCATCTTGATCAACTCTAAAGCAGTGGATTTCATCGTGACTGGCTGTGGTACAGGGCAAGGTGCCATGATGTCATTGAATATTCATCCGGGCATTGTTTGTGGCTACTGCTTAGATCCATCTGACGCATTCTTGTTTAATCAAATTAACAACGGTAATGCCTTATCGCTTGCGTTCGCAAAAGGTTATGGCTGGGGTGCAGAATTAAACGTTCGTTATATTTTCGAGAAAGCATTCACAACCGGAGATCGCGGCCAAGGTTATCCACTAGAACGAGCAGAACCGCAGCAGCGAAATGCTGCCATTCTTAACGATGTGAAGTCTGCTGTCGTAAAAGAAAACTACCTCGATACGTTAAAAGCCATTGACCCAGAACTGGTGAAAACCGCAGTAAGTGGCGTGCGTTTCCAGCAATGTTTCTTTGAGCACTGCCAAGATGCGGAGATCGAAGCATTCGTACGCGAAATCTTAGCTTAATGTCTTAAATCCCGTTGTCGCTTTTCTTCCATCTTTAAGCGGCAACGGTTTTACGCATATATCCCACCCAAAATATAATCATACATATCACTCTTTCTTAGCGTGATATCCGTTCTAATTCCTTCAAAATAAAATCGTACCATCGCCCTACCCACCCTCCAATCAAATTAACTTAAAATATTACATTTCAATCACTTAACCAAATGCCTCATAAGAAAAATCATTTCTTTACTGTTTAAATAACAAAATTGAAATAGCGTTTCATTTGTCACATTTTTTGTATTTCCCGTTCGACCTTTTGTCATACATATTAAATAATGAACCAACGTTTTAAAAAACAGAAACCTTATTTTTAAAATCACTAGGGGTACAAAAATGAACATAGATATACTCGTAGTCGCCGTTTACTTTGTGTTTATGATCGCTGTCGGGATCATCTTTAAACGCTTGGCCGGTAACTCAACCAGTGACTACTTTAGAGGTGGCGGCAAGATGTTGTGGTGGATGGTAGGCGCAACGGCGTTTATGACCCAGTTCAGTGCGTGGACGTTTACCGGTGCAGCAGGCAAGGCCTTTACTGACGGCTTTCCGATCATGGTGATCTTCATGGCGAATGCGTTCGGCTTCTTGTTGTCTTGGTTATTCTTCTCGTACCGTTTCCGTCAAATGCGAGTAGTGACACCTGTAGAGGGTGTGCGCCGCCGCTTTGGTGCAACGAACGAGCAAGTGTTCACTTGGGCAACAATGCCAACCAGCATTGTTTACACGGGTATTTGGTTGAATGGCTTGGCGCTGTTCGTGAGTGCGGTGTTCAAAATTGACATCGAGACCACCATCATTGTCACGGGTTTGATCGTTCTGTTTATTTCTGTGATTGGCGGCTCATGGGGCGTTGTGGCGTCAGATTTTGTCCAAATGGTTGTCATCATGGCCGTAACTGTAGTGTGTGCCGTAGCGGCGATCATTAAGATCGGTGGCCCAAGTAACTTGATCGAGCAGTTTCCTACCGATTCAATTATGGGACCGGGTATGAACTACCCATTGCTGTTCGTCGCTTGGTTTATCTTCATGTTCGTTAAGCAGTTGCAAAACATCAACAACATGCAGGACTCTTACCGTTTTCTTACTGCAAAAGATTCTATCAACGCACGTAAAGCAGCTCTGCTTGCCTTTGTGTTGATGCTTGTTGGCCCTGCGATTTGGTTTATGCCTCCTTGGGTAACTGCAGTTATCTACCCAGACGCAGCACTTGCGCACGTCGATGCACTTGGCGGAAAAGCAGCCGATGCGGTTTACCTTGTGTTTGTAGAACGTGTGATGCCAGTCGGCATGGTTGGCCTACTTATGTCTGCCGTGTTTGCAGCCACGATGTCTTCAATGGATTCTGGCCTCAACCGAAATGCAGGTGTTTTCGTTCGTAACTTCTACAACCCAATCATCAATAAAGATGCGTCCGAACGTCAGCTTATGCGTGTCAGCCAGGCGGTCACCATTGTGTTTGGTGTACTGATTATCATGGTCGCATTGTTCATCAATTCATTGCGTGGTTTGAGCTTATTCGACGCAATGATGTACGTAAGTACCCTACTTCAAATGCCGATCTTGGTGCCGTTGTTCTTCGGCATGTTCATCAAGAAAACGCCGGATTGGGCAGCATGGGCAACGCTTGCTGTTGGTATGGTGGTCTCTTATCTCGTGAGTTTTGTTATCACACCAGACGTTATCGCTAACGTACTAAACCTTGAAAATGGCTTTACCAGCCGTGAAGCGTCTGACCTGATTGTCATGAACGGCATCATCGGTCATCTACTGATTACAGGTGGCTTCTTCTGCTTAACCACTAAGTTCTACAAAGCACCTCAAGAAGCGCGCGCAAAAGAGCTTTCGGAATTTTGGACGGATGTTGATACACCAGTGGTGGAAGCTGAAGGACAAGATGAAGTGGATCGTCAACAACGCAGCATGCTTGGCAGACTGATCTTGGTGTTCGGCGCTTTGGTTATCGCCATGGTGTTGATTCCAAATCCATTCTGGGGACGCATGGCCTTCCTATTCTGTGGTGGCGTTGTACTTACCGTTGGTGCCTTGCTTCTTAAGAGCGCCAAGAAAACTGAAGTACTGTCGACACAATTACAACACTAATTCTCGGTTGAATTCAGACCTTGGAGGCTCGAAGGGTTGAGCCTCCTACATTCACAACGAACTACAGATAAGTCTTGAGTCAGTCATTTTTTACAGAGTGACTCGCTGAATACTTTTTGAGGTAAGAACCATGAATCAAGCTTACATTCACGATAATTTTCTTCTCTCCAGCCCACTTGCTCAGGATCTGTATCATCGCTTTGCGGCACCGATGCCGATCATTGACTTTCACAATCACCTTGAAGCAAAAGACATTTGGCAGGACACAAAACACGAGAACCTCACCCAAGCATGGCTTAATAGCGATCACTATGTGTGGCGAGCGATGCGAAGCAACGGAATCGACGAGCACTACATCACTGGTGATGCAACGGAAACAGAAAAGTTCGCCAAATGGTGCGAAGCCGTGCCTTACTTGATTGGCAATCCCCTTTATCAATGGTCTCATCTGGAGCTAAAACGTTTCTTTGATTGCGATTTATTACTCAATCCAGACAATCAAAAAGACATCTGGGGGTTAAGCCACCAGCAATTCAAACAAGGAAACAACAGTACTCGTGATGTACTGGAACAATTAAACGTCGAAACCTTGTGTACCACGGATTCGCCTTTATCCAACCTAGAGCACCATCTCGCGCTAAAAGAATCTAACTTTAAGGTGCAAGTGTTACCGACGTTCCGTGCTGACGAGTTGTTTTGTTTCAACCAAACCGACAAGTTTCATGCGCTACTCACACACTTATCGAAGTTAACCACTACCTCAATTGGCACATTTCAAGATTATCTTTGTGTAATCCAAACAAGGCTAGATGCCTTTCATGAAGTGGGTTGTCGTTTATCTGATTTAGGCTTACCAAGCGTAAGCTTTGAACCATGCAGTGAAGAGCAAGCAGAACTCATCTTCCAACAGCTTCTACAAAACCAAGCGATTACCCAAACTGCATTTGTTCAACTGACATCCAGATTGTTTTTCGAGCTAGGTCAACGTTACTACCAACTCGGCTGGAGTATGCAACTTCACATAGGCGTTTTAATGAACGTCAATGAAAGACGCAAAGCGCAACTTGGTGGAGGAACTGGGTTTAGCGTCATTAACAGTGATTCGTATGCCCATGCCCTTTCCCAGTTACTGAGTGAACTGGATCGAAGTTCGTGTTTGCCTAATACGGTACTCTTTAATCTCAACCCCAACGACAACCCAGTACTAAGCTGCATGGCGGGTGCGTTTCAGGACAGCGATACTGTCGCGGGGAAGATTCAATTTGGTGCGGCATGGTGGTTTAACGATCATAAAGACGGCATGGAATCTCAACTGACAACACTCAAAAATCTCGGCGCGCTTGGACGTTTTATTGGCATGCTGACAGACTCTCGCAATGTCTTCTCTTTTAGCCGACATGAATATTTTCGCCGAGTATTGTGCAACCTCTTAGCAAAATGGGTCGAGGAAGGAGAAATACCTCACGACGAACCATTACTCAAACAAACCATAGAGAACATTTGTTACTACAACGCCAAACGCTACTTTCGCTTCAATTCTGATCAAGGCTTAGAGGGGTAACCGCCATGCTGCAATTTTCAAACAAAGAAATGGAGAATATTCGTCATCGCGCGACGCCTTCTGTCATCAAAGCGCTTATTGAAGATAACCAAATTGTGCTTAATCACGAAGTCCTAGTTCCCGAAGACGGGCGTGCGACTTGGAACCTATTCTATTATTGCCCTGAACATGGGGTGAGACTGACTTGGGATCGGAATAAACCAACGTCTCATTGCTGCCCTGTTGATGGAAAAACATTTACTGGTGAGCCGTACGACGGTGCATGGTGGCGTTGGTTGAATGGGTTAAACGCCAAGGCGTGTTATGACCTAGGGCTTTTGTGGCATCTGACCAATGAAGACCGTTATCTAGAGAAAGTGAAACAAATACTGCTCCAGTATGCAAAATATTACCCAGACTACGAGGTACACGGTGGCATTCCTTACAATGGCCCTGGTAAAGCAAACGCACAAACCTTGTGTGAGGCGAACTGTCACCTTGATTTCGCTAGAGGCTATGACTTCATCAAGCAAGCTCTAACGCCAGAACAGCAAGCCTATATCGAATTGCGATTACTACGAGAAGGTGCGGACTTTCTGGTGGAGCATCGCACCGCTCAGCTGCATAACCATGAGATGAAGATAAACGCGACTATCGGTGTGATTGGCCTTATTCTTGATGAACAACGTTATCTCGATTTCGCACTCAACACCGAATACGGACTGCACTATCAGCTAGAACACGGTTGTATCGGGGAAGGCATGTGGTTTGAAGGCTCGATCCACTATCACTACTACGCGTTACAAGCCTTGCTGAATTTCGAGAAAATGGCACATCAAACCCCGTACTCTGTCAGCTCGAATCCAAACTACTTAAAGTTACTGAAATTCCCGCTACAGTTGGTAATGAACACCGGGGATTTCCCTCGCTTGAACGATTGTATTGCAGGACAAGAAAAGCTCACTCATGCTCACTTGTTTGAATTTGCCTACAAACAAACACCGTGTGAAGAATTTGCTCGTGCCTTAGCCAGCATCTATCAAAACATCAGTCGCGATAACATCAACGCTTTGCTCTATGGCGTGGATGAACTCCCTCAAGTTAGCCCGTTACTTTGTCACTCAACACATAGCGAAGCCGCTGGCTTGACCATTGCCCATCACCCAACATTGAATAATGCTCTGTTGTACAAGCACGCACCGTATGGCGGTGAGCACGACCATTATGACCGACTCGGCTTTATCCTAACGCGAAATGGCAAAGAGGTTTTGCCCGATTTAGGCACGACAGGTTACGGTGCAGAACTGCATTATGGCTATTACAAAAACACCGCAACACACAATACACTGGTGGTGAATCAGCAAAACCAATCCCCAATCCACCCGCAATTACTGGGTTTTACACAAACTGAGGATTACACCACCATCGATGCCGTTGTGGATTGGTCACAACCAGAAGCCAGTGTCGATAGCCATACTATCGTGCAATGGGACAAAGAGGCGTATCAAGATGTAGTGTTCCGTCGAGCCTTCATTTGGCTTGATGATGTCGCCATTGAGCTAAATACGATTCTCAACCCACACAGCCAACAATTGGATCTGACTTATCACGTGCGAGGTGAACATCTTCTCCAACCAGAAAACGGGGCTTGGAAGCCAATTACGAACCCACTATCCGGAGCTCTAGCACGGATGACGAATACACAGATAAGCGATCCAAACACGGCATTCTCTCTTAATTATGGAATAGAGGGTCAAACGGAATTTCGTCAACACATCTACGCTGACTCACCTGTTGAAGTGCTGATTGGTAATGCACCAGACAATCCAGCAACGTCCGATCTCGCTTATTCCTTGATTCGCTCTCAGGCGCACGAGTTGAATACCTTGGTGCTTCATGATCTTTCGGAACAGAGTAACTACCACGTCAATGACGTAACTTGGGGTGAGGAAAGTATCTACTTCGTTCTATCAAACACGAACGGCAGTGAGCACATCAACTGCACTAGAATCATGTATGACTTTAAATCAGCAAGAATCACCATGTTTGAGCAGGAGCCATAATAATCTCCATCAAAACAAGGCTAGCTAAATGCTGGCCTTGTCTCTTTAAATATTCCTTTCTATACATGACCTTCCAATTGCAAATAAGCGCGCGTTATAAGCAGCACGCTTGAAGAATGACACTGATCATCTTTTGAACAAAATCCCGAAATATAACGTAAAACCGCAAGGGCGAAATACGCAACCTGTAACTAAACTTTGGGAACACTAACCCCAGTTAGGGAGCAAGAGATGAGCGACAAAAACAATCACTCCAAATGTCCTGTCATGCATGGAGCGAATACCAACCAACAGGCAGCTGAATTCAATTGGTGGCCGAAAACCCTCAACCTCGACATTCTTCATCAACACGACCAAAAAACCGACCCGATGGGCGCGGATTTTAATTATGCCGATGCTTTTAACTCTCTCGATTTAGAGGAAGTGAAAAAAGACCTAAAAGATCTAATGACCGACAGCCAAGATTGGTGGCCAGCGGACTGGGGTCATTACGGTGGCTTAATGATTCGTATGGCGTGGCACTCTGCGGGTACTTATAGAATTGCGGATGGTCGTGGTGGCGCAAGCCGAGGTAATCAGCGTTTTGCTCCACTCAACAGTTGGCCAGATAACGGCAACCTAGATAAAGCACGTCGCCTACTTTGGCCAATCAAAAGAAAATACGGCAACAAATTGTCTTGGGCCGATTTGATGATTCTTGCTGGTAACATGGCTTATGAATCCATGGGCTTTAAGACGTTTGGTTTTGCTGGCGGTCGTGAAGACATTTGGCATCCTGAAAAAGACATTTACTGGGGCGCAGAAAAAGAGTGGTTGCAACCAAGTGGCGGCGAGAACAACCGTTACTCCGGTGAACGCGATCTAGAAAACCCGCTTGCAGCCGTAATGATGGGTTTGATTTACGTAAATCCTGAAGGGGTCGATGGCAAACCTGACCCAATCAAAACTGCACACGATATGCGTGTCACCTTTGCGCGCATGGCAATGAACGATGAAGAAACCGTAGCGCTCACCGCGGGTGGTCACACTGTGGGTAAAGCACACGGTAATGGTGATGCTTCCCTACTCGGCCCTGAACCGGAAGGCGCAGAAATCGAAGACCAAGGCTTTGGTTGGCTCAACAAAACCTCTCGCGGCATAGGACGAGATACCGTCACCAGTGGCGTGGAAGGTGCGTGGACCACTAACCCAACCAAATGGGATCACGGTTACTTCCACTTGTTGTTCACTTACGACTGGTGGGTTACTAAGAGCCCTGCGGGTGCTGCTCAATGGGAGCCAGTAAACATCAAAGAAGAAGACATGCCGGTGGATGTGGAAGACCCAAGCATCCGTCGCAATCCAATGATGACCGATGCGGATATGGCGCTTAAGTTTGATCCGGAATACCGCAAGATTGCAGAGCGTTTCCGTGATGATCCTAAGTACTTCGAAGATTGTTTCGCTCGCGCTTGGTTTAAGCTTACTCACCGCGATCTAGGCCCTAAATCTCGTTACCTCGGCCCTGATGTGCCAGCAGAAGATTTGATTTGGCAAGATCCCGTACCACCTGTCTCTTACCACCTATCTGAAGAGAACATCGACGCGCTCAAGATGGCGATTCTCAATAGTGAATTGAGCATTGCTGAGCTGGTTTCTACCGCATGGGACAGCGCTCGTACTTACCGTGGTTCTGACCGTCGCGGTGGTGCTAATGGCGCACGTATTCGTCTTGCTCCGCAAAAAGATTGGGTGGGTAACGAGCCAGAAAGATTGCAGAAAGTATTGAGCGTGCTCGACGATATTCGCACCACACACAACTCGCCAATTAGCATGGCGGATTTGATTGTGCTAGCGGGTGGCCTTGGTATCGAGAAAGCGGCATCCAACGCAGGTATAAATGTCTCTGTACCATTTAGCCAAGGACGTGGAGATGCAACGGACGCCATGACCGATGCCGATTCGTTCGATGTGCTTGAACCAATTCACGATGGCTTCCGCAACTGGCTGAAATCCGATTACGTCGTAACGGCTGAAGAGCTCTTATTGGAAAGAAGCCAATTGATGCAACTGACCGCTGTCGAGATGACGGTGCTCATTGGTGGTATGCGTGTTCTTGGCACCAATTATGGTGGTACGAGCCAAGGCGTATTCACCGATAACGTCGGCGCACTGACCAACGATTTCTTCGTTAACCTCACTGATATGAGCTACACATGGCATCCAACCGGTGATAACGAGTACGAAATCCGCGAACGCGCTTCTGGCCAAACCAAATGGACAGCGTCACGTGTCGACTTGGTATTCGGCTCTAACTCGGTACTGCGCTCTTACGCTGAGGTTTACGCTCAGGACGATAACAAAGAGAAGTTTGTCCAAGACTTTGTCGCAGCTTGGGTGAAAGTGATGAACAACGATCGCTTCGATCTATAACGCTTTCCCAGACGCCGACAAACATAAGCACCAAAAAACTTAGTAACCAACTAAAAATCCCTACCACGTGGTAGGGATTTTCTTTAGCAAGGTACCCAATTTGGGGGCTTATTTGCCGTTTAACTTCAGGACAGAGAAGGTCGCGCTGCTGTAATCGCCGTTCTTCTTATCCGTCTCGAAATCTCCCGTTCCTTCACAACCTGTCGCCCAGAAGTTATCGCCAGTTTTCACGCTGCATTGTCCGTAAGCGCCCGCTTTAAAGTAGAACCACTCGTTCGCATAGCCTTTGGCGAAATCTTTCTTATCCACTTTTCCATAGGCGTCGACGTTATTGCTCAAGTCGAGTTCATACTTCACGGTTGGGTGGCCTTCAGCTTCAAATGCAAGCTGCATAATGTTACCTTCGACTTTTACGCTGTAGCTGAACTCCTCACCAAGTGCGATGCCTTTGTCTCCCGGCTCGGCGTTGCTTTCCCATGTATTACCCCATACCGGATAAGCGATGTCTGTGCGATCAGGATCCGCTTTCGCTAGGTTGCGTTCGTATGTCCAGAACACCGATCCCATCTTATGGTTAGGCCATTTCTTGTAAAAGATTTTTAGTGGTTCATTGCCGTGTCCAAACCCTGTGTTCGCCTCTAACTGAGCCGGATCTTTGCCTGCATGAATCTGCCCTACCACGACGGAATACGCTGGGTATTTTTCTGGATTCTTAGAGCGCGTAGCAACGTGGTTTACTTTTAACGTCGCTTCTAATGTTCCTCCTACTGCGCTGAATGATTCCGCTTGAGGGTGCGCGGCAATCGCCCAGTTGTTTTCTGGCGCTTTCACGCTGATATCCACATCAGTGCCTCGCCCCATTTGGCGCAGCTCAGAACGCGCATTCGTTGAGCCCTTTGTTGTCACGGCCATGTTGGGTACTTCAAAGACCATATTGTCGTTTTCATCTAAGAAGAAAAATTGGTGATGGGAGTAGCTGAGCATCGCCACGCCTTCGATTTCATCCGCTCGACCGTTATTGTCTTTGTCCATTGGCAAGGTGATTTTCCAGTTCATCATATCGAACTTATCCGCTGGCACTGGATGAGGTGTCTGATTATGAGCCAAAGCGGTCATTGGTAACGTAGTCAGTAAGGTGGCTGCGAGGAGGTTCTTGTTCAGTCTTTTGTTATTACACATGGATTTGGATTCCCTTATTTATGTATTATTGTCGTACATATTAATTATTAATCCAGAGATTAAACCGAACGGAAAATCGGGTGTGTAAAATCGCTCACAGTTTGATCATCGCAAGTTCTACTTGGATCAAACTTTAAGAAAAAGTGATAGATAAAAGCAGGTTATTTAAACCAAACACTCAGCAGTAAACTATAGAGACAAAAAAGCCCTCATCGTTTAGGGCTCTTTATTAGACGAAAAATCAACATAAAAACGACAAATTAATCATACATAAGCTTCTCAGCTTTCTTTAGATCAAACTCGTTAAGTGATTTACGCGCCAAGTGCCTAAATGGCAGCGCTTTCACTATTTCTTCAAATGGCATAACGGCGAATGCCCAAAAGAAAGAGAGCTCCCAATGCAGAATGATTAATGCACACAATGGGATGGACACTATCCACTGACCCGTGAAGTTGATCTTGAAGACTTCCGTGGTCTTGCCCAACGCACGTAACACGTGACCGTGTACCGTGTTATAGCCACGAACAATCGGCAGAAAGACGTATAACGGCGCGATAGAAGCAAGGGCAACGTAAGTGCTTGGGTCTAGGTCTGGGTATAAATCCGGTAGAACAAAACTTAAGACCAAGAAGAACGCCGCTGAGACAAATGAGATCATCACAGCCATGTCGATGCTGATATCAACATTCTTACGTAGCTCATCCATTTGTCGAGATCCAATCGCTTGGCTGATCGTGATCGCCGACGAATGCGCCCAAGCCGTGATGAACTGTGTCCCCGCTTTGATCCAAGGCATCACGATGGTCATCGCTACGTAGGCGTTCAATGTCAGCTGTGAGTACAACAACATGTAGATAGTCGCGCCGGTTTGCAACATGGTTACGTTTGCTGCAACGGGGAATATCTCTTTAAAGTGGTTCAGCGTGTTGGCCTTCAGTGACGCATCTAGGTTCTTAATCGACAAGACGATGGAATCATCCCATCGAATACAAAGAGTTAGGTACAGCAATCGAATGGTGATGGCGATTAAACTGCCTGCTGCCGCGCCTTGCACACCAATCCCCTCAAAACCAGCAAAGCCATGAATCAACACGTACGACATTGCCATGTTGACGGGCAGCTCAATCAAGTAACCTTTGAACGGCACTTTGGTTCGGCCAAGCGCATTAAATAAAGCAATCATGACTTGCGTAATCGCGTTGAAGATGATGATGAACTTGGCCACAGCGAGGTAACGTTCGGTCTCTGCATAAAGAGCAACGTTGTCGGTCAACTTACTGATCAACGCTTTGTCGAAGGCGGTAATCAGTGTCCAAAACACAACCGCGACCAAAACGTTGATAATTAAGCCCGCCCAAAAGCCTTTGTTCAACGATAGGTGTTGCCCAGATCCAACTGCACGACTGAGTACCAACTGTGAGCCGTTCGCCAACGCCATTTGAATACCTAAAACAAAGGAGACGATGGTGGTGGCAATACCCATGGCAGCAAGGGAAACTTCACCGAGTGGTGAGACAAGGAAGGTGTCGATCATTAACATCGACTGCATTAATAATGCGTTCAAGGCCAGCGGCCAAGCAAGGGACAGATTTTTTCTTATATAGGGTTGGGAAGACATGGTAGACCTTTCGGAGTTGTCACAAGCGCAACTAGCAAGCCAGCCGTTGCCGCTAAACGTTGGCCTTGCCCTATCCTTTCACCGCTAGAGCAAAGCCAAATACACGTTGATTCATCAACCGTTGACGACCTGAGCCAGTTTTTGGTTTTCGTCGTTAAGCAATGTATGCGACGCGATACGAGCTTGGTCTCCATTCCCCGCCATAATGGCATCGTAAATCGCACGATGCTCTTCAATACAGAATCGACCGCCTTCAGCTGAATGATCGATAAACTGCTTGAAGATGGTCGACAAGATATTGCTAAACGGAATGTAGAATTGATTGCCTGTTGCAAGGAATATTGTCTGGTGGAACAGGTGGTCGTTGACCGTCCAATCGTCATAATCGAAACGATTGGCCGCCATGGTCATACGCTGAAAAATGACCGACAATTCTTTGCGTTGCTCTGCTGTTGCGTTATTCGCCGCTAAGGCACAAGCCTCTGGTTCAATCGCTTTACGCAGCCCCAAAAACTGAGCCAGAAACGGCTCGGTATCTTCTAAATCTTGAATCCATTCCAAGAGTTGAGGATCGAGAAAATGCCAGTGGTTGCGCGCGCGAATGGTCGTCCCCACCTTCGGCTTTGACTCAATTAGCCCTTTTGCTGATAGCAGTTTGGTTGACTCGCGTAATGCTGTGCGACTCACG
This sequence comes from Vibrio sp. HENC-03, assembly GCF_000305755.2. Lineage (NCBI taxonomy): Bacteria > Pseudomonadati > Pseudomonadota > Gammaproteobacteria > Vibrionales > Vibrionaceae > Vibrio > Vibrio sp. HENC-03. The sequence continues at coordinate 30,115 of NZ_JH976122.1, read as the reverse complement.
CCAAACGCGTCACAGAGATCCATCTCATTGGGTAGTTTTTCATTTTGGTTTAGCTCACCTGACAGTATTTTGCGGGCGATTTGTCTGGCAACTTGCACATGGATCTTGCGGTGTGAATCCTCCACAAGAGAAAACTTTGCCATTTGACGCTCCTTATAATTATGCTTCCAGTGCCATAGCACTTGATAAATGATCAAAAAAAGCCAGACGAAGCTGGCTTTTTGAGGTCAGTGTATTCGTCTGAAACGAAATAGGTCAGCGCTTATGGCGCCATTTGTCCGCCGTTTACATCCAGCACTTGGCCAGTGATGTAACCAGAACATGCGTGTGAAGCGAAGAAAGCAAACGTTGGTGCTACTTCTTCGATTCGACCGAAACGACCCATAGGGATACCGCTTGCGATTGCTGCTTTCAACTCGTCAGATTTACCATCGTGGAATGCGGTGTCGATAGTGCCTGGAGAAACGATGTTGAAACGGATGTTGTCTTTAGTGAACTCTTTCACCCAGTTACGGTGAATGTCGTGTAACCACGCTTTTGATGCTGCGTAGATACCAGCACCAACACCGCCACCTTCACGAGCTGCGATAGAGCCAGTGCTGATCACACATGCAGTCTCACCAGATTCCGCTGCGGATGCACGTAGATGCGGGATTGAATATTTGGTTGTCATCAACGCAGAACGAGCGTTCAGATCCATCACGCGGTTGTAGAACTCATCATCGATGTTTTCTAGGTTTTCACGACCGCCAAGACCACCAGCGTTGTTGATTAGCACGTCCATGCCACCGAAATGATCGGTAAATTCCTTAACCAGTTTTTCGCAATCTGCGGTCACCATAAGGTTCGCTTGGAAAAACTTAACATCGCCACCAAGTGCGGTTAGCTCAGTCACTGCTGCATCTGCGTCAGGACCGGTTTGATGACTGTTAATGCCGATTTTAGCGCCGTATTTTGCGAACACGCGTGCCGCCGCTAGGCCCATACCAGACGTAGAACCAGTGATAAGTACGCGCTTACCTTTCAAATCGTTAAACATGACGGTTTACCTATGTTAGTTATTCGTGCTTTCGAAATAAATCATACAATAAGATCTTTCGGTCGCAAGCGTATTTGCGCCCAATTGAGCGAGATCCGGCAAAATTCGTCAGTTTTGCGTTGCATTTGTGGTTTAGGTCACAACAAGTAGGATTTTACAGCTATTATTTGTATGAATAATTTAACAACTTGATAGTGATAAAAACGATATTGAAGAAGCGGTCAGGTCAACGCAATCATTGATTGTGTCTAGTGAAAACGCGCGTTCTGTGAACCCTCTTATATTACGTTCACATCTGCTTGGTGGGTGGGGGCAAGAGTGCTATAGTACGGCTTAAATAATACATATTTAGCAATTAAGTGAAGATTATGTCTGGCGAATTTCATTCTATCTCAGGCTCTAAGCGAAGCCTTCATGTGCAAGTAGCGCGTGAAATCGCACGTGGTATTTTGTCTGGTAAGCTTCCTCAGGGCTCTATCCTACCTGGCGAAATGGTTCTTTGTGAGCAATTTGGCATCAGCCGTACTGCACTACGTGAAGCAGTGAAATTGCTAACGTCAAAAGGCCTACTTGAGTCGCGCCCTAAAGTTGGTACTCGGGTCATCAACCGCGCTTACTGGAACTTCTTAGATCCTCAACTGATTGAATGGATGGACGGTCTAGCTGATACTGATCAGTTCTGTGGTCAATTCCTTGGTTTACGCCGTGCGATCGAGCCAGAGGCATGTGCACTTGCTGCTATCCACGCGACTGCGGAACAACGTATTGAATTATCTGAAACTTTCCAACAGATGGTCGACGTTGCAGAAGCGGAAGAGTTTGATCACGAAAAATGGATGGAAGTGGATACTCGCTTCCACAGCCTGATTTTCAATGCAACAGGTAACGACTTCTACCTACCATTCGGCAATATCCTGACGACAATGTTCGTTAACTTTATTGCGCACTCTTCGGAAGAAGGCAGCACTTGTATCAAAGAGCACCGTCAGATTTACGATGCAATCATGGCAGGCAACTCTGAAAAAGCACGCCAAGCATCAGCGAATCACTTATTAGACTCTAAGCACCGCTTAGCGCCAGTAAAATAAGTTCAGCGACAAACCATAGAAAGCACGCGTCCTTCGCGTGCTTTTTTGTATCTACTCCCCCTCTTGTTCTAGCCAGAATCCTCTCTATCCTCACAAAAAACTTCTTATTCAGTGATACTTTGATTAAATTTAGATATATAATAATACAAATTAAATTTATTAAAGTGCTGTGTTATGACTGAATCTTTGCTGCCAAACATCCTGCAATTTATTGGGCAAATCGACCCATTCGACAAGATCCCAAAACCAGCCTTGCGTGAACTCGCATCGCACGTGCAGATTACCTACCTTGGCAAAGGTGAAGTCATTGACCAATGCGCGACAGGCCAAGAAAAGTCACTCTACATCATACGTACTGGCTCTATGGAGCAAAGAAAGTCCGATGGTGTGCTACGTGCGAAACTGGGGCCAGAAGACATCTTCGGTTTTACCTTTCTCGGCAGCCAAATCGACAGTACGAAGGGCTACCGTGCCATCGCGATTGAGAACTCACTGGTTTACGTGATTCCCAACTCGGCGCTTAAAAAGCTATTTGAAACCCACCCTGAATGTGCAGAGCACTTTGCTTCTCAAGCGCAAGTTCGTTTGAAATCCGCGTTGGATGTGGTGTGGTCAAACAAAGAGAAAGGCTTGTTCATTCGCCGCGTTGGTGAGGTTGCCAGCGGTCGCGTTGCTGTGGTGACTGCCGACCAGTCGATTCAAACCGTTGCAAACGAGATGCTAACCAAATGCTCCCCTTGCGCCGTGGTTTACGAGAACGACAAAATCGTTGGCTTGATTACCGACCGCGATATGACCAAGCGCGTTATCGCACAAGGGGTAAGTATTGACCGCCCTATTTCTGAAGTGATGACCCACGATCCGCAAACCATCAAACCGGATGATCTCGTCTTGCATGCCGCATCGATGATGATGCAGCACAATATTCGCAACCTGCCATTAGTGGAAAACAACAAGGTCGTCGGCGTACTGACTACGACACACCTTGTGCAAAACCACCGTGTGCAAGCCATCTTTTTGATCGAGAAGATCAAATACGCAGGTAGCGTGAAATCCCTGTCGAGCTTTACCCCAGAGCGCCAGGCTATCTTTGAAGCTTTGGTAGATGGACACGTTTCACCGGAAGTCATCGGTAAAGTGATGACGATGATCATGGACGCCTACACGCGTCGCTTGATTCAAATCGCGATTGATAAACTTGGTCCACCGCCTTGTAAGTTCTCATGGATTGTGGCTGGCTCTCACGCTCGAAACGAAGTCCACATGTTGTCGGATCAAGACAGCGCGATCGTCCTTGCTGACCACGCGACAGAGAACGACCGAATTTACTTCAAGCACCTTGCTATGATCGTCAGTAACGGCCTTGCGAGCTGTGATTACCCTTTGTGTCCTGGCAAATTTATGGCCGCAACGCCAAAGTGGTGCCAACCTCTGAGCGTCTGGAAGAAGTACTATAAGAAATGGGTGGCTAACCCAGAGTACGAGCGCTTGCTAAACATCAGCGTGTTCTTGGAAATTCGTACCCTTTACGGCAATAAAGATTACGAGCTCATCTTGCGAGATGAACTGCATACCAACATTCGCAGCAATCGTGAGTTCCTCTCCATGCTTGTGAACGATGCGGTGAACACCAACCCACCGTTGGGCATCTTCAACAGTTTGGTTTTGGAGAAGTCAGGGGAGAACAAGAAGACGCTCGATGTGAAGAAATACGCCATCAATCTGATCATCGATTTGGCACGCATTTACGGTTTGGCGGTAGAGTGCGACTTAACCGCAACCGACGAGCGTTTCAAAGCCGCGAATGAAGCGGGCGTATTAAGTGAAGATGCGTACAAGAATATCCTTAACGCGTACCAGTTCATCTTGTCGTTCCGTTTTGCTCATCAGTTAGAAGCGCTGAAACGCGGTGAAGAGCCAAATAACCACATCGATCCAAATACGTTCGGTAGCTTTGAACGTCAGCACCTGAAAGACGCGTTCCGTATTATTGCTGATTTGCAGGAAGCGGCGAAAGTGCGCTTTGGGAGCCGTTAATGAAGCGAATCCTAGAACACTTTCATCCTTGCTCGCGTCTGAATCGAAAGCGCGAGCAATACGTGAAACAGACAACCATGCCAGAGCACATCAAAGCGCTGGTTCAAACGCCACGTCTGGAAGCGGCGCAATTTGCACAAGACGCCAATTACATTGTGCTGGATTTGGAGACAACCGGCTTAGACAGCGAAGAAGATTTGATTTTGTCGATCGGTTGGGTAGACATTGCGAATGGCAAAGTGGATCTGGCCACCAGCCAGCACATGTACATCAATAGCGATTCGCAAATAAAACCAGAAACCGCGGTGATCAACCATATTACGCCGCAAATGCTGTCCGAGGGCGTTTCAATCCATGATGCCATGCGAGCGTTTTTCCACGCCGCCAAAGGCAAGATCTTGGTCGCTCACGCGTGTGTGGTCGAAACCCAGTTCATCAATCAGTATCTACATCGGGTGTTTAAACTCAGCGAACCGCCTTTGGTTTGGCTCGACACCATGTGCATTGAAAAACATCTACAGAAAGCGATTAATCCTCGTGACGAAATTGATGTCACTCTCTCTGGCACTCGCGCTCGTTATGGCCTGCCAGAATACAATGGGCACAATGCGTTAGCGGATGCGGTCGCGACTGCAGAGCTGTTGTTGGCACAAAAAACTCGCATTACTCCTCAAGGAAAAACCACCATCGGTACCCTTTATCGATTGAGTCTCTAACTCTCTAACCATTCCAATATGAAAAAATCTGATGTCTCTAGCGCCATCTTCCTTTTGGTGGCGGCGAACTTGGTTGCGTCTCTTTCTGACGTTTCCCTCAAAATGCTCAATGGCGAAGTACCCACTTTTCAATACGTCTTTATTCGCCAATTAATCAGTCTGGTGTTGCTGTTGCCTCTTTGGCTTCGTTTGGATAAACGAGAACGTCAAATGGGATGCGATTGGATCACCTTCTGGCGTGCGCAATTGATTCTGATAGGCAGTGCAAGCGCTATGGTAGCAATCACCCATCTGCCATTGGCGACAGCGAATGCGATTTTCTATGTCGGTCCACTATTGGTGCTGCCGCTGTCGGTTATCTTCCTTAAAGAAAAACCCTCCAAAAGCAAGATTTTCGGTACTTTGATTGGTTTTGGTGGCGTCTTAATTGTGCTTCGTCCCGAACATTTCCATTGGGCTGCGATCATTGCTCTAGGCAGCGCGCTTGCCATCGGAGTGGGCAACATTCTTATTCGCCGGATGCCACAAGAGCAGCCTTTGGTGTGCACCTTGTTTTGGACAACGTTAATGACATTACCAGTCGCTTTATTGCTCGCCTACCCTCAATGGCAAGCCATTACATGGCAACACCTGATGTGGATTGTCGCGATTAACTTGTTTGTACTTGCCTACCATGCCTTGGTGGTCAAAGCGTTTAAGCGTGCTCCGGCGAGCCAGATTGCACTGGCAGAGTATTCTGGGCTGGCATTTGTGACATTGTTTGGTGTGATGTGGTTTGATGAAATACCTGACCTATTTACCGCGCTCGGGATCATCCTCATTGTATTGCCGATGATGCCGCTTAATTGGCAGCGTTTATTGGGTAACAAGCGTCGAATAGAAACTGCGCAAGAAGTGTCTTAATCGTCTCAAGCAATGCAATAAATACTCAAGAGGAGCACAGCGCTCCTCTTTTTTATTGTGCTTAAGCTATCTTGCGAATGTCTTTGCCGATGACCACTACCTCGTTAGTAATAGAGCTTAATGGTTTCGAGTTTGTATGGCGGATGAAGGTAAGGTTCGAGTTCGCTACGACGATTGTTGAGTCGTTCTAGCAGCTTGTAGGCAATAAAGTAATGGTTAATGTTGCTGACATAGCGTATCGGCTCAAGTCCAATGTATTGCCGCGTTACCACTTCCACATTGCCGAACCAAACATTGGGATCATACCCTTTTTCTTTGGCGATTCTCCTCATCTTCCTCATGTTACCCGGCCCTGCATTGTAGGCTGCAAGACAGAAGTAAATGATGTCGTTTTCGCTGATGTTTTCATCGTTAAAGAAGTACTTTCGAAGATAATGCATGTACTTCAAACCAGCGTGAATATTGGGTTCTTTCTCGTAGATATTAGAAATGTTGATGGCTCTGTCTCTCGCCGTAGTCGGCAAGATCTGCATGATGCCCACCGCCCCTTTGTGAGAAATGACGTTTTGGTTCAATCCGGATTCTTGAAAGCCCTGAGCCAGCATTAGTAAATGGTTGAATTGATACTCCTGAGAATACGCGTAGAAGATATCTAACAATTCTTTAGAACGAACTGCATTGTCTCGGTTAAGGAACTTTCTCAACCACTTGTCGTTTTCGAGATACCTTTCATTGACCACATTGCCGAACAAAGTTCCTATCCGAACTTCCTTGATGAACTTGTTCACCGCCTCTTCTAACTGAGGCGAATCTTGTCGTATTCCCCAGCCAATTTGTGCATTTTCTCTGATGGTGATTTGATTGTGGAACGCCACGCCCGGAAAGATATTCCCCCACATCCCCGTCTTGTGGCGGTCGAGTACGGTGATATCGATAATGCCCGCACTGACCATTTCCAGAACCTCATAATCTTGCATGATCTCATCAAGAAACAAGATATTAATCAGCGGTTTGTTTTGTATCGTGAAGTAGTTATTTACCTTGGTTAAGCTCTTATGGTAACTCGAGCTTTCTCTCACCCAAACATCCAGTCCACTCAAATCATCCACCGTTTTAATGTCCGAGTATCGGGTGTTGGTCACAATGATTTCTGAGACGTTTTCTCGCACCGGATCGCTAAACGCAATCAGCTCTTTGCGCTCATTGGTAATGGTTAGATTCGCAACTATGACGTCACCATAACCAGCAATCAGTTTGGGGATGAGTTCGTTTCTTGCGACCGGAATAACCTGAATGTTGATAGCCTTTTTGTTCTTCCTTAAATAGCGTTCAAATTCATAAATAAGCTCAGAGATAATGCCTTTTGGCTTACCATTTTGGATGTAGTAAAAACCCAGATCAGCAGACACCAAAATACGAACGGCTTTCTTTTCCTTCAGGGTATCTAAGTCCCCCACGTAGGGGTCAGACTTTAAAGGAGAGAGTTCCAATGCGACACTGGTATGAGAGAAAGACCAGAGAAACAGGACGATGCAAAGTATTTTTCCCACCATGAGCTTATCCGTTCGCTAAATCATTAATGATAATTTTAGCAATAAAAGCTCACTGGCATGTCTTAGGTCTGAGCCTGGGCTTGTTCGAAAATAAAAATAGCCCGCTTCGGGGGCGGGCTATTGGACAGACTCTTAATTTATACAGGCTTGGATTAGAAGCTGTACGTCACACCAACACGGCTACGTAGCTGACGTGATGAGCTGTCATCACAAGAGCTGTTACATTGAACGTTACCGAATTCTACGTATGGACGCCAATCCCAACCTTTCTCTTTGTAGCCTAGTTTAAAGTTGTAGTCCCATTCGTACTTGCCGTCGCGGTTTCCTAGCTTCCACTCATCGCTGAAGAAGTCTTCTTTGTAGTTTGCTTCAAAACCAAATTGCCAAGCGTTCCAGTTGTAATCGATGTTACCCGTGATTTTACTCGCGTTAAGTGAATCGTGTTGTTTGCCGTCTAGACCTGTTGATGTTTTACCAGATGCGTAGTTGCGGAACTCGTGACGGTAGCGAAGCTTGGTTGTGATACCAGAATCGAATTTGTATTGAACACGAACCTGAGGTTTGTACGTTACGGCTTCATCACCAAAGGTAATTGGCATCGATGTGGTTACACGCCAGTTGTTATCAAATTTGAAGTGGTAGCCGTATTCGAATTCGCTATCACCACGCTGAAGCTCGCTCAAGTTACCAGCGTGCTTCATCTCTACGCCGTAGTAATGGTTACCTGTGCTGCCACCAATTTTGATACGACCTGCCCACTGCTCTGAATCGTGTTTGTATTCTTCACGGAAGTCTAGAGACGCGGCTGAAATGCTACCTGCAAAAAGGGTTGTCGCGATCGCTAAAGCAATTTGTTTTTTAGAAGTCATAGTAATGTTCCACTGTAAATAAATTGTATTTCAAAGTGGCGACGCGCATACACGCCGCCCTTTTTAGGGTTTTATTGTTTTGGGTAAAGCAATTCGATATCGCGCTGAGCCCAAACTTCTGCCAAGTTCTTCTTCACTGTGAAGCGGCTAAAGTCAGTTTCGGTTGCCAGTTTCACCCACTCAGGTTTCTCCATCGCCACACCTGCTTTTAGGTAAATCGGTGTCATGCGCTCTACGCGGCGTGGATTGTCTTTCGCGGTGTATGGCCAGTCAGACGCAGGATCTTGATAAGTCGCCATTAGCTGAATACCTTGCGCTAATGAGCCACCTTTCTTGTTTTGGTAGTGCCATAGGTCGATGCCCACTTTGTCACCGATTTGAGCGATGCCGACCAATGGATCTAAGCTGAAGTAGTGGTAGTGGTATGCGCGAGTACGTTCGATTTCATGAGGCTGAGAGCCGTCTTTTTCAAACTGAGTGTCTACGCGCATCTTGCCTTTTTGAACCATCTGTTTTGCGAGAGGCTCATTACCTAAGAAGTAAGCAATACTGGCGACTTGGAAGTCATACCAAGTGCCGTGGTTGTTTGCCGCAGCAGCTTCGCCTTTCGGGCCACCTGATAGATCGTCAACAATCAACCAATCTAGGTATTCGCCGTACCATTGTGTAATTTGCTGTTCGTCTTTATCCGTCCAAGCAGGAGAAAGCGAAAGGATGGCGATCGAATCCAGCATGCGGTCTGCTAGAGTACGCGTATCGATAATGCCGCCACGACGACCTTCTGCTCGACCAGGTACACCCTGACCGTAATTCACGTTCGGGTTCATCTTAGTTTCATCATTCATGAACCAAGTACGAACGTATTCGATACCTTGTTTTGCGTATTTCTCGTCTTGACTAAAGTAATAAGCCAATGCCAATGCGCGAACAGAACGAGTGAAGTGACCAATACGTTTAGAATCTGTTTCAGCTGTTTTCGATGCAGGGTTGGTTTTGCCATCGTGACGAACCCAAGGAAGGCCATCTTCTTTCGATTCATCTGGCCACCAGTACGGGCTGATGCTCATGTAATCGTTTTTGCTACCGCTTGGTGGCGTCATACCTTTCGCCGTTACCGTAAACGGGCCATCTTTCATCGCCAGTTCTGCTTCTTCAATCAGACGGTCGTACGCGTCTTTCATTGAATCGCTCGCTTTATCTGACTGTAAAACAGCGCGGTTTTGTTCAAGCGTTGCTTCATCAAGGAACACAAAGTCTGCAGCAAGAGTGTTAGCACTGAAAAGAATGGCGCTGAGGCAGGTTGCTAGATGTAGAGGTCGTAGGGGTTTCATTATTATCGGCCTTATATCTTGAATTAAAATACTACAAATATAGTACCCAGCCGATGTTGAGCGTTCTGTGAATTAGATCTAATTGTATGATTTATCCACGCTATCAAACTTTGTTACAACCACTAAATTTGACATTAACTTATTGATATTAAATATATTACCGATACTTACGACTCATGAATTGTCTTAATATTTAGGCTGAAAATGTGCTCTACCGCATATTTTTGCACCAAATGAGTTCATTTTTATTTGTCATACAATATAATCATTTCAAGTTTTTGAGACACAGAACATCAAATTGCTATTGACGCGCACTTTTTCGCTCTGTCCTTTTCTATATAAAGTCCAATAACAGGTTAAGCATCGCTTGGTTATAGAGATGAAATGAGAAAGGCCGAGGCTATATAAGCAGAGGCCACTTATGTCAGGCTGAGACATAAGTGGATAGAAGAAATAAGTAAGTAGAAGAAATAGCGAATAGAAGCAAAGTACAGCGAACAAGATGGATGCGACCAGTGAAACTTTCAACATTGAAGAATACTGTTTTGTCATCCTTACTCGCTGTTGCTCAAGTCTTGATGGTTCTAAGCAGCTTGTTGTTGCTTCCAACGGTTGTGGTTCTCATTGGACTTAAGTGGCTGTAGCAGTTTGTCTTTTGTAACAGACAGTTATAGAGAAAAATCAACAGCCTGGTTTCGCTATCAATAGGTAGCAAGCCAAGGAAAACGCTTAACTGGTTATGACTAATTGAGTTTTTAGGAGTAGTTACTTAAGTGGGAAATGTTTAATACCAATCGGCATAAGTAAAGCGCCGAGATCGATCAGACGAGGATGATGACTTGTGTCGATTGGTATAGTTGCTCCCATATCATAACAACACTTTACAGAGCCTAGCTTTGTTGAACTTTGCAATGATTGTCGAAGATCTTACAGCGTAACGTGCTTAGCAGCGATGAGAGATATACCCCTCGAGTATCTTTCAGCTACATCCAGAACCTCGTTTCACTGTTCTATTGCAATCCAACAGAGCCCTTGGCTCAGACGGTATTAATACCGTTTTTCGCCCACGCATTACAGGCATGTCGTGGGCGTTTTTTTACCTGCAATAGTCATACAAATCTGACAATACTTCACACCTTCTTACGCCGTTATAACCCTTATTATCTAAGGCTATAAATGCTATTGAACCAATCGAGTGCACGCCAAAGGCATTGATAACTTGTCGTGATATTGACTTGGTGCACCCTTCCCCTTTTGAGTGCAATGTCAATATCCGATCACGATCACTTGTATGATTATTGAAATGACCCATTCCGGATCATTCGTCACGCTTTTGAGTTATTGTACTACAAATAAGCAAACTGATAGTTAGTATTGCCTCAAGACATTAAATAACGATCAAAAGGTCTAAAGATGGAACTCAATACCCTTATTGTAGGCATCTACTTTCTATTCTTAATTGCAATAGGTTGGATGTTCAGAACGTTTACCAATACGACTAGTGACTATTTCCGAGGCGGCGGCAACATGCTTTGGTGGATGGTTGGTGCAACGGCCTTCATGACGCAGTTTTCTGCATGGACGTTTACTGGTGCTGCTGGTAAAGCTTATAACGATGGCTTCGCGGTTGCGGTTATCTTCCTAGCAAACGCATTCGGTTACTTCATGAACTTTGCGTATTTCGCACCAAAGTTCCGCCAGCTACGTGTAGTAACGGTAATTGAAGCGATTCGTATGCGTTTCGGCACCACGAACGAACAAGTCTTTACTTGGTCTTCCATGCCAAACAGTGTGGTATCTGCTGGTGTTTGGTTGAATGCACTGGCGATCATCGCTTCTGGTATTTTCGGCTTTGATATGACAGCAACCATCTGGATTACCGGTTTGGTGGTACTGATGATGTCAGTGACGGGTGGCTCTTGGGCAGTTATCGCGTCTGACTTCATGCAGATGGTGATCATCATGGCGGTAACAGTAACTTGTGCAGTTGTTGCGATCGTTCAAGGCGGCGGCATTACTGAAGTCATCAGTAACTTCCCTGTCGAAGAAGGTGGTTCTTTCGTCTCTGGTAACAACCTGAACTACCTAAGCATCTTTAGCATTTGGGCGTTCTTCATCTTTGTTAAGCAGTTCTCTATTACCAACAACATGTTGAACTCTTACCGCTACCTTGCAGCAAAAGACTCGAAAAATGCGAAGAAAGCGGCATTGCTAGCGTGTGTTCTAATGCTAGGCGGTGTATTCATTTGGTTCATGCCTTCTTGGTACATTGCGGGTCAAGGCGTAGACCTATCAGCCGCTTACCCAGATGCAGGCAGCAAAGCAGGCGACTTCGCTTACCTTTACTTCGTACAAGAGTACATGCCAGCGGGTATGGTTGGCCTTCTCGTAGCAGCAATGTTTGCCGCGACCATGTCTTCAATGGACTCAGGTCTAAACCGCAACTCTGGTATCTTCGTTAAAAACTTCTACGAACCAGTGATTCGCCGTGGCCAAGCATCAGAGAAAGAGCTAGTAACGGTATCGAAAATTACCTCAACGGTATTTGGTATTGCCATCATCCTGGTTGCGCAGTTCATCAACTCACTAAAAGGCCTGAGCCTGTTCGACACCATGATGTACGTTGGTGCCTTGATCGGCTTCCCAATGACCATCCCTGCATTCCTTGGCTTCTTTATTAAGAAAACGCCAGACTGGGCTGGTTGGGGCACGCTGATTGTCGGTGGTCTTGTCTCTTACGTTGTTGGTTTCGTTATCACTGCTGACATGGTTTCTTCAGCATTCGGTCTTGAGCAGCTTACTGGCCGTGAATGGTCAGACATTAAAGTCGCGATTGGTCTAGTTGGCCACATTACGCTAACGGGTGGCTTCTTCGTTCTATCAACGCTGTTCTACAAGCCTCTAACTGAGAAACGTCAGGCAGACGTAGATAAGTTCTTCGACAACCTATCAACACCACTTGTTGCTGAATCTACAGAGCAGAAAATTCTGGATAACAAGCAACGTCAAATGCTTGGCAAACTCATCGCAGTCGCTGGTGTAGGCGTAATGCTGATGGCGCTACTGCCAAACCCAATGTGGGGACGCTTAGTCTTCATCTTGTGTGGTGCCATTGTTGGTGGCGTTGGTCTACTACTTGTTAAAGCGGTTGACGACAACGGTACTCAAACCCAACAAGCAGTAACCGAAAGCTAAATCTACCTTATGAAGCGGTTGTACACAGCCGCTTCATTCTTCCCTTATCACTCAGGTCTATTTGTTTACTTTTTTGTTAAGTCCGTTGCGGTTGAGACATTAAATAACCAGCGAATTTAACAAAGAAATAATCATACAAAATAAGCGAAATGTATAACCAAAGTTTCTTGTTGAAACGATAAGCGAATGTAATTAACGGGGTTCCATACTGACAAAACTCATCATAAGTTATTGAATAATATATTTTAAGTTCACAACCATCAGTTTGTGTAGATAGAAGTAGAAGAATGTACTGGGTCAAGCAGATTTCCAGTATTAATCACTTCATCACACAATTGAATTATTGTAGTACAAATAAATAATCGAACGGATAATATATCCGGCAGAAATCAATGACTATGAGAAGGTCGAAAAATGGAACTCAATACCCTGATTGTTGGCATCTATTTCCTATTCCTCATTGCGATAGGCTGGATGTTTAGAACATTTACAAGCACCACCAGTGACTACTTCCGCGGGGGCGGCAACATGCTGTGGTGGATGGTAGGCGCAACGGCGTTTATGACCCAGTTCAGTGCTTGGACCTTTACTGGTGCGGCCGGTAAAGCGTACACCGATGGTTTCGCTGTAGCGACTATCTTCTTAGCGAATGCGTTCGGTTACTTGATGAACTACCTGTACTTCGCACCGAAATTCCGCCAGCTGCGCGTTATCACGCCGATCGATGCGATTCGCATGCGCTTTGGTCGCTTTAACGAGCAAGTATTCACTTGGTCTGGCATGCCAAGCAGCGTGATTTCTGCGGGTATCTGGTTGAATGGCTTGGCGATCATTGCATCGGGCATTTTCGGCTTCGATATGACAACCACCATTTGGATCACGGGCTTAGTTGTACTGATAATGTCCGTAACGGGCGGCTCTTGGGCGGTTATCGCATCTGACTTTATGCAGATGGTCATCATCATGGCAGTAACGGTGACGTGTGCTGTGGTTGCGGTAGTAAAAGGCGGCGGTATTACAGAAATCATTGCGAACTTCCCTGTTCAAGAAAACGGGTCTTTCGTAACCGGTAACAACCTGAACTACCTCAGTATTTTTGGTATCTGGGCAGTGTTCATTTTCTTAAAGCAGTTCTCTATCAACAACAACATGTTGAACTGTCACCGTTACCTAGCGGCAAAAGACTCTAAGAACGCAAAGAAAGCTGCACTACTAGCGTGTGTACTAATGACGGTGGGCGTATTGATTTGGTTTACCCCTTCTTGGTTCATTGCAAGCCAAGGTGTTGACCTATCAGCGCATTACCCAGAAGCGGGCTCTAAAGCAGGTGATTTTGCTTACTTGTACTTTGTTGAGCAATACATGCCAGCGGGCATGGTAGGTCTGCTGATTTCAGCGATGTTTGCAGCGACGATGTCGTCAATGGACTCAGGTTTGAACCGTAACTCAGGCATCTTCGTGATGAACTTCTACTTGCCGATTCTGCGTCCGAACGCGACAGAAAAAGAGTTGATGATCGTATCGAAAATCACCTCTACCTTCTTCGGCATCGCGATCATCTTGATTGCTCTGTTCATCAACTCGCTAAAAGGTCTGAGCCTGTTCGACACCATGATGTACGTTGGCGCGTTGATTGGTTTCCCAATGACGATTCCTGCGTTCTGTGGCTTCTTCATCAAGAGAACACCGGACTGGGCTGGCTGGGGCACATTGGTGGTAGGTGGCATCGTGTCTTACACGGTTGGTTTTGTCATCACACCGGAAATGATTCAAAACTGGTTTGATCTTCAGCCTCTAACAGGTCGTGAATGGTCAGATCTAAAAGTTGCGGTTGGTTTGATTGGTCACTTGGTGTTTACCGCAGGCTTCTTTGCTCTGTCGACACTGTTCTACAAACCGCTTGAAGAGAAACGCCAACAAGACGTTGACCGCTTCTTCAATAACTTAGCAACACCGTTGGTTTCTGACTCAACGGAACAGAAAAAACTGGATAACAAACAACGCCAAATGTTGGGTTCGTTGATTGCGGTGTCTGGTGTGGGTGTGATGGCGATGTTCTTACTGCCTAACCCATTCTGGGGACGCATGATTTTCGTGTTCTGTGGTGTGATTGTTCTTGGCGTCGGCGTGGCGCTGATGAGAGCAGTCGATGGCAACGCAGAGCGCGCTTCTGAGGGGGCTCCGATAACGGAGAACTCATAACGAGAAACAAGCGGTTGAGTATTCAACCGCTTTTTGTGCTTCTACAAAGAGATACATTATGAAAAAAACAATGCTTGCTGGCGTGGTTGCCGCGTCCATTTCTGCCCTAACCCTAGTAGGTTGTAACACTTCACCTTCTCAAACTACGGAAGCTGCGGCTCCCGCTGTTGTTGAAACCGCAGTGAATGACATCACTCGCGATTACTTGCTTGCTACGGATCGCTTAAACACAGTGGATGGCAGCGTACTTGAAGCGCAATCAGCAGACGCTGTGCAAGCATTGAAACAACAGATGGAGAATGCCGAGGACGGTACAACAATCACGATTCCTGCGGGTAAATACGCGGATCTTGATATCGTCACGGTGAAAGCCAACGACATTACCATCAAGGCGGAGCAACCTGGCAGCGTTTGGCTAACGGGTTTGGCTCAGCTTCGCCTTGAAGGTAACAACATCACTGTCGACGGTTTGGTGTTTACCGAAGGCGGCCCTGCTGAACGTTTCGGCGGCGTGCGTATGATGGGTAACAACAACACTTTGCAAAACTCTACGTTCTACTACTTCAACCACGCTTACGAATACCAACCGGACGAACGTCGCTCTGAATACCCGAAATACTTGTGGGTTTCACTTTGGGGTAAAGATGGCAAGGTGATCAATAACCGTTTTGAAGGTAAGCAAAAGCGCGGCACCTTAATTGGCGTACAAAAAGACGACACACCAGATAACCACCTTATTGCTAACAACATTTTCTTGGACCAAAAACCAAACCAGTTCAATGAATTCGATATCAAAGAAGCGATTCGCTACAACGGCAACAGCTGGGAAGCGATTCGAATTGGTGACTCTAAATCTTCTCAATGGGCATCAAACTCTAAGTTCACCAACAACCTGATGATTGATATGGATGGTGAGCGCGAGCTGATTTCGATTAAGTCAGGCGGCAATGAAATCTCTGGCAACACCATCTTTGAAAGTGCCTCTCTGATTTCTCTTCGTCACGGTAAAGCGAACGTGGTGAAAGACAACGTGATTCTAGGTAATGAAAAACTGCTGACTGGCGGTATGCGTATTTACGATGAAGACCACGTGATTGAGAACAACTACATCACTGGCACACGCGGTCGTGATGGCAAGATTGAAGGCAATGCGGATCTACGCGGCGGCATCGTGATCAATACCGGCATAATTGATGTAGCAAACGGCGAGAAGCTAGACCAAGCAGTGAAAGGCAAAGAGCTCAACAAGCAATGGACACCAAAGAACATCACCATTCGTAACAACACCCTTGTGGATACGGAATGGGGCATTGTCTACGGCAACCAAACGCACCGTGTGAGCCTGTTCAACAACAGTGAAGTGAAGAACATTTTCGCTGGCGTGGACGTTCACTTCGACAGCAACGTGGTTGATAACCACCAGCAAGAGCAATTCGTCAGCGTACGCGCGACAGAAGAGTTGCCGCTGGTGAATCCTACCTACAACAACGAAGTTTACATCGGCACGGTGACTAACGCAGAACAAATCGCTTCTTACTCGGTAGAGCTACCAAAAAGCGAACAAGTGAAAGGCTTTACTCAATACCAAGGCGTTGGTGCAGATACGAGCAAGCTATCTGTGGTAACGGCGGAAACAGCAGGGCCTGATTACCTCCTTTCAAACGCTCAAAAGTAATTCTGCTTTAGAGTTTGCTTCCAGTCTGGTGATACAAGCCAGACTGGTTTTCCTCTCCTTTCACCAGTAACCCCACAATAACTGAAGAAAATTTCACCACCCTACTGTCTCCCAAGATTGAGTTGTGGTTTAATTGTATGACAATTATAAAACTCTTTTCTTTTGCTGCGGATACACTCATGGATGCTGTTTTACATCAGTTGCAATTCTCGTTGTCGATCACTGGCCCCATCTGCTTAATGTTGGTATTGGGCGTTATCTTCAAACGCATAGGGCTAATCAACGACAACTTTATCGAAGTCGGTTCTAAACTGGTGTTTCAGGTCACGCTACCTGCGATGTTGTTCTTGAGTATCGTCGTCTCCGAGCACGATTTCTCTGCGGCTAGCGGCTTCGTCAATTACGGCATTATTGCCAGCATCGCGTTTTTCATCTTCACCTATGTTTCCGTCAAACTGTTCTTCAAATCTTCACCCGACCAAGGCGTTTTAATCCAAGGTGGCTTTCGCGCCAATACGGGCATCATCGGCATTGCGTATGTGGCGAATGCTTACGGTTCACAAGGTGTCGCTCTGGCTGCGCTTTATGTTGCGGTAACCACCTTTATCTATAACGTGCAAGCCGTGATTTGTTTGTCTCCAAAAGGCGCAACGTCTGGCTCTCAAGCCGCCAAAATGATGGTGAGAACCTTAACGCGCAACCCACTGATCATCGCGATTGTCTCTGGCATGGTGTTCTACCTTCTGTCGATTCCTGTTCCAGATGTGGCAATTGATGCCGGTAACTATCTATCGAAGATGACGCTTCCCCTTGCCCTCTTGTGTACCGGTGGCTCACTCGATTTAAGTTTGATGAAGAAAGAGAAAGGACCGTCTTGGTTTGCTAGCAGCTACAAACTGATCGTCGCCCCTATTGTGATTACCACAGGCGCGTATTTAGTCGGCTTTAGAGGGATTGAGCTTGGCATTCTGTTCTTTATGAACGCCTCTCCTGTGGCGGCAGCAAGTTATGTGATGGCACGCTCGATGGGAGGAAACTCCGTCTTAGCAGCGAACATCATTGCTTTGACAACTGTGCTTTCAACAGTGACTTGTACCGTGGGGATTGTGATTTTAAAAGCGTATGGCTTGATTTAGAACGGCGATTCTCAATTAGAAAATCGCCGATGAGAGAAGAGATATCAACAAGCGGTACAGGCAAAACTATGCGATAGCACTAAGCAGCTTGTTACGCATGATGTTTTCTTGGATTTCTGAATCGTGCAAGTTACAGGTTGAGCACTTCTCTTTACCTTCAATTTTGTATTTCAGACAGCACGTTTCTCTTCTCACATAGAGCTTTTGAAAACCATTAAAGGTCACCTTTTTTACCGCGTTTAACTCACCGCCTTTTGGTGTTACCGCGTTAAATAGGTTTTGCTGCCACTTTGATGCCGCTTGCACGTCTAGCTCTACCATATCATTGGCTAATGGCTGATATGCAAGTTTAGAAAACGCCAAATCGCACGCATACAAGGCATTACCCCAAAACACTTTCGGGCTAACTTTCTGCTTTTTGTACAACGGCACCAATGGCTCAGAGAGCGTCGTAATAACTTGCGCGAGTTTCTCATCTAAGGCCTGTTCCGATTCCACTTGCATCGCATTTTCGTTACCACTCTCAAGAGCAAAGAAAGGCGTTGCACTCGACACCTCAATGCTTGCGACACGATGGTCTTCACCAATCGTCAGATACAGATCATCGAGTGTTAACTGCAACACGCGATCAAACACTACACGTTGACCGACCAGCGACGTCAGCAAAATCGCGTTGAACACTTTCTGCCAAATCGGCACGGCAAATGGCAATTTCGCCTCAATAGAATCTGCGTAATCTTGCACAACAGCAGGAAACTCACGCTCAAACCATTCACTGGCTTTAATGCCTTTCGGCTGTTCAGCAAAACGTAAGCGGAAGAAAGGTTCGTGTCGATTCAAGATGGCTTGCTGCTCGCTGACACTCAGCGTTTTAACATTCTCAGGCAAAGACACTAAAGTACGAAACTGATTAAACAGGCTTTCCATTAACGCACTTCCTCACGAACATAAGCTTTTGGTAAACAGTAAACGTAGCCATCAATGACTTCCATTTTTCCTTCCACTTTAAACACCGATTCAAGGGTCGATTCAGTGAGCACATCCAAAGGCGCTCCCTGTTTTAAGATCTGACCTTTTTTCATTAGTACCAGTTCATCGCAGAACTGTGCAGCTTGGCTCAGCTCATGGAGAACATAAACGATGGTTAAGTTGCGTTCCTTGTTCAACTTATCGAGCACTTCAAGTAACTCGAGTTGGTGACCTAAATCGAGATAACTGGTTGGTTCATCCAGCAATAACCACTGAGCTTCTTGCGCCAAACACATCGCTAGCCATACGCGCTGACGCTCACCGCCCGACAACGTACTCACTACACGCTTTTCGTAACCAGCCAACCCGACAGAAGCAAGCGATTCAGTAATCACTTCTTGGTCACGCTCACTGTTGCCCTGATACCACTTGCGATGAGCAACACGACCAAGCGCAACAAGCTGCTCAACCAAGACACCTTCTGGCGCCGTAGGATGTTGAGGCAGAATCGCAATGTGCTTAGCGAGATCTTTAAGCTTCCATTGGTTAAGCGCTTTACCTTTAAAAGTCACGTCGCCTTTTTTCGCTTTTATCGCACCGGTTAAGGTCTTCATCAGCGTACTTTTACCGCACCCATTTGGGCCAATAAACGCCGTTACCTTACCTTCTTGAAGACGGATGTTCACATCGTTCAAGATCATCGTATCGTTGTAGCCTGAGGTGAGCGATTGCCCTTCAAGCCCTTTTGAAGATAGGGTCATTATGAGTGTTTCCTTAACAAGAAGAGGAAAAATGGCACACCAAGCAGTGCGGTAATCACGCCCGCTGGAATTTCGGTTGGGAACAGTAAGTGTTTGGCTAAAACATCTGAAAGAGCGAGGAAGCCAGCGCCGAAAATCAAAGTCGTAAACATGGTTCGCAAAGGATCATTCGCACTGAGCAAACGTGCAATGTGCGGAATCACCAATCCCACAAAACCAATCGGCCCAACTGCTGAGACGGCAGGCGCAGTAATAAATACCGTGCCTAACAGAATCCCCAAACGCAGCAAAGCACCGTTAATACCAATACCACGCAAAATCGCATCATCGTAGCGTACCCATTTCAATGGCAAATACACCAAAACAATGAACGCTAAACAGGCCAAGAACCAAGGCAGAAGATAACTTACTTGCTCCCAACCTCTGCCATACATACCACCCGCCATCCATTGCAATGCGATGTCGGTTTTACCCTGACCAATAGTGAAGATCAGCGCCGAACTCAATGCGCCAAGAATCGCCGTAATTGCCACACCTGTGAGTAGAGTGAGACTGGTATTTCCGATTCGGCTCACGATCAAAACAGGAATCGCGCTGAGCAAACCTCCCGCCATTGAAAACAGCAGCAACGCGCTTTCTGTGGTGATATTCCAATTAAACCAAGCAGGTAACAAAATCGCACAGACGGCACCAAGAGAAGCACCAGCGTTCACACCTAAAATACCGCTATCTGCCAACGGGTTTTTGAGGGTGGTTTGCAGCAATAAGCCTGATACTGCCAGCATCATACCCGCCATTATTGCCAGCAAAAACCTTGGTAGGGTTAGCGACCAAAATGGGTGATAAGTACCGTGAGTAATAAACAGCTCGCCTGCTTGCCTAAGCTCTGGGTTAGAAGCGATAAACAATGCAGGAGCGAACACCAGCAATACCAAGCAAGGGAATAAGAAACGCGTTTTCATTAATTCCCTCTCAGCTTACGAACAATCAACATAAGAAACCAAGGCGCACCTAAAGTCGCAGTAATGACGCCAATAGGAATTTCCAACGGCATAAGCAGGGTTCGAGAAAGGAGATCCGCTGCGGTGACGAGTGCTGCACCAATCACAGCTGCACCGCCAAGCCCCAATCCCATCATGCGTGCGAGATGAGGAGCAACAAGGCCAACAAAACCAACAGGACCAAATGCACCAACCGCAACCGCAGTAAGCACGACAGATACAAAGCCAAACGCCAATCTATAACGGTTAATCGCGATACCTAAACCACGAGCAACGGTGTCATCCAGCAGTAAGTAACCACGCTGTCGATGTGTCACCGCAAGCAAGATAAACGCAGGAATGACGGTATAAACAAGCGGCGTAAACACCGACCAATTCGCGCCTGCGTTACTGCCCGTTAACCAGAAAAACAGTGACTCACTGTCTACGCGATCTGACAACAGAATGTAGGTCACCGCTGCTTGGCAAAACGCACTCACAGAAATACCAGCTAACGCCAAACGCGCTGGTGTGACGCCCTGTTTCCAACTGATGGATAAGGTAATGGCACCGCCAAGCAAACCACCCACTATCCCCCAAAACAACGTTGGCAATGGCAGCAAAAACATGGTCGCCGTCAACACGCTAAGCGCTGCGCCAGACATCACACCGGTCAGGTTTGGAGACGCTAACGGGTTGCGAACGATGTCTTGCATGAGCGAGCCGGATACCGCCAACGCCGCCCCACCAAAGAGTGCGATCAAGGTACGAGGTAAACGCAGTTCCCAAAACACTAAAGATGCTTGGCTGCTTGAATCAGAAATCAAAAACGCCATGATCTGCTGTGCATCAAAATGGTAAATGCCACTCGACAAAGACGCATAAACCACAGCTAGTAACAAAGCCGTCGCCAAACTGCGAACCATCACCGCACTTGGTTTGGTTATCCTAAGAGCATGAGCCATTGATCACCTCATAAACTCGTTCAACAGAAGGCGCAGGAAAAAGATCGGGATACACTTTGTGGGCGATATCCATCGCAACCCAAATTCGTGAAAGTGGCCCTTCTGGCTCTCGCCATGTCATATCAACCAAGTAAACTCGATTGTTCTTCACCGCTTTTAGGCTTTGCCAAATTTTCGATTCGGTAAATTGTGGCTCGGCGTTCTGGTACATGAAAATCACATCGGGATCGAGTTTCACCAACCACTCAAGACCCACCTGTCCAGAAAAAGGCGTTTTCGTCGCGTACGGCGAATCACCATTCGCACTTTGGATATTCAATTTTTCCATAAGAGCGACGGACATAAAGTGTGAGTAGTATGCTCGCGGAGTGACGCCTGCACTTGTCAGAAACAAACCAGAAAACTGTCTATTACCGAGCTTTGATTGCATTTCATCAAGAAAAGCCTGAAAGCACATATTTAGTGACTTTCCTTGCTCTTCTCGACCCATTGCCATGCTTGCACGCTCTACCGCAGAAAAACTGTCTTCTAAAGTAATCAAATCAAAACCGAGAGGCGGTGCGATTTCGACGAAGCGCTGATAGTAAGGCTCTAACATTCGCCCCAAACCAACGACCAAATCTGGTTTAACATCGTACAAAGCTTCAAAGCTGGTTCTTGAACGATTACCAAGACTTGGCACGTCATTTAAAGCAGAAAGATAAGGAGGAAATCCACCAGGGTAATCGGACACACCAACAGGCTTCTCACCCATTGCTATTACTAGCTCTGCACCAAAAGTAGATACACTTGCAACACGCGGAAAATGGGTCACATTCGACGTCGATATCGTATGGTCTAAATCATCGACAACTGATGCGTTTAATCCACTTGCATAAGCAAGCTGAATAGACAGCATTTGGCTAATTATTGAAATGATAACGACTGCAGTAAAATTGCTCATTAAATGACAAATGATAATTATTGATATTTACATTACTTCTTTGCGTGCTAGACTACCACGCAATTACAAAGTGCTCAATAATCGCTAGCTAAATCGATTTATTAACAAGTTTATAAAAGACAACTTTTAGTTGCAGGAAGTTATGAAACTCAAACTATCTAAGCTAAATATTGCAGTGGTAAGTGCAATTACTCTTTCATCTTTCGGCGTTTCAGCAGAAAGTAACGACGAAGTCCAAGCAATGGAAACAATGGTTGTTACCGCAAGCCGTTCTCAACAGCTGCTTAACGACGTTCCTCGCTCTGTGACCGTTATCGATCAAGAACAACTTCAGTCTCAGTTAAACCAAAGCCGCAGCATCAACGATGTGCTTTCAACGTTGGTTCCGGGTATGGGCACTTCTGTTCACGGTAACCTGAGCAGCAAAGGTCAAAACCAAATCCGTGGTCGTCGCGTTCTACTATTGATTGACGGCGTAGCACAAAACAACAGCTTCCTAGACTTCGGCCAAGAGTTGTCGGCCATTGATCCACAAAACGTAGAGCGTATCGAAGTTATCCGTGGTGGTTCTGCGGTTTACGGCCTTGGCGCACAGGGCGGTATCATCAACGTGATCAC
This sequence comes from Vibrio sp. HENC-03, assembly GCF_000305755.2. Lineage (NCBI taxonomy): Bacteria > Pseudomonadati > Pseudomonadota > Gammaproteobacteria > Vibrionales > Vibrionaceae > Vibrio > Vibrio sp. HENC-03. Next base: position 7,135 of record NZ_JH976122.1, on the reverse strand, counting down.
CAAAATGCCAGAAGAAGGCGCAGTAGAATACCGCACTAAAGTTGGCACAAGCTTCCAAGAGTTTGGTAGCGATGCGTTCACTTGGAACGTGTACCAAGAAGCGACAGGCGGTGATGAGAAAGATCAATGGCGTTTAGGTTTGGGTTACGAGCAACGTGGCGGCAGCTACGATGCTAACGGTGACCGCCTACCTTCGGTAAACAACGAAGACGACATGGACAACCTAAACGTAAACGGCGTTTGGAACCGTAACATCGACGAAGATCGTTCACTGACTTTGACTGTTGGCGTTCGTAACATTACTGACAACGACGGCTGGTGTGCAGCGAATGGCGATGCAGCTAACGGCAAACCTGCAGAAGCGGTTCACTGTGGCCCAGGTTACAACAACGGCGTAGCAGGCAAAGATGGCGCGAAACCAAATGACGTGACACGTACGTTCGCTAACTACCAAGCGCGTTACCAAGATCTGGGCTTTAGCCTAGGTATGCTCGACGTAACGGGTTACTGGATGACTCAGGACACTGAGACGTTCACGCTTGCGATGAAAGACAAGAACCCAAATTCTCCAACCTTTGGTCAAACGCTATACGGCCACAACGAGACAGATTTTGATCGTTTCGGTGTGAAAGCCAACATCTCTAGCCAAATTGATTGGGCATTCGTGACTTGGGGTATGGACGTTGAACAACAGTCGTTCAAACAGCCAAACAGCGTCGGTTTCTACAACAACACACCGGATGTAGAGCAGTTTGCTATCGCACCATTCGCACAGTTCATCACTGACGTAAGCGATAACACGGTTCTTTCTTACGGTATCCGTTACGAGTACGTACGTCTAAGCGTGGATGATTTCACGGTAGGTAACACGCACAACAATGCAGGTGATCAAGTTCAAGGCGGAGATCCGTACTTTGACGAGTTCCTATTCAACATTGGTGTGACACACGATCTGACCGACAACCACCAGCTGTTTGCATCTTTCGCGCAAGGTATGTCAACGAACGAAGCACTACGTGACATTCGTTCTGGCAACAGCTCGACCGTTGAAGGTGCTATCAAGCCAATTACTACTGACAACTACGAAGTGGGTGTGCGCGGCTTCCTTGGTGAAGCGGACTACTCTCTTGCAGCGTTCTACAGCGAATCTGACCTAGGTTCGACGCTGAACGTAAACGAAGCAGGCGATGCGCTAGAAAGTACTCGTGCACCAGAGAAAGTTTGGGGTGCGGAAGCAACGCTTGGTTACAGCATTCTTGCTAACCTTCGTACAGACAGCACGATCTCTTGGCAAGAAGGTGAGCGTAAACTTAACGAAGACAGCGGTTGGGAACCACTAGACGGCACGCGTATCGCACCATTGAAAGTAACGTCTGTTATCAGTTACGACGCTTACGAATTCGGTCGCTACAACATGACGCTGGTTTACTCAGGCAACCGTGATAAAGAAGATGAAATCACTTCTGGCGCGAAATACGCAGTAGACAGCTACTTCGTTGCAAACGCTGGTGTGGACTACGACCTTCCGTTCGGTACGTTAAGCTTCGCTGTTGAAAACCTATTCAACGAAGACTACATGACGGCGTACGCGCAATCAGAGCGTAACAACTCACGTTACTACAACGCACCGGGTCGTCGCTTCCACTTGAACTACGAAGTGAAGTACTAATCCCTCACCTCGTTAAGATATGAAAAAGCCGAACAGTGATACGCTGTTCGGCTTTTTTTGTTTTTGTCTCTGAACAAATCTCAGCAAAACTGTCGATTTATTGATTCGGCAATCCGTTGAGAAACTCTTGGAAGCTCGGCGCTTGTACGCGGCTCAGTACCTTTCTCATGTCTTCAATCAAGCTGTCATCAGACCAATCAACGCGAATATCAATCGGTGCTTGCGTGTAGCTTTCAATACGAAGCGAAGCGGAATACGTACCGCGTTTATCGCCACCCGCTTCCAATGCGGCTTCTAGTGCAGTAATGAGCACTTCCGCTAACCTTGCTTCGTAGTTATCACGATATTGAGGTTTGTCCCCTGCTCTCACTTGCTCAGCATTCAGCATTGTCTGAGCCATAAATGAATCCGCAAAAGCTTCAATAACCGCATCACTTTCTAGCATGTTACCTGCGACGGCGAGATCTTGAAAAGCAAGAGAACCCACGTGCGCGATATTCTCTTCACCATTGATAAACGCCGCGTGGCCATGTTTATCCATTACCATGCATTGGCGCTTCGCAAATTCAGCATCGCCCTCTTTCAAACGCTCAACCACATCATGGCAACAAAGCCCTTGAGATAACCATCGCTTGGCATTGTCGGCATACCAAGGGTTAGTAAACAAACCTTGGGTTGCACAGGCGCCAATCCCGCGCCAGCTGTGGTTTACGTAACCACCAACGGCAACGCCGCCAGTGGCTGTAATGGAAGCCGATAACCCCGTTTCTGGGTTAACGTGTATAAGTGAAATCGTCATAGATTCTCAATATAAAAGACGTTAGTAACCAACCATTTGTCCAACAAACAAGGCTACCCAACATAGAACATAAACGAACGCCATGAATGGCATGATAGCTTTGAGCCACTGCTCGTAAGACACGCGACCAAGTGCCAACATCGCTAGCGTACCACCAGAAGTCGGAACGATAAGGTTGGTCAGACCGTCACCCACTTGGAATGCGGTGATCATCAGCTGACGGCTCATGCCAGTAAGGTCAGCTACAGGAATTAGGATTGGCATGGTCACCATTGCCTGACCAGAGCCCGATGGTACGAATAGGTTGATCACACCTTGCACCACACTCGCGACAATCGCAGAGATAGCAATCGGCATATCTTGGATCAGTGAGCTTAACGCGTTAACGATGGTGTCGATGATTTGTGCTTGGTCGAGGATGATTTGAATCGATGCCGCAACACCAATGACCAATGCGCCTGCGGTTACGCCTGATGCACCTTCCATCATTTGCTTCACAATGCCATTAGCGCTTAAGCCGTTGACTGCGCCGATCACAATCGCCATCAATAAGAACAGGCCTGCGATCTCGTTGATGTACCAACCATTGGCAAATACACCGTAAAGCATCACACCAAGACCAGCTAGGAATACGCCCAGCGTCAGTTTGTCTTTCTTCTCTAGATGGTATTCCGATAGATCTTTGCTTAAGCCTTCTGCTGAATCTGGCTCTTTAAACTCCATCTTCGCTACGCGAGTACAGATGTAGTAAGACAATAATGCCAAAGAGGAAATCACCATCGCCGCACGCAGCCAAGCGCCCGAGAAAGTTGGCAGCTCTGCAATACCTTGAGCCACGCCTACGGTATAAGGGTTGATTGGTGACAGTGCAAAGCCCACACCGATGCCGCCCACTGCCATTACCGTACCGACAAGGCTGGAGTAACCAACCGCAGCAGAAATCAGAACCGCGACAGGAACAAGTGCGATGTTGTTCTCAAAGCCTACCGCCACGCCAAAGAAACCGTAAATGAAGGTACCGATGGTGATGATCAGATTACGGTTCTTCACACCCGCTTTGTTTACCGCCACACCAATTGCGTTCTCTAATGCTCCGGTGCGTTGCAAGATGTGGAACAAGCCACCAGCAATAAATACGATGAACAAGTAAGGCGCCGCACTGATCAAACCTTTCGGAATCGCGACAAAAATATCAAAGAAATGCACCGCTGGAACGTCATTCAGATAGGCAAATGAGTTCGGCACTACCGTGGTTCGGCCATCGACAACAACGCGTGAGAATTCCCCCGCAGGCACAACAAAGGTCAGTAGGTAAGTCGCCACTAAAATCATAAAGATCAGGACCATTGGGTCCGGCATGCTTTTGTACCAAGCCTTTTTCTCTGTCGTCTCCATCTTCTTTGTCATATCCATAACAAAATCTCTCCTTAGTATAGGAATGAAAGCTCACTCGTTTGAGCAATCACGTTTGCAAGCAAAACCAACACTTGGTTTTAAAAGTAAAAAAGAGGATGAATCCCCACCCTCTCTTGTTTTATTCGCGTGTTATTGATGTTTCATCAGCATGCAGAAATGGTTCAACACTTCGACTGCGGCCATCAGATCTTTTTGTAGAATCGCTTCATCTGGATGGTGGCTAACCCCATCCGTACAACGCATAAACAGCATCGCAATGTCCGTTAATTCACACACCGCAAGACCATCATGCCCTGCACCACTAAATAGGTGCTTAGCTTCAATGTTGGATAGCGAGATCGCCTGAGTGAGTGCCGAAGAGAGCGAATCAGAACAAGTAACTGCCGCTTGCTCGTAAGTTTGCTCGTGGCGATACGCAAGGTTGTACTGCGTCATTAAGGTTTCGATGTTTGCCAGCATTTCTTGTCGTGCTGCAATACGGGAAGCATCATTTGGCGAGCGCAGTTCGATAGTGATGTCCGTTTGCTGAGGAATCACATTCACACCATTCGGGAAGTTGGCAATTTTGCCCACTACACCCACAAGATCGTCTTCACGTTTACACAGTTGGTCAAACATATGGATGACCTGCGCAGCCCCAACTAGCGCATCTTGGCGCATGTCCATTGGCACTGTACCCGCGTGACCAGCTTTACCCAAAACCGACAAAGTATGGCGCTCGATACCGGTGATGGCCGTAACCACACCCACAGGCAAATTCGCTTGCTCAAGTTGCGGGCCTTGCTCAATGTGGAGTTCCACAAAACCCAACACCTTGTCTTTGTCGTAAGCATCTTGCGCAATAAGTTCAGGATGGCAACCGAATGAAGTCAGTGCTTCACGCATCGTAATACCGTAAGCATCGCGTGCATCCAAAACACTCGGGTCAAACGTTCCGGCAATGGCTTTTGAACCAAGTAATGTCGATTGGAATCGTGTGCCTTCTTCATCACTGAAGGCAATCACATCGATATGGAAAGGAAATTCGAATTTCTTCTGATGGAAATAATGGACCAAAGCGATAGGTAGGATGACACCTAAGATGCCATCGTACTTGCCACCATTTGGCACGGTATCTTGGTGAGAACCAAAGATCAGCGTCTGCGCATTTGGGTTCGGACTGTGGTAACGACCAATAAGGTTAGCCGCGTTATCCATGCGCACTTCCATGCCAGACAACAACATCCACTCGCGTAGCTTTTCATTCGCTTTTGCGTGCTCTTCACTGGCACACAAACGCGTCACGCCTTCGCTATCTGGGTCATTGGTTTGGCTGCATTGAGCAATATCTTCCAACCATTCCCACGCTAGACTGGCCGTTTCTACAAATTTTTCCATCTTGAATCGCTCTATTTCTAACCATGTTCATTTTTAATTTATCATGATAAATATCAAATGAAAGACATTTATCATGATAAATAGACTTTTTTGTGAGTGCGATTCGATCGATAATCGGATGGTTTCATAACTAAAACCATGTTCGTTTTTCAGAAAATGAAAGGTAGAAAACAGGTGACATCCTTTGAATTTCCTTCAAAATTCAATAGATACCGCGAGATAACCCAGCGAGGAAAATGTGGCAAGCAGCGCGAAAGGACGTAGAACTCAACAACTGGCCGAGTCGATCAAAACTTGGATCGTCGATCAAGCTTTGCAGCCCGGCGATCGTCTGCCGAGTGAAATCGAAGTCATGGAAACCTTTGATGCTTCCAAAAGCACGGTGCGAGAAAGCATGCGAATCCTTGAAGCACAAGGCATTCTCTCGACCAAGACGGGACCAAAAGGCGGTGTGTTTGTTAGCGAAATGAGCGAGAACAAAGCTCAGGCACTGCTAAGCAACTACCTGTTCTTCAAAGATGTTTCGATTTCTGACCTGTACCAAATCCGCTTGTCACTTGAACCAGAAATCGCTGCCTCTTTGGCAGGTACATTAACCGAGGCACAACTTGTCACGCTCGATCAGCAAATCGATAAGTACCAAACGCCACCAGAAGACGTGTATCAAGAGCGCGAACACCACATTGCATCGATAGAGTTTCACAGCCTATTAGCCAGTTACTCTGGCAACGAGCTGCTGAAGTTTGTGGTTCGCTTCACTGCGCAGATGCTTACTGAGCTAACGATTTACCGTAAATTGTATGAACCGGGGAACCACAAGCTGTGGCAAACGGGCGTGCAAAGCCAACGTGCACTGGTGGAAGCATTGCGTAAAGGTGACGCTTCAAAAGCCAAACAAGTGATGGAACAACACATGCTGACCGCGCATCAATTGATGAAGAAGCAAGAAGCTGAAGTGGCGAACCGTTTCCTCACAGAAAGCTAATTGGCTCGCCATCGTTTGAAATGCAGAATTAAGCGTGATTGGCTAAGGTCATTTTCCGCACCAAACGGAAGAATTCGTCGGATTCCTCTTCCGTCAAACAAGAAAAGAAATCTTGCTTGAGGTTAGTCATGATGCGGTGCACTTTGCGTACTGCTTCTACCCCTTCTTTGGTGAGTGTCAGAATCTTTAATCTCTGATTGGTTTCGCTCTTAGAAACTTTAACAAAGCCTCGTTTCTCTAAGTTATCCACCATACGTTTTGCGACGCTTCGCTCCGTTAGAACCGCATCCGCCAACTCTTGCTGACTCATCGGTTGAAACTCTTCTAACGCCGCCAAGGCACTCGCCATTTCCAACGTCATCAAGTCCTGACGCGATAGCTCTGCTTGGGCACGATTACGGAAGGTTCGGTTCATCACGCTGCACACAAACATCGGGCTTTGATCCAAGACGGATATCGGAGAAATCTTCTGTTCTTTCATACTTGCCTATTCTACTTTCGGCTTTGTTTTCATTTGGATAGTACTGCGTTTACAAGAGATTCCCGACTGCGCTCCTTCGTCGCTTTCGGGAATGACGCGTTGTTGAGTGACATGCTCAATTCAATATTCCGAGCATTCTGATGAGCCTCAGAGACCCTACGTCCGTCATCCTCAAGAGCGAGGGACGAGCGAGTTGGGGATCTCTTTCAACACTCAAATCTCGGTCATTCCGACGAGCCTAGGAGAGATCAGGAATCTAACTGCCACACGCTCTCAATCAATATTTCACATCAAGTCACAGCACTCGGTGAGCAGATTCTGAATCATGCTCGTCCCTCGCGGTTCGATGTATGGACTCCCCCCTCCAAGGAGGAGCTAAAATTTTAGTGCAAACAGAAATTTTAATCG